>NZ_BMIR01000017.1 GCF_014642655.1 Pullulanibacillus camelliae
TACGATGTATTTGCTCTGGTAGGCATACATTTATGATAGAGTGCCTCTTCTTTTTTGGCTAGGATTTTGTAGAAATACCACCGAGAACTATTTTACACATACTTTTAAAATGGGCGAAAGCTCTGACAATAAGGGATAAAACTGGTTACAGCAGAGATAATAAGCACTCATGAGAAAAATATTAAAGGACGATCTTTAATACCAATAAAAGAAAACGCATAGATTTTTAAGGGCGTCAACCATCGCTGCTGTCGTGTCTGATGTGACTTGTGGCAAGCACGCTAAAAGAACGCGTGAAAGGGAATAATGATGAAACGATTTATTAACAATCCAAATGAAATCATTGGTGATAGGCTTGAAGGAATGGTAAAAGTGCATTCTGAAACTATTAAGCGCGTAGAAGGACAACTGTGATTGCGCATTGATGCTCCTGTGAAAGGGAAAGATGAGCTTGTTAACAAGCTCATGTGATCATTGACAAACCTATAATGGGTGGGTAAATCCGGATAGAAGAAGTTGTTTAGAGGCACGTTATCGCATGTGCAATGCTAGTGATAGCGTCAAATCATAAAGAGGAATATAAAATATATTTGACAGCGTTTTCTTTAGATGTTATCATGTAAATAAGTTAATAAACGTGAATGAGTATATGAGACCCACAGAGATTCCGTTTTTCCTTATTGAGGAGCTACGGATGAATTTTGTTGGGTCTTTTTGTCTTGTTCATCATTCAGTATAGATAAGGGGGACAAAGATATGTCAGGGTTTGTTGGTGAACTCATAGGAACGATGATCCTCATCATATTAGGGGGTGGAGTTTGTGCAGGGGTCTCTTTGAAAAAGTCAGCTGCAGAAAACTCTGGATGGATCGTCATAACATTTGGTTGGGGATTGGCTGTCGCTGTAGGGGTTTACGCTGTTGGGAAATTCACGGGTGCTCATTTAAACCCTGCTGTTACATTAGGGCTAGCCATTTCAGGGGATTTTCCTTGGAGTCAAGTTCCCGAATACATTCTTGGACAAATGATTGGAGCTTTTTTGGGGGCATGCATTGTTTATCTACACTATCTCCCACATTGGAAGGCAACGGAAGATCCTGCGGCAAAACTTGGTGTTTTTTCAACGGCACCAGCAATACCCCATGCATTTTCTAACCTTCTAAGCGAGATTATTGGTACATTTGTATTAGTCATGGGGATTCAAGCCATTGGTGCAAATAAGTTTACTGAAGGTTTAAATCCACTTATTGTCGGTTTCTTAATCGTTGCCATTGGTCTTTCATTAGGTGGAACGACAGGGTATGCTATCAATCCAGCAAGGGACTTAGGACCGCGTATTGCTCACTTTGTTTTGCCGATTGCCGGCAAGGGCACGTCCAATTGGAGATATGCATGGATTCCAGTTGTTGGCCCTATTCTAGGAGGCATGTTTGGAGCTCTCTTTTATAAGGCGGTCTTTTTAGGTGATGTTAAGCCGGCATTTTGGGTAATCGCTGTCATATTAGTAGTGGTGGTCGTCAGTGCTTATGTTGGTGAGAAAAAGCTCCCTGGACCAGCGAGTAAGGTTTCTCAGCAACAGGCATCGAAATAAACATAAATTTTTAGGGGGAATAGGATCATGACTGAAAAATTTATTATGGCTTTAGACCAAGGAACAACGAGTTCAAGAGCGATCATCTTTAATCATGAGGGAGAAATCGTGCATATTGCACAAAAAGAATTTACGCAACATTTTCCACATCCAGGCTGGGTGGAGCATGATGCGTCAGAGATTTGGGGCTCTATTTTAGCAGTGATTGCACAGGCGCTGTCAGAAACCAATATTGCGCCGAGTCAAATTGCGGCAATTGGGATCACTAATCAACGGGAAACAGCAGTTGTATGGGATAAAAATACAGGAGTTCCGATTTATAATGCCATTGTGTGGCAATCACGACAAACGGAAGATATTTGTAAAGATCTACGTGAAAAAGGCTATAATGATTTATTCAGAGAAAAAACAGGATTGCTCATTGATCCTTATTTTGCGGGTACGAAAGTCAAATGGATTCTCGATCATGTCGAAGGGGCCCGCGAAAAAGCCGAAAATGGCGAGCTTTTATTCGGGACGATTGACACATGGTTAGTGTGGAAGCTAAGTGGTGGTGCTGCACATATTACGGATTACTCTAATGCTTCACGGACCTTGCTGTATAATATTTATGATTTAAAATGGGATGACGAATTGCTGGATATTCTTGAGGTACCAAAAGCCATGCTGCCAGAGGTACGTCAGTCATCAGAGGTATATGGTAAAACAGTCACTCATCATTTCTTTGGAGAAGAAGTGCCCATTGCAGGGATTGCTGGAGATCAACAATCCGCACTCTTTGGTCAAGCATGCTTTGAAAAAGGTATGGCGAAGAACACCTATGGCACAGGATGCTTTATGCTGATGAACACAGGTGAAGAAGCTGTAAAATCTGAAAACGGTTTGCTTACAACTATTGCATGGGGTGTTGATGGCAAGGTTGAGTATGCCTTAGAGGGAAGTATCTTTGTCGCCGGCTCAGCTATTCAATGGCTTCGTGATGGTCTGGAAATGATCAAAAGCGCTCCAGAAAGTGAAGGACTGGCCACGAGCGTTGAGTCTACGGATGGCGTTTATGTTGTTCCTGCCTTTGTTGGTCTAGGAACGCCTTATTGGGAAAGTGATGCCCGTGGTGCTGTGTTTGGGCTAACACGTGGCACAACTCGAGAGCATTTTGTGCGAGCAACTTTAGAGTCACTTGCTTACCAAACACGTGATGTCCTTGAAGCGATGGAAGCTGATTCTGGCATTGAATTGAAGAAGCTGCGTGTTGATGGTGGGGCTGTAGCGAATAACTTTTTGATGCAGTTCCAAAGCGATCTTTTAGGTGCAACAGTGGAGCGCCCGACCATCAGTGAAACAACAGCACTTGGTGCGGCCTATCTTGCGGGTCTTGCCGTTGGCTATTGGCAGGATCGTTCAGAAATTGCCAATAAGTGGGCGATTGATCGTTCCTTTGATGCAGAGGCTTCTGAAGAGGACCGTAATAGGCTTTATGAAGGCTGGAAAAAGGCGGTTCATGCTACTATTGCTTTTAAATAATTACGTTTGTTGTAAGGCGCATTATCATGTACAAAGAAGGCTTGAGGCACACGCTTTCTGCGGAGAGTGATAAGCCTCCTCGCGCTGCACGCTGCGGAGCTTAGCGATTTTCAACTTCCTGCAGGTGTCTCACGTCTTTCCATTTGTCTATTCGCTACATTTTTAGGGAAACAGCTAGATTAAAAAAGGGGCTATTGGAGCTCATAGAGGAGTCGAACGCATTCACAATTTCGAAGGAATGCGTTCGACTTTTTGACTGAGTGCTGAAGCGCTTTGCACGGATAATGTTTTTGAGCCTTACTTATCTAATCTATATTTTTCTATTACTGAGCGGTCCAATTCAATTCCAAATCCAGGGCCATCTGGAACTTGATAATAACCATTGTGAAATTGATTTCTATTCTCTATAATTTTATAGAACAGTGGATCACGATTTGGGTGAAAAACTTCCAAAAATGTCCCTGTAGGAGCTGAAGCTAACAGGTGAGCAGAAATTTGCGGTTCTTCATGGTGAGCCATTTCTATTCCTAAGGCTGCCGCAGCTCCAGCGACTTGTCTCCAGGCTGTAGGTCCGCCTGCCCAACTTGCATCAAAGTTACAAACATCAATGGATCCATTTGTCATTAACTCTATACACCCAGCTGCGGAAGTTTCACTTTGACCACCTGTAACCGGAATGCCTGACATATAGCGAATATCTTTCATGGCTGCTTTATCGTTATTCCAACGGCAGGGCTCTTCAAACCAACGAATATTAAAATCCTTTACCCTTGTTGTAAAGCGAAGTGCTTCAGCCCGGGTCCACCCTTGATTGGCGTCAACAGCAATCACAAAATCATCTCCAGCCACCTTACGGGCAATTTCTATTCGTTTGGCATCGACTTCAGGCGCTCTTCCTCCAATTTTAAACTTACAAGCTGCTGCCCCCATCTCAATATAACTTTCAATATCTGATCGAATGGCTTTTTCATCAACATCAACACCCTCGGTATAATACCCGCCAATGACCATAACTGGCAACGACGCTTTAGAGCCACCCCATAATTTAAACAATGGCATTTTTAATGCTTTCCCTATTGCATCATATACAGCGCTGTCAATGCAGGACATAGCATTCAACGCAACTTTACGGTCTGCAAGGATATCAAAAGTAAGTGGAAGAGTCTTTTCCCAGATTTTATTGACATCAAAAAGGTTTTCACCAATAATCAATGGAGCCATTTGATTATTAATCATATTTACAATGTCTTGCAGATTATCCAACTCGTCCCCGTTATAAATTTCTCCAATGATCCCGTCCTCTGTTATAATTCGTGTGATAACTGTAACACGATGGTCCATATAATAATGGCTTCCTTTAAACACTCTAGGGAGGGGCATTTTGATTGGCGTGACTTCAACTTTTTTAATGATCGATTTCATTTCTACACATCCTTTTTTTAGTTTTTTAAAACACTAACCCTTGCTTAGCTTGGTAAATTTGTTTGTCTTTCTCTGTAAGTCGGTTTGTTTTCAATTTCCCCTAGGTCCAGTTTCGAATTTTCCGGACCGACAAGGGCTGCAACAAAGGCTAGGAGAGAAAACACCACGATTAAAAGTGAGATCCCCCACGTACTATTATTTGACCAGATGAGAACGGCACTTCCGAATGAAGGCATCAATCCAGCAAGCACTGTTGGCCACTCTCTGCCAACAGCAAATCCCGTATAGCGGATTTTGGAATTGAATAATTCAGTGAACCACGATGCCTGAGCGGCAACAATAGCCCCCCTAAAAACACTCGATGCCAAAATGATAGACAGTACAATAAGAAATGGGATTTTAGTGTTAAGTATCCAGAAAAGCGGGAATCCAAATATTGCTGATGTCAATGTTCCTCCGATTAATACCCATCTTCTTCCCACCTTATCGGAAAGCGCACCGAAAAAAGGAATGGTAAAGAGCTGTACAATACCAAGGATAGACAAAGTAGTTAAAGTCAGTGATTCTGGCATAGAAAGGGTATTAACAACGTAGGCCACGAGAAAAGTTTGATATAAATAAGAAAATGAAGTATCGGTCAACGAAATGAGCCATGCGATGACAATTTCTTTTGGTGCTGTTCGAAATGCAGTGACAAGCGGAAGTTTTACTTGTTTATGTTCCTTTTTAAGACTTTCAAAAACAGGTGTTTCTTTCATTCCTGAACGGATGATCAAACCAAATATAACCAAAAGTGTACTCAGCAAAAAGGGAATTCTCCAACCCCATGCCATAAACGAGGAGTGCGGCAGCTTTTCCATTAGACCGAATAATGAGGAAGAAAGCATTAGCCCAATAGAAACACCAACATAGGGCAGTGAGGAGTAGAGACCTCTTCGTTTTACAGGGGCATTCTCAGCCATGGTTATAACTGCACCGGCATATTCGGAACCTGAGCCGATCCCTTGTAAAGCCCTTAACAACACAAGTAATATGGGAGCCCAGTAACCGATTGAATCGAATGTAGGAAGGACTCCCATCAAGGTTGTTGCTGACCCCATTAATACAATCGTTATCATGAGCACACGTTTTCGTCCGATTTTATCCCCTAAGGTACCAAAGATGATCCCTCCCAACGGTCGTATGATAAACCCGACGGCAAACGTTGCAAATGCCATTAGTGTACCGAAGGCCCCTGAAAAGTTAGGAAAAAACACTTTATCAAAGATGAGGGCTGAAGCAGTACCGTAGAGCACATAATCATACCATTCCAAAACCGTACCGATTATACTGGCCATTATTGTACGTTTTAAGCTTTTATCCATATTACCAAACCTCCCTTATAGAAAGCGTTTTCAGATAAGATCGTTCTACAATCTCGATGGTATGCTCACTCATTACTGAATGTTTGACATACCATCTAATGTAGTTGGCGAGGGATGAGTTTCGTGCATACATGGATGCATTTAAGCGTTTGTTTTTTTGTTTAAAGAGGGAACATTATTGAAACAATAGCCATTTTATGTCACTTATGAATGACTCTCGTTTCATTTATAGAGTTATTGATCAACTACTGACCCGTCCACATGGAGTCTTGTCTGTATGACTCGTCTTGAATAAGGGAATCTGTTCTCAACATCTTCTGCCAGTTCTACACCGATACCAGGATCGTCAGGTATGATAATAAAACCATTTTCACATCTTAAAGTATGTCTTACCACATCAGATTGACGAAACGATTGATCTTTGTCGTCAGTCTTCCCTGCAATGTAGCGTTCGGTTGCGGACGCTCGATCATCACCGGGATATTCCTGAAGCGCAAAATTTGGAATACAGGCTGCGATCTGAATACAAGCTGCTGTACTTACCGGGCTTAACGGATTATGAGGTACTACCATGACATCGTTCGCTTCGGCTAGCGCAGCAATCTTCTTGGCACCAGTGATTCCTCCACACATACAAACATCCGGTCTGACATAATCCACTGCATCTCTACGTATTAGCTGGGCAAATTCTTGTGGTGTATGGAATCTTTCACCTGTTGCAAGGGGGACATCAATACTATGGGCAATATGAACCATGGAATCAAAGTTGTCTGGTGTTGTAGGATCCTCGATAAAAAAAGGATGGTATTTTTCAATACCTCTTGCTAGGACTATGGCTTCGCTAGGCTTAAGCCTTCTATGAATCTCAATGCAAAGATCGACTTCATCACCTACAGCCTCTCGATACATTCTGACTCTATCTATGGCATTTCCAATTTTTTGCGCATGTGTTTCATAATAGGGGACACTCCTATCCTGATCCAAAAACGGAGTTAAATGACCTACAGCAGTAAATCCCTTACTCTTTGCTTCTTTTAGATTATGGATTAAATCTTCGGTCGTTTCGCCGCCAACGTGGTAATATACTCTGGCTTTATCACGGCATTTGCCACCAAGCAATTGGTAGACTGGAGTGTTAAAAAATTTTCCAGCTATATCCCATAGTGCAATATCAATGGCGCTTAGGGCTCCCATAATGGCTGCTCCGCGAAAATGAAAACAGCGGTACATATATTGCCAATGATGTTCAATCTTTAGCGGATCCTGTCCGATGAGGTATGTTTTAAATGTTTTAATAGCTTCTGCCGAGGCATCTAAAAATCCCCAGCTGCCCGATTCGCCTAAGCCTATAATCCCCTCATCCGTATGGACCTCTACGAAAAGAAAACGGTTAACAGGAATAATCTTGACATCTGTGATTTTCATTTAAAAACCCTCCTATTATACAAATTACAAAATATTTAATTTATAATTGGAAACGTTTCCTATTTTGATAATACTACGTGAATCTCCAAAATCAGATGAGTCTTGGAGATGATCGATATTCAGTTACCTATGGCTACAAGGGAATTTTCGGTATCGAATAGTCCTCATAAATACGCTCTATACTCTTTGCATCTGTTAGATTCAGTACCTGAGAGGTTAAACAAATAAGCAATAGATTTTCCTGCGTTTTGGAAACGTTTCCTATATTGTTTAAAAAAATTATAGAAACTTACATGAATCCCTGATGATAAACTCAGTTGGAATAACGGACGGGGCAATTTTACCATATAAATCAGGTTCCTCAATGTACTTTATCAAGATGCGGGATACACTTTTCCCCATTTCAAGTAAAGGACGACGGATTACAGTGACCGAAGGATTTAATAATTGTGTTAACTCATAATCTTCAAAAGTAATTAACGAGATATCCTTAGGGTATTCAAGGTTATTTTCACGTAAAACATGAAGTACCCCCTGAAAGATTTGATTGTTCAAAGTAAAAATTGCGCTGACTTGACCGCTACGGATTTTGGGTAAAAGATCATATATTGCCCTTCTACCAAACTCACTGGTTAATTGCCCTTCTAGTATCAAATCCTCAGGACACGGAATACTTTTCTCATTGTAAGCTTCTTGAAAAGCGTCAATGCTGACTCTTGTAGGGCGAATGTGTCTTGATCCACCGATAAGTGCTATGCCTTTATGGCCCAGTGATAACAAATAATGAGTTGCTTTTTTCACAGAACTAAAATAATCGGTTGTAATGCCGGCAGGTATGTCTGGGATATCTCGATCTAAAGTAACGATAGGAATTTTAATAGATGAAAAGAATTGATGCAATTCCTGATCGTCCTCTCTTGGTAGTGAAAGGATAATCCCATCAAATTTTCGGCCGTTCATAAAAGTCATGACTTTTTCTATAACATTTTTATCACCAATGTCGCACAGGCTGAGAATATATCCTAAATTGTCCAATTCATATTGAATGCCTTTAGCAATTTTGGAAAAAGCAACATTTGAAATATCGATAAAAAAGGCGATATTTTTGTACTTGTTGCTTCTCATACTTTGTGCAATGACATCAGGGGTATAACCAAGTTCTTTGATACTTTCAAACACCCTTTTTCTGGTTTTGGGACTAATACCACTAGCCCCATTGATAGCTCTTGAAACAGTACCTAATCCAACGCATGCATGCTTTGCTACATCTTTAATAGTAATCTTTTTTTTATCATCCATTTTATATCACCAGATCAATCTTCAATAGGAAACGTTTCCATGGTTTTGATTTTATCATGCCTAAATCTAATTGTCTATTGTTATTTTTCATAAAATTAAAATTTAATGGGGCATTATTGTAAAGAGAAGGCGGGGTCTTGGCCCTGCCTCTCCTAAGGTTATTTCACTTGAATAGGATATTGCTTTGGTTGATGAGGAATGATGAGGCCTTCTTTGTGAAACAGTGTAGGGTGTCCGCATTTTGCACAGTAGGCAGCATCAGGAGGGTTAACGTAAGAACAGCCGTTAGTAAGTAGGCCAGGCTCATCGGCGCATTTATTGATGAGAGGGGCCCCGCATTTTATACAGTGTTTATCGTTTTCGTTTCCGACATGCTGGCAGCGGACGCATACGGGCTTTTCCTTTTTTTTATCAGCCATTTAAGATCACCTCTTTATAGACTATGGAGAGACAGACATAAAGGTGCTTCAGGCCTTTGGACTATCGGGAAATGCCTAAATTTTTGTTAATGCTGTGAAAGAATGGAGGAAAAACCTGAGGCTGTGCGCGCAGGAAGTAAGCGACCTGTGACCAAAATCAACAGTTAAGCTGGTTGTTACCTTTAAAGGAATTTTTTCAGTTTTCTCCTTTTTTGCCCGGTTTTTCTTAAGAAAGAATGGTATACGAGGATGTCTTCATTGCACCATTAAAGGAAGGTGCCCATAGATATATAAAGAGTCTATATTGGCGGGAGGTAGAATCGTGGCAGTCAACATCAATTTTGCAGCAATTAACGTCAATGCACTCAATCGTGATAGCTCTATATCCATAGGGGAGAATAATCAACCCGGTTGGTCGGCTCATTCTAAAAATAATTTAGGCGCTGGTTTATTACAAGGATTCAATGTGGTCAATCAGGTCAGCAATATCCTAGATAATGATGTCGTTGATTCGCCTATTAATGATCAAGATGGTATTCCGGGCAATCAGAATCAAACATTATAGTTTAGTCTGGGGGGCTAAAGTGGATAATAAATCACCATCACAAGCGAGGCGGTAGCCTTACCGCTATTCATATAAAGATGAGACTGGTCAGCAGAAAATTGAATCCCTTCTTTTTCACGTATAGCGTAGGTCTCATCGCCGATCCTGATACGAATGGTTCCTGAATATAGCCAAAGATATTCTTCAACACCTGTTGGATGTGCGGCGGCCTGATAATGGCATCCGGGTAAAAGTGTAACTTTATAGATTTCAAAAGGTTTGCCTCCTGCCATTGGAAAGACAGGAAAAACCTCAAACTGTTCATCATTTTCTTTTATAGGGGTCAGTTCTGTTTCTTTTACAATATTTACTTCGCTTTTTTTATCCTCTAAGAAAGCAGTAAAAGGAACATTTAACCCCTCGGCGATTTTCCAAAGCGTGCTTACAGTTGGATTGGAGCGCGCACGTTCAATTTGGCCAAGCATCGGTTTACTTACCCCCGTTAATTCTGCAACATTATCCAAGCTCAAGCCTTTTTTCATGCGCATTTCTTTTAAACGCTTCCCGATCAACTCGTTCAATTGTGTTGTCTGCACCGTAAATTCTCCTTGCTCAAGTGTTAAATATAACATACAATAATCATAATATATTTTACAAGTGGCTGGAGGTGTCTTTTTGCTATCTTATCAGGAAGCTGATCAAAAGCCTACTCATTTATTGAATAAAGGGATAAAATCGGGCATCCCAATTGCCATTGGCTATGTGCCTATAGCTCTGACTTTCGGTCTCATTGCCAAAACGACGGGGTTAAATTTAGCGGATACAGTGGGAATGAGCCTGTTTGTCTATGCTGGAGCTGCACAGTTTATGGCTCTGCAAATGCTTGCAGCTGGAACGACAGGGGTTGAAATTGTTTTAGCCACTTTTATCATCAATATTCGTCACTTTCTAATGACAGCTTCGTTAAGTGAACGCTTGCATGAAAAGTCACTGTTAAAACGGGCCTTCGTTGCTTATGGGATAACCGATGAAACATTTTCGGTTGCTTCTCTGCAAAAAGGAGAAATTAAGGCATTGTACATGGCAGGTCTGTTGCTGATGGCTTATGGGAGTTGGGTCGTTTTCTCAGGCCTAGGCTTTCTGATTGGTGCGGCGCTACCAGAGGTGCTCAAATCAAGCATGAGCATCGCTTTGTATGCGATGTTTATTGGTCTAATTGTTCCTTCTTTAAAAAAACAGCGCAAAGTGATTGCTTTATTTTCTATCGCGGCCGTGTTATCAGCGCTCTTTTCACTCTGGCTTTCATCTGGATGGTCGATCGTGTTAGCGACTGTAATTTCATGTGTAGGGGTAGAGGCTATGATTTATAGGAAATCAAAAAGCGTGGTGGGTGAAAAACATCATGAGTAATATTTTATGGATTATTATTGGCATGGGAGTCGTCACTTATCTGCCACGCCTGCTGCCTATGGTCGTGCTTAAATCAAAGATCATTCCACCATTTGTTCAGGCGGTGCTAACCAATGTCCCATATGCTGTTCTTGGTGCATTAATCATCCCCAGTGTTTTTATTATCCATACGGGAAGCTTACTCCATATCACAGTAAATGATTTCTTATTCGGTTTAATTGGCGGTGGGGTAGCATTTATCACAGCTTTTCTCGAATGGAATATCACCTGGGTGGTGCTTTCATCCATTGCTGTTTTGGTAGTCTATCATCTCTTTGTTTAAAAGGCCACAACAATTGAAGGGATTGCGGACCACAGTCTCACTGCTTGTTAAACAGTTCTATTTTCTTGGACAAAAGACTACACTAGAAGTAAGCAAGTCCAAGAGGAGGGAGACGATGAGAAAGGTAGCCTTGTGGTTCCTTGGAATTTATGCTGTTTATATAGTATTCATCCTTTTTTACTTCTTCATATGGGTGCATCCGGGTGTTCCTGCTGCATATAAAGGGACAGTGGCTGATCCGCAGACCTTTATGACGCCGCATCAATTACAATTGAGTCAAGATTATTCACGCATTCAGGATTTAATTTCCTTTTTAAGCATGCCGCTTGATTGGGGGATCTACTTATTTGTCCTTATTTTTGGTTTTTCGAGATGGTTAAGAAACCGCTCGGAGGATATGACGCGATTTCGCCTGTTACATACAATTGTCTATTTCTTAACTCTATCGGTCGTAACATGGTTGATTGCCTTTCCAGTTAATTTTGCAGCCCATGAGGTCTCGATTCATTATGGGATATCGATACAATCGTTTAGCAGCTGGATGAGGGATAATTTAGTCTCATTCTGGCTGAATTGGTTGATTTCTTTTGCCACTATTTTGGTGATTTACTTTTTCATTAGACGCTATCCAAAGCGTTGGTGGTTGCCCGTTTGGCTCGTCGCTATCCCATTTATGCTCTTTATGACGTATATTCAGCCCGTGTGGATTGACCCGCTTTATAATGACTTCTATCCCTTAAAAGACGGACACCTCAAAACAGAGATATTAAACCTGGCTCATCAAGCAGATATACCTGCCCATAATGTGTATGAGGTCAATATGTCTGAGAAAACAAATGGGTTAAATGCTTATGTCAATGGCATCGGCTCTCATTTAAGGATTGTTTTGTGGGATACGACGCTTCAGCATCTTAAAGATCGTGAAGTGTTGTTTGTCATGGCCCATGAGATGGGGCATTACGTGAAGCACCATTTGCTGTGGAGTGTTGCTGGTTCTATTGTTTCTACGCTTGTAGGCCTGTATATAGCCTCTAAGCTATTCACATGGTCGCTACGGAAATGGGGCCCGGCATTAGGGATTAGAAAAAAAGACGATCTGGCTTCTATTCCTATCTTGTTAATGATCATATCCGTTCTCACATTTGTGGCGACACCTATTGACAATGCGGTTTCTCGCCATGCTGAGCATTCAGCCGATCAATATGCCATCCAACTGACTCAGGACAAAAAGGCAGGCATTGAGTCATTTCAAAAGCTTTCTGTATCGGGATTAAGTGATGTCAATCCACCAGGACTCGTCAAATTTTTTGAATACAATCATCCAACTATGCTTGAAAGGATTAGCTTTATTGAAAATTATCCAGTCAAACATTCCAAGAAAAATGAGAAGTAAAACTAAGAGGCGAGCCGTTTTATAAGGTTCGTCTTTTGTTTGAGATAGCAGCAGCACCTTTTCTAAGGCTATAAAAAATGAAGCTATATGATATGGGTAATATGTTAAAATATAAGCAGGGTGTAAGGCGAAAAAGTAACATAAGAAGGCTGAATCATAGTGGATATTGCCTTTAAGAAAGAGCAGCTGCAGTCCGTTAATAAATATTGCAAAAATACAGAATAAACAAGATTTGGAAGGGGTTTGGCACGATGAAACAGATTAATGAACAAAAGCAGCTCGTAGGAGAAGCCGCGGCAGCTTATATAGAAGATGGCATGATGGTGGGGCTCGGTACAGGGTCCACAGTTTATTATACAATTCTGAAGCTCGCTCAAAGAATAAAAGCGGAAGGTCTAAATATCCAGACCGTTTCAACGTCAAAAAGGACAACTGAGCTAGCAAAATCGAATGGGATAACAGTCCTTGACCTTAATAAGGTCGAGCATGTTGATCTGACCATTGATGGTTGTGATGAATTTGATCCATTGTTACGAGGAATTAAAGGTGGTGGAGGTGCGTTACTATTTGAAAAAATTGTGGCTGCGGCTTCAGAAAGGAATATCTGGGTAGCAGATAGCTCTAAAGCTGTTAAGCAATTAGGCAAATTTCCTCTTCCTGTAGAAGTTCTGCCATTCGGGCATACTCATGTGTTACGGACATTTAAGAACGAGGGGATGGAAGCTGCCATTCGCCAGGCTCCAGATGGGACAACCTACTATACAGATAGTGGCAATATTATCATTGATCTTTACCTACAAGAAATTAATGACCCCACTGCGTTATCTCTTTGGTTAAATAGTATTCCAGGCGTCATAGAAAATGGTCTCTTTATAAATATTGCGGACAAAGTCATCTTTATTAAGGACAATGCTGTGCAGGAAATGCAGCGCTAAAAATAAAAAGCATTATATCGCCATAATTACATATGTTATGAAAGAATACTTTAAAGGTAGGGATAACTATGGTCGGGAAGCCTAGAGTGGCTATTGTGTATGGCGGAAAATCCGCAGAATATGAGGTATCGCTCCAAACCGCTTATTCTGTGATCAATGCCATCAATAAAGAAAAATATGAAGTGATACCTGTTCATATTACAAATGCAGGACGATGGCTAGAAGGAAAACCCGTTGCGGGGCATTTAGAGTATAAAGAACAGCTGTTGCTTGATGAAAACAGAGTGGCTACATCTTCAAATGAATGGCTGACACCGTCAACGATCACCTCGGCTAAAAGTAAACCAGATGTCGTTTTCCCACTTCTTCACGGACCAAATGGAGAGGATGGCACCGTGCAAGGGTTATTTGAACTGCTCGATGTCGCTTATGTCGGCTCAGGTGTATCGGGTTCAGCAGTTGCGATGGACAAGGTGTTGATGAAGGATATTTTTAAGGCACACAATATTCCCCAAGTGACTTATATGTCTGTGACAAAATATGAATGGCATCAAGACCAGCATGGCGTAATGGATGCCATTCACTCAGCCATAGGCTTCCCTTGTTTTGTTAAACCAGCGAATCTGGGATCTAGCATTGGGATCAGTAAAAGTAACCATGCGGATGACTTAATGAAGAGTATGAAGCTCGCTTTTTTATATGACGAAAAAGTGGTCATCGAGGCAGCTGTTGATGCCAGAGAAATTGAAATGGGTGTTATAGGCAATGATGCGATAGAGGTCTCAGTAGCCGGTGAAATTATTGCTGACAGCAGCTTTTATGATTATGAAGCGAAGTATAAAGATGGGCATACTTCCTTGATCATTCCAGCAAAGCTTGCGGAAAAAACACTGACGGAAGTCCAGACTTTAGCGATGAAAGCCTTTAAGGCACTGAATTGTAGTGGGCTATCCCGTGTAGATTGTTTTGTGAGGAAATCGGATCAAAAGGTATTTGTGAATGAGGTCAACACAATGCCAGGCTTTACTCCTCATAGTATGTTCCCGTTATTGTGGAAAAACACAGGCTTGGAATATAGTGCATTGATTGATCGCTTAATTCGCTTGGGAATTGAGCGACATCAGGAACGAAGCTTAATCAGCTATCGCGTAGAATAAGCACCTATTTTATCAAAATATCCACATTTGTCTTTTACACTCATCATGGTTGCGAATATATTAGTAGTGGACATGAAAGTGTTTCGTGTCCATCCATTACCTCCTCGCTGTTTATGGTCGTGTTTAACCATGTCATGCCTCCTGAAAGGGCAGTCCTGTACGGTTTAAGGACTGCCTTTTTTTATACTATCAGAATTTATAACTTCCTGACGCTCATAAAGGAAGAGAGTATAAGTTGGGCTTTGACTTTCGCCATTAAAGTTTGGCGATAGCCAGTTTTCTTATGGCATGATATGAGTGAGAGTCCTATTGTTGTCTGAACTGTGGTTCTTCACTTTGTACATATTGCAAGCGTTGGTTGAGCTGGTCTAAGATTGCCTTTTGTTGTTGTGCTAGGGCTTGAAACGTTGATTTTGCTGCTTGATCTTGAGTCTCAAGTGCAAAGCTGTCTAAATTGGCTAAAGTACTTTCACAGCTGGCAATGGTTTGTTGAATTTTTGTTCCAACAGTCATTCTTTTCACCTCCACTCCCTTAATATAACTTTGGGACGGGTTTTTATTCTGTAAAAAAAATACAGAGATTGTATCGTTTGGCCTTTTGAAAAATGGAAATTAACGGATTGTATGATTTTGGATGATTCATCAAAAAATAAAAAGGCAAATTGAAAACGTTTGGAAGGACTGATGACATGAAGAAGCGCTGGAGTATGGTATCCATGCTGGCTGGTGTTGGCGTCGGAGCAGCTGCGGTGACCATGATGAGACAAAGAAATAAAAGCCAAGTCCAAAAGATGGCCAGTGAGTATTTAAAAGATGAAATGAAGGATGAGCCTTATAGGTAGTAAAGAGTAGCCAAAAAGAAGTGTCGAAAAATATTTATTTTTTGTCTAAAAGCATCAGGATTACCCTGATGCTCTTTTTTTACCTGCATGTTAAAGGAGTGAAATGTCTTATAGATTGGGCTGTTTTCCTGTAGCCCAATGTAAGGCTTTTATGTGAATTTTTTCATATAAAATATTCTCCATATTAAAAATTTTTTGGACAAAAATAAAATGGAAGCCTTTACAAAATAAATTTTTTGATTATAATGGATGCAAATGGTACTTAACCGCTTTCGGAGGAATTGAAATGGCCACTATATATGATATTGCTAAAAAGGCAGGTGTCTCTGCAGCCACTGTTTCTAAAGTATTAAATGGACGCTCGGACGTCAGCCAAAGAACCATCGAGAAGGTCAAAAAAATCGTGGATGAAATCGGCTACCAGCCAAGTTCATTTGCACGAGGATTAGCAACTAAGAAGTCCAAGACAGTTGGTGTTTTCTTTCAGGATCACCTTAACTCAGGATTTAGGCATCCCTTTTTACAAGATATATTAGCAAGCTTTAAGGATGTTATCGGTGCTCATGGTTATGATTTAATGTTTTTCACAAATAATCATCCAGATAATCACATCGAGACGTTTGAAGAACGTGCCAAGAATCGCAATGTTGATGGCCTGTTTTTATTAGGGGTTCCAAGAACGGATCCCAAGCTTTCGAGCCTTGCACAAAGCGATATTCCGTGCATGTCTATTGACCTAGATTTGATTGGTCCCAATGCAAGTTATCTCACCTCCGATAATATTGGTGGTGCGATCAAAGCAGTGGATTATCTGGTTGAAATGGGGCATACAGAGATTGCTTATATCTCGGACGTATTTGGCACTAAGCCGGGGCATGATCGCTTGATTGGCTTTACGAAAGGCATTGAAAAAAATAATTTATCTGTTTTAAGTAAATGGATATTAGCAAGCGACTTTTCGGAACAAGGAGGCTACCATACAACAAAGCGCTTGCTCGAAAGTTCGGAGCTTCCCACAGCGATTTTTTGTGCAGGCGACATGATGGCAATCGGGGCAATGGATGCTATAAGGGAAAAAAATCTAAGGGTTGGTACAGATATATCGATTATAGGGTTTGATGATATCGCACTTTTAAAATACATTCGACCGCATTTAACGACAATCCGTCAAAAAAAGGATGTCATGGGGCAGCGAGCGGCTGAGGAATTATTGAGGTTAATGAATGACGCCAATTATTTTCCTAGTCCGATTATGATTGATACCGAATTGGTCACTCGCGAAACGGTTATTCAGAAAAAATTATCACAGAAACCAGCAGAAACACAAATTTAGGAGGGCTATCTAGCTTTAAGGAGGTGAGGGGGGTCAAAAATTTGGATAGCTAACCTGATGCTTTCACAAATGAAAGCGGTTAATTTGTTTGTTATTTTGCATGCTTGTTATTCGCCGTTTCATGTAAACCGCTTTCGTAAAAAAACGAGGGAGATGAAAGTAAATGAAAGGGAAGTTTAAAAGACAAGTATCATTTTTATTTATGGTATTGCTCGCTATCGTTTTAGTATTAACTGGTTGTACGGATAAAGGGTCTTCGGGTAAAGCAAGCAGTGATAAGGCAGCCTCTGGCAGTTCGAAATCAAGCACTAAGCAGAAGCCTTTGGTCATTGGTCTTGCACCAGCGGGACAATGGCAGGAAAATTTCAATCCATTTTCTGCAAACGCCTCTGGGGGAACTAACGGTTTGATCTTCCAGCCGCTGTATTATCTTGATCCAGTAAGTGGTAAAAACACGGCAATGCTGGCAACCAAATTTGAATGGACCAATGGCAACAAAACTTTGGCGGTCACTCTGCGTGACAATGTTAAATGGTCAGATGGACAAGATTTTACTGCAGATGATGTTATCTTTACTTTTAATTTATTAAAGAAATATCCAGCTGCTGATACCAACGGCATTTGGAAGGAAGTGTCTTCTGTTGAGAAAAAAGGAGACAATGAAGTGGACTTTAACTTTGATCAACCTAATGTGCCTTTTGATAATTATGTTTTAGGTACGGATATTGTGCCACAGCATATTTGGAAAGACCTTGGCGATCCTTCTAAAGCGAAAATTACACAAAAGCTTGCCATTGGAACAGGACCTTATTTATTGGAATCCTTCTCACCACAGCTTTACAAGATGAAGGCAAACCCGAAATTCTATGGTGGTGAATATGCGATTAAGGAGCTGCAATTCCCAGCCTTTAGTGGCAATGATAGCGAACAGCTTGCTTTGACCAAGGGTGAAATTGATTGGGCAGGGATCTTCATTCCAGATGCTGATAAGGTCTATGTAGGTACAGATAAGGAACACAATAAATATTGGTTCCCAGCTAGCAACAATGTCACACTCTATCCGAATTTAACGAATCCAATTCTAAAAGATATTAATGTACGCAAAGCTATTAGTCTAGCGATTGATCGCCAAAAACTTTCCGACCAAGCAGCTTCGGGCTATGATCCACTTTCAAGCACAACCGGTTTAATTTTGCCAAGAGATCAAAAATGGATCGATCCAAGCATTCCTAAAGATCAATTAAAATTTGAACTGAATCAAAAGAAAGCGATCAAAACTTTAGAAGATGCTGGCTACAAAAAAGGCAGTGATGGTATCTTTGTCTCTCCATCTGGTAAAAAATTGTCCTTCACCTTGCAAACCGTGTCAGGTTGGACTGACTGGGCAACGATGGCACAGTTAATTTCACAAGAGCTTAAGAGCATTGGCATTCAGATCAAGATACAACAGCCTGAACAGGCGGCTTATACATCGAATGTACAAGGTGGAAAATTTGAACTCGCGATTTCTTGGACTAACCAAGGGCCGACACCATATAAACAATATCAAGATCTTTTAAACAGTCACGGTGGCTGGAACCTAGAAAAATGGAATGACCCTAAGACGGATGCAGCTTTAAAAAGCTTCCAAAGCACAACAGATGAAGCGAAGCAAAAAGAAGCGATTAATTATCTGCAAAATGTCATGGTTAAACAAATGCCAGTTATCTCGCTTGTAAATGGTCCGGTTTGGTATGAATATAGAACGGCCAATTATACAGGCTGGCCCACAGAAGATGATCCTTATGCAAACCCAGCTCCATTTAACTGGCCAGCACCAGCTATTGTCCTATCTAAACTAAAACCAGCTAACTAATCAAAGGATGAGGAAAAAGAGCCCTGCTCTTTTTCCTATCCCTACTTACAACAAGGGGGGAGATTATGCGATACGTTATTAATCGTTTCGGCTTTTTTGTTCTATCGCTATGGGCTGCCATTACAATAAATTTTATTTTACCGCGTTTGATGCCAGGCAACCCAGCCGATGCGATGTTTGCTAAGTTTCAAGGACAGCTGACACCTGCGGCTATAGATGCGATGAAAAAAGCTTATGGCATTGGCCAATCAAATTTATGGCAACAATATATGGATTATCTTCACGGACTCTTTACCTTTAACTGGGGACTATCATTTATGCAATACCCAACACCGGTTAGCGATATTATTAAATCGAGTGTTCCTTGGACATTAGGGCTCGTTGGCATTTCAACCTTGATTTCTGTATTCCTGGGCACGACACTGGGAGTTTATATCTCGTGGAAGCGGAAAGGGTTATTAGATAACACACTGCCAATTGTTTCGATGATTTTCCAAGCGATGCCGTATTTCTGGATGGCGCTATTATTTGTCTTTATTTTTGGCTTTAAGCTCGAATGGTTTCCATTATCTCATGGCTATGATCCTTCTTTAACACCTGGCTGGAATGGGTCCTTTTTATATAGCATGCTATCCCATGCCTTTTTACCGGGGCTAACATTATTGCTAGGCTCATTAAGCGGCTGGATTGTAGGAATGCGTAATAACATGATTAATACATTAGGAGAAGATTACGTCACTTTTGCTGAAGCCAAAGGGGTGCGGACATCACGTCTGATGTTCTCTTATGCAGCCCGCAATGCGATCCTGCCACAGTTGACAAGCTTTGCTATTGCGATTGGAAATGTGGTCAGTGGCTCTATCTTAACAGAACAAGTCTTTTCTTATCCTGGGATTGGCAATCAACTTACATCGGCTGTCACATCTCAAGATTTTCCAATGATCCAAGCCTCTTTCCTTTTAATCGCCATTTCTGTACTCGTTGCGAATCTTATCGTTGATTTATTATACAGCAGACTCGATCCAAGGATTCGTACAGGGGGGTTATCACATGAAGGCTGAGGTCACACCATCTATTCAACAACCCGTAAAAACGTCAAATAATGTTTTTAGATATTTAAGGTTTCTGAAATTCTTTTTTACAAATGGTAAGTCGGCAACGGGTTTTATTATCTTCTTAGTCTTTTTGCTTATTGCTATCTTTGCCCCACTTATTGCGCCTTACTCACCAAGTGCAGCAATTTATGATCCTAACCTGGCGCCCACTGCACACCATTGGTTTGGGACGACGAATACGGGACAGGATCTGTTTTCACAATTTATCTTCAGTGCGAGAAATACGATGATTGTCGGTTTTGGTGCAGGGATTCTCTCTACCATCATTGGCTTGATTTTTGGGGTGGTTGCTGGTTATCGAGGAGGCATTACCGATGCCATCCTGACCTTTATTACCAATTTATTTCTTGTATTACCAGGACTCGCCTTACTTATTGTTATTGAAGCCTATGTGAAAGCATCGACGCCCTATGTCAATGGTTTAATCATTGCTTTTACAGGCTGGGCATGGGGGGCACGTGTGTTTCGGTCACAGGCTATGACTTTAGCTGGCCGGGATTTCATTTCAGCAGCTAAAATGTCTGGGAAATCATCGATTCGGATCATGATTACTGAAATCTGTCCAAATATGATGTCGATTATTGCAGGGAATATTATGTTCGCCACTCTCGGTGCTATTTTGGCAGAAGCAGGTCTCGCATTCTTAGGTTTTGAGGATATTAATTCGACGAGCTGGGGAACGATGCTGTATTGGGCAAGCTCTAATAGTGCTTTATTAAGAGGGGCTTGGTGGTGGTTTATTCCTCCTGGTGTCGGAATTGCCTTAGTCGGACTCAGCCTTGTGCTTATGAACTTTGCCATTGATGAAATCACCAATCCTCGTCTAAAAGGACAAAAAAGGAGGAAGAAGCATGGAAGACAGGCAGCCCGTTCTTGAATTACAAAATGTTTCTGTTGGGTATGATTCGCCAGCGGGAATGGTTCAAGCTGTGAACGATGTTTCTCTCAAAATCTATGAAAATACGATAGTTGGTTTGATTGGTGAATCAGGGTCTGGCAAATCGACTTTAGGGAATGCTATCATGCATTTATTGAAAAACAATGCGGTATTGACGTCCGGCACGATCAAAGTGATGGGTAGAGATGTCTATAGCTTAACAAAAAATGAGTTAAGGCAATTTCGCTGGAGTCAAATGGCGATGGTATTCCAAAGTGCGATGAATGCTTTAAACCCTGTGCTTACTGTAGAAGATCAAATTGTCGATGTTTTTCTCAGCCATGATAAAAGGATGTCAAAACAGGCTGCAAAGAAAAGAGCAAGAGAGCTTTTAGAAATTGTGAGCATTGATCCAGCCCATTTAAAAAGCTATCCTCATGAATTATCAGGGGGAATGAGACAGCGAGTGGTCATCGCTATTGCCATTGCCCTTGATCCTAAGCTCGTTATCATGGACGAACCAACAACGGCCTTAGATGTTGTCGTTCAGCGGTCAATCCTTGATAAAATCAAAGAAATACAAAAGATAAAGAAGTTTGCCATTCTATTTATCAGTCATGATTTTAGTTTAGTTTCTGAACTGGCATCTAAGGTGGCCATTATGTACGCTGGCCGTTTTATTGAGGTAACCGATAGTCAGTCACTTATGGCATCCAAGGCCCATCATCCTTATACAGAGGGGCTTATCCGAGCGATTCCTCACTTGACGGCTGACGAGGTGACGATAGAAGGGATTCCTGGTAATCCACCCAACTTAGTAGAATTGCCAACTGGATGTGCCTATCATCCACGATGTCGTTACGCCAATGACTTATGCAAGAGAGTGAGACCAGAAATCAGACACGTTGAAAATAGAGACATCGAATGCCATCTCTATGAAACGGTTCAGAAATGAGGTGCATGAATCTTGGATCAATCTACAAGCCTAGTTGAAGTGAAGGATCTAGTCATTAAATTCCCCGTTCGTGGTGACCAAAAGAAAAAGTATATCATACCTGTGGACAAAGTGAATTTAGAGATAAAGAAGGGGGAGGTCCTTGCTTTAGTCGGAGAATCTGGAAGTGGGAAAACAACCATTGGAAGAGCATTAGTAAGGTTATTGAGACCGACTGAAGGTAAAGTCAATGTTCAAGGCAAAGCGATTAATGATTTAAAGGGAAGAGAATTAAAGCAATATCGACGTATTGCACAAATGATCTTTCAAGACCCGTTCGGCTCCTTAAATCCAGTTAAATCGATTGAGAATCACTTGAAATTCCCCTTGAAAAAGCATCAGGGCTATAAAGGGAAGGCATTAGATCAAAAGGTAACAGATCTGCTTTTTCAAGTGGGTCTAACACCTGTTGCAGAAATACGAAAAAAACATCCCCATGAATTATCAGGAGGACAGCAACAGCGCCTAGCTATTGCTCGAGCTTTGGCTGTTAATCCCAAATTTATTGTTGCTGATGAACCGACATCAATGTTGGATGTTTCAATACGAGCAGGCATATTACAACTCATGAATGATTTGAAGAGAGACCTGGGATTATCCTATCTTTATATCACCCATGATTTGGCCTCTGCCCGCTATTTTGGGGATCGAATCATGGTATTGTATGGTGGAAAGGTGATGGAAATTGCTGAATCAAAGGCACTCATCAAGCAGCCTTTAAACCCGTATACTCAGCTGCTTTTGGCAGCAACACCAGGCAGTGAATCAAAGATCGATCTGACAAATGTGGTGAACGAGCCACCGGATTTATCAGAGGGAAGAAAAGGCTGCCCGTTTGTCAATCGCTGTCCTTTAGCCACAGAGCTATGCCGAGAGACTATGCCAGATTTAGAGGAAGCAATGGAGCATCATTTTGTGGCTTGTCATCACTATAAAGAGAATAAGCAAATAAATTGATGGCTATTTATACCGCTTAATTGAACTTCTGTTTTTGAATTTGATTTCCCTAGTTACAAAATAAAGGCTGATCCTCACGAGGTGGAGGATCAGCCTTTATTAGCGTCACTATTAATTCTGAACGACAGTGACAGTCATATACTTAACGCCCCATTGTTTGGCGTCATGTTTTGATGAAAAATAGACATCGATGTGATTGCCGTTAATGGCACCACCTGTGTCAGCGGCTTTAGCCTTACCATATCCCGGAATATACAGGGTTGATCCTAATGGAATCACGTCCGGGTCGACAGCAATCACCTTAGCACTTGGATGTTGGGTGAGGTCTAATCCACTTTTGGTAATGCCTGAACATCCCGTGCAATGTGCAGTATAAGCAGTAGCTTTAACGCGCACTTTATGAGCCCTTTTCTTTGGATGCTCACGATCTGTGAGTTGTTTCACATAGTTTCCAGCTGATTTATGATGAGAGATATTGGGTATCTGTTTTAAATAAATTGTATTTTGTTGTTCTGTTTCATTGTCTTTTAATCGTTTAGATTGTTTATTAGGGCTCTCTGATTGCTCAGTGTTACTTAAGGCAAGCGAGCGTCCAGGTACACCAATCATAAGCGCAACAATAAATAAAAATAGCATCATTTTTTTAGAGCTTTGTAATGAAAGCATAGCTATTCCTCCTTTAGCTTTAAAAGACTTGATGATGGATGTGCACCATTCATCAGTCAATCCTCATCATCCTCAATCACCCAAGGAAGGATAAATAGCTGGAAATAATACTTTATGCCTACCACTGAGGCACTTAAGAGATTCTAATATGCCTAGATAACAAATCCGTAATAGCTAAGTTACAAAAAGATTACGAATGTACGTTTCATACCTGATGTCACAATTTGTTCACACTTAATATCCAAATGATGGTATTATATGCATGGATTTCAAATGATGAAGTAAAAGATTGCTTTAAGTTAAGTCGCTTCGATATACTAGTGTAGAGAAAGGAAGTGCGGAGGAATGGAAGGAAAATATGTTAATGAATCAAGAGCCGTAAAAGCAGCTCATGTTCAGCCACTAGACACGAATTACCATGGGACAATGTTTGGTGGGAAATTAATGTCTTATATTGATGATGTTGCCGCGCTATCAGCGATTAGGCATGCGCGCAAGCCCGTTGTTACGGCTTCTACAGATTCCGTGGATTTTTTGCATCCTATCAAGGAAGGCTCTTCGGTTTGCCTTGAATCCTTTGTGACCTATACACATAAAACCTCCATGGAAGTGTTTGTTAAGGTGATTACTGAAGATCTGTTAACCGGCGAGCGCCAGTTGTGTGCAACGTCCTTCCTGACTTTTGTGGCTTTAGGGGATGACGGACGTCCTGTGAAAGTGCCACCTATTATTCCAGAAAGCGCTGAAGAAAAGATGCTTTTTGAAAGCGCTGAAGGCCGGCGGGAAATTCGCAAAATAAGAAGGGAAGACAGCCGAAGATTTTCACAGGTTTTCAGTTTGGCTCAGCCCTGGGAAAGCTCGAGATCCTAGATACATACAGGAGTAATATAACCAAAAGAGGGTGGGACAACACGAAAAGAGATCCCCCTCATACCGAACGCTAAGATTTAAAGGAACGAAGGAAACGGGAAGCGTAGTCAAAATACGGAGACGCCTGCGGAAATGGGGCCAGCGTTACTTCTCGAATAAACGTCGAGTTGTTCCGAGAAAGCTGACTTCGAAGCCGTACGCGTAGACGCAGGAATAGGGAATTTTTATTCATCAATACTTTGGAGCACAGACAAAACCATTTCCAAATGAGGTGAGACCGTGCCCACGGCAAGCGAGTAGTTTGACGGAGCACTTCAACACTCACTTAAAAATCCGAACGCATACCTTTAAAAGTGTGAATGCGTTCGGATTCTCTATGAGCTATAGACTTCTGTCTCAGCCTCTTTTTATAACGTTAGCAATTATAAATTTGTGGAAGATCTTTAAGCTTCGTCTGTTTATCTTCACCACCTGAGGGGTGGTAACTTCCTTAAGTGTGTGAGTGCGAAAGCACGAATATCCAGGCTGTGCTTAGCGAAGCGGTGAAGTATAAGCAAGGTTTTCTAACGTTTAACGCGGTTTACTGACTAATCGTGGACGCAGTCTTAACCATATTGGTACAACGATTAATGTCATGATCACACCTTTAATGATATTAAAGGGAAGAACAGCTAAGATGACTAAGGTCATGAGATCATGAATTGAATGGTTAGCTGCTTGAGCAAGCTGTATTTGTTGATCAATTGAAAATCCCATAAAAATGGCATATGCGGGATATATGAAATAATAGTTGGCAAGGCTCATGATGATAGCCATTACTAGAGTGCCAAGACTTAGTCCGATGAGCAAAGAGCGTGTGGTTTGTCGTTTCTTAAAAATGAGCGAGCCGACAATAATAAGCACGCTACCTGCGATAAAGTTGGCGAGCTCTCCGATGGGAATGCCGCCTGTTGTGGCATAATGCAGAAGATTTTTCAGTGCCTCAATAATAATTCCTGCAAGCGGTCCAAAGAGAATGGCACCAATAATCGCTGGAATATCACTTAAATCGATTGTAAGAAATGTCGGCATAAGTGGTAAAGGAAAGGCAATGTACATGATTAAAAATGCGATGGCGGACAATAAAGCAATGGTCACCATTTTTGTTAAAGACGTTGAACGCATCAGATCACCTCATCTCTATTTATTTGGGCTCATCTGATGATGGCTATCAGACTAAGGAATCCTAGAATACGTTTTTAGCAGATCACATTAGAAAGCTTGGCTTGCACAGCTTCGCCGGTACTCCTGATGTGATTTTTGCAGGTCACACACTTAGGTTGCCCGCAAGTCTCATCAGGTGGCGAAAGTCAAAGCTGTGCTTATACTATCATCCTTTGAGAGCGTCAGCAAAGTGACAAATTCAGATAGTACAAAAAAATACCCAAGGAAATTAATTCCTTGGGCAGCGTCTCTGAAGTATGGTCCGCAAAAAACGGCCTAATTAAATAGGCTTGATAACCATCATCCTTCTCCCATCCAGACTGTACTGTCGGCTCTGGAATCACACCAGATCCTGTCGTTAACAACGACTCGCGGACTTAGACATCATATGATCTCAACACCGCCGGTCGGGAATCTCACCCTGCCCTGAAGGAACGTCTTATATAATTCTATGTTATTATAGCTTAAGTTGCCTTTGCCGTAAATAGTTATGCTTGATTTATAAATGAAAAAAGGAAACATTCATTGCTCATTTACTCATTAATCTCATCGATGAGTTCCACAAACCACTTTGGGGCATCCTTCAATGACTCATGATTAAGAAGAATATCCTCTTCCTCTCGTTCTTCCTTTTTCCATAAATCCTTATAGTGTTGAATCAATTTAATGGTCTCCTCGCACCAACGGATAAACCCTTTTTCTTCATCCAATCCTTTTTTGTACACTGAAGTAATCATCAAAATGCGTGGTGTAAGTGCTGCGTTTTCATTTTTCATTTCAGTCAGGCGTTGCTTTAAGGTTCTTTTCATATTCTTAAGCCGATCCTCTCGGCGCTTCTTATAGAGCTGCAATTGGAAAATGGCCTCATCAGCTGTGACATTATCCAAGAAGAAGCTTCGCATGAGGAAGGCTTCTTTTATCTTAGGGCTTTGCGGAGAACTTGAGAGCCAATCACGCAAATAGTCTCGGCCTTTTTCTGTAATAGTATAGATTTTTTTATCAGGTTTAGCGGTCTGTTCAATCACTTCAGAATGTACAAGGTCTTTCTCTTCCAAATGATTTAACTCAGGATAAATTTGTGAAAGGTGTGTGTGCCAAAAAGGGTTCATGAACGTATCAAATTCTTTTTTGAGATCATAACCACTTGCACCAGGCCATTCACTTAAGAAACCCAGTATGCCATATTTTAAAGACAAAATTGTCCTCCCCCTTCTCATCGTTGTGGAATGTCACGCGCTGTTAGCGTTAGAAATCCAGGAGAAAAGTTCCCAAGAACTGTCATAAACTGCTTAAATATAAGGTGCTTAGTCTTAAAACCGTTTCAAACTCTCCATAATTTATTACGTTTAAGAGAAAAAAAGTGATTTAAATATTTATGAAAAAATTTTTATATAGGGGGATGAGCAAAAAGGACTCGAGATACATAGGAAATGGGCCTTTAGCAGCTGATCAAGAAAACGTGCCTTTTCGCTGCGGGTCCTACTGGTGTCATTAAAAATCATAAACATTTACGCGTTCTAATGCTCTAATCGAAAAAGGATTTGGCAGGTTTAGAGGAATGCGAGGGGAAGTGAAACAGATGATTGAAGGAACAATGCGTCTTGTTATAAATATAAATTCCCCTGTGTGATTTTGTTTGCTTTGTAAAACCTAACGCAATCACACAGGGTACCGTGGTGGAGATAAAAGCGTATAAGAAATTGAGAAATGAACGTGGCGATCTTATGCCATCTTTAAGAAAGAACCTGACACATATCCCCCTTAGGAAATATCATCAGGGAAGGGTTAATTCTGTCATATTAAAAATGTCGCAGGGCGTATTCTAAAACAAGTCCTAGAGATAGGAAAAAGCCAAAGTGTGTGTGCATTTGCGCTGTTGCTTGCATCGCTGGCATCAATTGGATTGATTTGCTTTTTTCCTTAAAGAGCTTAGCTGCTTTATATGCCTTAGGTAAGCTAGCAAAAACAAGCAACATCCAAAATGTTTCAACATTGAAAATGGAAAGGCCAATAATCCAAAGGTAAGAGGCGATAAACATGCCTGTTAAGAAGATATTGGCTTTTTGTCTCCCTAAAAGAATAGCTAGTGTATGTCTTCCCTTCTCTTTATCTCCATCGAGGTCGCGAATATTATTTGCCATCAGAATACCGCCACAAAGGATGGCGATTGGTACCGAAATAAGTATGCTATTAAGTGTGACTGTCCCCGTTTGAATATAAAAGGAAATAAGGACAAGAATGAGGCCCATGAATAGACCTGACACGAGCTCACCAAAAGGCGTATAAGCGATGGGATAAGGGCCACCAGTATAAAAATAGCCAGCCATCATACAAATGGTGCCGACCAGCGCCAACCACCAGCTTGTTGTCATACAAATATAAACCCCTATCAGGGTTGCGATTAAACAAAACGCATAGCCTAAATAAAGCACCGTTTTGGGTGCAATACCATCGCGAACAATTGTGCCTCCAATGCCTACAGATTCATCAGTATCAAGCCCACGCTTGTAATCAAAATATTCATTAAACATATTGGTTGCAGCTTGAATGAGAATAGAAGCAATTAACATAGCAATAAATAAAAGCCAATGAATATGGTCTTCAACTAATGCCAAGGCTGAACCAAGAATGACAGGAATAAAAGAAGCGGTTAATGTATGTGGACGCAATAGCTTCCACCAAATTTTCCAGCCCTTGTTTTTTCCTATTGTTTCTTTATTACTTTGCATAAAGGGTCTCTCCTAAAATACATAATAAAATCATATCAAGTTTAAGAGAATCGTCAAAAGGTGTCAACCCGTAAAACCCTTGATTTGTCGGTTGTTTTTCCCATTTTATTAAAACGTTCATGAAATGGAAAGAAGTTCTCTTAAATAATCATGTGCTTATCCTATATAATATAGGAAGAAAGTTCTTAGTATTTTGGCAGTACAGTTACACCCTGCACTTAAATTGACACTGAAATTCCTACAGGTGTATGCTTAAATTAGCTGTTTATGACCGACATAGTCGGTCTTTTGCATGTTTGTTAGGCTCAGGGGGAGTCTGTATTGGGAACTAGGAGGAAAGACCTCAATGATTAACGAAGTGAAGCAAGATTCTTTTAGCGAATCTTTTATTATGGCTGTTGAAAAGGCTAAACAAGAACGTACAGAACAGCTTGTTTCTCATACAATGCAAGTGGAAGGAATAAGTTCAATACAATTTTATGCAAATAGCTGTCAGATAAAGACATCCTATAGACATTATTGGTCTGATCCAAAAGGGTTAAGCTTAGTTGGAATTGGTTGTGCACGAGCCTTTGAATATGAAGGGGACACAGGGCGTTTCCACTTCATAAAGTCGCAATGGGAGACCTTTGTAAAGAAGCACTCTATCACGATGAAGGCGCCTGCCAGAGGCCCATTGTTGATGGGGGGATTTCGCTTCGATTCAAAAGCGAGCAAACAAGAAGAGTGGCAGCACTTTCCCTCTGCTGCTTTAGTATTGCCACAATTTTTATTAACGATAGATTGCGAAGGCTGTTGGTTAACCATTAATGCTGTCGTTGGTCCAGATGAAGAAAACATTTATCAGCGAATCATTGATTTAGAAGAACAGCGTGAGAGGCTTTTGCAAAGGAAGGCTCATTCATTGCAATCAGCGTCAGCGCTTAAGGCTTATGATATAAAAGGTGAGGAGTGGAAGGAAGCGGTAGCCTGTGCTATTGATGAAATGGCGCAGGGTCCCTTGCAAAAAATCGTGCTTTCCCGCTCCATCTTGGCACAGTCGTCAAACGGCTATGATATTCCATCAGTTATTCAGAAATTGACTGAGCAACAGCCTAACAGCTATGTGTTTACCATTGAACGGCAGGGGGATACTTTTATTGGTGCGACACCCGAACGTCTCGTGAAGCGTGAGGAAAATAAGTTTTTTGCGGATGCTTTAGCGGGAACGGCTGGGCGAGGAAAGACAGCCTATGAAGACGAGCAACTTGGACATGCGTTGCTTAATGATAAAAAGAATCTGCGGGAACATGCTTATGTGGTTCAGATGCTTAAGGATGTCTTTGCCGAATGGTGTGAATCAACGGAGGTTGATCCCTATCCTACTTTGCTGAAAACAAAGGATGTTCAACATCTCTATACGCCAATCAAGGGAGAAGCCAAAAGCTCAGCCCACCTATTTGATGCTGTTGAGAAGCTTCATCCAACACCGGCTATGGGAGGGACACCTAGACGGCTGGCTGTAGAGCGGATCACCGAGCTTGAGACCCATGATCGTGGCTGGTATTCGGCCCCAATTGGTTGGGTGGATGGTGAAGGCAATGGCGACTTTTCTGTAGCGATCCGTTCGGGACTCATTAGTGGCCATGACGCTCGTCTTTATGCTGGATGTGGTATTGTTAGTGATTCTCATCCAGATTCAGAATATATCGAGACAGAAATGAAGTTTCGTCCCATGCTTAATGCTTTAAGGGGGAGTAGATAATGGCTTACCGTTCTGCACTGACATCTTTTACAGCTGCATTTGTAGACGAGCTTGCTGAACAAGGGATTCGCCAGGTTGTCATCAGCCCAGGTTCACGTTCAACACCTTTAGCCATGTTGATTCATGCGCATCCCTTATTAAAAACATGGATTGACGTGGATGAACGCTCGGCAGCCTTTTTCGCATTAGGCATGGCAAAGAAAAGCAATCAGCCTGTTGCCATTGTGTGTTCATCAGGAACAGCGACAGCTAATTTTTATCCTGCTGTTATTGAAGCCAAATATGGGCGGGTTCCCTTGGTGGTATTAACAGCAGATCGTCCTCATGAACTGCGGGGGAATGGATCACCTCAAACCATTGATCAGATAAAAATGTACGGGGACCATGTTAAATGGTTTCAGGACATGCCTCTGCCAGAAGACAACGAGGCAATGTGGCGTTTTGCTCGCTATAGTGCAAGGCGGGCAGTTGATACCGCTGAAAAGGTTCCTAAAGGACCGACACATCTGAATTTCCCTTTTCGCGAGCCCCTTGTGCCTGATTTTCAAAAAACAGGGTTATGGGCTTATGGCAAAAAAGCCACTTCTAAAAATGAAAGCACATTTCTTGCATTAGAGGATGCTGCTTATGCGCAGCTGGCTACAGAGTGGCAATCGATTCGCCGACCGTTGATAATCATTGGTCCCAATCGTCAGGAGGGGTTAAGGGCAAGTGCCTACGAGCTGGCAGAACATCTTGGAGCTCCTATTTTAGCTGATCCATTATCTGGAGTACGCTTTGGCAGCAAAGGAAAGCAAGCGTTGCTCATCGATAGCTATGATGCTTTACTTAGGAACTCAGCTTTCATAGACAAGTATCAGGCGGATGGCATTATTCGCTTTGGGGCCAATCCTGTATCAAAGTCCTTAACAAAATATCTGAAGCAACTTGATCCTTCAAGCTTTCTTATCATAGATGAAGGCTTTGATTGGTTGGATGCCACCCACCCGGCCACACAGATCCTCCACACAGATCCGGTCGTTTTTTGTCGCCGCTTCTCTCGACTAGTATCAGAGCAAAACAATGCCGTGGCTGGTACGTGGCGTGAAGACTGGCAGCAAGCAAACAGTATAGCAAGGGATGGACTCGAACGCTATTTGAGTACGGCGCCCTGGTTTGAGGGACATATTGCCGCTTCGTTATATAAGCATTTACCTCCAGAGGCAACGCTCTTTGCCAGCAATAGCATGCCCATTCGAGATATCGATACCTTCTTTTTGGCACGAGAGGATGGTTTAGATATTATCGCTAACCGAGGAGCAAATGGGATTGATGGCGTTGTTTCTTCAGCTTTAGGCTGCAGTGCCTTAGTTCATCAAACTGCCTATTTATTGATCGGCGATTTGGCCTTCTTCCATGACATGAATGGGCTGATGATGGCGAAAAACTACGGGTTGGATATGATTATTGTTGTCATTAACAATAATGGTGGCGGAATTTTTTCCTTTTTACCGCAAGCGAGCGAAGCTGGAGAACAATTTGAGGATTTATTTGGCACCCCACTCAATTATGAAATCGAAGCAGTTGCTAATTTATATGGGGCGCATTATTTTAAAGCTGTTCATCGAGAGGCGTTCGATGAGGCGTTAAAAAACGCTCAAGGGTTGAAGGGATTAAGAATCATCGAAGCAGTCACCAATCGCCAAGAAAATGTACTGCGCCATAATAAATTATGGCAAGATATTCATAATGGACTTACAGCAGAAGGTGAAGGGCATGAGGATTAAAGCGAATGGTGTGGACTATTTTGTAATGGTTCAAGGTGAAGGGCCGCCTTTACTCCTCTTACACGGGTTTACCGGGAGTCACCATACTTGGTCATCGTTTATCGCTCAGTGGTCAAGGCGTTATAAAGTCATTGCTTTAGATATTATTGGCCATGGACAAACAGAATGCCCTCAAGTGGATACTCTATATACCATGTCAGAGGCTGCCAAAAGCATTAATGCCATTCTGGATGAATTAGGTATGGACAAGGTTAATGTGTTAGGCTATTCCATGGGAGGTCGTCTGGCTCTGTACTTTGCGGTGCATTATTCTCATCGTGTCAGTGGGCTTCTTTTAGAAAGTGCGTCTCCTGGTTTGGCCCTAAAGGAAGAGCGGGATGCCCGTATTCAAAAGGATAACGCGTTGGCCCAAAAGATTATCGATAAAGGCGTTGAAGCCTTTGTCAATGAGTGGGAGAAAATTCCCTTATTTTCGACACAAGAGCATCTAACACAAACGGTAAAAGAAGCCGTTCGCAAGGAAAGGCTCCAGCATCACCCCATTGGCCTTGCCAATAGTTTGCGGGGCATGGGAACGGGGCGACAGCCCTCCTTATGGGAGGCACTTAAGGACTTGGAGCAGCCTGTACTCCTAGTTGTTGGAGAAAAGGACAGGAAATTTCTGAACATTGCCCAGGAAATGAAACAAAGGCTGCCAATGAGTTTTTTGATCATTGTCCAACAAGCTGGACATGCACTTCATGTGGAAGTAGCCGAGAAATTTGATAAAATAGTATATGATGATTTTTATCGAATGATAGAACATCATGAAAGGAGAATGTTAGATGGCAATTGAATGGAAGACAGTGCGTACATATGATGAAATATTGTATGAAACTCATGAGGGGATTGCGAAGGTAACGATCAATCGTCCTCATGTACACAATGCGTTTACTCCTAAAACAGTAACAGAAATGATTGATGCTTTCTCAAGAGCACGAGATGATTCCAGTATCGGTGTTGTGATTTTAACCGGTGCAGGAGATAAAGCTTTTTGTTCCGGTGGGGATCAAAAAGTAAGAGGTCACGGGGGCTATGTTGGTGACGATAACATTCCTCGTTTGAATGTATTGGACTTGCAGCGTTTAATGCGAACCATGCCCAAGCCAGTTATTGCTATGGTGGCTGGCTATGCCATTGGTGGCGGACATGTTCTTCATGTGGTCAGTGACCTGACAATTGCTGCTGATAATGCTATTTTTGGACAAACAGGACCTAAGGTAGGCAGCTTTGATGCAGGCTATGGTGCCGGTTATCTCGCCAGAATCGTTGGTCATAAGAAAGCGCGAGAGATCTGGTATCTCTGTCGTCAATATAATGCCCAAGAAGCCCTTGAAATGGGTCTTGTTAATACGGTTGTCCCACTCGAACAATTAGAAGAGGAAACTGTAAAATGGGCGAAAGAAATCCTAGAAAAAAGTTCAACAGCGATCCGCTTCTTAAAGGCTTCATTCAATGCTGATACGGATGGTTTAGCTGGGCTTCAACAATTTGGTGGAGATGCGACACTGCTTTATTATACAACTGATGAAGCGAAAGAAGGTCGCGATGCTTTTAAGGAAAAAAGAAAACCAAACTTTGATCAGTTCCCAAGATTTCCATGATTGAATAGCATAATTGTCCAATGCGCTTGATGATGACATCGAGCGCATTTGGTTTGGAAAATGATAACCAGGATTAACATAGATAAAGAGATGAGCGTACTATAAGATCTATGTCTGTCTTCGCAAGGGAGTTTTGTGAAATGGAAAATATGATACCGCTTTGGCTGAAGCAAAGGGCGTTTTTAACCCCAAATCGTCTAGCTATAGAAACAGAGTCACGAGCTTTGACCTTCCAAGAACTCGACGAATCTGCTCGGGCTTTAGCGCTCACTTTAGCAACTTATGGGATAACGTCTGACATGAAAGTGGCTTTACTGCAAGATAATACTGTTGAGATGATCACAAGCTATCATGCCATAAGCTACTTAGGGGCGATAGCTGTTCCATTAAATACGCGGTTATCTGCAAGAGAACTGGCATGGCAGGTCAGCGATTGCGAGGCGGCGCTGTTGCTCTATGATAATGCCCATCAGGAGAAAGTAAACAGCATTGTTTTAGAACGTTCCTCGTTTCAAGTATGCAATATTAATACATTAGATCAGCTTGTGGTGGGAGAGGAGCATCACTATTTAAAAGCAGAGATGCGCAGTGACGCTCCGCATACAATTATCTATACATCAGGAACAACAGGGCATCCAAAGGGTGTGCTTCTGACCTATGCCAATCACTGGGGCAGTGCCATTGGTTCGGTGCTTAATTTGGGCTGTACCTTAGAAGATAAGTGGTTAGCCGTTGTTCCCTTATTCCATGTGAGTGGTCTGTCGATCATCATGAGAAGCGTCATTTATGGTATGCCGTTGCGGTTGCATCGTCACTTCGATGCCAAAGCTGTGAATGAAGCTATTATTCATCACAAGGTCACCATGGTGTCTGTTGTTACGGCGATGCTGACAAAAATGGTAGAGGAGCTGGGAGATCAGCGCTATCCTGAGACGTTTCGCTGTATGCTGCTTGGGGGAGGGCCTGTCCCAGAACCATTATTAAAGGTGTGTCTTGACAAAAATATACCGGTCTACCAAACCTATGGTCTTTCTGAAACAGCCTCGCAGATTGTGACTCTATCTCCAGAGCACATGATTACTAAGACGGGTTCAGCAGGAAAGCCTTTGTTTTCAGCACAAGTTAAAATCGTTGACGAACATGGCGATAGGGTTGCTGCAAATCAGGCGGGCGAAATCGTTGTCAAAGGCCCTAATGTCACCTCAGGATACTACAAGCGTGAAGAGGCCACTCAACAAGCGATAAAAAATCAATGGCTGCATACGGGAGATATGGGCTATCTTGATGAAGAGGGTTTTTTGTTTGTGCTTGATCGACGGAAGGATTTAATCGTATCAGGTGGAGAAAATATCTATCCAGCAGAGATTGAGTCGGTCTTATTGTCTCACCCTGAGGTAGAAGAAGCTGGCGTTGTTGGCATGAAGGATGAAAAGTGGGGGCGTGTTCCAGTCGCATTTGTTAAACTCAAAAATAAAGCAAAGATTACTGAAACAGATCTTCAGATGTTTTGCAGGGATGCATTAGCAAAATATAAAGTGCCTACACGCTTTTATTTCATGGATAGTCTGCCAAGAAATGCATCGGGTAAGCTCCTGCGAAGAGAGCTTGTCAAACGATTACCGAGTGACTTTCAATAGCTTTATTCGATCGGTATGCCATTTAAAAGCCTTTTAAGTGTTTTGATTTCATTTTTAGATAAAGTAATCCCCCTCCCCATGCGGTTGTGCTCAGGCGACCAACTGCGAATATCATATTTGGGCTCACGTTTGTTCCAACTGACAACGGTGAGCTCTTTTTTCCAACCATTTTCCGTCTGTGATAGCGTCCCAAAGGACTCAATAATGTTAAATGCAAATTCACTCAACTTGATCACTCCTTAATTTTTGTAGAATATATGTTCGTATTTACTTTAAAAGATTTGTCTTGTTTTGTCAATAATATTAAGAATATTTTTTCTGGAAGGAATTAAAGGGATGTGCAATAATGATTTGAAAGTCCCTTGTATGAGAACCTTTTTAAGGAGATGTGTTAGTGGGCTACAAGTATAAATGTTTTTTAGTCCTAGATTATTCATAGAAGTTCCCAAAACACAGTAAAAAGGCTTATCTATCAAGTGATTTATTCTGAATTTCAACGCATCAACTAAATGAAAAAATCCGTTTCTGATAAGGTTAAAACATCGACGAAATAACCATCAGAAAGGCTTCTTATAATGGCTCCTTTACCGCAAATATCGCTTGATTTCAATCGCCAAATGAAATTGTCAAATGATGGAGGAGCCCTTTCCTCCGATACAGGTGAGTTCATATTCCGAGAATTCGACGAAAAAATTGGTTTTTCACAAACTCTGATTCAACACCTCAAACTAAAGGATGAAAGGCGTTACTTTGTTCATGCGAATGAACAGCCGATTCGCCAAAACTCTATCAAATGATCGCCGGATATTCCGAAGATAATGCGGCTGATCAATCTAGAGGGACAAAAGAATATGCAGATTCAAACGATACGGACAAAGATCATTAAAGTCGCTAGTAAATTAGTGAAATCCGGGTGATCTTTGTCCTTCAAATGTTCTTCAAATGTTCTTCCAGTTTCGTGTATCAAGCGTTTTTTTGGGACATACTACAGCGCATTCAAAGGCTAAAACTCGAGTGATTGGAGCGTATGGCACGAGACTCCTACGGGAACAGCACGTGTCCGAAGACCCCGCAGGAAGTGTCTTTCTTCCGAGGAGGCTGAGGCCGTGCCCGTGGAAAGCGAGTGCCGGGAGCGGAAATCACCTCCCCATGCTATACCCAATTTCAACATTTATTTTCGCGCCAAGGGAAAAGTATGCCCAAAAACAGATAACTTTTTAGTGCACGATCATTTTATTGCTTCATCGCAGTGACTTTCTCAATATTATTCCTAATATAGTTTGGTCTTGAACTGAAATCTCGTTTTTCTTTGAAGGATGAATAAATCTGGTTAGTGATTGCTGTCTTCGGTTTAGCTATATTTACAGGATGTCATGAGCTATCCAAAAAAGAACCCGTATTTAAGGGAGAAACTGCTCATTGAAAAATAAAATTGGTAGCTAGGAATGATGATGCCAAATATCAGACCATTACAACGCCCTTTACATATAAGAGGGATAAAACGCAATTAAAGCACTATCAATCACTTACTTTTTCTGTAGATATAGGGTCTATTACATCAAGTAAGACAGCTAATCTCTCGCATCTAAAAAATTGACTACGAAGTATTCTATAACCACTTCTATTCAGGAGAAGCATTTATATGTGGCTAAAGATTACGGTGGCATTGTTGCAACAGTCATAATGGGTAAAAAAGGGCATCAGGAAAAAACAGAATTAGTTTCAAATTAAGATGAACAATTTACTGAGCAAGTCCGTCCTGCAACTCCGTCGATAGTTGGAAAGCTGCTCTATACCTTGAGGCTGAATTTTCACTCGAAAGATTTCAGCCTCAGTCCCGATGTACTTTTGTCACTGAATGATTATGATAAAACGTAGGAAGGAAAAGATGTTTAATCAAGCGGATCTTGAGGGTATACTTCTTATAAGAAAAGCATAGCTTAATCGGATTAAAGAACAGGCTTGGAAGTAGGTAAAACTGTTTTATCCCCCTTCGATGTTTTTAAGGGGAAAAAATCAGTGTAACGAGCACCATTATTCCTTTTGTTTTTCATTGATAATAAACATGGCAACACCCACTGCAATGTTTGTTATCAGTGTAATAAATCAACATAGACCTCCCTCTAGTGTTGAGTATTGACTTAACCGCCCCATTTTTGGGGCGGTTTTTTTGATTAAGAAAAGTATTCGACGGTGATGTTGTGATTAAAACAGGGCTTAAATGAAAATAAAGCCGAAAGCTCCAAATAGCTGTTGACTGGAGGATAGCCCTTTTTTCTCACGATGATTCAGTTTGCCTGTTGATAGCATTAGCGTCTATAATAAAAGAAAGAGGGGGGATGGGAGATGCTTGAGTTAAGACCATTGCAGATTCAAACCCAGCAGTTGAAGATGACAACGGAGCTTCGGCAAGCGATTCACTTACTGCAGTATTCGACACAAGAGCTTTCGGATTATATTCGTGAGCAAGCGATGGAGAATCCGTTAATGGCACTTGAAGAGCCATCAGTGCCTCCCACCCCTAGTGCGTCTTTTTCATCCACCAGTTCTAATTCATCTGAACAAAGGGATCCGCTTTCATTTATTAAGCAAGAGGAAGATAGCCTGCAAGAAGACCTGCTTCAACAACTACGCTATCTGCCTCTAGATCAGCAGCAACGACGACTCACTTCACATCTTGTTCTTTATATTGAGGAGGATGGCTATCTTCGCGAGGATTTAGAGATGATCGCTGAGGAATGCGGTGTGACAGAACAGGCGATCCATGAAGCCTTGCAGATTGTGCAAACATTGGAGCCAGCAGGCATTGGCGCCAGGCATTTGCGTGAGTGTCTGATGCTCCAAATCCAGCGGAAGGCTTCGGAAAAAGCGCTGGCCTACACGCTTGTTCGCGACCATTTAGAGGCGATTGCATCAAGCAATCATCATGAAATAGCGGAAATATTGGCTGTTGAAGTAAAAGATATTGAGTCTGCTATCCAGCTGATACAAACGCTAAACCCGCGCCCGGGGGAAATGCTTTCACGCGAGCAGCCAATCTACATCCAACCAGATGTGGTTGTACATTCCAGTGATGGTCAGTATACGGTGAGATTGGAAAGCGATCTCTTACCCGCGATCCATTATGATCGGTCGTACCACGCGCTGTTAAAGTCAGCAAATGACCATGAAGCCACGCGTTACTTACAGGGGAAATATAAACAAATGCTCTGGTTGTTGAGAAGCATTGAGCAACGCCATCATACCTTGTTAAACGTGAGTCAGGCGATCATGCATCATCAAAAGCAGTTTTTAGATAAGGGCATTTATTACCTGGCCCCATTAACTTTAAGAGATATCGCGCAAACTTGTGGTATTCATGAATCGACGGTGAGCAGAGCAGTAAAAAATAAATATATTCAAACACCACAAGGACTTTTTGAGTTAAAAACCTTCTTTTCTACTAAAATAAGAACCTATTACCACCAAGAGGTTTCGGCAACAAGTGTGAAGGCTCTAATCAGAGCACTTATAGAAGCGGAGGATAAAGCTAAGCCGTTGTCAGATCAAGCCATAGTCGATCATTTGCAGACTTCTAGGGGACTGGTCTTATCACGAAGAACCGTCGCAAAATATAGAAAGGCGATGCATCTACCGAGTTCTTCAAAAAGAAAAAGTCAAGGTGCCCATTATTAGTGATGGACAGCCATGATAAGGAATTATAGTGGGGAAGTATGGAAGCCATTAAACATCAGCCTAAGGAGTTAACGTGCTATTGACATTCGCCTTTGCTGCTAGTGGCATGACGAATGATAATTGCATGTAGAGAGGTGGACATCATGGATAAAGTCGAAGAGAGTGAAGGGGCTTTATTGCGGCAAATCAGTTTAGGATCAACCCAAGCATTTGATCAATTCTATGAAACTTATTTCCACTATGTTTATCAATTGGCGTTAAAAATGACAAAAAACACGTGTGAGGCAGAGGATTTATGCCATGATGTGTTTGTAGAAGTCTTTCGTCAGCCTAAACAGTTTGATAGCAAAAGAGGAAGTGTTAAAGCGTGGTTGGCCATAAAAACAAAAAGTCGTTATATTGACAGGCAAAGAAAGGTGAAGCGCTCACAAGCATATCTGGAGTCTCTTGATCCAGTTTATAAGGAACCCGCTATTGATGAAGTGGTTTTACAGCATATAGATCGTGAGCGCGTCTTAAAGGCAATGCATAAGCTGCCTGATATTCAAAAAAAAGCAGTGTATGGAAAGTATTTTAATTATCAAACGCAAAAAGAGTTAGCGGCAATGATGGACAAACCTATAGGTACAGTGAAATCCTTAATACGATATGGTCTCAATAATTTACGCAAACAATTGCTTAAGGAAGATTGGTCATCGTTTTCTGGAGGGGATCAAGGGCATGAGCGATAATAATGGGCATTGGCGAGAGGAAGAGCTCATTGATTACGTACTGAGAGAGAATGTCAATCAGCATCAAGACCAGCGCATTCGCAGACATCTTCAAACGTGTTCACGATGCCGACATATTGTTGAGTATTGGCAGGCTATCTGTGAAGAGACAGAGGGGCCTTTAGAACCGAAGGAGAAGATCAAGCGACGTATTTATCGGTCCTTGGTCATAGATAGGCCGATACGCCGACGGGCTTGGGTCAGGCCTTTAATGCTTACCTCGATCATTGGCATTGTCATGCTTTCTGGCTTTTTATTTGGCAGAATGACAGCGACTTATCCTGTATCACATTCACAACAGGTGATTCCTGCGGCTTTTCAAAAACAAAATATGAGTTTTGCGCCGACACAGCCAACGGCTTATAACGTTTTGTCCGTTCATGAGAGTGAGGCAGATGGCTATGTATGGATGAACAGACATTCCAATGATTTTTACTTGTTTTTAAATGGTTTAAAACCGGTTGAAGGAAAGGATTATCAGGTTTGGCTGGTCACCGATGATAAGCGCCAAGTCGGTGGTGTGTTACAATTTAATGGCGAGCTTGCCCATGTCTATGTACATCATAAAATGGTTGGAAAAGCTAAGACACTTATTGTTAGCTTAGAACCACAAGGTGGGAGTCAAATTCAGACGGGACCCAAAACGGTACATCTCGATTTACCGGATACAAGTGAATTTTAATAGGTGTTGATTCGCACTCAATGTCATGAATACAAACCCTAACTCATTTTCTACTTTTTCTTTGCCCCGCACTGACATACGAGTGAAACGCAAATTCGCCTTCAGAAATCCAAAAACTGGTTCTTCGTCACTTTTAATTATACGTGATAAGGGGCGCTTCTTCATCGATGCGTTTTTCTTGTATCAGTTGGCAACGAAATTGTACGGAGCACTGACGTAATAACCCTTTGACCTTTGGATGGAGCACGAAAACGGTTGATGGTGCGATAGCTTGGTTCATAACCTTGAGCCAGCCACATCATGCGCACACTATCCTTCAGTAAAGCTTCGAGCTTTCTGCCAGAGAAACCGATTGCGTGTAAGCACACAAAATCACTTTCATCATCATGCGAGGGTGATAGGAAGGATACCCTGTTTCACGCAAGAAACTAGAGAACGCCTTATCCGGTATACTTTCCACCCTATCATTGACTGCATAGGCAACGTCATTCTCTCGAATCTTTATTTCTAAATCTAGCAGCAAGACGACTTGTTTCTTGTTATATGTTTAAACATAAGGATACCTCCGATTGTTAATTTAGAGATACTTTAACTTTATCAGAAGGTATCCTTTCTGCGTACTTATTTTTAGAACTTTTTAAAGGCAAGAAGGCTCAGTCTTGCTTAGCTACTAAAAAAGGTTTTAATATCAAAAGCCTCGTCGGTTTTCAAGTGGATTGGAGCGAAAGACGCTCTGGCGCCTTCGGGAACGGGGCCAGCGTTACTTCACGAATACACTTCGAGTTGTTCCGAGAAAGCTGACTTCGAAGCCATACGCGTAGACGCAGGAACAGGGGACTTTTAATCACAAATACTTGGGAAAACAGATCGGTCCATTCCCAAGTGAGCTGAGGCCACTAAGGACGATCGGCTAAAAACGTCACGTCCTGTGACAACGCCGACCCTACCCACATCGTGTGGGCATGAGGAAAGCAAGCGTTCTGTGGCAGAAATCAACCTTGCCAGTTCCGATGATAAACAGAATTTTATACTTTTTAATTCAAAAGAGTGGTGCCCACCAATTTTTGGTAGGTGCCACTCTTAATTTACTGGTTTTATCCCAGCCTCTTTCTATGGAGTGGGAGAGCAAGGAAAGGTAATGGGGAGCCCAAAATGATTGCTGAAACATTCGATCGGTTTACCATAAAAAAGGCCTTCATGCTCAACACATTCAACTTTTATTACAAGATGGACTGGCGAGATGCCTTATACTACTGATAAACCAGTGAACCCCCATGTGAGCAATGATCAAACACAAGCGGTCATTGATGTGATGAAGCCGCAGTGGTTTGAGCAGCTAGAAAAGAAATAGAGCACATCTAAAACATTTAAAAGAATGAACCAGTAAAATTTGTTCAAACTATTCATGACAATATTTGGTCATGGAGGTTTTGAGATGAAAAAAGGCGTGTTTAGTTATTTAGCTCTTGCTTTAATTTTATCCATGCTTCATCTGTCCGCTCCTCAAGAAGTGCGAGCAGAGGAGAAGGTTAAAAAGCCTTATACAGTGACATTACAGAGCAAAGACGGAAAAGTGGTGGGTGAAGCAAAGCTCGTGGAAACAAACAATGGTGTTGTGATTCAGGTGATTGCGGAAGGCTTTGATCCTGGCTTTCATGGCATTCACTTTCACGAAACAGGGAAGTGTGAGGGACCTGATTTTATCAGTGCAGGTGAGCATTTCAATCCTTTCAAAAAAGAACATGGACTTAAAAATCCTAAAGGACCACATGCCGGAGATTTAAGAAACGTCAATGCCGATGCTCAGGGCAAGATTAATACCACCTTTATAACCCCGAGGGTCACTCTGATGAAAGGGAAGGAGAATTCTCTACGAGATCTAGATGGATCGGCTTTAGTCATTCATCAAAATGTCGATGATCAAATGACGAATCCCTCAGGAAATTCAGGAGCAAGAATCGTTTGCGGTGTTATTAAATAAAAAAGTATGCTAATCTCCCTCACGCTCAGCACGGGTCTGAGGGTATTTTGTGGAAGAATAGGCTTCGCTTAATTCGAAGAGGAAAGTCCCCTGAAATAGAGAATAGAGTTGAAAGCGACATTTTTAAATATATACTTGTCTATTATTCTACTTCCCTATAAAATATCATTTCAGATGCTACGGCATTACGGTTGTGTTATAGTAGGAGAAAAGTAAACTTTTAATAAAAGGGAAAGTGAAGCACGTGAGTAACTTAGAGAGACTACAGATTCTCACAGAGATTATCGGTGAATTTAAAACAGCTATTTTAATGGATCGAGAGCCTGATAAGACTGGAAGATTGGTACTTGAAGTGATTCAAGAGGCGGGGGATGACGCGCTCTCAGATTTTGTTTTAAACGCCTATCTCAAGTTAACAAATGAGCAAACCGCTGTGCAATATTTGGATGATGCTAGAGACTATCTCTATGAAAAAATTGATCGTTTGATGAATTAAAACATATCCAATAAAAGAACGGCTTCTATACGAGGCGGTTCTTTTTATGTTTTAAAAAAGAATGGATCCATTCAGTCTTGGGTTAGTACATTTTGCGCGTCGGACGCCAAAGCTCTCACTCCAAAAAGTGAAGTGCTCTTGGAAGCCAGCACTCCATGACTGACTCAAAAAGTCGAACGCATGCCTTCGCAATTAGGAATGCGTTCGGCTTCTCTATGAGCAGAAGCGATTTGCAAATTTTTACATAGCTGTGCTGCTTTTTAAGCGATGGTCGCCATGATGCTGAAATAGGTGCTTGCCAGAAATCCGACAGCCATCAATAGTGAAATGATGTTGGGGAACTTTTTTATAAAGCTTAAAATAATCATGAGTAGAAAGAGTAAGCTAAAGTCAATAAAGATAAAGCTGAACACATTGAAGCTGAAATGTACGACGAAATCACTCGGAATATTTTTTTGATAAATAGCTAAGAAAAGAGGACTGGGTCCATATAAATTTAAATACTGGTCAGGCTGGTGAGGTGGCGGCTGTTGGCCCATAAAGGCGGTGACCGCAAAAATCAATAGGATGACAAAGCTTTCAGCCCTTGCCCACTTAATAGAATGATAGCGTTTGATCGCCTTGCGGAAAAAGCCATTGAATAGACCGTACAAAAGTAGTGGAATAACTAATAGATGCTTAATGAGCAACGCCTGGCCATAATTTGAAAAGAAACCTTGTTTGTATTGATAAAGCGTACTGGAAAGAGAATGGCTTAGGGGTGCCGCAATATCAATATCCATTGTAAAAAAGCCAGCAACAAGGACAATGAGTACGGAGATTAAAGCAAGTGGTGTATACCACCTTAAAAAGCTTCCCCAATTTTGCTCGTCTTTACTTAACCAAGCGGCAACAAATAAGCATCCCCCCCAGATCGTCACAGCAAGTAAATGAAAAAAATGGGAGGTGAATCCCGCTAAAGGATATAAGGAAGCCGCGTGGCCAGCACGGGCATAGCCTCCGATGAGCAAGACACAGAGAATCAACCCAATCCGTGCAAGAAACGTGTCGTTTTGTAATCTATTAAAGTAGATCAAGCCAAAGAGCAGCAGTGCCATTGCTAATGTGAAAATCCAAGCCTGACCCGCTTCGAAAACAAATAAGACATTTTTGAAGCTTGTCCAAAAGCCGATGCCATTTGACATGGTGATCATTGTGCTAAGAATGGGGGCAAAGGATAAAGCGCCAGCTCCAACAGTCGTCCATAATAATAAACGCTTAGAAACAAAGATATTGGGGCGGCGATGCTCCGGCAGACTGTAAAAAATCAAGGTCCCTGTCAAAAGACATAAACAAATATATAAAAGAAATTCGGTAATCCAAACAACGAACAAAAGATTCCCTCCTTTTTTCTTCTCTATTCAGGCTGTTTTCGCAAGGTGAAAAAGAGTCCGATACAAATGACCACGGCGAAGAGGATCATCATGGTTATGTAAAGTGATGTTTTATGATTATGCTCAGTGGTTTGTACAGGATCATCTTGAGCTGATTCATTAGCTGCAATGATTGCTGACGCTTTTGGAGCGTTTTCATTTATACCAAAAGCTAAATAGCCGTGAACTTTATGTGTATCGATACCGATAAGATGCCAGAACAGCTTATATTGACCTTCTTTTAACGGCTTTTTGGGCATGATGATGACTTGTTTTTCTTTGATGATCGGCTTCTCAAGTGCGTAGGTATGGCCGTGCGCATCCGTTAGTGTGAGATCGGTAAATTCTTCGACAGCAGCTCCAAATTCTAGATTAAGCGTTGTGACGGGACCCGATACCTTTCCGCCCTGTGCAGGTGTACTCTTTACTAATTCGGAATGTGCCAGGCTTATTTGCGGCACAAGGAGACTGAATAGGAGTAGAGCAAAAATAAAACCTAACCTTTTTGGCACTTTATCCCTTCCTCTCTATCCCTTTTGTTTTGGTAAAAGACATCTAAAGCGATGGACATCCATCGCTTTAGCATCTATTTCTCTATTTAGAATATTACTTTTTTCTTTTCACAAGTGCAATAATGATGGCTATAATGCCAAGGACAATTGAGATAATGGAGAGATAAAGCCCCCAATTTTGCCCCGAGGATTTGTCATCAGTAGCTGATGTATCTGTGGCATCACCGGCGACCACCTTCGTTATGGAAGCTGGATTTTCAGAATCCTCAGGACCAATCCATTTGACAATACTGCCATCAGAATAAGTTTGATAAGCTTTCCAACGAATCTCCTTGGCATTTTTAGCTACATGAGCCATAATATCAAATTCATCAAACTGGTTAGGTAGCAAGCCTTTTCCTTTGGTTGTCCAAGTGATTTCTGTAATTTTTCCATCCTTATTTTTCTTTGTGGTGTAGTCCCATCCTGATTTGGGCTTAAAGGAGGACACATCGACACTATTGGGAACAACGAGACGAATTTTAGTTGTAGGAATGTCTTTTTCCGTTGGCACGCTAACCGTGAATTCTTGGTAGGAATCTCCTGTCACCTCAAAAGGGTGAACCTTTACGTGAGCGCTGGCGATGCTAGAGAAAATAAAGATACTTAGAACAACAGCGGGAATCATCGTTAACCATTTTTTCAAAAGAATCATCTCCTTAATTTATTGATTCGGGTATACGGATATATCTTTCTTGAGAACAGTGTAATTATCATCGTTATCAAGAATTTGTAATTCAAGCTCCCAATGACCGGAAAGTGTTAAATAATTGCCTTGAGCTTGAAAGACATCAATCTTTGTTTGCTTTTCTTTTTTACTTGAAAGCCTCTTTAAAGGAATATCTAACCCTGATATGCCCTTATCTGTATTTCTCAAGATGAGATGCACATTTTGGATGCTGAGATCTTGGTGACGAACGGTTAATTGAAAGCGGTTGGTTACGCCAGGATCACGCGGGCTGATGGACAAAGCCGTCACGAAACCGTTCTGATCTGTTTTCCAATCTAAAGGTTTGTTTTGCGGAATCGGACTCATGTGAGTGAAGGCTCCAACGATAACAATAATCGCCAACATCATGAGAAAATCAATTTTAAACCCTCTTAAAAAGGAAGAAGCTTTTTGCTTGTTTAATTGTTTGCGAATGAAAAAGGCGGTGATAAAGACACCTATGACAAGCAATGTTTTTAAGAGTAAGAGTATTCCCCAGGTGCTATCGATAATCTCTGTAATACTGGGCAGGAAGATAAATGTTTCTAGGATGCCCGAGATCACTAAAGCGACGAGACTAATAAAAGCGCCTTTAGAGAAAAACGGTAAAAACTCTTGAGTGCTCTCTCGCATTCTCTTCCAATGAAGAGCGATATAAAGCAAGCCTCCGACCCAAAAAGCGGCGCCGATTAAGTGAACGGCATCCAGAATCACTGAAAGCCATTTCGGAGAAAAGCTTATCGCATGGCCACTTAGCGCTTCTAATAAAATAAATGCGATAAAGGCAAGACCATTGAACCAGCGCAATCTCCGCGGGAGGCAAAGAACGATGAGTGCCAGACAGACGCGAACGAGTGCAAAGCTGCCTGTCGTTGTATGGAATAAAAAGAGATTGAGCTCGTGACCATTAAACCCAGAAATGGATTGTGACAGCTCACCAAGGCTGACTAGCATCGAAACGATGAATAAAAAGATTTTTAAGCTCATCAACCATCGAAAGCCTTGTTTCACTTGACTTGGGCGCAATACGCTTATTAATAGCCAGCCTAAAGTGCTTAAAAGTAAGAAATAATAAATGGCATAAAGGATATATGACTGTATGCCATCTTGATGAGGCGTTTCTTTTGGCTGGACAGCGCTTGTGCTAGATAATGGTTGTCCTATCGAAAATAAATAAGAGGCTTCAACAGGATGAGTGTCAGCAGATATGATATGATAATTAACAGTATAGGTCCCTTTTGCTAGTGTCTTAAGCTTAGTAGATAGCGTCGTATGGTCAGCGGACATTTTTGTCTTTGTCGACACGAGCTTGCCTTTAGAGTCATACACTTTTATGTAATAAAGTTCGGGCTGCAATCGCTCATTGAATGTCAGCTTGACAGTGTCTGGTGCCTGTTTTAATTGCTCGTTGTCATTTGGTGTGGCTTGAAGCAGATGAGCATGTGCACTTGCTGTTTGTGGGATTATAACAAATAATAACAATACGATGCAAACGATTACTTTATTTTTCAACTAGACACCTCCTTCTCTATTATGATAGTATGTGTTGAAAAATAACAAGTTATAACATCGGTGTTACCATTATTTTATATGATACTTTAAGAAATAGCAGAAGAAAGAATGAAAAACTCGTGACGAGTTTGTGAGAGAAATGTGTCAGGATGAGTGTGGGAGGAAGAGCATGTTACCTATTGAGCGCCAGAGGCAGATCAAAGCGTTAATTCAATCAAAACACCATATAAAAATCAGTGAGCTTAGCCGACAGTTTCAGGTGTCAGAGATGACCATTCATCGTGATATCAAACCGCTGATAGAGGAAGGCTTCATTATAAAAACCTTTGGCGGGATTACACTGGCCACAAATCCATCAGAAGAATCTGTGAGCACATCCTGTGTCTACTGTAGTCGGCCAATTAAGGAGCGCTTAACGTATCGCTTAATCCTGGACAACAACACAACAGAAATAGCCTGTTGTGCCCATTGTGGATTATTACGACATCAGCAGCTTGGAGATAAAGTTGTCCAAGCCATTTGCTTTGATTTCTTACATCATACAACAATAAGCGTGTCAGCGGCATGGTATGTGATGGATACATCTTTAAATATCGGTTGCTGCCAGCCGCAAGTCCTTACCTTCGCTGAACGGAAGCATGCCGAGCAATTTGTGACAGGCTTTGGTGGACAGGTGTATACCTTCCATAGGGCCACCGAAAAGCTATCGACAACAATGGAATGCTGTGGGAATGTTGAGTAAATGTCTAAAGAATGAAACCCTTTATTAAGAAGCTGCATATGATGCAGTAATGTCTTCTTAATAGAGGGGGAGCGCTTGTGGATAAAACGAAAAGGGAGGAACGACAAAGAGAGTTTACACTTTATCTTATTCTGTTTATTTTGCTTGTGATTGTGGGCGCTATCCAATCGCAAAGTGCGCAGCATGCACAACAAGCTTATCAGAACCCTTATCATCCTTATTATCCTGGGCAATATCATCCATATGGCTATCCAGCCAATGCTTACTGGGGCAATCCTTATGCTTATCCTCCTTATGGTGGAGGTGCTCCGTTCGGCTGGTGGTAGAAGCGTGTGTTGAGCCACTCCTTTCCAAAAGTGTGGCTTTTTTTAAAGGTCAGAAAGTATAACATTTCTGATCATGAAGGACGGTGCGCGTTTTCGCTCCTTGCGCTGGGCGCTGCGGGGGCTTACCGGTCTCTCACTTCCCGCTGTGGACTCTGGTATCGCATCATGAGTCCACGGCGCCCGTGAAACGCACGATCTTAGAGTGTTCCGAATCTCTCGCACCTTGCGCTTCAATCCACTTGATCAGGCAATGAAGCCTCTTCCATATCTGATGATGCTCTATACTAAGGACAAGGGCCAGGCATGCTTTTCTTATGTCTGGCTATTTCTATTCAACCTGAGGCTTTTATCACTATACTTTCCTTGTTCATTTGTTAAACTATAATTACCGGATTAAATATACATAGGAGATTGATTTATGAGTAGATTGACCTTGTCATCCTTTCAATGGATGGTGTTTATTTTGGCAGGAACGATTGTCGCTCCTGTATCTGTTGCTTTTGCTTATGGATTTTCTGCGGAGCAAACAGCGGAGCTGCTGCAACGGACATTTTTTGTGATGGGTCTAACGTCTTTGCTGCAGGGACTTTTTGGCCATAAGCTGCCATTAATGGAGGGCCCAGCAGGCTTATGGTGGGGCGTCTTTCTTGCTTATGCTGGCGGAGCTGCGATTGGGGAGAAGAGTCATACCATTCTCAGTAGCCTCGAACTTGGCTTGTTTGTTTCGGGTGTGTTGTTTCTTGTATTAACCCTGTTGAACCTCATTGATAGTGTCAAAAAGTTATTTACCCCAACTATTATTGGTACGTATTTAATTTTGTTAATTTTACAATTGAGCGGACCATTTGTGGAAGGGATTCTTGGTGCAGAAGGCGGAAAAATCGACAGTAAAGTTGCCGTCATTGCATTGATTACACTTATTATCGCTATTGTCTTATCTCAGTTTCGTGTTACCTTTTTCAAAAATTACTCGGTGCTTTTTAGCTTGATCATTGGCTGGATTCTGTTTGCCGTCTTTGGCTTAACCGACAATGAGGTGGTGGCTACCCATAAAGTCTTTTCTGTTCCGCAATGGTTTGTATGGGGAAAGCCGACCTTTAATCTCGGGGTGGTTATTACTGCTTGCCTAACAGGTCTTCTTTTGCTGACCAATCTCATTGCCAGTGTGGATGCGGTCAAACAGGTTGTCAGACCAGAGAAGGATGAGAGCTTGAGACGGACGAGTTTTATCATGGGGATTAACCAAATCCTCGCAGGAATTTTTCCAACGATTGGTGGTGTGCCGATCTCGGGTTCTGCTGGTTTTATTTTAACCACCCGGATCAAAGAGCGTCTGCCCTTTTTAATCGGTTCATTGATTATCTTAGTCCTTAGCTTTTTTCCGGTTATCATGGGCTTTTTCGCAGCGCTTCCTGCACCGGTTGGCTATGCAACACTCTTTTTGTCAATGGCAGGTATCATTGGTCTTGGCCTAAATGCGCTCAAAGGGGAGCTGCACAAAGAAAAAAAGGTTACTGTTGCTACGGTTTCCATCATGGCTGGAACGGGAATTCTTCTTCTCCCACAAACTGCACTTGCCGATCTGCCAAATGTTGTGTCCTCCATTCTTCATAATGGGTTGGTGGTGGGTGTTGTCATTGCCGTCATTCTTGATCAAACAATAGGGCGTGAGAAACCCACTCCCTTGGCCGATAAAAATCAAGCTTAATGACGATTAAAGGCATCTTAAATAGGGAATCTTAGTAGAGAATCCTATTGATTGCCTAGCCTATTAAAGGCAAACACAAACAGGTTGGGTTATGATGGGGAAAAGGACGTTATAAGGAGGCGGTTAAACTGATTATTGTTTGGGTGAGCTTAGGGGTTATTGCTCTGGCGTTAATATGGTTAATTATCAGGCTGTTTATCGAGGCGAAGGCTATGAAATCCGTGATTGTCGATGTGTCCCAAAAAACAGAACGCCTTAGAAAAGATAGTGAGTCGATCATTAAGCATCAGGAGCGTTTACAAACAACAGCAGCGGATTTATTAAAGGATGTTCATGATAAAAAATCTGCCATTCAATACACTCAAGATCAGGCAAAGGAACTTGTACATACGATTAAAAACTCTCAAGAACATATTATGCATGCATTTAAGCAATCCAACACCGATAAATATAAAGTGTAGAGCAGTGGAAGGGTTCACTGCTCTCTTCATTCCTCATGTTGCTTTTCCCCCCCATGGCGTATAAGCGTTGGGTAGATATGAATGTGTACATTGCCCTTCAAGGCCTTAGCGATCATACAATGTTCTTCTGCCTTGGGTAACACATCTTCTGCACGCTTATAAATGGTATCACTGGCTTGGGCTTCCAAAACTAAAATGGGGTAATGGGTAATCGATTCGAAATGGAGACCGCCTTCATCGCTAACCACGCCTTCAGAACGAATTTCTATTGAGTGATAAGGGACATTGTTCAGTTCTAAATGAATGCCCAATGTCATGAGATAGCAGGACTGTAGAGAAGCGATAAGCAGTTCATCAGGATTAGTGCCGATGCCTTGGCCCCCCATGGATGTATCGACAGAAATTGCAGATTGGATACCTGATGCGTTCAACTGCCCCTTTCCTTGACGTCCACCAGCCCACTGACCTTGAACAGTAAATGAATAAGTTGTCATTTGTTTGATCCCTCCTTGGCTAAGGATAACATAGTGTGAAGGGCAAGAAGGTAAGGAATGCTTTAGGAATCTCCTTGCAGGTAGGCATGTCAAAAAATTGTTCATCAACATGAGCAAGCTGTCTAGGATTCTATGCTATAATATTGAGAAATATTGGTCTTGTTTTCAGGGAATTTCTATCCTCTGTTTTCCATTTATAAAGGCTCATGCCCCTTCTATAAGGCGTGTCTATAAAATAGCCATTTTTATTAGGACTAGGCATATAGGCAAGCTTAGGCTTTAAATGTTCTTGATTTAACCACCACCTAAAGGAGCCGCAGACATATGGAGAGTTTTCATGATGTTGAAAATTGGATACATACCTATGTGACACTTGAAAATGTAGAAAATCTCTTGCAGAGCTATCAAGGATTGGGCTTTTTTCTGGGCATCCTTCTGCCTTTGCTCGAAGCTATTTTGCCACCGCTTCCCCTTGTGGCCTTTGTTTTAGCGAATGCGGCAGCCTATGGTTTTTTTATCGGGTTTTTATTATCCTGGACAGGAACGGTTCTCGGCTCTTTTATTGTGTTTATGTTCATTCGCTGGCTGGCTCATCGGCGATTGCGGGCTTTCTTAGAAAAAAGCAAAAAGATTCAATCCATGCTTGATTGGGTGGATCGTAGAAGGTTCGGCCCTGTGTTTTTTGTTTCTTCGATTCCTTTTACTCCTTCCTCTCTTATTAATGTTGTTGCAGGACTCTCTGAAATCAATCCCTATTCTTTTTTCCTTGCGATTATGTTGGGAAAAGCTGTGATGATTGGCGTTGTGACCTTCATAGGTGCCGATTGGCGTGACATGCTCGCTCATCCGCTTCAACTTGTTCCCGTTGCCATGGGTATGGTGGTTTTTTGGCTGATTGGCAAATGGCTGGAAAAGCGCATGTATGCTGCCCAGCCCAAGAAGGGCCAGAGGCTGAAACGAAAAGAAGGCGAGCGCTTATCCAATAAATAGCTTGCCGCTCGGGTAGCGAATATCATCACGTGTGCGCGAAGCAATAGAGAATACCATGGTTAGAGGACCTAGCTTACCAAAGATCATGACTAAAATAATGACCCATTGTCCAACCGGGCTGAGCTCCGGGGTAATTCCTGTGGACAGGCCCACTGTTCCGAATGCAGACACCACTTCAAAGCCAATTTGTAAAAAGGTGAAGGAAGATCTTTCAGAGATAAGCAGTATAAAAATAGCAGTAAAAATCATGCCAATAGCTAGAATGGTAATGGTTAAAGCCTTGAAGATATCATCGTGGTGAATGGATCGGCGCATCAGCGTCGGTTCTTTTTGTTTACGGACATAAGCGACAACCATCATCATCAGGCAGACTGCAGTGGTCAGTTTAATGCCACCGCTTGTTGATACCGATCCGGCACCGATAAACATTAAAATCATCATTAAGAAGAGGGTTTCAGGTCGGAGATCTTGAATCGGCACTGTATTAAATCCTGCTGTCCGCGTAGTGGTGGCCTGGAAAAAAGCTGTCCATACTTTGTCATGCAACGGCAAATGTCCAAGAGTTAAAGGGTTATCATATTCTAAAAGAAAAATAAGCACCATAGCGATGGCGTTAAGAATGACGGTACCGAGAAGCATGACCTTTGTATGCAGGCGATAGGCCCGCCACTTTTTTTTATCCCAAACATCATTTAACACGGTAAATCCTAGTCCGCCGATCATAATGGAGGCAGAAAATAGAAGGTTAATCACGGGATCACCAGCGTAACGCGTTAAGCTATCAGGCCAAAGGCTATATCCTGCATTATTAAATGCCGAGATCGCATGAAAAATAGCATAGCTCATCCCCTTGCCCCATCCCCATTCAGGAATGAGGCGAAAGCCGAGTAAAATGGCCATAAATCCTTCAAAAAATAAGGAAAACATGAGCAATCGCTTAGCAAGCTTAACAATTCCCCCAAGAGAGTTTTGATTCAACGCTTCTTGGATCATTAATCTTTGCTTGATCGAAATGCTTCTTTCCACTAACAAAAAAATAAGGACGGCGAAGGTCATAATGCCTAATCCACCCAATTGAATGATGATTAAAATAATAATATCGCCAAAAGGAGTGAATAAATCAGTGCTCCCCACAGTGAATAATCCGGTAACAGTCGTCGCTGAAGTAGCTGTGAATAATGCGGTCATCCAAGAGATAGGCTGTGTTGTAGCGACGGGCAGTTTCAATAAAAGTGTGCCAATAAGGATCACGCTGATTAAAAGCAATGCGAGGACTTGCGGTGGATTGAGAGACTTTCTTTTTTTATGAGCAGCCACAGTATCACTCCTAAGATTTCATAAGCATATTTTCCCCTGATTGCACCAAACTATGAACAGAATACAAAGTAATGGGGGGATGGTTCATGGGAGGAGGCTGGCTTTCCATTGTTCCTTTTTTAGTGGTTATTCCTGTAGCCATAATGACTAAAAAGGTTTTGCCGGCATTGACATTAGGCTTGATTGTGGGCTCCTATATTTATCGACCTCATGTCGTTGAAGGGATTCAAGCCGCGGTTGCTTTTGTGGTTCAAGCTTTGATAGATAAAAGCAATATTGAGATCATTTTATTTCTCTACATTTTTACTGGCTTGGTAGGCATCATGAAGCATTCGGGTGGTATAAAAGGCTTTGTAAAATGGTCAGCAGAACATGTGCAAACCAAACGTCAGGCACTGCTGCTTATCTGGGCATCGACAATAGGCACCTTTAGTTCGCCAACCTTTAGAATCGTAACGGTTGGTCCAATTATGCGGGCGCTAATTCAAAAGATAAAAATGTCTGGACAAGAGTTAGGGTATGTGATCGAAACAACGGGTACAGCATTGATATCACTGATTCCTGTAGCCACTGCTTTTGTTGGCTACATGACATCTGTGATTGATGTGTCTCTGAGAAATGAGAAGATCAGTGGGGATCCATATGAGCTTTACATACACAGTATCCCATTTAATTTCTTTTCGATTGCTTTAATTTTAGTCGGGATCTATTTAAGCTTTTTTCATCGTGATAAAGAAAGGGTTAAAAAAACGTCAACGCCGGAAAACGCCAAACAAGCAGAGGCAAAGGGCTGGGAGGATTGTCACCCTGTTGTTGCAAAAGATTTGCCTGCCCGCCCAATTAATCTCATTGTGCCGCTTGTTTTAGATATCGTACTAACCTTGCTTCTCACCTATCTTAGCGGCAGAGGCAATGGGGCAACAGGGTTATTCCAAGCCTTTATCAAGGCAGATGTGCTCAATGCGATGCTAGTCGCTTTAATTATTTCAACCTTGGTGGCGTTCATCTTTTATCTGATACAAAGATTCACCTTAGAGGATTTGATGACGGAATTTATCAATGGTGGCAATAATTTGATGAATGTCGTTGTGTTATTAAGTGTGGTGTGGGGCCTGACACTTGTGACCAATAAATTGGGATTTTCCGATTTTGTCACCAGTCACGTATCTTGGATTCCGACATCGATTATTCCACCTGTCCTCTTTGTTTTAGGAGCCATCATCTCTTATTTTATTGGTTCTTCCTGGGGAACATGGGGGATTTTAATGCCCCTAGGCGTAGCGTTAGCTCATAGTTCTGGAGCGGATTTATCGATGGTTGTTGGTGCTGTATTCGCCAGTGGGGTCTTTGGCACATTTTCTTCCCCTTTGAGTGATGATACCAATACGATGGCAGGTGTCCTTGATTTAGAAGCCGTTTCCTACTCTCGTTTTAAATTGAAAACGGCTGTCATTGCCGCTGGCATTGCAACGTTGGGGTATATCGCAACCTCTTTTTTTTAAAGCAGTGAGCCATCTAGGTGGGTTTAATACGTATTGATTTTGGGAACTTGATTAAAAAGGACAAGTTCTTAAACAGTAATCTGAAAAAGGAGAGGTGATCCTCGTGAAAAATCAAAAACTCATTAATTTTTTAAATCAAGAGCTTTCGAATTTTAACGTCATGTATGTCAAACTTCATCGCTACCATTGGTTTATCCAAGGCCATCATTTCTTTGGGCTACATGCTCAATTTGAAACACTGTATAAAGAATTTGCTGCTGATCTTGATACAATCGCTGAACGGATTTTAGCTATCGGCGGTAAGCCGTTAGCTACATTGACAAAATATGTGGACGAGAGCACGATAAAAGAGGCCACTGCCGATGATAAGGAAACAGAAATCATCACCCAGCTGCATAAGGATTATAATCAGCTCATCCATGAGATTGTTGAAGAGGGGATGCCGTTGGCTCGGGAGCTTAATGATGAACCTACACTGGATTTGCTTATTGGCTTACAAGCCAAATTTGAAAAGCACGTCTGGATGCTGCGCTCCTTTTTGGCCTATGAATAACGGCTACATGGCAAACAATGATGGGCGAAATGCAGACGACCAACACTTATTTTGATCATTTTTTGCCTTACATCAAAATGCTACCAAGCCCTGAGCTTCTTCAGAAAAAAGAATTGCTCCATCCTCGTTTTTTGCTAGAAAAGAGCGAGATTCTGGACATGTACTATGCACCACACAATGAGTATATCAACAAGCATGCGCAAATCGTCATCGTTGGCATTACCCCTGGATGGACTCAGATGAAGCTGGCTTTTCAAGAAGCCAAAGCACGACTTGACCGTGGGGATTCGATCGATCAGGTTTTGAAAGGCGCAAAGATGGCAGCGCGATTTGCTGGAACCATGAGAAAGCATCTCATCGAAATGCTTGATGAGTGCGAAGTCAATAAGGTGTTTGGCCTACATTCCTGTCGCATGCTCTTTGACCCTTCATATGATGGCTTGCATACCACCTCAGTGATTAAATACCCAGTGTTTAAACATGGCAAAAATTATACAGGTTATGCGCCAAGTATAGACCGTTCTCCATTATTAGAGAAATTTGCCTATCATGTGTTTCCAGAGGAGATTAAGGCAATAGAGCATGACGTGCTTGTTATTCCTCTTGGACAGTGTGTCAATGATGTAATCAAGCATCTTATCCGAAGCAGGAGAATGGCAGCAGTGCATTGCCTTTTTGGCTTTCCTCATCCTTCTGGATCGAACGGTCATCGAAAACAGCAATGGCGTGCCAGAAAAAGTGAACTCATCTCTTTGGTTAAAGACTATGACAAGAAAGTGCGTGGGGGTGGATGATGAAGCGATATCGTTTCTTCATATAAGCAAATTTATAACCTTTTGCTGACTGTATAAGTTCAGATCCTGTCCTTCGTCACTGTGAGTTTATGGACATCCCCTTAAATGTGTGGTTGTATTGTGACCACATCAGGAGTGCTGTGAAGCAGTGCACCCTTAATGTGTGGTTGTATTGTGGCCACATCAGGAGTGCTGTGAAGCAGTGCAAGCCAAGTTGTTCTTTATTTGAAATGATTTGACCAAAACCATTCCTTGGATTTGGTCTTTTATTCGTTGTTCGTGTAAAATAAAGCAAGCAAGTAGAAAAAAATCATACATAGACGGAGGTAGTTGTTTTGAAAAAAGGTTTAATTAAAATGGAAAATGGCGAAGAGATTAAATTTGATTTGTTTCCAAATGAAGCACCTGGTACGGTGGCTAACTTTGAAAAATTAGCTAACTCAGGTTTTTATAATGGTGTAACCTTCCATCGTGTTATTCCTGGTTTTGTTAGCCAAGGTGGCGATCCAACAGGAACAGGTGCAGGTGGTCCAGGCTACACAATTAAGTGTGAAACAGAAGGCAACCCACATCAGCATGTTGCCGGCAGCCTTTCCATGGCACATGCTGGGAAGGATACAGGAGGCAGTCAATTCTTTATCGTACATGAGCCGCAGCCTCATCTTAACGGCGTTCACACCGTGTTTGGTCAAGTAACTGAAGGACTTGAAGCCGCACGGGCGATGAAAAATGGCGATGTTATGACAGAAGTTAAAGTTTGGGATGAAGAAGAGTAAGTATCAGGCAAAAACGCCCTCAGCAATGAGGGCGTTTTTGCTTTACTATCAGAATGTATAACTCGCTGACGCGCATAAAGGAAGAGCGGATAAGGCGGGCTTTGACTTTCGCCACCTGAGGCTTGCGGGCACCCTAAGTGTGTGATTGGTAAAAATCACATCAGGAGTACCAGCGAAGGGGTGCAAGCCAAGTTTTCTAAAAGAAAAGAAAGTATAAAATTTCTGATCATGAGGACGGTGCGGATTTCCGCTCCAGGCCGCTCGCTTTCCGCGGGGGAGTGGTAAGCCTCCTCGCGCCTTCGCACTGCTAAGGGCTTACCGATCTCCCACTTCCCGCAGGACTCTAGTCTCCGCATCATGAGTCAGCGGCGCCCGAGGAACATACGATTTTAGAGTGTTCCGAATCTCGCGCCTTGCGCTCTAATCCACTTGACCAGGCAATGAAGCCCATTTCATATTGATGATGCTCAATACTAGGGACAAGGACCGGGCATGCTTTTCGCCCGGTTTTTCTTTTTAACATTAAAGAAAGGATAACATTCTGGTCACTGGGATGGTGTGAGCTGCCACTCCAGGCTGTTGCTGTTCTTAGCGTTGGCGCATAAGGAGGGTTTGAACGTAACAAAAGGGAAGAGCATTTCAACGAATAACCACTTCATTTAACACATAGAGAACAAATCAGGAATGCCTGCTTCCGAATTAGGGGATGAGCGTAATCAAAGAGCAGATTATTTTAACAAAGCCAGCATCAACGTAACAAAGAGCAGGGGGATGCTAACAAAATAGCTTGCAAAATGACGAGACAGTTTGATTGGAGAGTAAAACTCGGCCTGGGGACGTTCAGTTTTTCTAAAAATAAAATTCGAGCCGGATCTAAGTTACTTTTATAAATAAATGGAAATATGATTAAATTCTATTGTTGTTTCTTCCTTGTTCTGCTATGCTTTTTGGCAATTAGCTAAAAAGGGGGAGTAGGGGCATGATTAGATTGTTAACAGAGGCTGATCGCCAGACCTGTCTTGAGTTTGTTTCAGCCAGGCCAGCAGAGAATTTGTTTATCATCGGAGATATTGAAGCGTTTGGATTTGCTTCGGACTTTCAAGAGGTTTGGGGCGATTTCACTAGTGAAAAGCAGCTGCGTGCTGTGCTGCTGCGTTATTACCAAAATTACATCGTTTACGCTCCTGGGGCATTTGATACAGAAGGAATGGCAGATATCATCAGAAACGATGCGCGCGCTTTGATGGTATCGGGGCTGAAGTCTATTGTTGCTCAGGTTACACGGACATTAAAGGCTGGAAAAACACCTGCGCGAACACTTTATTATGCCAAATGTGAAGATGGAGAACAGCTAGATGCCACTCTGGATATCTCGCAGGTGAAAGAAGCAGCACTTAGTGATGTTGACCGCTTGCTTCAGCTTCATGGGAGCATTCCAGAATTCGCGGATGCTGTTAGAAATAAAGAAAGTGTGAGACATGCAATGAGAAAGGGAGTTGCCCGCACATATTACATAGAGGAAGGGGAGCTGATCGCTTCATCTGCCTCAACAACCGCGGAAAATAGCTATGCTGCAATGATCATCGGTGTTTGCACGCGTTCAGATTATAAGAAAAAGGGGTATGCGACACGCTGTTTAACAAAGCTTGTTCAAGCCTTGATGGCTGAAAATAAAGCTGCTTGTTTGTTTTATGATAATCCGGAAGCTGGGAAAATTTATAAGCGTCTTGGCTTTGTCGATATTGACCAGTGGACATTGTATTATTTACAATAATAAAAAATGAGGAGGCTGGAGAATGGAAGAGATCATCAGCTTGAACTGGTTGCATGAACATTTACAAGATCAAGATATTGTGATTGTCGATTGTCGGTTTAATCTTGCTGACCCGCAGGAAGGCTGGAAAGCTTACCTTTCGGGGCATATACCTGGAGCCGTTTTTTTTGATCTCGAAAAGGACTTATCTGGACAGGTATTAGAGCACGGAGGAAGACATCCGTTACCGGACGTTGAGGAGCTTGCCTTGAAGCTTGGCAGAGCTGGGATTGATGCGACAAAAACAGTTATTGCCTACGATGATCAGGGTGGACAGTATGCGCCGCGGTTTTGGTGGCTTCTGCGCTATTTAGGTCATGAACAGGTGGCTGTCCTTGATGAGGGATACAGCGCATGGTGTGCTCAGGGCCTTTCGACGAGCTCTGAGCTGCCTTCACCGCTTAAGACCACGTTTGTGGCCACTCCTCATGACGAGATGCTTGAACAAGTGGAAGCGATTGAACAAGGAGAGGTCGGGCTGTTAATTGATTCAAGAGCACCTGATCGTTATCGTGGTGAAAATGAAACAATAGATCCTAAGGCTGGGCATATACCGGGTGCCCTTAACCGGTTTTGGATGGATAATTTGCGGAATCAGAAGTGGCTGAGCTCTAATGAGTTAAGGGAGCGATTCGCCGATTTACAAGCAGCAGCATCCATAACGGTTTATTGTGGTTCAGGGGTTACCGCTTGTGCGAATGTACTGGCCATGACTAGGGCTGGGCTGACTAACGTGAAGCTCTATCCAGGTAGCTGGAGCGATTGGATTAGCTACAATGATCATGCCATTGAAACAGCCCCCTCTAAGTAACTTCATTTAGCAATGGAGGCTTTTTGTGCCTCCTCCCCAGCTTCTATTTTTTTCCTTGATCTCCTAAGACGATTGCTTGTTCTCCTTTGCTCACCATGCGATAATAGATTTAGAGTTTTTCGATGGAGTGGTGATAGATATGTCATTGAGAGTAATGATTGGACGAGCAGGCACTGGGAAAACAAACCGTTGTTTTAAAGAGATAGAACGTGAGCTTAGACAAAAGCCAGATGGGCCACCTTTGATCTATCTTGTTCCCGACCAAATGACCTTTCATACCGAATTTTCATTTGCTAAGCTTCCTGATCTTGATGGAATGACACGCTTGGACGTTTATAGTTTTTCAAGGTTTGCCTTAAGAATATTAGAAAATGTTGGTGGGGCAACGCGTTTGCATCTCAATCAAGTTGGCTTGACGATGCTGCTAAGAAAGATCATGCTTGCTAATAAACATGACCTTCATATTTTCCAAAAAGCCGCTGAGCAACAAGGCTTTTATGATATTCTTCACCATGCGATTAGCGAATTTAAACGCTACAATCTGTCAGCGGCAGATTTGCAAGTAAAATGGGGGCTGTTGAAGGAAGCAGGCACAGATCCTGCCTTATTAGACAAGCTCCATGATTTACAGCTTGTTTACCATGAACTGGAAATGGCGCTATTAAATAAATATGTTGATAGTGATGATTACTTAAATATAGCGACCGAGCAATTGCCAAAGTGGCAAAGTTTAAAGGAAGCTGAGGTTTGGGTAGACGGCTTTGATAGTTTTACGCCTCAAGAGCAAGCCTTGTTGTCTGTATTGATGCAGCATGTGAAGCGGATGACGGTAACACTCACGCTAGATCGGCCTTACGAAGAACCAGCCCCTAGCGATTTGACACTTTTCCGAGCGACAGCAGCTACCTGTGGGAGACTCTTCACTCTGGCTCGTGAGGCAGAGGTGCCGATCGAAGTGCCAGAAATTTTACAGGATGTCTGGCGCTTTGAAGCACGAAGTCTCACGCATTTAGAACAGAGCTTTGAAAAGCGCCCTTTTAAGCAAGTGCCTAATGATGGAGCCGTTCGGGTCTTTGAGGCGGTCAATCGTCGTGAAGAAATCGAAGCGACTGCCCGTGAAATCTGCCGCCTTGTTCGAGAAGGACAGCTAAGATATAAAGACATCACTGTATTAGTACGGGATCTTTCAGCTTATCGAGATCTGTTTGAAACCATTTTTGCCGATTACCATATTCCGATCTTTCTGGATCAGAAACGGGAGATGCACCATCATCCAGTGATTGAATTTGTTCGAGCCTTGCTGGATATAGTGCTACAAAATTGGCGGTACGAAGCTGTCTTTCGTGCATTAAAAACCGACTTGCTTTGCCCGAGAGATAAGAAGCCCCAGAACATGCGTGAAGCGATCGCACAATTAGAGAACTATGTTCTTGCTTTTGGCATTCACGGGGCGCATTGGAAAAACAGTGATCCATGGGAATATCGTCACTATCGCGGGTTATCAGAAGTGGATGTTCCGCAAAGCTCCAGAGAAAAGGAAATGCAGCGAAACCTGAACGATTGGCGGATGGCGCTGGCCGATCCACTCATAGGATTTGAGAAAAAGATAAAAAAGGCTAAGACGGTACAAGAGAAGTGTTCAGAGCTTTTTCTATTTCTTGAATCCTTGGATGTACCTGGAAAGCTTGAAGCCTTACGTGCCAAAGCTGAGGAAGAAGGCCGTCTTGATGAGGCACGCGAGCACGATCAAGTATGGGGAGCGCTGATTGATTGCTTGGATCAGCTTGTCGAAGCTGCGGGGGATGAGACACTGTCTTTAAAAAGCTTTTCGGAGGTTCTGGGAGCAGGATTAGACGCCTTGCAATTTGCCCTTGTTCCTCCTGCGCTCGATCAGGTTTTAATCGGGGCTATTGAGCGGACACGCACAGATGGGATTAAAGTGACATTTATTTTAGGGGTTAATGAAGGGATCTTGCCAGCCAAACCCTCGGAGGATAGTATTCTATCAGACGAGGAAAGAGAATGGCTGAATGGCCATGAGGTTGAGCTTGCGCCGAGTGGACGGGATTTGCTTCTTAACGAAGAGTTTTATATTTATCGTGCGATGACTAGTGCCAGCCAGCGGTTATACATTTTTTATCCTTTGGCAAGCGAAGATGGGCAATCACTCATGCCTTCTTCCTTGATTTCACGGATGCCACGCTATTTTTCAGAGCTCAATGTAGAGTTCATTTCCGGTGAGCCGCACGAGGTCACTGAGGAGGAGCAATTGAACTATATCCTGCCCTCAGCGCGCACACTGGGTCATGTTGCGGCACAAATTCGCCGTTGGCAAAAAGGCTATCCTGTTTCAGATCACTGGTGGTCGGCTTACAATTGGTTTATTCAGTCTGAAATGTGGCGGCCACAAACCATTCGGGTGCTGAGCAGCCGTTTTTATGTGAACCTTGAAGAACGCTTACCAAGAGAGACCTCGCAGGAGCTTTATGGAACGGATATTCAGGCCAGTGTCTCGCGAATGGAACTGTTTAATTCTTGCCCATTTGCCCAATTTGCTAATTATGGCCTGCGTTTAAAAGAGCGGGATGTCTATCGGCTTGAGGCTCCGGATATTGGTGAGCTTTTTCATGCGGCGATCAAAGCGATGACAGAAGCATTGCTCAATGATAATAAAGAGTGGGCTGATCTATCTCAAGAAGAATGTGAGGCTCTTGCTGTTGAACAAGTGGAACGCTTAGCACCAAGATTGCAAAGGGAGATTTTATTAAGCTCAGCGCGCTATCATTACTTGAAGCGTAAAATGCGTGATGTCGTCGCCCGCGTCGCTTTAGCAATGAATCGTCATGCGAAGGCAAGTGGGTTTTCACCTGTTGGGATTGAATTGCCTTTTGGTCCTAATCAACCCTTACCACCTTTAGAATTTAAGCTTTCCAATGGCTGCACAATGCAGATCGTCGGCCGAATTGATCGTGTTGATAAAGGAGTGACAAGCAGAGGACTTCTCCTGCGGATCATCGATTATAAATCAAGCACCAAGGATCTGAGTTTGGCTGAGGTGTATTACGGCATTGCCTTACAAATGCTCGCCTATTTAGATGTGGTGCTGACCTACTCAAAAGAATGGTTAGGTGAGTCGGCCGATCCTGCGGGTGTTCTCTATTTCCATGTCCATAATCCAATGTTGAATGAAACGGTGAAACCGACGGATGAAGCTTTTGAAGCACGCTTATTTAAGGAATTCAAGATGAAGGGTCTGCTCATTGAAGATGAGGAAGCGTTGACGTTAATGGATGAAGCCCTGACGTCAAAGCGTTCTGATATTATTCCTGCATCATTTAAGAAAGACGGGACGTTCACCAAGCAATCTTCTGTAGCAAATGATGAAGACTTTAATGTGCTCCGTCAGTACGTCAGGGGAATGATGCAAAAGGTTGGGACTGAAATCACGGACGGAAATATCCACATTTCGCCTTATAAATTAAAGGATCGCACGCCCTGCACGTATTGCGCCTTTAAATCGCTTTGTCAATTTGATGCCACACAGCCAGAAAATAACTACCGCCTTCTAAAAAAGGCAGCGGATAACGATATCTTGGAGCAATTAAAAGCAAAATTTATGTCAGCGCAAGATAAGCAAGAGGGGGAAGAGTAGATCATGAGCCTACAAAAGCCAAAGGACAGTCAATGGACGGATGATCAATGGCAAGCCGTTGTGCAGAAGGGTCAGGATGTGCTAGTGGCTGCGGCGGCAGGTTCTGGTAAAACGGCTGTACTCGTCGAACGAATCATTAAAAAAATCACCGATCCCAAGGAGCCTGTGGATGTAGATCGCTTGTTGATTGTCACGTTTACGAATGCGGCGGCAACAGAAATGCGTGTCCGCATCGGTCAGGCATTGGAGAAGGAACTGACCAACAATCCAAGCGATCTTAGATTGCGGCATCAGCTTACATTACTAAATAAAGCGTTGATTACAACCTCACACTCCTTCTGTTTATCTGTGGTTCGACGTTATTATTACCAATTGGATATCGATCCGAGCTTTCGGATTGGTGATGAAGCAGAAATGGCTTTGATTCGCGAGGATGTTTTAGAGGGGCTTTTTGAGGATTATTATAGCGCTGAACATGCTGAGCGTTTTTATGAGCTGGTAGATCGCTATTCTAATGATCGCAGTGATTCAGAGCTTATGGGGCTCGTACAAAAGCTCTATACCTTTTCTCGCAGCCATCCTTGGCCAGAAGCTTGGCTGGATGAGATGGCAGCAGCGTATCGAGTGACTCCAGATACGTCAATTGATACGCTTCCATGGACCCCTGATTTAAAGCAGGCCGTGAAAGCCACTGTACAGGGCCTATTGGGGGTACTGGAGACAGCAGAAACGCTTGCCTCAGAGCCTGGTGGGCCTTACCCATATGTTGCTACACTCGAAGCTGATCGCGAGATGCTGCAAGCCATCTATACGGCAGCGCACGGACCTTGGGAGGCTCTCCATCAAGCGTTTTCTCAGCTTTCCTTCACGAAGCTAAAGCCTTGTAAGGGTGACGATATTGATTCGACGTTAAAGGATCGGGTGAAAGGCCTAAGAGATGAGGTCAAAAAACGGCTGACTCAGCTTCAAGAGGAGTTATTTTCTAAATCTCCCGCTAGTTATTTAGAAGATCTTCAAGATATGGCTCCTTATGTTTATTTATTGGTACAGCTTGTCAAGGATTTTTCAAAGCGCTATATGGCGGTGAAAAAAGAAAAGGCTGTGGTCGATTTTGATGATTTAGAGCATTTCACGCTTTCCGTTTTACGTGATGATGCGGCAAAGCCTGGGCATGAAGTCGCTTCAGAGGTGGCTAAGCAATATCGCGCCCAATTTACAGAAATACTTGTTGATGAATATCAGGATACCAATCTTGTTCAGGAGACGATCATTTCGCATATTGCTAGAGGGGACAATACGTTTATGGTTGGTGACGTCAAGCAAAGCATCTATCGGTTTCGCTTGGCAGAACCCGGCTTATTTCTTGATAAATACAAGCGATTTGGCAACACGTCATCTTCTGATGAATCCTCTGGATACCGGATTGATTTATCACAAAACTTTCGAAGTCGCCGGGAAATATTGGACGGAACGAATTTTATTTTTAAACAAGTCATGGATGAGACTGTTGGTGAAATTGACTATGATGACAAGGCAGCTCTGTTGTTTGGTGCCAGCTATTATCCCGAAGCAGAACAGAAGACTGAACTCCATCTTATCAATCGTCAGGAGCATAAAGAGGGGCTTGAGGATGAGACGTTAGAAGACTATGAAACTGCAGAATTAGAAGGGCATTTTATTGCGAATAAAATTCAAGAGATGATTCAAAACGGAAAAGAGGTCTATGATAAAGAATCAAAAGTCAATCGGCCAATTCAATATCGCGATATTGTCATCTTGCTGCGCTCAGGTGCGGCCTGGGCGCCAACACTATTGGATGTTTTCAAGCAAAGAGGCATTCCAGCCTATGCTGAGCTTTCAAAAGGCTATTTTGAAGCGACAGAGGTTGCTGTAATGATGGCATTGCTCAGGACGATCGATAATCCTTTTCAGGATATTCCGCTGGCTTCAGTGCTACGGTCCCCTTTGGTCAGCTTGACTGGTTCAGAGCTTGCTCGTATCCGCATTGCTCAAAAAGAAGGGGCGTATTATGAGGCCATGAAGGACTATAGTGAGCGATTTACTGATGACCTAGCTCATAAATTAAGAGCGTTTAATCGCCAGCTGGAAGACTGGCGTGATCGTGCCCGGCGCGGGGCATTAGCAGATCTGATCTGGCAGCTTTATAGAGAAACCGGCTACTATGATTATGTTGCTGGTCTTTCAGCAGGTGAACAGCGGCAAGCCAATTTACGCGCGCTCTATGATCGTGCGCGTCAATATGAGCAAACCTCATTTCGTGGATTGTTTCGCTTCTTGCGTTTTATCGAACGCCTCCAAGATAGAGGTGGAGACCTTGCTGAAGCAAGGGCATTAAGTGAACAGGAAGATGTCGTCCGTGTTATGACGATTCATAAAAGTAAGGGGTTAGAATTTCCAGTTGTTTTTGTTGCTGGTATTAATAAACGCTTTAATTTTAGAGATCTCAACGCTAAGACTCTACTTCATAAAACGCTGGGCTTTGGAACAAAAAATATTGATCCCGTGAAGCGATTGACGACACCAACCTTACCTCATGCAGCGCTCAAAAGGCGAATGGCCAGTGAAACAGTAGCTGAAGAAATGCGCATTCTCTATGTGGCATTAACGCGGGCGCGTGAAAAGCTGATCCTTGTAGGGACTTTAAAGGATGCTGAAAAGGCCATCCAAAAATGGATTGAAAGCGCGAGTGAGATGACATGGACTTTGTCGCCTTATGCTCGCGGACAGGCGAAGACCTTTTTAGATTGGATTGGGCCAAGCGTTTTGCGTCACAAAGATGCTGTTGTCCTTCATGATGCTGCGGGTTTCACACCCTTTCAAGAAGCGGTGAAACAGCATCCCTCCCGGTGGGTTACAGCCATTCATGCGGGTGGGACAATTGTACCAGAGCTTGGGCAGCAGGAAGTGGAGACCCGAGCAAAAGAACAGAAGCTACAAAGCTGGCTTCCTGTCGATGTTCAGGAAGATAAGCGGGTCGCACGGCATTTAGCTTGGAGATATTCGCATCAACAAGCGACGGTGCACATGGCTAAGCAAACGGTAACCGAGATCAAACGTCAGCAGGAGCGTTTTAATGAAGGCTATGACGAGGCACTTGTCCGGCAATTTCGGCGCCCCTTAGGGGAGCGGCCCCGCTTTTTTAGCAACAAGCAATTGACGGCTGCTGAACGAGGAACTTCTGTGCATAAGTTTATGCAGCATGTGACCCTCGCCTTTCCGATGTCGCATGGACAGCTTAAGCAAGAAGCTGAACGCATGCAAGAACAGGAGCTATTAACTGAAGAGGAGTCTCTAGCTTTAGATTTCGGGAAAATTACCCAGTTTTTTGAAACTGAAATCGGACGAGAGCTTCTGCAGGCGAAGCGTGTGGTACGCGAACTCTCCTTTTCTTTGGCGGTCAAACCAGCGGATATCTATTCAGGCTGGCAAGGGGACGAGGATAAGGTGCTCGTTCAAGGGGTTATTGACTGCTTATATGAAACGGAGAAGGGGCTAGTACTGCTGGATTTTAAAACCGATCAGGTTGAAGGCCGGTTTCAGTCACCGGCTGCCCAGCAGCAGGCGCTTATTGCTCGTTATCACAAACAGCTGGAGCTTTATCAGCTCGCCATTGAGCGTATTTGGAAGCAAAAAGTAGAAAAAATCGGTCTCTACTTTTTTGATGGTGGTCATTTATATACGATGTGATGTGTTGCCGGGGAAGTCTCCGGCACATCTTTATTATGCTAGACAAAGGGGGAAGTAGCTTGCGACTTTTACATACGGCAGATTGGCACCTGGGACGCAGTCTTGAAGGCCGTTCACGTCAAAGCGAACAAGAAGCGGTGCTTGCAGAAATCATCAGTATCGCGAACGATGAAAAGGTCGATGCGGTGATAATGGCTGGAGATGTTTACGATTCGGTGAACCCACCTGCCGCTTCTGAAATACTATTTTACGAAACGATGAAACAGCTCTCACATGGAGGTAAGCGGCCTGTTGTCGTTATTTCTGGAAACCACGACAGTCCTGAGCGGGTGGAAGCGGCCTCGCCTTTGGCGCTTACTCATGGGATTACTTTAGTAGGACGTCCATCGCAGGGACCACTCACCATTGCGATCCCCTCCTGTCATCAAGAACTCGTGATCAGTGCTGTTCCCTATCCGTCTGAATCGCGGCTTAATGAATGCTTGAGTGAAATGAACGAAGAAGCGTATATTCGTTCCGCTTATGACGAGCGTTTGTCTGTGCTTTTTCATTCGCACGCACAAGCATTTAAAAAGGAGGCTGTCAACGTTGTCATGAGTCATCTTTTTATTGCGGGAGGAAGGGAATCAGACTCGGAACGGCCGATTCAAATAGGGGGTGCTTATACGGTATCCCCCTCATCACTCGATGTTGGCGCGGACTATGTGGCCTTAGGTCATTTGCATCGTCCACAGAGCCTAGCATTTGGTCAGACACCAGGGCGCTATAGTGGCTCACCGCTTGCTTATAGCTTTTCCGAAGCGAACCAGCCGAAGTCTGTGACGCTTATTGATTGTGAGCCTGGGCAGCCGGCAGATATCCGCGAAATTTATTTAAAATCAGGCAAACCACTTGTGCGTTGGTCGGCAAAGCAAGGCTTGGAAGAAGTGTATCAATGGATTGAGGCTGGCAGAGATAAGCAGGCTTGGGTTGATCTCGAAATTACCCTCAAGGATGCCCTGGCCATTCGTGATATTCAAAACTTGCGTAAAGCACATGAGGGCTTGATCCACATTCGCCCCATCTATTTGGAAGCGGAGAATGACGAGCTGTTTACACGGTTATCGGAGTTGCCACTGCAGGATATCTTTGGGCGCTTTTATCGTCAGCAAACAGGTGGGGCTGACCCTGATCAAGCGTTGGTTGAACTCTTTTTAGAGATGGCGAAGGAAACTGAGGAAGAAAGTGGTGGGGTGTATGCGACCGATTGAACTCTCAGTAGCTGGCCTTCATAGCTTCAGAGAAAAGCAAACCATTGATTTTACTCAATTAGTCGATGGGGGTGTCTTTGGGATTTTCGGTCCTACCGGAAGCGGGAAGTCGTCTCTTCTTGATGCTATGACACTTGCCTTATATGGGAAGGTTGAACGAGCGACCGGAAATACGCAAGGGATTTTAAACCATGCTGAAAATGAAATTTCAGTTGCCTTCACCTTCGATCTGGGTGTTGATGCTCCCAAACGCTACCGTGTAGAACGCGTGTATAAAAGAGCTAAGAATGACGGACTGACTATCGGCAGCTGCCGTCTGCGCTTTTTATCAGGGGAGACGCCAGAGGTGCTGGCAGATAAGGAAAGAGATGTTACGCAAGCCATCAAGGATCTGCTGGGTTTGACCCATGATGATTTTACTCGGGCAGTCGTTCTTCCACAGGGAAAATTCGCAGATTTTCTAACATTAAAAGGGGCGGAACGCCGGCGAATGCTGCAGCGGCTTTTTCACCTTGAAAAATATGGTGATCGATTGAATGAAAAAATTCGCGAGCGGGTGACAAATACAGAACGTCGTCTTGAAGCGATTGAGGCCGAAGAGCATGGCTTAGGTGATGCTTCTGATGCAGCGTTAAAGACGAGCGAGGCAAAGTATAGAGAAGCAGAGCAAGCGGCTAATGACTATCAAAAGCAATTAAATGATGTCAAGCAGCGTTTTGATGGAGCAAAAACGCAATGGGAAACGCAGCAGAACCTTCTAGACTATGAAAAGCAAGAGCAAACGCTGAAGAATGAACAGGCGGAGATAGAGCAACTCCGTCAGCAATTAAAACAAGCGGAGCGTGTCTCCAAAGTGATGCCTTATGTTTCGTCATTTGAGGAAGCAAAGGAAGCCGCATTACAGGCAGAGAAGAGCTTGGAAATAATCAAGCAGCAATTTATGGAGAGTCAAAAAGCGGAACAAGTCGCGGTCGCAGCCTATGAGCAGGCTCAAGCTGCCTTAATAAAGAAACAGCCGGAATATGACAAGGAAAAAATGGCGTTGCAGCAAGCACAGCGTGTACAAGCTGACCTTGAGGATAGACAAAAGCAGGTCAGTGCACTACAAGAGCAGCTTCAGCAGCAACTACAAGCGCTTCAAGAAAAGCGGCAATTACAAAATAAGCTTCAAGCGAAGCTCAATGAGAAAAAAGAGCAACTACAAGGCTGGCAGGTCAGTCGGCAGGAAATTGCTGTCACGAGTGAGCAACGCGAACAGGTACAACAAGCGCTTGCTGATAAGCAGCAAATTAAGAATGATGAGCAGACGTTCAAAGAGTGGCAGCAGCGTTTGCATGAGGCCGGAGAAAAACAGCAGGCAGTAAAAGAGAGGCTCGATACATCACGACGTCAATATACCGCTATTCTGGAAGGCTTGCTTCAGAGCTTTTCCCGCTATGAAGCGATTTATTTGCGTCTGGCAGAGACATCTTCAAAGCTTCATATGCTTCAGGATTGGTTGGCTGTGAAAGAGTCAGAGCGCGAAGAAGCGTACCAAGTCGCTTACAAACATGCTTTGGCTCAGCAATTGACGCGGCAGCTTGTGGCAGGGGAGCCCTGTCCTGTCTGTGGTTCCACTCATCATACTAAGAAGGCAGAGGATGATCTGGCCGAGACTTCCTTGCAGCAGTTAGAGGACTTGAGACGCTTCTATAAAAAATGTCAGGAATGGATACAACAGACACTGCAAACCATTGGGAGTCAGCAGGCTGCCCTAGAACAAAGGGTTCAGCACATTCAACAGCTTGAAGAGGGGCATGTGCCTAACCTGAAGGCTATACCGACCTCTGACCCTCTACCCGTATCAGAATGGAAGCAGGAAGATTTAAAGCAGTGGATTAATCAAACGAGTCGTGAGCTAAAGGCACTTAAGCAAGATGTGTTAGGAATTGACACATCCTTGCAACAGCAGCAATCAGCCTTTCGCAGTGCCTCCACTAACCAAACAAAGCTCGAATCAGAATGGACGGCTTTATCTGAGCAGGTGAATGACTATCAACGTCATGTAGAGCAGCTCAATATCACCTTGCAGGGAAGGTACAAAGCATGGGCAGTCAATCATGTTGGCATCGAAATCGAAGATCTGGAGCAATTAAAAACAGACATCCAAGCTAAGGATCAAAAGCTGCAAAAATTACAAGAAGCAATGGATCAGCTCACCCGTCAGATCGATGAAGACGTGCAGCAGCATGAAACACTTGAAAAGGACAGGCTAAATCTTGAACAGCGCTACACAGAAACGCGGGCGACTTGGAATGAAATCAATCGTTCGCGGGAGGCTCTAGAGCAACAGCTGCAAGAGATATTGCAGGGAAAAGAGATTAATCCTTTTGCAGCATTGGATCAGTTAGAAAAAGAATGGCAGCTCCTGCAATCCAATGAGAAAGAGGCGAAGCGCGCGTTAGATGATATAAAACAGCAGCGTTTTACGCTAGAAAAGCAGTATTCTAATGCTCAGGCTCTTTTCCAACAAGCGGTAGAAAGAAAACAATTGGCAGAAGCTCAGCTTCAGGAGCAGATGGCACAGTATAAATTTGAGGCTCTCACTGTGATTCAGCAAGGGTATCTGTCAGATTCAGCTATTGAAGCTTTGCGTTCAAGAATAGAGAGCTTTGATGAACAATATCGTTATTTAAAGAAGGAAATCGAACGCTTGCGCAAGCGCCTAGGTGCTGAGCGTTTGACTGAGGAAGATATGAAGAAGCTGCACAATCAAGTGACCCATCTTGAAGAACAGCGTGATCAAAGTCTAAAGTTACAAGCGGCCTTGGAGAAGGAATGGCAATCGATTAAGGAGAAAAATCAACGTTTTAAGGTGCTTGAGAAGGAGAAAATTGAATTTGCCGAGCGGCATGGACAGTTGCAAAAGTTACAGGCGGTTTTTCGTGGCAATAGTTTTGTTGAATTTATTGCTGAAGAGCAGCTTATGCAAATCAGTCGTATGGCTTCAGATAGACTCGCCCATTTGACCCATGGACGGTATGCCATTGAGGTCGATACGTCAGGCGGTTTTGTGATTCGTGATGACGCCAATGGCGGTATACGCCGTCCTGTCTCCACGCTTTCTGGTGGTGAGACCTTCTTGACATCCCTCGCACTCGCCCTTTCTTTATCCATGCAGGTACAGCTCCGCGGGGAAGTTCCTTTACAGTTTTTCTTCTTAGATGAAGGGTTTGGGACACTTGATCCAGAATTATTGGATACGGTTGTGACCGCACTTGAAAAGCTGCACACAGAAAACATGGCAATTGGGGTCATCAGTCACGTGCCTGAACTTCGTGAACGTTTGCCGAAGAAAATTTTTGTTGAACCCGCCGAAGCTTCAGGACGCGGCAGTCGTATACGCTATGTCATATAACGGATAAAGCTTGAAGGTCTTGCAAAGATCAGAGAAGTCAGATAAAATGAAGCATAGAATGTTTGGAGGAGGTGTGGAAGTATGTTATTCAATGGTTTAGCACAGGTTGTTGACTATATCTACCAATGCTGTGCCATTATTTTCCGTTTTTCTTTCAAAGGGGAAAGTCTGCCCTTTTTTAGAGAAACTGAATACACCATTGAATAGATGCTTATCCCACATCTCGCATAGACGGATTACCGGAGGAGAGCGAATGCTTGGCATCTTGCTCTCTTTTTGCGTTTTGATTTGCCCATTAGAGAATAAGAAAGCAGAGCAGTTAGCTCATTGCTTTTAAGACGCATTAAATGGGCTTCTAAAAGCAAAGTATAAATTAAGCCGCTGGCTTGTTTTCAAAGGCTTGCTTTTTAACAAGGCAATGGAATACATGTGAAGGATGCCATAGGGATGTGTAGCCCTATGGTTTTTTTTACGATCAAAAGGTATAACTTCGCTGGCGCTCTCAAAGGAAGAGCGTCTAAGTCTGGCATTGATTTTCGCCATCTAAGGCCTGGCGACAACCTAAGTATGTGATTTGCAAAAATCATATCAGGAGGACCAACGAAGCGGTGCAAGCCAAGTTTTCTTATTTTTTGTGGATGAATCTTTTTTAAGTGACTCAAGTTTCAGGTTAACGCTTTTGTGAGGAAGTGGCGTTATTGGGATACTTTTTTTAGTGTTTCAGGTCTCTTGCATCTACGTTGATTAATCGGCAATTTCTTTGCGTTACGAAGCATGGACTGGTAGGAAGGATTCCCCCTCTTCTCAAAAGAAAAGCATATGTTAAAAGTGATTTTATTATTAAAGGAGTGATCGGCATGATTATCTGTTCAGTCAATCATGTTAAAAAAAATATAGCAGGACAATCCATTTTTGATGATTTATCGTTAGAGATTCAGGAAGGTGAACGGGTCGCTTTTGTTGGACCTAATGGCTGTGGGAAAACAACATTATTAAAAATGATAGTGGGCGAGGAACCGTGTGATCGTGGGAGTATTGCCATTAAAAAAGGCGCGGTGATCGGCTATTTACAGCAAATGCCGCATATGAATGATGAGATGACGGTTGAGGCGTATCTGAACAGTTCTTTTAAGGCTTTACATGACATTGCTGCAAAGATAAAACAACTCGAGCTGCAGATGGCAAGTGAAGCAGATCCTGAGCGATTAACTAAACTTATTGAACGCTATGGGGTATTTCAGGGGGCATTTGAAGAACAGGGTGGCTATGAAATCGACTCAAGAGTGAATCAAGTTGCTCATGGACTCGGCATTCACTTTTTACTAGATCAGCAGCTTTACCAGTTGAGTGGTGGTGAGCAGACAAAGGTTGGGTTAGCCGCATTACTTATTAAAGAGCCCGATCTTTTGATTTTGGATGAACCGACGAACCACTTGGATATGCAGGCAATGGAATGGCTTGAGAATTGGCTCAGGCAAAGTCAAAAAGCAGTGGTGATGACTTCACATGATCGTCAGTTTCTCGATCAAACGGTCATGAAAATTATTGATTTAGAGGAGGAAGAGGCACCACCATATCATGGCAACTATAGTCACTTTGTTGAAGAAAAAGAAAAGCGGTTAATATTAGCCTTTGCAAAGTATGAGGAGCAGCAAAAGAAAATTAAGCAAATGCAAGCGACAATCAAACGCTTAAAAGAATGGGGGAATCGCGCCAAGCCGCCGAATCCCAAATTTCATCGTCAAGCGAAGTCGATGGAAAAGGCTTTAGAAAAAATGAAGAAGCTCTCTAGACCGAAAATGGAGCAGGATAAAATGGCACTCAGCTTTCAAGCTGATGAGAGAAGTGGCAAGGATGTCATCCGATTGGAAGAGCTTACCTTTGGTTACGATGAACCGCTTTTTGTCAACATGACCCTTCACCTTCGACATCAAGAAAGAGCGGCGATCATTGGGAAGAATGGTGTCGGAAAATCAACACTTTTTCAGCTCATTATGGGAAGACTTCGGTCACAACAGGGGAAGGTTATCCTTGGCGCTCAAGTGAATATTGGCTTTTTATCACAAGCAGCTTTTGAAGGTGATCAGGAGCAACGCGTTATTGAAGCCTTTCGCCATGAAGTGGCGGTTACCGAGGGTGAGGCGCGCCATGCATTAGCCCAGTTTTTGTTTTATGGTGAGGATGTATTTAAACGCATCAAGGATTTAAGCGGTGGGGAAAGCATGCGCCTAAGGCTTGCCCAATTTATGCATCAGGATATCAATCTATTGCTATTGGATGAACCGACTAATCACCTTGATATTCCTGCACGTGAGGCATTAGAAGAAGCGCTTGAAGACTTTAACGGGACCGTTTTAGCGATCTCTCATGATCGTTGGTTTCTGAATCACTGCTTCAACAAAACCTATGATCTCGTTGATAAAAAGCTTGTTGCTTATCCTGGTAATTATGATTACGTCAAAGAAAAAAAGAGCAGTGGGGAGCGTGTTTAATGAAGAGAAGAACTTGGGAATATATAATAAGGTAGAAGGCATTAAGCAATGATTTCTTTTGAGATAGGATAATTCTACCTCGAAAGCAAAGACTTAATAAAAGGAATAAATAACGAGGAGGATGATAAGGATGGCAGACTATGATTTATTAAATTATATCGATGGAAATTGGGTTGGAGAAGGGCTTAATAAAATTGAAGTAACCGACCCAGCTACAGGGGCGATTATTGGCAGCGTCCCTAACGGTGGAGAAGAAGAAACGAAGCAGGCGGTTGAAGCGGCCCACCGCGCCTTGGCAGCATGGAAAACAACAACAGCCGATGACCGTGCGGATATTTTAAGAGCGTATTTCCAGCTTATCCTGGATCATAAGGATGAATTGGCCAAGCTGATGACGCTGGAGAATGGCAAGCCTTTAAAAGAGGCTGAAGGGGAAGTCGCGTATGCTGCCTCCTTTATTGAGTGGTTTGCGGAGGAAGGACGACGTGTATATGGACGAACGGTCCCAGGAAAGCGGGAAAATCATCGGATTAAGGTCATCAAACAGCCTGTCGGAGTAGTGGCCGCGATTACGCCATGGAATTTTCCAGCAGCGATGATTACAAGAAAGCTAGCGCCGGCTCTAGCGGCGGGATGTACCTTTATTGTTAAACCACCGGAGCAAACCCCTTTAACGGCATTAAAGCTTGCTGAGCTAGCTGAACAAGCTGGAGTACCAAAAGGTGTCTTTAACGTTGTTTGCGGTGATCCCGAAGCTTTTACCAATGTGATTATGTCTGATATGCGCGTGCGCAAGATTACCTTTACAGGCTCAACGCAAGTCGGTCAGCTCTTAATGGAGAAGAGCGCTAAGCAAATCAAAAAAATTTCACTGGAATTAGGTGGACATGCTCCGGTGATTATCTGTGACGATGCCGATTTGGATAAATCCGTCGACATGGTATTAGCCAGCAAATTCCGCAACAGTGGACAAACCTGCGTGTGTGCTAACCGACTTTACGTACAATCTGGTATCTATGATCAATTTGTTGAAAAATTTGCGGCAAGGGTGAAAGAATTAAAGTATGGCAATGGTTTTGAAGATGGCGTTGAAGTCGGTCCATTGATTGATAAGGATGGCTATGAAAAGGTAGAGAAGCAGGTGAAGGATGCGCTTGAAAAGGGGGCACAATGCCTTGTCGGTGGTAAAGGCCATGCGGACCCAAGCAAACATACGTATTTTTATGAGCCTACTGTTCTCACAGAGATGACACCTGATATGGAAATGATGCATATTGAAACATTTGGACCGATTGCTCCTATTCAAAAATTTGAGACTGATGAGGAAGCTATTCATTTCGCAAATGATACGCCATTTGGCTTGGCGGCTTACCTTTATACACAAGATGTTTCCAGAGGCATCAAGATTTCTGAAGCCCTTGATTATGGCATTGTTGGCTGGAACGATGGGGTGCCATCGGCTGCTCAAGCTCCCTTTGGTGGTACAAAACAAAGTGGGCTGGGTCGCGAAGGGGGCACAGAAGGCATCGAAGAATATCTCGAAACAAAATATGTGTCACTGAGCTTATGAATGAATTGGCAGGTTAAAGAGGGGGAGACAAAACGAAAAGAAATCACTCTCATACGGAACGATAAGATTTTAAAAGAGCTAGGGAAAACAAAAGCGTAGTCAAAATATGGAGACGCTATGGGAACGGGACCAGCGTTACTTCACAAATAAACTTCGATTTGTTCCGAGAAAGCGATAAAAGTAGACAAAGTGCTTTATGACTCAACTCAAAGAGCCGAACGCATGCCTTCAAAATAGTGAATGCGTTCGGCTCCTCTATGAGCTGAATACGTCTGCCCCAGCCCCTTTAGTGTTATTGTCAAACAGTAGGGTGATCCGTATTGAACAAGTTGATGCGCCCGGCTTTTCTAAAAAAGGCTTATGAAAGGACGTGTTTAATTTGTTCGATCGCCCAATCAAGATCTTTTTCATCAATTACTAATGGCGGAGCGAAGCGAATGACATTCTCATGCGTTTCTTTACAAAGAAGCCCCTTGCCTTTTAGCGCTTCACAATATTTGCGGGCGGGTTCATTGAGCTCAACTCCGATAAATAATCCCTTCCCACGAACTTCCTTAATAGCAGGGGTATCTAATGTTTTTAGCGCCTCCATAAAGTGCTTGCCTAATGTTAAGGAGCGTTCAGCGAGATGTTCTTCTTCTAATACTTCAAGGGCACTGACTGAAACCGCACAGGCTAAGGGATTACCACCAAAGGTAGAGCCATGAGAACCGGGTTCAAAGACGCCAAGAATAGCATCATTGGCTGCGACACAAGAAATCGGCATGACACCGCCGCCAAGTGCTTTTCCTAAAATGTACATATCAGGATGAACCTCTTCCCAATCACAGGCAAACATTCTTCCTGTACGACCTAGTCCAGATTGGATCTCATCAGCAATAAAGAGAACGTTTTCCTCTTTACAAACGGTATAAGCTTGCTTTAGAAACCCCTCCGGTGGAATGATGATGCCTCCTTCGCCTTGGATTGGTTCGATAAGAAAGGCAGCTGTTTGCGGCGTAATCGCCGCTTTGAGTGCTTCAATGTCACCGTAGGGAATCAATTTAATACCTGGTAGCAGGGGTCCAAAGCCTCTTTGGTAATCCGCATCAGAGGATAAGGAAACAGCGGTCATTGTTCTACCATGAAAATTGCCAATGCAGGCAATGATCTCTGCTTGATTATCAGCAACGCCTTTAACATCGTAGCTCCAACGCCGCGCCGCTTTAATGGCTGTTTCCACTGCTTCAGCTCCTGTGTTCATCGGAAGGACCTTCGTCTTATTCGTTAGCTTAGAAACCTTCTCGTACCAGGGGCCGAGCTGGTCATTATGAAAAGCTCGCGAGGTCAATGTCACGCGATCGGCTTGTGTTTTTAATGCATGGATGATTTTAGGGTGACGATGTCCTTGATTCACGGCAGAATAGGCACTTAACATATCCATGTAGCGGTTTCCTTCAGGATCTTCAACCCAAACGCCCTCAGCTTTAGATACAACAATTGGGAGAGGATGATAGTTTCTAGCACCGTATTGCTCCGTTTGTGCAATAATCTGTTCTGAATGATTCATAAAATACACCCCTTTATTATGATTCCATCTTCTTTTATCTTAACAAAAGTCCCTATGAAAGCCTATACATAATTTACAAATCGCTGCTTGTGATTTTAAGGAGGATGGCATAGGTTCAAGCGATGATTTTTTACCTTCTGAGGCTTGCGATGCCCCCTTAATGTATGATTAAAAAATTACATCAGGAGTAGTAAGTTTGCTTTATCTTTTTTCACGGAATGAAAAGACGGGGTTTACCTGGCATTAAAAACGAGACACTGAAAGGGTTCTTTTTCTAACTTTATCTTACTCAAGGAAGGTTCGGGTGCTAATTGCAATGGCAGGCACTCGCTTTTCGCGGGAGTCTCGTGATTTCCATTCCAATCCGCTGGATGACGATGTGCATGTTTAGCTTTCAATAGTTTTTAGTGGCTTCATTAAAAAGGGGGGAGACCACCACAGTTGAAGCATTGACATCCATTGTGATAAGATGAAGGCACTTAAAAGAGCTTTTTTTAGATAGATTATTACATAATGCAAGAGTGAACTTATGACTAGGAGGTGTGGTCGATGTGGCTTCATGCTCACGTAGGCTTTTGGACACTAGGTTTAATTGTTTTTGTACTGACTTTTATTCTATATATCATTGGGAAGAATAAACCGGCCAAAATTCTACATATGATTCTTCGTCTACTCTACATACTTATTTTTATCACAGGTGTTGTTATGGTTTCAAAATGGTATGGCGGGGACAAGTTTGGTTGGCCAACGCTAAAAGGGATCTTCGGTCTCTTAGTGATAGCAATGATGGAAATGATCCTCATCAAAACAAACAAAAGGGTAAGCACTGTTTTCTATTGGCTTATTCTCATTATTTCATTAGCAGGGGTATTCTATATTGGATACGGGGTACTAAAGTAAGGCAGTCCATTGCGGCTGTCTTTTTTTGTTTATATATTATTACCAATTAGCTGCTGGTATGGGAGTTTGGGGATCGTTTTATCATGCCGCCTTTCTAGTGGTGAATTGGCTCAGACCACCACTGTGCGTTATAAAAATAAAGGCACGGTGAGAACAAGACTAGAATCTAGGGGTGTATCCCATCATAAGTGCTAAAAAGCTTTACTTTTTGTGAGAGGTAGTCGATAACAAAGATAGTAGGAATTATCTTGATTAATGATGATCCAACACAGGCCTGTCTATCAAGCAGGGTCAGAGAAGCGCCCTTGTAAAATGATAAAGCAGCTTAGGAGGTTGGCATTTTGAGTACATATATTCATTTTTATGAAGAACGAGATCATTTTAATCAATTTCTAAAAGATAGTCGGATTAACAAAATGACAAAATTATGGATTAAGCTTGTTAATGCACATGATCCATCCATCATAAAACAAATAAAAGCTGCCCTTCCTAATGCACAAATTAATGACATAACAAATGAAGCGCACAATTTGGTTTTGGATAAACCACTCGTGATCCTGACAACGGCTGAAGGACAAGAGCAGCAATGGCTTGAGCAGATGTTAGAAAAAGATCAGCTACGCGCTTTTCCCCTTGAAAAAGGAAATGAGGCCGAATGGCAGTCAAAATATGAAGCGTTATTTACCCACTATCAAGCTCTTGTCGAGGATATTCCTCATTTAATCTATAGTTTAAATGCAGAAGGTCAAGTCACACATATTAATAAGCATGGTCAATTGAGCTTAGGCTATGGGCGTGAGCTCGTTGCTCAGAAGGGCATGAACTATGTTTCTGAAAAGCATCAGCAGCGTGCTACGATAGGCTTCTTACAGGCTTTACAAGGAAAGTCACGCACGATGACCATTGATCTTTTAGATGATGTGGGTCAAGTGCGGCCGTTTAAAATCACTTTTATTCCCGTTCGAGATCAAAACAATACAGCCATGGTTTACGGTGTTGGCATCGATCTGTCTGCTCAAAAAAAGGCAGAAAAGAAGATTAAACAGCTAGTCAGTCATGATGCTTTAACGGGGCTGGCAAATCGCAGTCTGTTCAGAAGGACATTGCAGCGCATGGTTAGGGATAAAAACAATGGGTCGGGTGTTGCCGTGGTTTTTCTAGATTTTGATCGCTTTAATCTGATCAATGAGGCGGTTGGTCATGATGTTGGCGATCAAATTTTAAAGCTGGCTGCTCAGCGAGTGCGGTCCAAGCTTTCGTCTCATCAGCTGCTTGCGCGTTTTGACAGCACTAAATTTTCCATTGGATTACCGGGTATCTCCTCAAGGAAAACGATAGATGCCTTCATTCAAAGTATTAAAACAGCTTTTACTGAGCCGCTACTCTATGGTGAGAATGAATATTATTTATCGGTGAGTATGGGAGTAAGTGTGTTTCCTGAAAATGGTACTGATGCGGATGTGTTAATGAAAAATGCCGACCTTGCTTTATATGCGACTCGGATGGCTGGGAATCATTCTTCTTACTATTATTCTAATGATATGAATGCACCGTTTCAGGATCAAATTGAATTTGAAGGCTACTTGCGTAAGGCTTTGAAAAAACGTGAATTTATTCTCTATTATCAACCACAAGTTTGTGTGGACAATGGAACCATTATTGGGTGTGAGGCACTCATTCGCTGGAAACACCCGAAGCTCGGTATTTTGTCACCTGTACATTTTATTCCACTTGCAGAAGAGATTGGGTTGATCGAAGACATAGGTCTATGGGTTTTAAGGACTGCCTGTCAGCAAATTAATGAGTGGATAGCAAGGGGCAATAAACCTTTTTCCATTTCGGTCAATGTGTCGGCTAAGCAGTTTCTAAAGCCTGATTTTATTGATCAAATACAAACGATTATTGATGAGGAACAGGTAGATCCTAAGTATATACACCTAGAAATAACAGAGAGTACGACATTGCGAGATATTCAATACAGCATATCGCTCGTTCGTCAGCTTAAGGCGCTTGGTCTACGCGTGTCTTTAGATGACTTTGGAACGGGCTACTCTGCACTAAGTTATCTCAAAGATTTCTCAATCGATATCTTAAAAATTGATCGAGCGTTTATCAAAAACTTAAAGGAAAATAATCAGGATAGTGCAATTGTAAAAGCCATCATTATGATGTGTAAGGGCCTATCTTTAAAAACCATCGCTGAGGGTGTTGAGACAAAAGAGCAGCTCAATTTACTCAAGCATTTTGGTTGCCATGCGGTCCAAGGGTTTCTTTATAGTAAACCTTTACCGAGTAAAGAATTTGAGCGAATGATCCACCAGCTTCCGACGTTTGCGTAAACCAAGCGTCTTTTTTAACAGAAAAGAAAATATAAAATTTTGGTCATGAAGGATGGTGCACGTTTTTGCTCCAGACCGCTCGCTTTCCGCGGGGGAGTGGCAAGCCTCCTCTCGCTGCGCCCTGCTAAGGTCTTACCGATCTCTCACTTTTCGCAGGACTCTAGTCTCCGCATTGTGAGTCAGCGGCGATTCGGAACACATGATTTTAGAGTGATCCGAAGCTCTCATGCCTTCCATTCCAACCTGCTGGATAACGATGATGCCTGTTTAGCTTTCAGTAGTTTTTCATCAGTGAGCCTTGGCCCGTTTCTTGCTTAGGCCCATGAGCAGGCGTCATCGCTTATCTAGAATGCTCTGCCACGCCCCATGCCAATCTTTATAGGAAATTGTCGGGAGGCCTTCAGCATCTTTGATATCCTTGTCATAGAGTATTTTCAAAACCGCTTTTAATGTAGCCACCTGACTGTTTTTAATGGCACTTTTGACATCAGCATAGGCCTTGGTCTTTAATAGTAAAGCATTGTTTACAAGCTGTGGCTCAGGATTACCCATATTTTTTTGCAAGATGTAATTCATCGCTGCGAAGGTCATATAGCTGGCACCATTATCCTCACTGATTTTTTGCTGTGTAGATGAGAGATAGGCAGAGATATTTTGTTGAGTCATCACATAGCCGAGCCATTCATTCGTCATCAGCTCTGGTTCTACGGTTTTGGTATTTAATAGTTGCTCTGAATTCAATAAAAATGAGCCATCTAGCACCATGCTTGTTGCTTGATTCATCACTACTTTAGTAGGCACAAAGAAAAGGGTTCCTGATGGCGAAGCCTTTAACCACTGATTTAATAGTTGATCGGCATAGGTACAATAATGGATCACAGGTTTAAGCAAAGCACGCTCTTCTGTTGGAACAACGATGGTAAGCTGTTTCACATGTTCTGAGTGGAACCGCCCTGATAATAAAGACATTCCTGACGTGAGTGAATCACGAAATACCTGCGTATCATTAAAGGTTTTACTTTTTGTCCCTGATGTGCTGAGAAAGCTCTGAGCAAAGCCATGAAGATTGACCTTGAACGAGAGTGGGCTTACAGGATTGGCCTGAAGATTTGGTGCTGTTAAATTAGATCCTTCCTGATTGTATAGCGATATTTTTCCAGGTAAGGGATACCAGGCAAGATAAGAAGGAACAAAGGCATCATCTCCATTTACGAAGGCGTTATAGTGCTGATCGCCAGACTTCCCCATAGTCCATTCATTAAGCTTTCCTTGATAAATAAAGGCGAGCGTCTGATTTTTCATATCATTTTCAAAGCTATCGTTGGCAATGCTTATAGTTGTGCCTTTCACGGTAAATGAGACCGATTTATTATTAATTAATACTTCCTTTACCCGAAAATCGGGATTTAAAGTAAATAAGAGTGGTCCGTTAAGCTTCGGTGCATGCTGTAATTGAATTTGGGCATTAACAGTCCAAATATCTTTATTGCGGAAGACGTCAATGGTATAGGATCGCATTAAATTTGTAACTTGTTTTTGTAGCTGATTCTTCGCTGAACTGTCATGATAATGCACGGTAAGATCTTTATACTTTTTGTCCCAACTGTTAACGTAGGAGAAAGACAGAAGGAGAATACATGCACCGAAAATAACGATGTACGCACTGGGTTTGAACAATTGATCATCGCTCTGCCTCTTATGGATTAGCCATTGGCTGATACTGAGTAAGAGTAGTGCGATTAGGAAACGCAGTCCGAATAGCATGAGCTGTTCTTTGATAAAAAGCGGACTTCCCCAAAAACCTTCGCTGCTCTGCGAAAGCCTTCCTATAAAATAGCCATTCAAATGAAAGGGTTGAAGCCATGGCCAATGAAAGTGCTGAATCATCGATTGGAGGATGCCGGTAAAAAATATCCAGATACAAAAGGATGTTATGTAGCTCGACAGCTTGTTTAATCCAACCGCAAGCAACCAGCCAATAGCTATAGCGAACAGATAGGAGACTTCAACTTGTAGCGCCTGCTTGAATAGTAGTAGAATGATAGTTTTATAGGAAAAGGGAGCGATAAAAGCTTGGATGGCATTGATCATGAGTGTAATAACTGTCAATGCGGTGGTATAAGTCAGGGCAGCAAGCGGTTCAAAAATACCATGAGAAGGGGCGCTGGGCTGCTTGTTATCGTTGTGATGATATGATCTAATAATTACAAAAAAAGCCAGACCTAAAGACAGAGTGTGGATGATCGCATTCGTTGTATACAGGGCCTGAAAGAAAGGCTGAATGGTGAATAAAACGTAATAACCAACGGCAAACACAAAAAGCCCCAATAAATAGATCGGGTTAGAGAAGAGTAGACGAAGATTCAAATAATAAAGTGACCATCCTTTAAACATGACTCGAACTCCTATCTTTCAGCTTTCTATGTATCCATCCATGAGTGATCGAAAACTATTTTTTAAACGGAATTTCGAACAGCATTCGACATGGCTGAGATGTCATAAAACGACACACTTATATAGACGTTTTGAGAAAGAAAAAGGTTTCGCATAAATGGTAATTGTTACCCAAAAGAAACAATTTGAAACAATTGTAAAACTATTTTTTTAAAAACAACCTGAATCCGTGACGAAAATATAACAAACGCCGTTAATAGGTAGATTTCCCAAGAGTAAGGATATAGTGGTGTCCGACTATTCGATAAATGCACTTTTAGTGATTCAGTATGTAAAAATTTCCCTGTTTCATTCGTTTTTGTGCACGCCAAATAAATCTGCAAATTTCCATTTTTTGCAAGTTTTCGTTTTTTTATTTCTTTTTTCCTAGTAGTCTATTGATCGGGATGTTTAGTAAAAGGCTTGATACAAACGAGTAAAGACCGGTAACCATTTGTTGGTCTCCGCGACTTTTAATTTCCATTGCCGGCCACGGAAAACCAGCTTTGAGGCCAGTGTGATCATATTCTGGATGACGGTTCGGATTCTTCTTCTTGTTGTTTTCTTTTTCAATGGCGTATCTTGTTTTTTCAAGCTTTCTTGTCCAATCAAGCGAAGCAGGTTATACGCAAATACACCGAAATGGAGCACAAGGCCATTCGTTTCATATTTGCCTGACGGCAGCCGTTCGAGATCCAGTTCTGATTTAATTTCACTATGGAACTGTTCGCAAGTGCCATGGTTATGATAAAGAGAGATCACCACATGAGGCGGCACTTCAAGGTCCGTCCAGTAGGTTTCAAATTCATACTCGGGAATTAAAAAAATTTGTCCGTCTCTTGAGATGGTTCTTTCGGTCACTTTAAAAACTTTTCGGATGCTTCGCTCCTGGTCCTTAATTTGAATGGTTTCGGGGATGGATCCAAGGTAAACCTTCTTTCCTTCCCGTTCTTCACAACAGATCCCATATTTTCGGGCAATGTACAGCCAGTCCTCAGCTTTTTCCTTACGGGGATTGCGTTTGATAATAAAGCTTGCATGGTTTTCTAGGAGAATAATGAGATTATCCCGGCTGTCATTTCCGGAATCAAGCCTGATGTTAGTTTCCGGGCAGATTGAATGGTTTCCTGGATGAAATTTGGTGTACCTTTTTGGCAGTGGACACTTCCCTTTCGCATCTCAACATGCAGGCAGTAACCTTCCTGTCCCATGTAAGCGAACATAGGGGCCATAACCGTCACAGCCTTTATAGGTTCTTTCTACCCCTTCCTTTTTTGTCTTGGAGTTATCGAAAGGGGAGACATCCAGATCAACCGGGATATACGGCTTGTCTTTGGCGTAAACCGGGTTGATTTCCGCATTTGTATGGCGAATCAGATCCAGCGATTCTTCGTGCAAGATCGTTTTCCATTTTTCCACCAAGGCGGCCTGGTCCAATCGTTGCCTGAGAGTCGGGCTGGAAGGAACCCTCTGGATATCCAAAGCCAGTGCAAAAAAAGCATCATCACGGAAGGTTTCAATATTGTCATAATCACTTTCTCCCTGGCAAAGCAAGCCGATATAAGATTTAGCCACATCACCATTGGAACAAGCCGGATACCGGGAGATATCAGGGAGTTTATAGGCATTCAACCTGGAAACTAAATTCGTTTGATTTAGTAAATTTCCTACTATCGCTAAGCCAGCTTGGGCAACAATTCGTTCTTTTGTGGGTTCTATCACAAACTTTTTCATGAGATCACCTGAATGTGGAATGAATTTAATTTGTCTGATATACCAATTATACTAAATTTTATGCGATTTGTTTGCCTTTAAGCGGAAATTTCGTCACGGATTCAGGTTACTATTTTACTTTCGTAATCTGGGTTTATATAAAGCATATCCAAAGTAGCAAAACGGTGCAACCGATTTCAAAACGATAGGTGTTATTGAAAGTCTATCAAGCTAATAATATCAAGGAGCCAAACCCTTATCAATAGAGTGTACCCTATTGACAAAAAATAGACTGATCGGTTTTTACCATTCAGTCCATAAATAATTATCTTACTCCAGAAAAGTGCCCTTTAACGGCAAAACATTCTATATCTTTGTACAAACGAAGGGGGATTTTATCCGTGGAAAGTAATATAATATCCATCAGGATCTTCTACTGTAAACACCTTACCAAAGGGACTGTCTGTTAAATCCTTAACAATCTTCACTTCTTTGCCACGCACATCATCATATCGTTTTTCCACGTCAGGAACGGAAAACCAAAGTGCGACTCCCCATCCAAGCTTGCCTGCTCTGTCCAAATCAACCAAAGGTTTTCTAATAGCAAAAGAAGCGCCCTTTTCATTTTTAAAGACATAGGCTCCTGGATTTTCATTTTCAATTTCAAAACCTAAGGTATTCTGATAAAATTCACGTGATTTTTCAAGATCCCTTACCTGAATAGATGAAAAGTCGAGTTGCGGTGTAGCCATGTACTTCATCTCCTTTAATATTGTGGTATATATTAGCATTTTGTATTTTGAACGATTTTATACTACTCTATTTTGTAAATGCACCCAAAGCACGAAGATAATGGGCCCAATATCCTTTCCAATTTCCATAATGATTAGCAATCACCTTAACATCCTGATCACCTTTATAAGTTTCCGAAAACACCTTTAATAGCATTTTTTCGCTAACAGGTAATCGTTCCATTCTCCCAATCCCTCTGATAAGAATAAACGAGGCTGACCATTCACCTATTCCTTTAATGGCTTTTAACCAATATTCAACTTCATCATAATCTCCGTCGGTGAGGAACTGTTCATCAACATCGGAAAATGCTTCGCAGACTGACATCAAATATTGGGTCTTTCGCTTATTTTTGACCATTTCTGTTACTTCTTCCTCGGAAGCCCTAAGGATATTTACCGGCTCGGGAAATGCAGAATAACATTGATTGTTTATTTCTAGTGATTGACCAAAATTTTCACAGAATCTCATCTTGATTTCCTTGGCGATATTCGTGGGTGTCTTTTGGGTAAAAATCGCCCAGCAGGCACTTTCAAAAGGGGTAAGAAATTTAACCTGATGATAACCATATAGTTTTTTATTAATGTGTTGGAACCACGGATCTTCCGATGCCAAAGTATAAAATTCCTTGAGATCATCAGATAAACTTAAAAAATGATCGATTTTCTTCTCAAGCATTTTTAAGCTCTTATCCGAGATATCCTTGTCTGAAAATATGGTGTATATCAATTTTGGGTTTTCAATATCACCTTCTGATTGTAAATCAAAGACAAATATTTGATCATTCATTAAAATGGCTTTGGTTAGATGATTTTCATTCAGTGTTTGTTCTTTTTTAGTTGGGGGAAATCCACCTAAAAACCTTATGGTTTTTTCAAAATCAAAAGGGGGTTTAGGGAATAACTCACCAATTTTCTTGTACAACATTAAAAATCACCTTTTTCCATGGGTTCCAAACCCATTAACAGTCACAATCGAATTTTCTTCCAATACGATTCATTATTTTTACTTCTTCGATATGGTTGTCCATACCCTTAATAAAATCGATTTGAGTTCCTTTTGCTCCTTGACTGAAAGCCCTAAAAGAACATCCAATTCAATAGTTTCGAGATAATGCTCCCCCTACCTTAATTTCTCCTTGGCTTGTTTCGTGACCCTCAACGCAAAAAATCCCCTATCTTTTGGATTCCTCACTCGTTGCACACACTGGATTTCCTCCAAATAATCAATTTGAGATACCATTGTTGTCCGATCAATTTTGAAGGCTTCCGCTTGTTTTTGTGAGACTTTTGGATGTTCTTCTAAATATTGAAGAACATCCAAAAGTCTCACGTCGTCGGTGATGATGCGTACAGAAGCAAAATTCACGAAATACCATCCTTTCTATAATAAACGATACAATTCCGTATCCTATCATCCCTCCAACCGATGTAAGATATACTACTTCGCATTTCTCTCACTCCTTTATGCTTACTTACTCCGATTTTAAAATAAGGTGGACCCCATCGTCAAGACACAAATTTAAAATGAGTCAGTCAAGACTTTGTGGGAATTTTTTTGGTTCGCTGAAAATAGATGTAAGTCATAGCCTGAATCCGTGATGAATTGAAATCGACTTTGATTTTGTTGTAATTTTGATGGATTGATAATCCATAAAACCCTTTTTATGCTTATGACCTATGTCATCTCTATT
>NZ_BMIR01000018.1 GCF_014642655.1 Pullulanibacillus camelliae
TACGATGTATTTGCTCTGGTAGGCATACATTTATGATAGAGTGCCTCTTCTTTTTTGGCTAGGATTTTGTAGAAATACCACCGAGAACTATTTTACACATACCGTAGCGCCAGAGACAAGGGGCCATTATTCTCAACCTCTTGATGCGCCATTAGATGTAGATAAATGGGAAAAGATTTTAACTGACTTAATGAATAAACAAAAATAAGGAGTGTTCGATATGCATATTTGCCCACGGTGCGAATCAGAAGCAAATAAGGTTGCGGAATCACCGGTCAAAGGAGCTTGGGAGGTCTATCTCTGTCCTGTCTGTATTTTTACATGGCGTTCAACAGAACCCGAGACGATTACCAATCCAGAGAAATATAAGAAGGCCTTTAAGATTGATCCAGCCGACATTCCTAACGCGGCCAATGTGCCACCTATTCCTGAACGGATCAAATAATTAATATCATGCGGTCAGTCTTTTAATAGAGACTGACCTATTTACATAAAGGAGAATGTCTAATGGCAAAGTTACCTCGTGAGCTTTATGGTCTATTCAATGGTCAGGATCTACATAGCAAGCAGCATGAAGCCATGATGCTCTTGTCCGTTTCAAAAGCTGGTTATCCTCATACCGCAATGGTTAGTGTCGGAGAAGTGGTTGCGATAAGTGATGACACTTTAAGACTGGCATTGTGGCCGAATTCCTTAACAACCGGCAATATTACCAGAACCGGGAAAGCTATGCTTGTAGTATTTTATAATGGCAAAGCGTGTTATTTAACACTTGACCTCCAGCCATTACCTGAGCTCACTGATCCTAAATATCCCTTAAAACGCTTCATTGCTCATCTTACAGAGTTAAGAGTGGATACAGCGAAATATGCTGATATTACCTCAGGTGTTCAAATCCAATTGAAGAATAGTGAAGAAGTGCTGATCCGTTGGCAGGAGACGCTAGAAGAATTATTGAAATGAAGGTGAGAAGGCAAGACAAGACCTAAGGGAAGACTTTAGATTTCTTTGCTTAGATGAGTAACGATAAATTCAAGGTAAAAACCCCTGTTGACTGATAAAAATTTGCGTGTCAGCAAACACTGTTTTAAAAACATCAATAGCTTGTAGATATGCAGTAGGGCTGTACCATTGCGTGAGCCCTAATCGTTGATAATATTTTTTTATGCCTAAGCGTTTGGTACGTTGGCCATGTTGACCGTCCCCCATGAAATAGTCGTCAATACAAATCCGCCCTACAATGGCTTTTAAAGTTTTTGGAAATGCTTTACTAAAGGGCAAAAGCGGAGCAATGGTTGCTTGCACGGGTAAGCCAGCCTCTGCTAGCTTTTTTAGCGCCTTTAATCGAGCCGGAATGTGCGGGGCGCCAGGGGTGAAGATCTTACGGATTTCATCCATGTCTGTCTCAATGGTCATACTGATCCTGATCCTGTCCTCGAATGCTAGAAAAAGATCAAGATCTCTTGTCACTAAAGGGCTTCTCGTCTGTACAAATAAGAAATCCGGCTGATTATGAGTGAGACACTCTAGGAGTGAACGCGTAATATTTTCTTTATGCTCAAGTGGCTGGTAGGGGTCGGTGCTTGATGACATAAATACAGTCACTTTTCCCTTTTGTCTAGCGCGTTGCATCTCCTTTTGTAGAAGCGAGGCTGCTTCAACTTTCACATCTACCCAAGTTCCCCATTTTTCTTCTCTAAACCAAGCTACAGGCATCTGTCTCACGTAGCAATAAGAGCAACCAAAAACGCAGCCCATGTAGGGATTTAAGGAATGTGAGTAGCCTTCTAAGAATCCTTTTGTTGGTGTTAAGATCGTTTTGGGTTTTTTATGGGTGATCAGCTTTTTCATTGCCTTTTCTCCTAAACTTTTTGAATGAAATAGGAAAATTTGTTCCCCTTTTATAATAACATTTATTTAAGCCGTGGTCAACTCGAAAGCTAGAATAGGTCATGAGCGGCTAATACTTAGCTCAAAGGTCAAGAGACGGCTTCGAACGGTTGAATCGATACAAGAGCCAACACCAGAACAAATCATTCGCATTTTACAAACTGAGCATGCGCTTTATCATTGGTGGGCTTATAATGCATTACTTGGTTATCATCCCATTGAACAATTGAGCAAGGTGAGAGCGGAAAATCATCGTTTTTTATCTTGGTATAAGAAAATGAAACTGACAGCCATCGGTCAGTTAACGCCTTTAAACACATTTGCTCTCCTTTAGAAATATTTCACAATCAACTCGATAAAGTATATGATGCTATAGGCTCAAATGACCAGCAGGCCGAAGCATTCTTATATTGTTTGAATAAAAAAACAGTAGAGAGCATTCATCTATTACATAACCTTCAAGAAGAATATGCATCTAGCCTCTACCATACGAAAATATAGTATGAATAATCAGGATCTAGATGATTTATATTTATAAGCACTTCTCCTTTGAGCGTGCTTATTTTTTTGTGTTCACATAAAGCGATTTAATTTATTAATGATGGTTTAATTCACAGGATGTTCATGTATTAAGTGACTTAGCGCACAAATTTAAAGAGAAATGGTAGCTAATATAGCATTGTAAATACATTTTAAGTGCCTTGAGAAGTTGACATTATTTATGGAGGGTACAAGGTAGGCTTTATGGAGCTTAATTACTATAACTACTTTTATTGATTAAGTTTCAAGAATGAAATGATGATGTACTAAAAAGGGGATGAAAGCTTGGCTTTTGTTATTACTTCTCCTTGTATAGGAGAGAAAGCCGCGGAATGCGTACAAGTTTGTCCTGTTGATTGTATTCAAGAGGGGAAAGAGATGTATTACATTGATCCAGAAATATGTATCGATTGCGGTGCGTGTGAAGCAGTTTGTCCTGTTGACGCTATTTATCCAGAAGAAGAGGTACCTGAAGAAGAGAAGCAGTTTATTCAATTAAATGCTGACTTTTTCAAATGACATTGATGGATAAGGATGCTGAAATTAAAGAAAAGGAGATAGTCATATGTCTGGACCGGCTTTGAGACACAAATCGAGCCACGCCTCAATACATGAAGCGGCTTTGAATGAAGCAAGAGAATTAACGGAATTACTTGATGAACTATTAAGAAAAGAAGAATTAGACAAGGCATTAGAAACAGCTTACGTAACACTTGAGCATTGGGAAACGCGCACATTAAAACATGCTGAATCCGAGGAAGAAGGGCTCTATAAAGAGATAGCTAATGCTTCACCTGAATTACAAGATGAGATCACTGCACTTATTCGTGATCATGCATTACTTCGGGAATTAGTCGCACAAATTAAGGAGCTTTTAGCTAATGAGGGGGCCTGTAAGGAAGTTGTACAAAGATTTTATGCTCTTATCATTGTTGACGAGTTGCATAATCACTTGGAAGAAACGGTTTTACCAGAGGAGTAACGCCGCGACATGCATGAAGTGAGGGGTAGATATGGCACATAATGAACGCTCATTAAGAGTTATTTCACCAAGTCTTTATTCAATACTTATTGATGAATTTAAAAAGGCACACATTCATCCTTATGATATCGAACTAAGTGCTGTGAAACAAAGTGAGGGGGTATTAGTAATCATTCGTTATGGAGAACAATTTCTTCAAAGCAGCACGCATCTCTTCAAAAAAAATCGTACGAATAAACTCGCCGATGAGGATATTAGCTATCTTGAAGAGATAGTAGCAGCGTGTAAGAGAATGCTAATGGCTGATTACTATAAAATGATGAAGCCCTAATTATTGGAGGAAAACATGTTTAATAATGATGCTGAAAATAGTGAAATGCTGGACCAGGATCGGGAGGACTTAATCACTTTGCTTAGTATGCGTTTTGGTAGACTGGCTCCAGATGTTATCGAAGCAATCGAATCTATCGATCAACTCGATATGTTACAAAGTCTCATTCTAGCTGCCGCGAATGCTCCAAACTGGGAGACGTTTGGAAGACAACTTCTTTCCAATAAAAAGGCCTTCAGATTGGTTGGAGAGACCTATAATCCTTTAGCTGACATACACAAGGGGGATCGTTCCAATGGCCTATAAATCTAATAAACTGTGGCAGACGCTGAAACACCTTAAACACGGTCAAAAAATTAATGAGGGTTGGACAGAAGAAAGTCCCCGCTCTCGGGATTGGGAGGATATTTATAGACGACGCTGGCAACATGATAAGATTGTTCGCTCCACTCATGGGGTAAACTGCACAGGTTCATGTAGCTGGAAGGTTTATGTTAAGGATGGAATTATAACTGAGGAAACCCAACAAACCGATTATCCAACGACAGGACCTAATTTTCCCGATTATGAACCACGGGGATGTCCAAGAGGCGCCAGTTACTCTTGGTATTCATACAGCCCTTCGCGTGTGAAATATCCTTACATCCGTGGTGACTTATATCAAATATGGAAAAAGGAACGTGGAGGGGGCAATGATCCTGTTCAGGCATGGGAAAACATCGTCTCCAATCCACAAAAAAGAGAAGCCTATGTATCTTCAAGGGGAAAGGGTGGATTCGTTCGAGTAGAGTGGCGAGAAGTCTGTGAAATTATTGCGGCCTCAACCATTCATACCATCAAAAAGTATGGACCGGATCGTGTGGTAGGCTTTAGCCCGATTCCAGCGATGTCCATGGTGAGTTATTCTTCAGGAACGCGTTTTTTGTCTTTATTAGGGGGAACCATACTCAGTTTCTACGATTGGTATGCTGATTTACCGCCAGCTTCTCCTCAAGTCTGGGGAGATCAAACGGATGTTCCAGAGAGTGGCGATTGGTATAACTCTAAATACTTTATTATTTGGGGAACAAATTTGCCACAAACACGTACTCCTGATGCACATTTTATGGTTGAATCGCGTTATAACGGCACCAAAGTGGTAGGGATTAGCCCTGATTATGCTGAATCAGATAAATTTGTTGATATGTGGTTACCTGCAAAAGCTGGCACTGATGGTGCTTTGGCAATGGCGATGACTCATGTCATTTTAAATGAATTTTATGTTAAAAAACAAACACCTTATTTCAATAATTACGTAAAAAAATATACAGATCTCCCCTTTTTAGTGAGATTGGAAGAAACAACAAATGGCTATCGCTCTGGGAATTTTCTTCGTGCCTCAGATATTGGAAATGATCAAGAGTTGTCCGAGTGGAAGACCGTTGTTTGGGATGAAGACAAGGATGTGCCCGCCATACCAAATGGGAGTCAAGGGTTTAGATGGGATAATAAAGACAATTGGAATCTTGAATTAGAGAAGAATGGTCAAAAAATAAACCCGCAGTTGACCTTTATAGAAAATGCTGATGAGTCAGTGCTTGTCGAATTTCCTTATTTTGCAGAGAAGCAGGGGGAAACGGTAGTCAGGGGAGTCCCTGTTAAACATCTTAAAGATAAGAATGGTGCAGGACTTAAAGTAACAACAGTATTTGACCTAATGATGGCACACACAGGTGTAAATCGAGGCCTACCTGGGGATTATCCAAAAGACTATGATGATTTAAAACCTTATACACCTGCATGGCAGGAAAAGATTACAGGGGTTAATAGGTCACATGTTATCCAAGTGGCCAAAGAATTTGCAGCAAATGCGGAGAAAACCAATGGAAAATCAATGATTGCAATGGGTGGAGGAACAAACCATTGGTATCATAGTGATCAAATTTATCGTTGTATTTTAAACATCGTATTGCTCACAGGAACCCAAGGGGTGAATGGTGGAGGCTGGGCGCATTACGTTGGTCAAGAAAAAGTAAGGCCACTTGAAGGCTTCCAACAAATTGCGTTTGCAAATGATTGGGTCAAACCTCCCCGTTTTCAAAATGGGACATCATTCTTTTATTTTGCGACCGACCAATATCGTTATGAATACCCACAAAGTAAAGAACAGACCGCTTGGGGTGGCCGCTTTAATAAAATGCATCCCGCTGATTTTAATGCTATGTCTGCGCGACTGGGATGGTTACCTTCTTTCCCACAGTTTACGCAGAACTCGTTAGATCTCGTTAGGGAAGCAAAAGAACAAGGCGCCGAAACAGAAGAGGACATTTCTAAGTATATGGCACAAAAAATTAAAGACGAAGAAGTGGATTGGGCCATTGAGAATCCAGATGATCCTAGAAATTTCCCGAAAGTATTTTTTAATTGGCGATCTAATCTCCTTGGTGATAGTGGAAAAGGACAAGAATATTTTGTAAAACATCTCATTGGCGCCGAGGACCAGATTTTAACGGATACGACGCATTCTTGGCAACCTGAGACGATCAATATGAATGGAGAAGCTCCTAAAGGCAAGGTGGATTTGTTTGTCAGCTTAGATTTTAGAATGACAAGCTCAGGGCTTTACTCTGACATTGTTCTTCCAGCTGCGACTTGGTATGAAAAACACGATATTAGCAGCACGGACATGCATCCATTTATCCATCCATTTAACGCAGCCATTTCACCTCCATGGCAAGCGAAGAGTGATTGGGATGCTTTTCGAGAAATTGCAAAAGTTTTTTCTGAGCTCGCCAAGGACCATCTACCAAGTTGTGAGGATGTAGTGATGAGTCCGCTCGGCCACGATAGTATTGATGAGATCGCTCAGGCTAATGGTAAAGTATTGGATTGGCGTTCGGGAGAAGTCGAAGCAATCCCAGGAAAAACGCTGCCGAAATTTAACGTTGTGAAACGAGATTACCCCAATGTTTATCAGCAATTTATATCTATTGGTCCTAATCTGAAACAGGGCTATGGAACGAAGGGGATAAAACTGCCTGGTGACAAAGTTTATAAAGAATTGCTTGAGCGACTTGGCTCTTCAAAACATGAAGGTCTTGCTAAGGGAGCGCCCGATTTATTTACAGATAAAAAGGCAATTGAGGCAATATTGCTCATGTCAGGAGCAACAAATGGGAAACGGGCAGTAGAGGGATGGAAATCACTTGAAGCTAAAACTGGACAGCACCTTGAAGACATTGCTATGGGACATGAAGAGAGTGCTTATACATTGTTAGACCTCACTGCGCAACCACGACAGGCCATATCCACGCCAGTGTGGAGTGGAATGGAAAAGGATAACAGGCGTTATTCACCGTTTACAACCAATGTCGAGTACAATCTTCCATGGCACACATTAACAGGACGTCAGAGCTTCTATTTAGATCATGAGGTCATGCTTGATTTTGGTGAGGGGCTTCCATTATATCTCCCTCCTCTTTACTTCGTCCCGTTTATGTCTGAAGAGACACCTTTGGAGGAGAATGGAAAATCAGTGACCGTACGTTATCTCACACCGCATCAAAAATGGGGGATTCATACGATGTTCACTGACACAACCAATATGTCGAACCTATTTCGGGGTTGGCAGGTTGTATGGATGAATGAAAAAGATGCAGAATCCATTGGGATTAAAGATAATGATTGGATTGAGGTTTATAACCGGAACGGTGCTGTTGCTGCCCGAGCAATTGTCACTTATCGCATTCCTGAGGGTATCGCCTATATGTATCATGCTCAAGACAGAACAATGGGGGTACCGGGGACTTCCAATAAGAAACGCGGTGGGACACACAATAGTGTGACGAGAATTACACCTAAACAAACACATATGATTGGTGGCTATTCACAGCTGAGTTATGGATTTAATTATTATGGCCCAACAGGGAACCAAAGAGATACAGTCACGATAATTCGTCCGTTGAAAGAGGTTGATTGGCTTGAGAATTAAAGCACAGGTAAGTATGGTTATGCATCTTGATAAATGTATTGGATGTCACACGTGTTCTGTCACTTGTAAAAATACCTGGACGAATCGTCCGGGTACAGAATATATGTGGTTCAACAATGTTGAAACGCGGCCGGGTGTAGGTTATCCAAGGGAATGGGAGAATCGCGACCGTTTTAAAGGGGGCTGGACGCTGAAAAATGGCAAATTAAAGCTACGCGCTGGTGGAGCCCTCAATAAACTAGCTAATATTTTCTACAATCCTAATATGGCAAATACAGAGGACTTTTACGAACCTTGGACCTATGATTTTGATCATTTAATTCATAGCCCTAAAAGTAAAAACTTACCGGTCGGTCGTCCTAAGTCTATGCTCACAGGAAAATTCATGGATAAGCCTGAATGGGGACCAAACTGGGATGATGATTTGGCCGGCGGACGAGAAATTGTTCCCCATGATCCAAATCTTCAAAACTTGCAGGAACACATTTCCATGGAATTAGAAAAAACGTTTATGATGTACTTGCCAAGAATATGTGAGCATTGTTTAAATCCAGCTTGTGTCGCCTCTTGTCCTTCAGGCGCGCTTTATAAGCGGGATGAGGATGGGATTGTCTTAGTGGATCAAGAAGCCTGTCGTGGTTGGCGCTTTTGCATGAGTGGCTGTCCGTACCATAAAGTTTACTATAACTGGAATACTCATAAAGCAGAAAAATGTAATTTTTGTTATCCAAGAATAGAAGCAGGGCTTCCAACTGTATGCTCGGAAACCTGTGTTGGAAGAATCCGCTATATTGGTGTGATGTTATACGATGCAGATAAGGTTAAGGAAGCAGCATCGGTAACTGATGAAAAAGAGCTTTACGAGTCTCAGCTGTCTGTCTTTCTTAACCCTTACGACCCTGAGATCATTGAAGAAGCAAGGAGACAGGGAATAAATGAGCAATGGATTCAAGGCGCACAAAATTCTCCCGTTTATAAAATGGCAATGGAATGGAAGATTGCCCTTCCACTTCATCCAGAATATCGCACATTACCAATGGTTTGGTATGTACCACCGCTAAGCCCGATGATGAACCATATTCAAAACGAAGATGAGCTGTCAACAGATGCCTATATCCCTGCTGTTGATCAAATGCGTATTCCTCAAGAATACTTGGCTTCACTTTTAACTGCTGGTGATGTCAAAGTAATACGTAAGGTATTAATGAAACTCACAGCGATGCGTGTTCATATGCGAGGGAAAAGCTTGGGAGATATCGATGCCTTTAAACATAGTCAGTTAATGAAAGAAGCGGGATTGAGTATTGAAGAGATAGAAGACATGGCGCGTTTATTGGCTGTTGCTAAATATGACGAACGCTTTGTCGTTCCGACTGGCCGTCGAGAAATGAAGGACGATCTTCATTATGAACAAGGGGCATGTAGTCTTGAGGAACTCGCTCCACCTGAAGGCCTTCTTCATAATGGCAAGGGCAAAGCTCCAGCGATTAAATTTACCGGATCAGCTTTTAGCACTTTATAAAGCCTTTTGCGGTATTACATGTAGGGAAAGAAGGTTAACAAATGGATCAAAGTGCTCGAGTTATTTTACTCTTATGTTCGCGAATTTTAAGTTATCCAGATAAATCCTTTTTAGAAGATATCAATAGCTTACTAGAGCTTATTCAATTAGAAATTCCTTCTAATCTATATCAAGAAGTGGAAGACAGGGTGAGCGCTGTAAAAGCATATCCGTTAAATGCATTAAGGGAGCTTTATGTATCGACTTTTGATTTGAAAGAAAAAACAAATCTGTATTTAACCGCCCATGAGTTGGGAGATAGTCGTAAACGCGGTGCGGCAATGATTAAATTGCAAAAAATCATTAATGAGGCGGGGTTTGAGCGTGAAGATGGTGAGTTAGCGGATTATATGCCCATGCTTTTTGAATTTCTTGCGGTTGCAGAAGAAACAACCAAGACTCAGCGTCTGACTAAAAGACTGGCTTATGCCTCTCAGAGAATAAGAAATGAACTGATGGATGTGAGCCCGTATTTACCTATATTCGATTGTCTAATGACCGATGTTTTTGAGATACCAACAAAAGAGGAACTCGCTGAACTCGAGTCTAAACGCGAAGAGGCGGATTTAGAAGAAATGCCTTACCCTTTAATGTATGGGTGAGTTGAAAAAAGTAAAATCTGAACAGCGCTAAATGGCATGTTTTTTCTATACCTGTGCGTTAGAACAGCTTGACTTGTCGCAAAGGCTAGTGATGCAAGTCTAATTGTTCGTGTATTTTCTCCATCATCGCTTCAGCAGAACTTTTATGCTTTCCAAGTGGACTGAAGGGGATTTTGGGTTTTGCCAGGTGTCATAACGTTTGTGCTCTTCATTGATGGAAGGAATGTCAACAATGTCAGGAATATTTTGGTGGGTCATATTTCCTTATATTTCACTTGCAATCATGATTGTAGGGGTTCTCTACCGGTATGCATTTAGACAACTAACATGGGCAGCACCATCAACAGAATTTTTTGAGAAAAAATGGCTGCGCATTGGCTCTCCTCTTTTTCATTATGGAATTGTTTTTGCAATCGTCGGTCATGTTATGGGGATTTTGGTTCCAATCAACGTTTATGAGTATTTTGGAATCACAAGCGAAATGTATCATGCTGGTGGAATAATTGGCGGTGGATTCGCTGGTTTGATGGTTATTGTTGGTTTGGTGATATTGCTGATTCGCAAAATAACCATTGATAAAGTACGCGTCCATGCAACATTTGCTGACTTTTTCATCGTCATTGCCTTAATTGTTGTCGCAGGTATTGGGGCTTATATGACCATTATCTATAATACGACGGTTGTCGAATATGAATATCGGGCCACGATAGGTCCATGGTTCCGTAGCTTATTTCTCTTTCAACCTAATTACGAATTGATGAAACATGTGCCTTTTATCTTTAAGCTACATGTGTTAACTGCCTTTGGACTCTTTGCTTCAATTCCTTTTACACGGTTGATCCATTTCTACAGTTTACCTGTACATTATCCAATGCGTGCGCCTCAGCAATATCGGTCACGCTCAAATTTTAAAAGATAAAAGGTATTTTAAGAAAATCAAAGGGGAAATCCTTATGAAGAAAAGCATTCAATTACCACTTCAGACCATAAGTTTAACTGTAGCTTTTATGATGTGGGTGCTCATTTCATCGTTACTTCCAAATATAAAAGGAGATATCCAATTAACACCGACTCAAGCTTCTTGGGTCACAGCCATTCCAGTTATTCTTGGTTCAATATTAAGAGTGCCTATTGGGTTTTATACGAATCGATTCGGCTCGAGATCTCTATTCGTTTTTAGCTTTATCATTCTATTAGTTCCTGTCGCCTATCTGAGTTATGCACACTCCTTTTTGGATCTAATGATTAGTGGTTTTTTATTGGGTGTTGGTGGGGCCACCTTTTCTATTGGTGTTACATCACTTCCAAAATACTTTCCGAAAGAAAAACATGGCACGATAAATGGTATATATGGTGTAGGTAACCTCGGAACAGCTGTTACAACTTTCTTTGCTCCAATACTTGCTAGTATAGTAGGGTGGAATATAACAGTTAGACTTTGCCTTATTCTACTTATTGTATTTGCAGCACTTAACTTTATTTTTGGTGATAATAAAGAAAAGAGAGAGAAGCATTCTCTATCTGAGCAGTTTAAAGGTGTATATAAAAATGAAAAGCTTTGGTTTTTAAGTATCTTCTATTTTATTACATTTGGAGTATTTGTTGCTTTTACGGTTTATTTACCTAACTTTTTAGTATCGAGCCTTGATCTTTCTAAAGTGGATGCCGGAATTCGCACCGCTGGTTTTATAGTGATCGCTACACTGATTCGACCGGTTGGGGGATATTTATCAGATAAGTTTAACCCTTATGGTGTTCTCATGTTCATATTTGCAGGATTGACACTATCTGGTGTTCTACTTTCTTTTAGTTTAAATTTACCTTTGTTCACCGTAGGCTGTTTAACGATTGCTGTCTGTGCTGGAATAGGAAATGGTGCGGTATTTAAATTGGTGCCGCTTCACTTTTCAAAGCAAGGGGGCATTGTCAATGGGATTGTTGCGGCTGCCGGTGGTCTTGGAGGCTTCTTTCCCCCTCTAATATTAACAACACTGTATGGTATTACAGGACATTACGCCATTGGCTTCATGGCATTATCTGAGTCTGCTCTAGCTAGCTTTATCTTAGTGATATGGATGGCTTACCGAGAAAAATTACAATTATCAAAACAAATTGTTGATTCAACAGCAGACGGGATTATGGTGACGGATTTAAATGGACATATTCAGAGTGTGAATCGTGCGTTTACTCTTGTTACAGGTTATAGGGAAGAAGAGGTTACTGGAAAAAATGTCAATATCTTAAGTTCTGGCAAACAAGATCAATCTTTCTATAAAACCTTCTGGACATCGTTAAGAGAAAAAGGAAATTGGCAAGGGGAAATAATAAATAAAAGAAAAAGCGGAGAAATCTATCAGGAACTGCTCACTGTCAATACTCTTGAAGATAGTCAAGGAGATCCGCAGGGGTTTGTAGGTATCTTTAGTGATGTTTCAAAAATAGAAGGGAATAATCCGCAAAAAGTGTGATTATGTTTCATTTTTAGAGCGTGGAGAAATTCTCCACACTCTATTTTTCTGTTATGTCGATAATAATTAATTAAATCCTAGATTATTCATAGAAGTTCCCAAAACACAGTAAAAAGGCTTATCTATCAAGTGGTTTATTCTGAATTTCAACGCATCAAATAAATGAAAAAAGAATCCGTTTCTGATAAGGTTAAATCACCACATACACAACCCATTGGCACAGAGGCGTTGGCCTCTCAACCGAGTTTATCTCGCTTCTTTCGGCGATTTGATGACCAATCGATTGAAGGATTAAATCAAGCCAATCAGGAATTTTTGGACAAAGTCCATCAACATAGAGCGCCAGAGGCACTCATCTTTGATTTGGATTCCACCCATGCTGATACAGAAGAGGCCACTTCGTTACCAGCTGCAAGCAGAACGAGAGGGGGCCTTTGAATGGGAGTATCTTGAGAACGGTCCTGATGTCTGGCGAGTCTCTATTGAAAGATGTTAAGGAAGGATTTCTGATGCTGTCAAACGTGGAAATCTTTGTTAGATATCTCAAACCTATAGACTTACGGCTACCTCAAAAATAGGTGAATCGAAAATCATATCAGGAGTGCTAAGCGAAAGCAAATAAGTGTAATCTCGTTTTTGTAAAGTAGATATACCATGACATGCGGATGGTTATATGAGTTGAAAGGGTGTGGATAGATGGGAGAACACATCGAGGTTTTGAGGAGAGTACCCATTTTTTCTGAGCTGCTGGATAGTGAATTGCAGAGACTTTCAAGCATTATGACTGAAAGAGTATATGGAAAAAAAGAGTTTATTTTTATGGAAGGAGAAAAACGACAAGCCATTTATTTTATTTGTTCTGGTACTATAAAGACCTTTAAGGTTAATGAAAAAGGGAATGAACAAATCATTAATATTTTACAAAGTGGAGAAATGTTTCCTCATGTTGGCTTTTTTGACGAAGGGCCTTATCCTGCCACTGCAGAAGTGATTAAAGAAGCCGAATTACTCTCACTACGATTAGATGATTTTAACGCACTCCTCATGGAATATCCGGCGATTGCAATCAAGGTCATGAGAATCATGGGGCAAAAGATTGTATTATTGTCACAAAGAATTCAAGAACTAATTTCTGAGGATGTACGGCACCGTATTATTCATACGCTGATTCGGCTAAATGATGAAGCAGGTAAGGTTGAAAGTGGCCAGGTTACCTTAGAAATTCCCATGACAAACCAAGACTTTGCCAATCTTGTTGGAACGTCAAGAGAAACGATCAACCGTATCCTGAATGATTTAAAAAAACAAAATCTCATAGACTTCGATCGTCAAAAAATTGTCATTTGGGATATTGAGCGTTTACGACAATGTGTATAAAAAATAAAATTATAAAAAGATCAGTTTCACTATAGTGGAGCTGATTTTTTTATAAAGATCAGAAAGTATAAAATTTCTGATCATGGGGACGGTGCGCGATTCCGCTTCAGGCCGCTCGCTTTCCGCGGGGGAGTGGTAAGCCTCCTCGCGCCTTCGCACTGCTAAGGTCTTACCGATCTCCCACCTCTCGCAGGACTCTAGTCTCCGCATCATGAGTCAGCGGCGCTCGAGGAACATATGATTTTAGAGTGTTCCGAATCTCGCGTCTTGCGCTCCCATCCACTTGATCAGGCAATGAACCTCTTTCATATTGGATGATGCTCTTATAGCCAGACAAGGACCGGGCAAGCTTTAAGCCCGGTTTTTCTTAACCGTCAGAATGTATAACTTCGCGGAAGGCTGTATAAGCTCGGGCTTCGGCTTGCGTCATTTAAAGCTTGGTGCTCTCTAAGTGTGTGAGTGTAAGAAAGCACGAATATCAGGCTGCTTAGCGAAGCGGTGAACTATAAATCAAGTTTCCTAATAAACAACAATCATAAAGGAACATATCAGTAAGCGACTCATTCTTTTTCTTTTGTGAAATAGATCACATTCATTATCCTTTTAAAAGCATATAGTGAAGGTGCTTAGCATTCGTATGAAAAACATGTGGGTGTTCTCTAGCGTTATAAGGGGATGAATAGATGAAAAAATTAATTTTAATCATAGGAGTCATTGTTCTGATCATCATCGGATGTGTAGTATGGACAAGCCATAATGCCGCAAACCATTCCAACCCACCCGATCAAAAGGAACATATGAGCCAAGAGGATAAATGGAAGAGTCAACCGCCAACGCCAGTAAAAGTTAAAAGAGTGAGTCCTCATGAGATTAACATTGGAATGACAGCCCAAGAGACAAATATAAGGATTTCAAAAACAGCCACTTATAAGGCTTGGACATTCAATGGGCAAGCACCAGGTCCTTTGCTTGTTGTCAATCAAGGTGATCTCATCCACTTGACTCTTACAAATCGGGATAAGATGATGCCACACAGTATAGATCTACATGCTGTTCAAGCGGCACCTTCCACTTCTTTTACAGATGTCAATCCGGGAGAGAGTAAGACCTTTACCTATCATGCAGATCATCCTGGTTTGTTTATGTATCATTGTGCGACCCAGCCCATGCTGCAACACATGGGAAACGGTATGTATGGCGTCATACTTGTTAAGCCAACGGGTGGCTATCCGACAGACTCGATCGTTGATCGAAGCTATGTGCTCTTGCAGAACGAGTGGTATAAAGAGAACGATTATGCAAGTATGTTAAATGGCAATCCAGAAGAAGTCGTTTTTTCTACCAAAGCACTCTATAAAGGAGACCGACATACGAATGGAGATGATTTTACTTTAAAGGAGCAGCCGTTCAAGGCAAAAGCTGGGGAACGGATTCGCCTTTATTTTGCCAACATGGGGCCTAATCATTTTAGTGCATTACATATTGTTGGCACCGTTATAGAAGATGCTTATATTGATGGAAATCCATCCAATCATTTAAAAGGGCTACAAACAGTTGCCGTTCCGCCAAGTGGATCCGTCGTTGTTGAATTTCTTGTGAAAAAACCAGGGCGCTATACGATTCTTTCACACCAAATGAGTGATGCTGAAAAAGGAGCGAGTGCTTATATTGATGTTAAGTAATCAGGCGGATTGGAGCATCTTCTTTTTTGTTAATGCCATTCAAATAGCGATGTGACTTTTATCACGGTATTACACTAAAGATCTCTTTAGAATAGCAGCACAGGGAGAGAAAGACCTGTGAAAGCAATGGATTTGAAGGTGAACAGCGTAAGCTCTTCGCAAACAAGTGATTTTTGACAAGAGAATAGGTGGTGAAAGATAATGCGCTATTCAAGACAAATCTTGTTCTCTCCTATAGGAGAAAGCGGGCAAGGAAAAATTAGCAGCAAGCATGTCATGATCATTGGAGCTGGGGCACTTGGTTCGGGTATTGCCGAAGCACTTGTTCGATCAGGAATAGGTCAGCTTACACTTATTGATCGTGATTATGTTGAAATGAGTAATCTGCAGCGCCAACAGTTATATTGCGAACGAGATGCCAAGGAACAATTACCAAAAGCAATTGCGGCTAAAAAAAGATTAGAGGCGATTAATTCGAATGTAAAAATACATGTAGATGTGTTGGATATTTCTTCTCAAGAAATCATGAGTAAAGCTAAGCATGTCCAGTTAATCATAGATGCCACAGATAATTTTGATACCCGATTAATGATCAATGATGTGGCTGAGAAGCTTAGCATTCCATGGATTTATGGGGCATGCGTGGGAAGCTCTGGTATCACTTTTGCAATTGTTCCTGGGCAGACCCCATGCTTTAACTGCCTTTGGAAGAGTGTTCCAATACATAGTGCTCAGACATGCGATACAATCGGTGTCATCAGTTCAGCTGTCAATATGGTTGTTGCCTATCAAATGACTGACGCATTAAAAATCTTAGTGGAAGATTGGCAGGCATTAAGCAGAAAGCTTATATTTTTTGATCTTTGGAATAACGTTCATAAAGAAATTGATGTGAGTCAGGTGAAAAATAAAGACTGTCCAAGCTGTGGTGAAGCGCCCACCTATCCTTATTTGTCATATAACAAGCTGATGCAATCTACAGTATTATGCGGGAGGGATACAGTACAAATAAGACGACCTGAAACCTATTCATTCAATCTAACAGAGTTGGAGGAAAAGTTTTCTAAGCAAGAGCTAGTCGTTCAAAGGAATCCCTATCTACTGACAATTGATTTTAATCCACAAAAAATGGTGATATTCAAAGATGGACGTGTCCTCATACATGGAACTCAGGATATATCTGAGGCCAAGCGATTATATTATAAATTTTTAGGCTGATAAGGAAGGTTAACAATGAAAAAAATATGAAATGGATTGCTGTAGCAATAATCCTCACTTTTACACTAATAGTTTCGAGTGGCTGCGGACAAGAGAATAAAGCAAATAGCTCAAAAGAACTGACGATATCGGCAGCTGCTAGTTTGAAAGACAGTATGATGGAAATAGCAAAAGCTTATAAAAGCCAGCACCCTGATAGTCAATTAGACTTTAATTTTGGCGGCTCTGGAACACTGCGGCAACAAATTGCTCAGGGAGCTCCAGTCGATCTTTTTTTAGCAGCTTCAGAGTCTGACGTTAATGCTTTAGTGGCAAATAAGAAAATTATTTCAGATACGGCAACGCCCTTTTTGGGAAATGTTCTTGTGCTCATTGCTCCAAAACAATCAGATACTAAAGATCTTAAATCATTGATTCAAGAGAAAAAGCGATTAGCCATCGCTACGCCTAAGGCAGCCCCGGCAGGAGATTATGCAAAAGAAGCTTTAACGCATCTCAATTTGTGGAAAGACGCGCAGGAAAATCTAGTCTATGGAAAAGATGTAAGACATGTTTTGACATTGGTAGAGGAAAAAAGCGTTGAGGGTGGCATCGTTTATAATTCGGATGCTTTGGTAAGCAACAAGGTTAAAGTGGTAGAAAAGGTGAATCCTACAGCTTATTCATCCATTATATATGATGCGGGTGTTGTTTCAGGATCAAAACAAAAAACAGCAGCTAAAGCATTTTTGAACTATTTACAAGGAACGAAAGCGCAGCAAATATTTAAAAAATATGGCTTTGCTTCTCCAAAAAAATAATAGTCATGTTAAGCAATTTTCTTTTTAAGCAGGTGGGAGAAGATGACAAATAGCTTTTGGTTTCCCATTCAACTATCACTTTTAGTCGCGGTCGTTGCTGCCATTCTTGTGTTTATTGTCGGTATTTGTGTTTCCCGTTTATTTGTATCAAAGCGATTCAAGGGGAAATTGGTTTGGGAAACCGTGTTCATGCTTCCTCTTGTGCTTCCACCCTCTGTGGTTGGTTATCTATTAATCCTATTTTTTGGAACCAATAGTATAGTGGGGCAATGCTTTGAAAAACTATTGGGAACAACATTAATGTTTACCCCATGGGCTAATATCATTGCTGCCAGTGTGGTAGCCTTTCCGCTCATGTTCCAATCTGCAAATATCGGATTTGAGTCAATTAGTAAAGATGTGATAGGTGCCGCAAGGGTTGATGGAGCATCAGAGCTTTGTATATTAATAAAAATTATGCTGCCTATGGCAGGGAAAGCATTAATGACAGGAGCAATATTAAGCTTTACCAGAGCACTAGGCGAATTTGGAGCGACGTTAATGTTTGCAGGTAATATACCTGGGAAGACGGAAACCATTCCAACAGCAATATATGTAGCTATAGAATCAGGTGAAAACAGACTGACTTACCTATATGTGCTCATTAGTATCTGTACCGCATTTATTTTACTCGTCATTACAAATAGTTTTAAGCGCTATAAGTATTAATTCAAGCCGTTTAATGCTGCGGATGGGAGGGAGTATAAGTTGATGTCTACTTTTACACATTTTAATGAGCAAGGACGAGCAAAAATGGTTGACATTACATATAAACAGTCAACCTATCGGACAGCAATCGCTCAGTCAAGCATTCATGTGAATCAAGATATCTATAACAAAATAATCAATAACACCAATGAAAAAGGAGATGTGTTGGCTGTTGCACAGGTTGCTGGAATTATGGCAGCAAAACAAACCGCCCATATTATTCCATTGTGTCATCCCCTCTTTCTAAGTGGCATTGATATTACGTTTAATTGGGAGAGAGACGATGAAGAGTATCAATTGGTGATTCTAGTGACGGCTGAAACAAAAGGGAGTACAGGAGTTGAAATGGAGGCTTTAACTGCTGCATCTGTATGTGCCTTGACAGTCTATGATATGTGCAAAGCTGTCGATAAAGGAATGAGAATTGGCTCGACCTTCTTGCTTCAAAAAACAGGTGGAAAAAGCGGGACATATCAACGAGAAATGTAAAGTCTAAAAGTCATAAAGTTAAAGGGGTCTTTACCATGGTTGAGATGAGAAAACCGATCGAAGTTTCAGAAGCTGTTAAACGGATAGTGTCACACGCAAAAACGGGAGAAGTGGAAGCCGTCCATATTAACGATGCCTATGGAAGGGTTTTGGGAGAAGCTGTCATTGCCTCGCATCCTGTTCCTCCTTTTGACCGATCCCCTTATGATGGGTTTGCCATTCGTTCTCAGGACACTAAAGCGGCTAGTAGAGAAAATCAAGTGGCGTTCAAGGTTATAGAGACGATCGGTGCGGGCTATGTTGCAAGCAAAGCGCTCGGCCCGTTTGAGACGATAAGAATCATGACGGGAGCGCAACTGCCGAAAGCGTGTGATGCGGTCGTAAAACTTGAGCTTACTTCAGAATTTGAGCGATCTGGAGAAAAATATATGACCATTCATCGACCGTATGCCTCTGGTGAAAATGTATCCTTTCAAGGAGAAGATACAGAAAAAAATACCGTAATTGTTAAAAAAGGTGAAAGAATTACTCCGGGGGTCATGGCGGTATTGGCAACCTTTGGGTACGAATACATTAAAGTCGCAAAAAAACCAATCGTCGCAGTATTTGCTACGGGATCTGAATTGCTCGATATATCAGATGCGTTGCAGCCCGGTAAGATTCGCAATAGTAATGCTTTGATGATTTGCAGTCAAATTAAGCGTGCAGGTGGGACTCCTAAATATTTAGGAACCCTTAAGGATGATTTAACGCTTTGCTACGCATCCATTCAGCAGGCTATGGAAGAGGCAGATATGATTATAACAACAGGGGGTGTGTCTGTTGGTGATTTTGACTACTTACCTGATGTTTATAGACAGCTTGGCGCAGAGGTACTTTTCAATAAAGTGGCGATGCGACCTGGAAGTGTTACAACTGTTGCACTTTGTAACGAGAAATATTTATTTGGCCTATCAGGCAATCCTTCCGCAAGCTTTATAGGGTTTGAGCTTTTTGTGCGCCCTGTTATTAGAACTTGGTTGTTTTCTGAGAAACCACATCTGAGAAAAGGCCAAGCTATTCTTGGAGGAGACTTTTTAAAACCCAATCCTTTCACGCGATTTGTTGGTGGAAAGCTGTGTTTCGATGAGCGGGGGATGGTTGTTGTACCGAGTCATTTTACAAAATCTAATGCGGTTGTCATGTTAAGTGCTATTGATGCTTTAATCGTGTTGCCTGGTAGATCCAGAGATTTTAAAACAGGTGACAAAGTCAATATTGTGCTTTTGGAGGACCTTAAAGGGAGTGAATGGCCGTGGACATGAAGCTTCCAGTATTACAGATTGTTGGTTATCAAAACAGTGGTAAAACGCGTATTGTTTGTGACTTACTTGAAGAAAGTAAACAGCACCATTTCAAAGTGGCTACTTTAAAGCATCATGGGCATGGTGGGAAACCGAACATTGAAGATGAGAAAAAAGATAGTGGGCGTCATCGTCTATCAGGCTCACTTATCTCGGGAGTAGAGGGTGCAGGTCTGTTACAAATGGTGGTACAGAGAGAAGAAGAATGGGAGCTTGAGCATATCCTGCGCTTTTATCACGTTCATGGCGTTGATCTTATATTAGTAGAAGGATATAAACAAGCCGCTTACCCTAAAATTGCAGTCATTAGAAATGCAAACGACATGGAGATCGTCGATCAAGTAAGTAACATTGTCGCAATTATTACCGCAATACCGCTAACCAATACTACTATTCACCATCCAATCTTTTCAATTCATGATAAAAAGAGCTATCAAGATTGGTTTACACATTATATTAAGAAGCAGAGGAAAAAGATGCAGATGTTTCAAATCACTGATCACCCCATCTTAATAGAAGAGGTCACTCAAAAAGTCTTGTCACATGAAGCGGGTGCTGTCGTTAATTTTATTGGGACAGTAAGAGAGTTTACGGGAGGAAAGCAAACGTTAGCGTTAGAGTATGAATCGTATGTTTCGATGGCGGAAAAACAATTGAGAAAAATAGGGAGGGAGATAGTATGTAAATGGCCAGAAGCAAGAATAGCTATCACGCATCGCGTTGGTCATTTGCAAATATCAGATATCGCCGTTGTGATTGCTGTTTCTACGCCTCATCGTAATGACGCTTATGAAGCCAATCAATATGCGATTGAGCGCATAAAACAAATTGTGCCCATTTGGAAGAAGGAATATTGGCAAGATGGAACGGAATGGATTGGTAATCAGCAAGAGACGATAAGCTACCCAAGTGGGAAGCCAGAGGATGTGATCTTCAATGATTAAAGTGTTGTGTTTTGCCTATTTAAAAGAAAAAGTTGGGAATGACAGACTTGTATTGGAGGACGCCTCTTTGACTGTAGATGAACTCTTATGCAAGCTTGAAAAAGAATATGCGATTGATACGAAGACGATCATGGTAGCCATTAACGAAGAATACGCCATTAAGGAAGATGTAATCCATGCGGGTGATACTGTGGCATTAATTCCTCCTGTCAGTGGAGGATGAACAGATGCGACTGAGACATACTGATGTAAAAAAATGAACGATCACCCCCGTTTGGTGCTATATTTTAAAAATGAGCTGCAATGCAGTACTTATGAATGGGAGAAATGAGAAGATGTCAACAGTGAATGCTATTAGAGACCAGTTGAGACGCCCTTTAAGAGATTTACGTATTTCGGTCACTGATCAGTGCAATTTTCGCTGCACCTATTGTATGCCTGCTGAAATTTTTGGTCCAAATTTTCAATTTATGAAAAAGGAAGAACGGCTGACTTTTGAAGAAATGGAGCAACTTGTTCGTTGTTTTGCTAGACTTGGTGTTGTAAAGGTAAGACTAACTGGAGGGGAGCCCTTATTAAGAAAGGATTTGCATTTATTTATAGAACGTCTTTCAAAGATCGAACAGATTGAAGATGTGGCCCTCACCACAAATGGTGTTTTACTGACAAAGTATGCGAAGCTTTTAAAAACGTCTGGTCTTCGAAGAGTAAATGTGAGTTTAGATGCGATAGATGATGATGTATTTAACACAATTAACGGGCGTGCTATTGGTGTGAGTCATATATTAAAAGGTATAGAATCGGCTAGAAACGCCGGCCTTGAAGCAAAGGTTAACATGGTTGTTAAAAGAGGGATGAATGAAGAGCAAATTCTTCCAATGGCCGCTCATTTTAAGAAGGAAGGGATATGCTTAAGATATATTGAATTTATGGATGTTGGCAACACGAATGAATGGAACCCCTCTTCGGTTGTCACGAAGAAGGAAATTCTTGCTGAATTAAGCCAACATTTTAAGCTCACTCCTTTAAAGGCGGCCTATTATGGTGAAGTGGCTAATCGTTATCGATATGCTGACTCGAATACGGAAGTTGGTTTTATCCCATCAGTATCTGAGTCGTTTTGCTCGAATTGTACAAGAGCGAGAATATCTGCTGAGGGCAAGTTATATACCTGTCTATTTGCTACGGACGGGTTTGACTTAAGAGCATTGCTTCGTAAAGGGGTCAGTGATGAGGATTTGATTGAAATCATCTCACGAATATGGGGCAAAAGAACAGATCGCTACTCTGACCTCCGCAAACTATCTGCCAAAAAACAAAAAAAGAAAATCGAGATGCATTATATTGGTGGCTAGTACTGTTACTTGAAAGTACTAGCTTTTTGTTGTACTATCAGCATTTATAACTTCGCTGACGCTCTCAAAGGAAGAGAGTATAAGTGTCACTTTGGCTTTCGCCTTCTAAGGCTTGCGGGCACCCTAAGTGTGTGATTGGCAAAAATCACATCAGGAGTACCAGCGAAGTGGTGCAAGCCAAGTTTTCTAATGCGATGGAATGATGAAAGGGTTTAGGTATCAATTAAATGAGTATAAAAGGATTTAAAAAATAATGTGAAATATACCATTTCCATTCGAATCCCTTATGAGCGCATACTGGATCTGCCGTAATATACGAACACCATCTATGGAATTAAGGAAAGGGTGATAAACTTTTTTCCTTTTAAGCATGACCTATTCAAAGTAAACCGCCCAACGCCCGGATTGCTATAATGCTCTTTTCCTGGTAGAAGGAGGAACTGCCCTTCGCCGTGCTTATAGAAATAAGAAGAGCCTTATTTAATATTGCTTTCGCTTATAAACAAGGAAAAATAATAATGCCAAAAGGATGAATGGCAGGACGGTATAAAGCGTCCAAGTGAGATCATGTAAAAAATTCAAAGCAAACGCCTCCTAACGTGTATCATCTATTCAAACGGCTAAGAAATATAAGAACCGGATTACTTAACCCCCCATCGTTTACGTTTATAGATCCTGTACCAAACAAATGATGAGACTGAGGCGATAATTAAAAGTGCCCCAAGTAAAATGATGTAGAGAATAGTATTAATAGCGGTTCACCTCCTTTGATCCCTAAAAATCAGCTATTTTCTGATATAACGTTTTCTTCTAAAAAAATAAGGTAGTGCGCCTAAGACAATCCCAGCAAAAAGAATAACGTATAGAGAAACAATGGATAATTTAAAAATGACCCAAATAATTAAAGCTAAAAGGATACCGATAAATATCCACATGATATCGCCTCCTAATGATTTACTGAACCTGTGAATTAAAGGTCATGATCCAAGCAGATCCGCCAACGATCGTAATGACAAAAACGATCCCTAAGATGATGGCAAGGACGTTATAGCGCGGCTTTTCACTTTCTCTAATATGCATAAAGAAGAGAAGCTGAATCAAAAATTGCAAAGCAGCCATGATCATTATTGTGACAATCAATGCTGTTCTATTCAGCACATGATTAACAACAAGCCATAACGGAAGGATCGTTAGCAGGATGGATAAGACAAACCCGATAATATATGATGTCGTAGAACCGTGTGATGCTTGGCGGCTTTCGATGTGTTTCATTTACATCACTCCTATGAGATAGACAACAGTAAAAATAAAAATCCAAACGGCGTCAAGAAAATGCCAATAAAGACTAATAATGGATAGCTTGCGTTCAGTAACAGGTGTAAAGCCACGCCTTGCCACTTGAATGATGAGACCAATCATCCATATCAAACCAAGAGAAACGTGACAGCCATGGGTCCCCACAAGGGTGAAAAAGCCGGAAAGAAAGGCACTGGTGCTCATCTTATATCCTTCAGAAACCATGCCTGAAAATTCATGGATCTCAAATCCAACAAATGTAGCTCCGAGAAGCGCTGTGACGATGAGCCAGGTGATCAAGCTTTTGACATGGCCTTTATTCATCTCTAGTGTTGCGAGTCCACTTGTAAAACTACTGGTGAGCAAAACGAAGGTTTCAATCGTAAACTCTTTGACATCGAATAAATCTTGGCTTGTTGGACCCTCTGCATAATGCGTGCGTAAGACAATAAATGTAGCAAAGAGTGCTCCAAATAAGAGAACATCTGAGACTAAGAATAGCCAAAATCCATCAATTTTTATCGATTCATGCGCTTCGTGTTCTTCATGGTGATCTGTATGATGGGATACAATGTTTTCCAATTATACTTCCCCCCTTAAAGCAGCTTCGGTTTCTTTTATTTCATCTACTGAAATATAGTAGTCGGTATCATATTGGAAGGAACGGACGATGAGGCAAATAGCGACGCCAAGAAGACCAAGAGCCCCCATCCACACCCATTCGAAAGTGAAGCCGAAACCGGCGATGAAGAAAAAGACAGATAGGATAAATGGAATTCCCGAGTTCTTCGGATAATGAATCGGTTCTAGTTCCTGCTTCTTCTCCTCATAATCTCCGCGTTCCTTGGCCTCCTTAGTTTTCCACCATGCATCGCGGCCGTGGACCTCTGGCAGAACAGCAAAATTGTATTTAGGTGCCGGGGAAGGGAGCGACCATTCTAATGTATGTCCATCCCATGGGTCCCCAGTTGTATCTCTCTCGCCATATTTGACACTATAAGCAATCTCCCAGACTTGAAAGAGAAAGGCGATTCCCATGATGACCGCACCAATGGAAGAGATCAGGTTTAATGGTGCCCAGCCCATATCCCAGCCATATGTATAAATACGTCGGGTCATACCCATGAAGCCTAAGGCATATTGCGGCATAAAACAGGCATAGAAGCCAATGTTCCACAACCAGAACGCCCATCTTCCAAGGGTCTCATTTAACTTAAACCCGAACATTTTGGGCCACCAATACGTTAACCCAGCAAACATACCAAACACCGTTCCGCCAATCAGTACTTGATGGAAATGTGCGATCAGGAAATAACTGTTATGGTACTGATAGTCTGCAGGGGCGATGGATAACATGACGCCTGTAGCACCGCCAATTGCAAAGCAAGGAATAAAGGCGATCGTCCACAGCATCGGCTCGGTCAGGCGAATGCGCCCTTGATACATGGTTAACAGCCAGTTAAAGACTTTAACTCCTGTTGGTATTGCGATAATCATTGTTGAGACAGCAAAGAAGGTATTGACACCTGCACCTGCGCCCATTGTAAAAAAGTGGTGCACCCACGTGAAGTAGGCATAAAAGCTAATGAGCATCATGGAAACAACCATTGAGGTATAACCAAAAGTCACTTTTTTTGAAAACACACTAGTGACCTCAGAAAAAATACCAAAGGCAGGTAAAATCACAATATAAACCTCCGGATGCCCCCAAATCCAAAATAAATTAATATACATCATGGGATCTCCACCATGGGTCATAGTAAAGAAGTGCGCACCGGCAAAGCGATCCAAAAATAAGAGTAACATGGTTACGGTGATCACGGGAAACGCTGCGATAATAAGAATAGATGTGGCTAAGACCGACCAAGTAAAGAGCGGCATATCCATCAAGCGCATCCCTTTTGTCCGCATCTTAAGAATGGTGACGAGGAAGTTAATCCCTGTAGCTAGACTGCCGATTCCTGATATTTGTATCGCCAGAACATAGAAGTTTTCACCTGGGCCTGGATTAAACTGTAGCTCAGATAAGGGGGGATAACCCACCCATCCGGCATTGGGTGAGCCACCGATGACGAATGATAAATTTAATAGCATAGCACCAAAGAAAAACAGCCAAAAGCTTATAGCATTTAAAAAAGGGTAGGCGACATCTCGCGCCCCAATTTGCAGTGGAATGACGATATTCATCATGGCAAAGATTAATGGCATCGCCATAAAAAGAATCATAATGGTTCCATGCGTTGTAAAAATTTCATTATAGTGTTCTGACAATAAGACTTTCAGATTAGGTAAGGCGAGTTGAGTCCGCATTAAAAGGGCATCGACACCGCCGCGGAAGAGCATAAGTAGAGCTGCAATAACATACATGATGCCAATTTTTTTGTGGTCAACCGTTGTTAACCATTCTTTCCACAACCATTTCCACTTTTTAAAGTAAGTTAATACGAAGATGATCATAACGGTTGCAATGCCAATGGAGACATCAGCACCTAAAATGAGTGGATCTCCATGGATGAAAAAGTGACTTATTTTAAACTTGGGTTCCATCGTGCATCTCCATTCTTTTTCTTCTATTTCGTTTTTTCGGTATCATTTGGGTTGAATTGGTTCCCCTCAGGGATACGTTCATGGTAGTGCCCACCGTTTTTCATAAGCGTCATTTCAAAAGCATGGGGGGGATAGGAGGAGTAGGTTTGCTTGTTCACTAGGCCAGGCTGTTTAAGCCTGTTATAAATAGCCATGTCCATAGGTTTTCCCGCAGCTTTAACCTTATTGACCCATCGGTTGAACTCTGCCTCTGTTTTAGCGATGACATCAAACTGCATGTGGGCAAAGCCTTCTCCTGTGAAATTAGCACCTGTTCCAAAGTACTTACCTGTCTCATTGGCTTGCAGCCAAAGCCGCATGGCCATACCGGGCATGGTGTACTCTTGCCCACCCAACTGTGGTATCCAAAAAGAGTTCATTGGTGCATCAGATGTTAAAATAAATTGAACCGGTCTACCAGCGGGGATATCGACATAATTCACTGTGGCAATATTTTGGTCAGGATATTGAAACAGCCATTTCCAATCGAGTGACGTCACTTGAATCGTGATCGGCTTCACATCCGTTGTGGGAGGTTTGACTAGAGCAAATACCGATTTGCCGGTAAAGTAAGCCATAAATACAGTAATAATAATCGGAATGCCCCACCAAATAATCTCAAGGTATTTATTATCGCCCCATTTAGGGCGGTAACGGGCTGTGTTGCTGGGTGTGTCACGATAGCGATAGATAATATAGATCAATAAGATGATCACAGGAATAACAACAATAGCAATAAGCAAGGTTGTGAGCAATATGAGATGTTTTTCTTCTTCTCCAACGGGACCTTTTGGATCCAAAACAATAAACTTTCCTCCACATCCTGATAATATCAACGGAACGAGACAGATAAGAAAAGTCCTTGTAAATAAGCGGCTTAGCTTCATAAATATAAGGTCATCTCCTCTAATTACGCGAATAACACCATCGGTTCATTAAGTAAAGTATGTAGCCTAACAAACTTAAATTTGTCCTAGATTTCTGAGATTATTCATGTCGATCGGATTGGGTGTGCGAGGTTTCATTTGAAGCGGATTATTGATGCAGAAAGAGAGAGAAATGGCCTTGTGGTCAAAGAAAATCGTGTCTTTTTCTTTTTTAATGGGTATTATTGAGAGTAGAGGAACAACAAAAAAGGTGGTGATTTTATGGTAAACCATAAGCCCAATCGATTAATCACGGAAACGTCGCCATACTTACTCCAACATGCCTATCATCCAGTGCATTGGTATCCATGGAGTGAGGAAGCTTTTGAAAAGGCTCGAAAGGAGAATAAGCCTATTTTCTTGAGCATTGGCTACTCAACCTGCCATTGGTGCCATGTCTTTGCGCATGAATCATTTGAAGATGAAGAAGTGGCTGGGTTATTAAATACCTATTTTATAGCGATAAAGGTTGATCGTGAGGAACGACCAGACATTGACTCGGTTTATATGACCGTTTGCCAGGCATTAACAGGGCAGGGGGGCTGGCCGCTGAGCATCTTTATGACTCCAGAACAACAGCCGTTTTATGCGGGCACCTATTTTCCTAAAGAAAGCCGTTATGGTCAACCGGGGTTCATCGATGTCTTGCAATCCATTGCGAAGCAATACCATGATCGCCCTAAAAAATTGCAATCGGTAGGACAGGATATGATCACAGAGCTCTCAGCCATGCATTCTCCTGCATCCGCTTTTACTCCTAAGCTACTGGAACAAGCACTTAGCGACTTCAAAAGTAGCTTTGATGAAGGGTTTGGAGGCTTTGGCAGTGAGCCAAAATTTCCTGCCCCGCACCAGCTTTTGTTTTTAATGCGTGCTTTTTACTGGAACGGTGATACTGAGCTTCTAATCATGGTTGAAAAGACCCTTGACGCCATCGCTGCTGGTGGTATTCATGATCATATTGGTGGAGGATTTGCGCGCTATGCTGTGGATTCGATCTGGCTCGTCCCCCATTTTGAAAAAATGCTATATGATCAAGCAATGCTTATGCTCAGCTTTACTGAAGCCTATCAACTCACCGGTCATGATCGGTATCGGCAAGTCGTTGAAGGAATTTTTACTTACTTAATGCGTGATTTGCGTGATAAAACGGGTGCTTTTTATTCTGCTGAAGATGCGGATTCGGAAGGTGTAGAAGGTCGATTTTATGTTTGGGATCCGAATGAAGTCATTGCCCTATTGGGAGATGCAGCAGGCGAGCGTTTTTGTGTTGCCTATGGCATTACCGAAGAAGGCAATTTTGAAGGCAAGAATATTCCCAATCTCATTGGCCGAAATTTGCAGCATTTAGCGGAGGATTATGGACTTTCTTTAGAAGCCTTTGAGAGGGAACTTGAAGCAAGTCGTCAAATCCTGCTTAAAGCAAGAAGCCAGCGTGTTCGCCCGCATCGTGATGAGAAGATCTTGACGAGTTGGAATGGTCTTACGATAGCTGCTTTGGCGACAGCTGGGCAAGTGATGAAGGATGCACGCTATCTTAAAGCTGCAACGGATGCTTTTGAGTTTATCATGAAGACGATGTGGGATAGCGGTCAGTTATTGGCAAGCTATCGAGAGGGTCAAGTGACGCAAACGGGGTTTTTGGATGATTACGCTTATATGCTATGGGCCGCGGATACCCTCTATGAAGCGACGTTTAAGCCGCAGTATATCGATACGATGAAAGAACTTTCTGATCAAATGATCCAGCACTTTTGGGACGACACGGGCTTTGGCTTTTATTTAAATGATAAGAATCAGAAACTGATCATGCGTCCAAAGGATATCTACGATGGTGCTCTACCTTCGGGCAATAGCATTGCGACCATGATGTTATTCAAGCTAGCGCGTCGCACCGGTGATGTCGATTATGAAATGTATGTTGATAAGGTTTATGGGCGCTTCGCTGGAGAAATCGCTCATTACCCTATGGGCTATAGTGCCTTGCTGACCGGCTACTTGCTTATACAAATGAAAATAAAAGAACTGGTTGTGTTAGATGAAAATGCTGAAGGCGCAGCACAAGCGACTAGAGAATTATTAAAAGCTTTTCACCCTGATGTCATTGCATTATCGGGAACCCCGCAATCCTTAAATGCCATTGCTAGCTTTACAAAAGGATTTGCACTGCTGAATCATCAAACGACTTACTTTTTATGTGAAAACTTTAGCTGTACGCTTCCAACCAATCAACCCAAGGAGGTAGCTAGAAAGATAAAAAGAGATAGAGGGGCTTAAAGGGGGAACGTCTAATGATAGGGAAAGCTGTGACTGGAGCTATTGCTTCTTCAAGAACCATGACCTAAACAGCAATCTCGCCTTGAAAAAAGCTATGTGATAGGCTGCCATTGCGATAAGCTTGCTTTTGTTCTACTATCAGAATGTATAAGGCGGGCTTTGACTTTCGCCACCTGAGGCTTGCGGGCACCCTAAGTGTGTGATTGGCAAAAATCACTTCAGGAGTACTAGCGAAGGGGTGCAAGCCAAGTTTTCTAAAAAGATTAGAAGGTATAAAATTTCTGATCATGTGGACGGTGCGGATTTCCGCTTCAGGCCGCTCGCTTTCCGCGGGGGAGTGGTAAGCCTCCTCGTGCCTTCGCACTGCTAAGGTCTTACCGATTTCCCACTTCCCGCAGGACTTTAGTCTCCGCATCATGAGTCAGCGGCGCCCGAGGAGGAATACGCGATTTTAGAGTGTTCCGAATTCTCGCGCCTTGCGCTCCCATCCACTTGATCAGGCAATGAAGCCTATTTCATATTGGATGACTCTATACCAAGCAAGGACCGGGCATGCTTTTTGCCCGGTTTTTCTTAATCTAAAAAATCCTGGACCTAATAGGTGGACCAGGATTTTTTTGTTATGAGGGAAGGGAATAGACTACACTGTGTGGGGCTTCGGTTAGCTCTGATTTTTGGAGACGCCCTTCTTTTACAAACTCTTGAATGGTGTTTTCCACTTCATGAACGTCCTCTCCTAGAAGATCGGCAAGTTTAACAGTCGATAATGCCATATATTTTGGCCGCTTCGTTGAGGACTGGATCATTGTATGAATCCTTTCATATAAGACTTCTTTATTCATATTATCCCTCTCTTTTTCCTTCTATTTCTCTTTATTCTGTGCATGGATGTTTAATTTTACAATAATTATTCCCAAATGAGGCAATGATAATAACTAAATTGGGCAGAATGATACAAGAGCGATTTGTGCTGTTAACTCACGCATAAGTTAAGTTTGGAGGTTGAAGCATGACAGAAGAAAGGTTTTCTATCTTAATTAACGGAAAGGAACTTTCAGCTAAGTCCGGTCAGACGGTCTTACAAGTGGCCCAAGACCATGACACGTATATTCCGGCTGTGTGTTATCATCCGAATTTGGGATCCATTCAAACGTGTGATACCTGCTTTGTGAATGTAAACGGAGAAATGAAGCGGGCGTGTGTGACCAAAGCTGAGCCTGGGATGAAGGTCGATTCCTTATCTGAGCCTATTAAAGACGCGCAATATGAAGCTATGTCCAGAATCCTGAAGAACCACGAACTCTATTGTACAGTGTGTGATAACAACAATGGCAATTGTGTTGTTCATAATACTGCTGAATATCTGGAAATCGAACATCAAAAATATCAATTTGAGCCGAAGCCTTATCCGGCAGATAACTCTCATCCTTTTTATCGCTATGAACCCGATCAATGTATTCTTTGTGGCCGTTGTGTGGAGGCGTGTCAGGATCTCCAAGTTAATGAAACATTATCTATTGATTGGGACCGGGAAGCCCCAAGAGTGATTTGGGATGATGATGTCCCCATCGATGAATCCTCCTGCGTGTCATGTGGACATTGTGTGACGGTATGCCCATGTAATGCCTTAATGGAGAAATCGATGTTAGGTGAAGCAGGCTACTTAACTGGCATTCCGCAAAATGTATTAGAGCCAATGATCGATATAACGAAGGAAGTGGAACCCGGCTATAAAGAAATTTTCGCCATTTCCGAAATGGAAGCCTCAATGCGCAAAGAGCGTATTAAAAGGACCAAAACCGTCTGTACTTATTGTGGTGTGGGATGTAGCTTTGAGGTTTGGACCAAGGGTCGTAAGATTTTAAAAATTGAACCACAGGAAGAAGCCCCTGTTAATGGTATCTCAACCTGTATCAAAGGGAAATTCGGCTGGGATTTTGTTAATAGTGAAGAGCGATTAACGCAACCATTAATCCGTCGTGGTGATGAATTTGTAGAAGCGAGCTGGGATGAAGCGCTGACTCTGATTGCAAGTAAATTTAGGGCAATTAAAAATGAACATGGAGCGGATGCTTTAGGGTTTATTGCTTCTTCTAAATGTACTAACGAAGAAAACTTTTTGTTTCAAAAGTTTGCGCGCGCCATCATTGGGACGAACAATGTCGATAACTGTGCAAGATATTGTCAGTCCCCAGCGAGTTCAGCATTGATGCGAACCGTTGGTATTGGTGGTGATTCTGGTACCATTCGTGATATTGAGCAATCCGATTTAGTGATCACAATCGGTGCCAACCCTGCAGAATCACATCCTGTACTGGCGACACGTGTCAAACGCGCACATAAACTTCACGGACAAAAGCTCATTGTTGTTGACTTAAGAGAAAATGAGCTTGCTGAGCGTGCCGATCTCTTTGTTCATACAAAGCCAAGTACCGATATGATTTGGCTCAATGCACTGTCAAAGTATTTCCTTGATCAAGGATGGGAAGATAAAGAATTTCTCCGCAGTAGGGTTAATGGGTTAGAGGACTACAAAAAATCGCTTGAAAAATTCACATTGGAATATGCAGAAAAACATACAGGTATTTCTAAGAAAATACTGATTCAAATGGCAACAATGATCCATGAAGCAAAGTCTGTATGTATGCTTTGGGCGATGGGGATTACCCAGCATATGGGCGGAACGGATTCGAGTACGGCCATTGCTAACTTGCTTTTAATTACTGGGAACTTCGGCCGTCCAGGCACAGGGGCCTATCCACTGCGCGGTCATAATAATGTGCAAGGGGCTTGTGATTTTGGAACAATGCCCGGCTGGTTCCCTGGATATGAAGCTGTTGAAGATGACGAGGTAAGAGCGCGCTATGAAAAAGCTTGGGAGGTTAAATTGCCAAAAGATCCTGGCTACGACAACCATCAAATGGTTGAAGGGGTCGAGAAGGGTGATTTAAAAGCTCTTTACCTATTTGGTGAAGAGATGGCCATTGTGGATTCGAACATCAACTATGTGGATAAAAACCTAGAGAATCTAGACTTTTTTGTTGTCCAAGACGTCTTTTTCAGTAAGACAGCGCAATTTGCTGATGTAATTTTGCCTGCATCGCCCAGCCTGGAAAAGGAAGGAACATTTACGAATACCGAGCGACGGATTCAGAGGCTATATCAAGTCTTCGAACCGATGGGTGAGTCCAAGCCGGATTGGCAGATTTTTCAGGAGCTTGCTAATAAAATGGGAGCCAACTGGGACTATAAGCATCCGAGTGAAATCATGGCAGAAGTCGCCGGTCTTGCTACTTATTTTGCTGGAGTCAGCTATGAAAGGCTAGAGGGCTTTAATAGCCAGGTTTGGCCGGTCAAGAAAAACGGTGAGAGTACACCTCTTTTATATCAAGACAAATTTGCCTTTCCAGATGGCAAAGCAAGGCTTGTACCGGTGGATTGGACAAAGCCCCACGACATTGGAGAAGCATTTGATTTCCATTTAAACAATGGGCGTTTACTCGAGCATTTTCATGAAGGCAATCTAACGGGACGCTCCGAAGGGATTAACCACAAGGTGCATGAACCTTGGGTGGAAATCTCTCCTGAGCAAGCTCAAGAAAGAGGTATAAAAGATGGCGCGTTGGTCCGTTTAACCTCACCTTATGGAAAGGTTAAGGTGCGGGCAGTGGTTACCGATCGTGTGCAAGGCAAAGAGCTTTATTTAACCATGAATGCTCAGAAGGATAACGAGATGGTAAATCGTCTAACGAGTAGTTATTTTGATTACATTACCCATACACCGAACTACAAAGAAGCAGGGGTAAAGCTGGAGATTTTAGAAGATGAGGGTCCCTCGCCGTTACCGGATAAAAATCACCGTTTCGGAAATCGCATCCCACAAATCAGCGTGCGGGTTGAAGATAAATGGAGACGAGAGGATTTTACGCCGATACCCGAGTTATTCAAATTAGGAGGAGATGAATTTGGCGAAAGCTATCACGCAAATTAGAAGAGTGGACCCTACCCCTGAGGAGTTACAAGCACAATCCATCACTAAGATTATTGGTGCTTTGGCAGAAAACGGGGAATCGATCATAAAAATGTTGGATATCGTTTCACAGCTCGACCAAACGGGGATACTTGATGCCTTAGATGCTATATTAAAAAAACGTGTGGATGTAGCAGAAATTATGATCCAACAGATGAATCAACCCACGATGCATAAAATCATGAAAAACGGGATGAATATCTTTAAATTTTTAGGTTCCCTTAACCCAGAGCAAATCCGAATGTTAATGGATGGCGTGGGTCATGGCATTGATAAAGCAACAGCAAGAGAGTCAGACGATAAGAAGACAAGCCTTTGGTCACTAGGAAAGGCGATGAAAAAGCCTGAGGTTAAGGAATCACTCACCATGATGGTTTCTATTTTGGAAGGCATGGGCGAATCTCTTCAACGCGAAAAGGATCATGTTCATTGAGGAGGGCTTTTAGAAAATGGAAGAACGGCAAGTGAAAATAAACGGCTTACATTCAAAGGAAGATGTGGATAAGGTGGAACAGGCTTTAAAGGATGTATGGGGCGTTCGCCGTACAGAGGTAAGTTTAGAAAGGCAAGAGGCTAAGTTCAGCTACAATGAAAACTCAGCCTCCTACGAGGATTTTGTTCAAGCCTTAAAAGAGAATGGCTACACTGTTTCAGAATACCATTAATGAGATAAGGAGCTGTGCATGATGAAGGTATGTGAAATCTGTGGCACTCAGCAAACAGAAGAAGACGAAGAAGTCCTTAACAGACGGATCTTATACGTGTGTGAAAACTGCAGAAATGATTTAAGGCCGAATGCTTCAGAGCCTGATGTAGAAGGGTGAATATAAGAGGAGCTCCATTGTGGTCTCTAATTGCGACCATGATGGAGCTTTTTTATACTATCAGAATTTTTAATTTCGCTGACGCTCTCAAAGGAAGATAGTATAAGTGTAACTTTGGCTTTCGCCATCTAAGGCTTGGCGATAAGCCAAGTTTTCTAATAACACTAGAGTTTATAGCTTTGCAGAAGACCTTATAAGCATGGCTTTGACTTTCGCTATCTAAGGCTTGCTGATACCCTTAATGTGTAATTTGAAAAATCACATCAGGAATGCCACAAAGGCGAAGTCAAGGTTTTTGAAAAAGCTAATAAAACCGAGGGGAAAACTTCGAATCCGGGTGATTGCGTAACAAAAGGCTCACGCAAAATAACAAAACGTCCATTCTAAAAAAAAATTAACTGAAAAGAAGCCATTTTTTTACTAGCTTGTCATAAATTAATATCATGTTATACTCGTTTTATAAAAGATAGGGCATCTAGGTGCGAATGTGAAGTGAACATAAAATACTAGGGAGGTTCGCACCACATATGCGTCTGTTTTTATTGTTTTTATTTCCTTTGATGGATTTTAATGGTAAAATAAAAGTGGGTTTTTAGTAAAAATGTAATTTTATTAGGATATTTTTACTAGATTTCGCTGTCGCACTCTTCATGAGTGCGTGGATGAAAACGGGTGGATAAAATGCTAATAACTGGATTGGCAGGGGATCGGCTCGCTCTCATTTTTCCGCTAGCTTCTTGCGGAATCCTTTTTTGGGTAAGTGATGGTGTTGAGAAATATTCTAGATATGCTTGACAAAGCACTTGCTGTTACTCTCTTTTATATCTTATAAAAGAACCGGACATTTGCTCGTTTTTTTTTTTACGATCAGCTTAATAGTGTGCTTCCTTGGGTAAAAGGGTGCATGCCGTTATTTATAAGTTAGCTCCCTAGAGTGAATTGGCATTTATGTTAAGATTATAGTGTTAACAGGGAATTCACTTTTTGTTATTGAAGCAAAGGAGAATCACGAAGGGGAGCATAAATGGAATACTATAAATACCTGCGGCAGTATGTTGGGCATAGACCGATTATTTTACCTGGTGCTGTTGTTATCATGTTAAATGAACACAATGAAGTGTTATTACAAAAAAGGCTCGATGGTTATTGGGGGCTTCCGGGTGGTTTAATGGATTTAGGAGAAAGCTTTGAAGAAGCTGCTAAAAGAGAGGTTTATGAAGAAACAGGATTAAAAGTTGATCACTTAAAATTACTGAATGTCTTCTCTGGCTCTAAATATTATTCAAAAATTCCAAATGGTGATGAGTTCTATTCGGTAACAGCGGTATATTATACTAAAGATGTCAGTGGAGAGATGAAGATTGATTACAGTGAGTCAGAAACGATGGAGTATGTTCCAATAAATAAGTTGCCCCGTGCATTAATTGCGGAGTATAGAGGCTTTATCGAGCAATACATAGATTTAAAAAAAGACCACGCGTGAAGGATTGCGCTTTATTGAAAAGCTTTTGTGCAAAAGAGTAGCTTTGCACGGTGCATTCAATAAACTTGTCTTCGTATGCGATTGGAAACTGTAGGGGCAGTATAACGGAGCTGCCCAATAATTCGTCGTTCTGTGAGCAGCAAACACAAGCGGTTCGATTATCCCTGACTGGTATCGCCTTAAGAGGCTTACCAGTCAGCAGGTTTATTTTAAATTCGGGAATCCTTGTTGGCTCAAAGCCTCATAGACTAATATAGCAGCCGTATTTGAAAGGTTTAACGAGCGCACATTTTCGCTCATGGGTATTCTCAAAAAGTGATCTTTATTTTTTGCTAATAAATCCTTTGGTAACCCCGTTGTTTCACTTCCAAACATAAAATAATGTTCCTTTGATGCATCACTGAAATCAAAGTCTGAATGATTTTTTTCACCAAATGTTTCAATATAGTAAAATTCACCTTGATTTTTTAAGAAAAAGTCTGCTAATGAGTCATAATAGGCTACGTTAACATACTGCCAATAGTCGATACCTGCTTGTTTAATCATTTTTGCATCTGTTGAAAAGCCAAGTGGGCGGATTAAATGTAAAGCTGTATCCGTTGCGGCACACGTCCGGGCAATATTTATAGTGTTAGCCGGAATTTCTGGTTGATATAGAACAACATGTATGGCCAACTTGGTCACCTCTATCCTTTTTTACCTTTCAAATTATAGCATAAAGATCATAAAGGCGTGTACTTACTTAACAAGGGATTTGCTAGACTAAGAGCTTAATGCCCTAATTCAGCTATAAAATAAGTTGCGGGGAATCCGCTGATCGAAGAAGCACGGTGGTCCACTTAGGCTTCATAAGTCTTTTATGAAGTTTATATTTCCTATATTAGAAAACGTGGCTTGCACCGCTTCACTGGTACTCCTGATAGCGATTCTTATAAATCAGACACTTAGGTTGTCGTCAAGCTTTAGATAGCATACTATCTTTCTTTATGAGCACTCGCGAAGTTATAAATTTTGATCGTGCAGAAAAGGAGAGCCCAATGGCTCTCCAAGAACACGACCGTCTCTGATACCGGACTAGTGCACCTAATGCTATTTGATTCGCTCAAAATCTTTCACGTTGGTCACTGTTTCGTCTGTATCAACATATTTAATCTTTACTTTGGATCCTTTGTTTAAGAAGACGACGTAGGGATTATTTTCGGAGGATACGACAAACACTTTATCAAGCCCTTTGATCATAAATTCGACATTTGTATTCTCTTCTGCTTGATACTTGTAAACATCAGTGATTGTGCCAGTGTGCTCCTTCAATTCAGCAATGTCATTTGGAACGGTGTCATCACCGGTTAATCGTGTAGCGAGTTGATACTTGTAAGCGTCAAATAAATTTCTTTTCGTTTCGTCTGCACTATACACTTTTTCGTTTTTAGCGTTAATTAACATCATGTCACGAAAGACATCGTTGGAATCCATTAATGGTACGACCCATGTAAATTGGCCGTAGATCATATACAAAGTGGGTGTGCCAGCGCTGTATTTTTGTGCTCTAAATGTTTTCTCAGCAACATTCATGGCAGCTTTTCCGTTCAAGGAACCATTAGCATCCTTATAAAACGTCAATTTACCTGTCCGTGCATTTAACAAGGAGTAGCCGACCATTGATCCACTTCCAGCTTTTGGCCTTGTGAAATCAGTAAACCAATTTAATTGCAATTGGTTGTTAAATACACCATTTACTTCGTCCATGCCCTTCCAATGCGTGGGGTTCTTGACATCCTCTTGTGTAAAATGTGAATTCCAAAAACCATGAACATATTTCCCATACCAACTGTTCCATTGTTCAGCTACTGTGGTTGGAATCGTTTGATCAATAAACTTAGGCACGTGCTTATTTTTATAGTCTTTGATAGCCCCATTTTCTGGATTGACGACATAAACACCTTCAATATCTATAATTTGTCTAAACTTATTATAGTGACCATACGGCACAACATAAAATGGTTTTCCAGAATCATCAGGCTCGAAGCTCGGATCTAAGAGAATGGTATCCTTATATTCACTTCTGACATGTCTTTTTAAGTCTTGGTTGAAATAGGCAGAAGGGACGTATGTCATGTCATGCTTTACTAATTTTGCATCAGCATTTTCATCTTCTGCACTCATTGTAATGTAACCTGGAACAGACTTCGCCTTAAGCCACTTAAAGAAACCTGTATACTCAATTGGGGTGACCCAATAGAGTGTGCCGTCTATCTTTTGAATGGTTGTGTGACCTAACTCATAATAAGAAGAATGTTCTAATTCACCTAACAGTTTTTCACTGCGGTAACGCGCATATTTCTCTGGTACGACAGGAATATGCTTCTCATCCATAGAAACTGAATCTTTGGAGACGACCTCCACCTTTTTCTTAACAAAGGCATACTTATCATGCGTTATTGTCATTGAATAGATCGAGTGCATATAAACACCGGATAATAACAGGAGAACACCAATTGCTCCCGTTATCCAAGACCACTTCATTTTAAAGTGCACAAAGTCCAAAACAAAAAATAATCCTAAGAAAAATAGACCATAGCTTACAAAGGCTTCAAAGGTATAATCGATTAGTCTGAAATAACTCACGACAAAGATGACAAGAATACCTATCACTAATCGAGCAACCTGACTGATTAAAAATAACTTATTTTTATAGCAGGCTTTCCAAATTAAAGGGTGAAGTGTTAATGCTAAAATCGACAAAAGATAAATCATATGTTCTCTCCTCTTTATAAATACCAAATGTTGTCGTTGCAATATCTATATACGTTAAGCACTTGATATTGGTTTCATAAGGACAAAGAGGGCTGTGATTGCATTGTTATTGACATAAAGGGGCAGGTGCTTTCTTTAACAGAACATTAAGGGGGTTACCTATTCTTTCAGCAGGCACTGGAGTGTTTTTACTTATACTATACAGAATGTATAACTTCTCTGACGCTCATAAAGGAAGAGAGTATAAGTGTAACTTTGGCTTACGCCATCTAAGGCTTGCGGGCACCCTAAGTGTGTGATTTGCAAAAATTACATCAGGAGTACCAGCGAAGTGGTGCAAGCCAAGTTTTCTAAAAAGATCAGAAGGTATAAAATTTCTGATCATAAGGACGGTGCGGATTTCCGCTCCAGGCAGCTCACTTTCCGCGGGGGAGTGGTAAGCTTCCTTGCGCTCCCGTCCACTTGATCAGGCAATGAAGCCTCTTTCATATTGGATGATGCTCTATACTAAGGACAAGGCCCGGGCATGCTTTTCGCCCGGTTTTCTAACAAAAATTCAAACTATAAGTTAAGGATGCTTTGATATAAAAAAGGGCAAACTAATAACGGATTTATAACTGTAATCATTTTATGTTTAACACAGAGGATCTCTAGGGTAGGCTACATAAGAAATCACACTAAAAAAGGTATGTCATGCATGTATTTACTCATAATAAGCGCGATGTTATTCCCTTTAATTGTATATTTTATGCCTAAAAGAATACCGAGAATTGATTTATATGCGACGACTGGAATAGCCACTTATTTCCAATTGTTAACTGATACCTTTTTGCATATCGAATTGAATTGGTATGGCTATTTTAAACAATGGCCGAGGTCTGAATGGGGCACGCTATGGCTCGTCCCTATCTACCTCTCCATTACTCCTATATTTCTTAACTTTTATCCATACAAACGATCTAAAGTAATGATGATCACCTATATCGTGAGTTGGTCTCTCTTCGCTACGATTTATGAATGGCTCCTAGATGTAACCGGGGTGTTCTATCATAATCAATGGAAGCTTTACGATTCCGCAATGGCATATCCTATATTATTTATACTTTTAAGGCTGCAATTATCTATTGTTAAGTTTTTAAAACTAAAAGACTCAACGAACAAACTGTAACAGGTGGGGTTAAGGAAAAGGGGAGAAGGTGGCCATACTCGTGGCAAACGAAGGTTTTGAAGAAATGTTTCATGACAAAACTTACAAGGCCGAACCCTTCAGCTTCAGGTAGAAAGTGTGAAGGGATTTGGCCTCTCTATACATAGAATACTTCTATCCATTTTGCTTATCCTTAGTGCAAGAAAGCGAATAATTATTGGAGAAAGTACGGGATTGCAGAGTGCGTTATGGGAGAATATCTTAAGACAAACCCACCTTTTGGTCTAGAACTTTGTTTTAGTGATGTCCCAGATTTTTTATAGTTTGCTCCTTGTTATCCTGTATGTGCTTTTTCGTTACATAGACGATATCCTCTGCTAAGGATTGAAACACCTCGCCGATATAGCTGTCTTCATCATATATTGAGGCGGTTAAGCTTTCTTCTGGTTTTCCAAGTGGAATGCTAGCAATAACCTCTGTTTGCAGTTTAAAGGCAAGTTTTTCAGCGCCACCCTTACCAAAAAGATAATTTTTAGAACCATCCTTTTCCATATAATAGGACATATTTTCAACAACACCTATAATGTCGTGCTTGGTATAACGTGCCATAGTACCCGCTCTTGTAGCTACATGAGCGGCAACATTATGAGGGGTCGTAATAATCAATTCCTTAGCTTGCGGAATAAGTGTGGCAATATCAATAGCAATGTCACCTGTTCCTGGCGGTAGATCAATCAATAAATAGTCAAGTTCACCCCAGTAGGTATTCACGATAAAGCTTTTAATCCACTTATTAAGTATAGGACCTCTCCAATTGATCGATTGATTCTCTGTGGCAAAAAGACCGATAGACATCACTTTAACGCCATGGCCTTGTACTGGCAGTTGCATGTGATCGATTTGTATCGGTTTTTCTTGAATACCCATCATATTGGGGATGCTGTAGCCGTATAAATCGGCATCGAGGATTCCAACTTTTAAACCCATGCGCGCCATCGCTGTTGCGAGATTAATGGTGACAGTTGATTTACCGACACCACCTTTTCCACTTGTGATGGCAAGAAAGGTGACCCCCGATCCTGGTCTTAAAAGCTTAGGGAGGCCACTTGGTGTTGTCATTGACGTTTTAAGCTTTTCCGTTAATGCTTGCCGTTCTGTACTTGACATGGCCTTAAAAGTCACTGACACATGGTCGGCGCCAATGGATAAAAGCGTACGTTTAATAGCCTCTTCAATTTTATCTTTCAAGGGATAGCTGGAAACGGCCAATTTAATATCAAGTGAAATGGTCGTCTCGTCAATTTGAATGGTGTTTACCATGTCCAGTTCAACAATACTCTTTTGGAGCTCAGGATCTTTTATGGTCGTTAAGACTTGGCGTATCTTATCTTTTGAAATCATTTTTCATCCTCCTCCTTAAGAAAAAATTACTCATGATTCATTATGGTCAAACACTTAAAAATTAAGCCTAAATAATAAGGAAGAAGTGATTTCATTTTATGCGTGTTAGGAATCAAAATAAATATATTCAGTAACATTCCTTTGTTTTATTGATTTTTAATAAGACAAAATAAGGTGTTGTTTGCGATTGAATAAAGATGGATAGTGAGTCACAGTGAGGATGAATGGGTTAAAGAAAGAGGGAGGGTGAAGATGGGTTCACTAAATGATGTCAAATCTCTAACAAGGTCATTAGAGAGTTTTCTGCATGCAGTTTACGGGCTTTTAATCTTTGAACAGCTATTTAAATGAACTGAGACAAAGTGTACAACACTATGTGTTGGTGAAATAGGCATATTCATTGTGGAAAAAAGGATGGAGCTGGGACAGAAGTCTTCAGCTCATAGAGAACCCGAACGCATTCACCATTTTGAAGGGATGCGTTCGGATTTTTCAGTGAGTCATAAAGCGCTCCGGCAAAATACTTTACTTTCCACGGGCATGGCCTAAGCTAACTTGGGAATAGACGATTTATTTTCCAAGTGGATCTTCGGACACGTGCTTCTCCCCTAGGTGTTTCCGTATTTTGACTATGTTTCCCGTTTCCCTGGCTGCTTAGCGTTCGGTAATAGAGTGATTTCTTTTCGTTTTGTTTTACCCTCATCCTTTTTTGTTTATTAAAAATTGTGGGGAGCATCAATCGCTTAGTTTGATTCCTTTAATTCCTTACCCATGCCCTTTAAGAAATGAATGCCAAAACCGATAGCTCGATTAATGTCGGGATCCTTTAATGTTTTCATAAGATCTCGCACACGAATTTTTTGGTCCTCTTGAACAAATTGACTGCCGGCATCGACACCTGCCATGGTACTTTTTATGAGCTTTGTCATTTGCTCCGGATCAGCGGCCATCACCGCACCGGTTGCCCCCATAACCGTGTTTAGCAAATTGGTGACAGGCTCTCTAGAGACTTGCTCTAAAACGATCTTGGCAATTTTCTCCTTAGCTTGTAGGGCGGCATCTGCGGCTTCTAACACACCTATATCATGAAGTTCACCGACAATGTCAAGGACTTTGTTCAAGGCATCTTCATTGTTAGCAAATTGCTTTTTTAATGCTTCAAGCTTTTGTTCCGTTATTTGTTCATCGGTGAATGTTGGCCTCTGAATATGGGTAATCGGTTCTGCCATAGTAAGTACCATCCTTTCTAATTTATTTTGTTGTTAAATGAATATAGTCCGATCGATGCCATTTACGTTCGACTTCAACACCATTTTGCGGATGGCGTTTTTTGTCCCGTGGATTGGTTTTAGGTAATGGCGTTTTGCCTTTATTGCTTAGGACCTCCATACGAACCTTCGTCTGTTTGTAGGCGGGCGTGTTGGTTCGACTATCGTAGATAGGCCCTGTTAAGAAGTTGATAGCAGACTCTTTGTTCACTGAATTCATCGGCAAGAATAATTCGTTTTTCTGAACGCGATCTGTCACAAGCGCATTTAATTTGACAGCACCGAAAGGCGAGATGAGACGGACGAGAGCGCCATCTTCTAACCCGCGTTCTTCGGCGAGTTCTGGAGACACTTCAACAAAAATTTCTGGAACCTTCGCTTGGATACCCTTTGATTTATTCGTCAGGTTGCCTTCATGGAAGTGTTCGAGCATGCGTCCATTATTGATGTGAAGGTCAAATTCTTCTGCAAATGAATAGGGCTCTACCCAATCAGAAAGGGCGAAGCGGGCCTTTTTGTCTGGAAAATTAAAGCCGTCTTCATAAAGTAGTGGCGTGCTTTCGCCATCATGACTTCCCCAAAGGAAACTATTCCAGCCTTCAAGCGTTTCATAGTTTGCTTTAGCAAAAATAGGGGAGAGGCTGGCCATCTCAGCAAAAATCTCACTTGGGTGTTGATAGCCCCAATCCGCCCCTAGACGCTTAGCAATTTCTTGCACGATCCACCAATCTGGCTTAGAATCGCCAAGGTTAGGTAGGGCTTGATATAATCTTTGCACGCGGCGTTCTGTATTTGTAAACGTTCCATCTTTTTCAAGAGAAGGCGCTGCAGGTAAGATGACATCGGCATATTGGGCCGTTCTTGAAAAGAAGATGTCCTGAACAACAAAGAAATCAAGCTCTGATAATACTTTGTCTACATGATTGCTATCCGCATCGACAAGAGCCATATCTTCACCCACGAGATACATTGCTTTCATTTTGCCTTCTGAGATGGATTGCAGCATGTTGATATTGTCGAGACCGGGCTTGTTGTCAATAGGCACACCATAAGCCGCCTCGAATTTTGCGCGAGCTTCGTCATCCTCTACATGTTGATAGCCTGGAAGCCAGCCGGGGAGGGTTCCCATGTCACAAGCCCCTTGGACATTATTGTGCCCGCGAAGAGGGTAGGCGCCGGCACCTGGGCGACGATAGTTTCCTGTTGCTAACAATAAGTTAGAAATAGCGGCTGAGGTATCTGAACCTCCGTTGTTTTGTGTCACACCCATACCCCAAAGGATACAGGTTCCATCGGCATCACGAATCATTTCAGCAATAGCAATCAGTGTTTCTTTGGAAATTCCAGTGATATTTTCAGCGTATTCAAGTGTATATTTTTCAAGGATGTCTTTGTATTCAGAGAAGAATTTAACATTCTCATCAATGAAACCTTGGTCATGCCAGCCTTGTTGGATCATATAACGGGTGACCGCCATTAGCCAGACTTGATCGGTGCCCTGTTTGGGACGGATGAAGAGATCTGAGCGTTCAGCCATTTCATTTTTGCGAACATCTGAAACGATCAGCTTTTGTCCATGTAATTTATGTGCGCGTTTCACCCGTGTGGCTAGGACAGGATGCCCTTCTGCTGGGTTAGCCCCGACGATAATGACAAGACCTGCTTGAGCAATATCTTTAATCGTCCCAGCATCGCCACCCATTCCCACTGTGCGCATTAACCCGTCGGTAGCAGGTGACTGACAGTACCGTGAGCAATTATCAACATTATTCGTTTCAAAGACTTGACGTGCTAGTTTTTGAATTAAGTAGTTTTCCTCGTTAGTGATCTTGGATGAGGAAATGAGACCTACAGAATCCTTTCCGTATTGGCTCTTAATTTCTCCAAGTCTTTGGGCTACTAAGGTTAGTGCCTCTTCCCAGCTTGATTCAACAAATTGGCCATTTTTACGGATCAACGGTTTGGTGAGACGTTCCTCAGAGTTGACAAAATCCCAGCCGAATTTCCCTTTAACACATGTTGATACTGCATTGACAGGACCATCACTTGGCTGGATTTTTAGAATTTCACGGCCTTTGGTCCACACCTCAAAGGTACAGCCGACACCACAAAAAGTACAGACGGTTTTTGTCTTTTTCGTCCGTGTCTCACGCATTGCGGCTTCAACCTCTGAAACGGCGAAAATACCACTGTAGCCAGGCTCGACTTCTTTTACAAGGTCAATCATGGGCTCTAGCATATCGGGTTTTAAGCCAGTCATAAATCCCGCATTACCCAGCATGGATTTCTCCATCAAGGCATTACATGGGCAGACGGTGACGCATTGGCCACAACTGACACAGGAAGATTCATTGATCGGAACGCCGTCATCCCAAATGACACGCGGACGGTCAGCCTCCCAGTCAATGGATAGCGTTTCGTTGACCTGTAGGCTTTGACAGACCTCGACACACTGACCACAAGCAATGCATTGATTGGGATCGTAGCGATAGAACGGATGGGACATGTCTACTTCACTCGAATCGACCTTTGGCGTATAAGGGTATTTTTGATGCTCGATATTCATGAGCTCTGCGGTGTTATGTAGTTTACAATTCCCATTATTATTGTCACAGACCGTGCAGTATAAAGAGTGATTAGCAAGCAGGCGATCCATTGCTTCTGTTTGGGATGCCTTTGCTTGTACAGAGTCTAATTTGATATCCATGCCAGCTTTTACAAGAGTAGAGCACGAGCGCACGAGTTCACCATCCGCTTCAACGATACATGTGTCACACGTTTGGATGGGATCTACAGATGGAAGATAACAAATTTGTGGATGGGGGATATTGTTTTGATTAATAACCTCAATGATTTTTTCACCTGCATGTGCTTCATATTCCACATCGTTAATTTTGATATGGAAGGTTGAATCATTCATAATGCAGCCTCCTTTTAGACGATGTAACCATTGCTGGAATCAGGGATTGACAGAGCTTCAGCTGAAATATTCTCATAGTGAGAAGGCGTCGATTCCCTTTGAACGAATAAAATTGATTTAAACATCTTAAGCCTTAGATAAAATGAAAAATCCACCATGAACACAAGCTTCTTGATAGAAAGAGTTGTGTAATCATGGTGGAATAGTTGTAATAGCAGAACTTGCTAATCTACCAATCCGGCCAAATCAATTTATGAGTAGTGAAAGATAGAGTCATAACAATGCATTATTATAGCTCCATCCCTCATACTGTTAAGTATTATACCTCTAACCTCAAGAAGTTACAATTCAAAATTTATGTGTTACATTGTCAAATGAAATGATTTGTAAAAAATTTTTTCTGGAGTAAAATGAGAAAAGTATTCTTTTCTTGGGAGTGTCGTGATGTGTCAAAAGTGATTCATGAATTTAACGATATTATCCGAAAGCTCCGTAAAGATTTTTACGGAAAAGGCCCTGAACGTATACATACTGTATTTGTGGAAAACATGGCTATATCAACATTGTATGGGAATTTAACACCAACAGAACTGTTTATTTCAAAAACGGAAGAAGGAAGGGAAATGGTTCACTCGGCGCGAACTAAAATGATTCAGGACATTTACTCAGAAAAGCCGCCTGAAAAAATGGAAGAACTGGTCGGCGCCAAATTGCTCCATTTGTTCTCGGATATGAAGGTGGAAGAAGATATGGCCATTTCTGTATTCATTTTTGATAAAAATATTACGTGAGAGGAATGCGCTATGAAACCGAAAGAAATTCAAAGAGAGATTATCCGTTTCACAAAAGGTGAAAAAGTGTATGAAAAGGATACCATTGTTACGGAATTTCCTGTCACCGTTAAAATAAATGGCGAAGAATTTGTTACAATGGTATGCACGCCTGAGCATATTGAAGATATGGTCGTTGGATATTTAGCGTCAGAAGGTGTGATCAAGCGATACGAGGATATAAAAGACATCTGGATTCAGGAGCAGGAAGGCTATGTCCATGTTCATACCCATAAGCTGAATCCCTATTATCAAAATTTCCAAAACAAGCGTTATATCACGTCTTGTTGTGGGGCCAGTCGCCAAGGCTTTGTCTTTGTCAATGACGCGCTAACAGCCAAAAAAATGAAAGATATCCATGTCCGCATGACGCCGGATGATTGCTTCCAGCTGATGAATGACTTACAAAGCTCTGCGCACACCTTTCAAAAAACAGGTGGTGTCCATAATGCTGCGTTATGCGACCTCAATGGTGTGATATTAAGCAGAATGGACATCGGCAGGCATAATGCACTTGATAAAATATATGGCTTTTGTCTAAGAAATGGTATCTCAATTAAAGGGAAAGTCATTGTCTTTAGCGGTCGGATCTCATCAGAAATCTTGCTAAAAGTAGCGAAAATCGGCTGTGAAATGGTACTCTCCAAGTCAGCGCCTACAGCGTTAGCCTTAGAATTGGCCGAAGGACTTGGCATTACAACAGTTGGCTTTATTCGTAACGATTCGTTTAATATTTATACGATTCCAGAACGCGTGATTAATGTCTCGGGAAAGTCTGAATAAAATTGAATGGAGAGGGGGAAAAGATCGTGAAGCATGGTGTGTTGGATCAATGGCAGCGCCCGTTACGAGACTTACGCTTATCTGTAACTGATCGCTGTAATTTTCGTTGCCGTTATTGTATGCCGGCAGAAATTTTTGGGCCGGATTATCCTTTTCTATCATCTGACAGCATTCTCACTTTTGAAGAAATGGAACGCTTGACAGCCATATTTGTTGCGTTGGGTGTGCAAAAGGTGAGGATCACCGGGGGTGAACCTTTACTAAGAAAGGATTTGCCAGAGCTTGTTGCACGTATACATCAGATGGACGGTGTCGAAGATATTGCTATAACGACGAATGGTTCCATGCTTAAGCATCAAGCGCAGGATTTGGTTCGTGCAGGATTAAAAAGAGTGACCGTCAGTCTTGACTCCTTGAACGATGAACGCTTTCGAGAATTAAACGGAAATAGGGGCAAAGTGAAGCGGGTGCTCGAAGGGATTCAAGCAGCCGCCGATGCTGGATTAAAAGTCAAAATTAATATGGTTGTCCAAAAAGGGAAAAATGAACAGGATATTTTACCGATGGCAAAATATTTCAAGGAAAGACAGCATATTCTCCGATTTATAGAATACATGGATGTTGGTAATTCAAACGGTTGGAAGATGGAAGAAGTGGTGACTAAGAAAGAAATATTGGAAACCATCCATGCTGTCATGCCATTAAAAGCTGTCGATCCTAATTATGTTGGGGAAGTTGCCACGAGATATCAATACGTAGATGATGAGCAGGAAATTGGCATTATCTCATCTGTTACGGACTCGTTTTGTGCGAACTGCTCGAGGGCAAGAGTGTCGGCAGAAGGAAAGCTTTATACGTGCTTATTCGCTACAAATGGCTTTGACCTTCGAGAATGCTTGCGTTCAAGCGATGATGATGCCGTCGTCAAACAAAAAATATTTGATGTCTGGAATCACCGGGTCGATCGCTATTCAGATGATCGCGCCAATAACCGTGCGCGAAAAAAATCGAAGGTGGAGATGTCTCATATAGGTGGATAACTGTTTCAGCAGCCAAAAAGAAAGACCAGGCAGGCATGCCTAGTCCTTTCAGGATAAGCTTATTATTTTATTTTTTCATGGGTAAAGTCACCGCTTTTGCCACCGGTCTTTTTCACTAAGTATGTCTCAGCAATCACCATGGATTTGTCGACGGCTTTACACATATCGTAAAAGGTTAGAGCGGCGATGGAAGCTGCGGTTAAGGCCTCCATTTCGACACCGGTTTGACCTGCGCATTTTACAGTCGCTTGAATAATTAAGTCATATCCCTCACTCTTTTTTTCATAGTGAAATGAAAAATCGGTGCCTTGTAAGGCGATGGGATGACACATAGGAATGATGTCGGCGGTTTTTTTGGCTCCCATAATCCCTGCGATTTGTGCGACTTGAAGAGGATCACCTTTTTTAATCTGACCGTTCTTAATCGCATCGTATAGTGCATCAGATAACGAAATCTTGCTTTGCGCGATTGCGGTCCGTTCTGAGACCTGTTTTTGGGAAATGTCAACCATTTTCGGTCTGCCTTCTTCATTCCAATGGGAAAAAGTACTCATGCTATGACTCCTTTTTCAGGCGTTATTGCTGACGTAGCCAGTCCTGCCTTGTATTAATATTAATAAAAACCTTATCATCTTTAGAAAAGGTTGGGTTTAAGACGTTAATCCGATCAAATAATAATCCGATTTTCCGTTCGCCATTTTCGACTAATTGCTGCATAACTTTAAGGGTGCGGCGGTGATAAAGGGCAAATAAAGGCTGCCTTCTGCCATCTTGGATCGGCACGATAGCATCCACGCCATTGTGAGCTGTAAAGGTGATCAGTTCCCTTACAAACTCGGGTGTAATGAAGGGTGCGTCACTGGATAAGACAGCAAACCAATCAGCTGTTTGTTCATGTAACATTACATTAGTAATGGCATATAAGGGCCCCTGGTAAGTGTGACGATCATTTTCGCAAACATATTGGACATCTTTGCGCTGAAACATTGGCAATAGGTCATGATTTGTCGCAATGATAAGCGGTGATAGGTGATTGGCTTTTAAAGCGTCCAAACTATGTTCATAGAAATGTTTGCCTTTATAGCTTTCAAACATTTTCGGTTTTCCGTATCGCGACGATTTTCCACCTGCGAGTATAACACCTGCGATCATCATTAGCGATGTAATTCCTCTACAAAATGCTGCATAGTGGGGAGGATGAGTTTTTGCATCGCTAGTTTTACAGCGTTGGTGGAGCCGGGCAGTGCGTAAATCGCGGTTTCTCCACAACTGCCAGCAATCGCCCGACTAAACATCGCACGTGCACCGATATCATCATAGCTTAACGAACGAAATAATTCACCGAATCCATACATTTCTTTGTCAAGCAATGCTGAAATGGCTTCATATGTAACGTCTCTAGGTGAAAAACCGGTGCCGCCATTTAAAATGACAACTTGAATAGCAGCCTCCTCGCACCAAGATTGGAGAGTAGAGGTAATATCTTGAAGCTCATCTTTCACAATTTTATAATCGACAATCTTGTGCTGATGTGCTTGTAGACTTTGAATGATGGCTTGACCACTTTTATCTGTATCAACGTTTCTTGTATCACTCACGGTTAAAATAGCAGCTGCTATTTGCAAAGTTTGATTGGATTCCTGCATCGGTAGCACACTCCTTGTAAGACAATAGGCATAAGGCGAACCTTGTACCTTTTCATTCTAATATATTATGACATGGATTATACATAAAGTCATTGTGTTAAATACTGAGCAATAAGAGGAATCAAAAAAGAAGATGACCTATTGGGGCTAAAAAGAAGTTTCAGTGAGGGGGCAGTTCCATGAAAGGAAGGATGAGCATGCAGGCGCGCTATTCGCGACAGCGTCTTTTTAATAAAATTGGTGAACACGGTCAACAAGCGATCATGGACAAGCATGTATTGATAGTCGGTATGGGGGCCTTAGGGAGTACAGCAGCCGAAGCTTTCGCTCGTGCAGGAGTTGGCAAACTAACCGTTATCGATAGAGATTATGTGGAATGGAGCAATCTGCAGCGCCAGCAGCTCTATGGTGAACAAGAGGCAATAGAACAAACCCCAAAAGCTATCGCTGCGCAGCGCCGCTTAGAACAAATCAATTCAGACGTACAGCTTCAAGCCTTGGTGGCTGACGCGACAATGGAGATTTTGGAGCCTTTATTTCAAGAGGTGGATGTTGTCATTGATGGGACGGATAACTTTGATAGCCGGTTTATCTTAAATGATCTTTCACAAAAACACCGCGTGCCATGGATTTATGGGTCTTGCGTTGGGAGCTATGGAGCGACATTTACGATTATTCCTGGACATACCCCTTGTCTTCACTGTTTATTAAAACAAATGCCTGTAGGCGGAGCGACGTGTGACACGGTGGGAATTATTAGCCCTACAGTGCAAATGGTGGCTAATCATCAAGTGGTGGAGGCAATGAAGCTTCTTGTCGGAGATGAGGAGGCGATGCGCGCAACCTATCTCACCTTCGATCTATGGAAAAACCAATATAATAGCTTTCATGTGGATAAAATGAAGGATAATACCTGTCCGTCATGTGGCGAGCAACGAACCTATCCTTATCTATCCTATGAAAATCAAATCAAAACGGAAGTGTTGTGTGGGAGAGATACAGTGCAAATTAGACCAGCGCCGCTTAGACAATATGATTTCAATCAGCTCGAAACCCAACTGCAGCACTATGGAAAAATCAATAAGAATCCCTATTTATTATCATGTCAATTAACGAATGCGCATCGTCTCGTTGTTTTTAAGGATGGTCGAGCGTTTATTCACGGAACGAAAAATATCGAAGAGGCTAAGCGCATTTACCATCGTTTACTTGGATAAAAGGAGTGAGAGCAATGGTTGAAAGAAGACAACCTATATTAGTAAGTGAAGCAGTCAGTAGAGTGATGCACTATGCCAAGCATGGTACAAAAGAAACCGTCTCGATTACAGAGGCTTCAGGCAGATATTTAGCCGAGGATTTAATCGCTGCCCATGATGTTCCCTCTTTTGATCGCTCACCTTATGATGGCTTTGCGCTGCGATCGGTCGATACACAAGAGGCAAGCTTTGACCATCCGGTTACCTTTGAGGTAGTAGGTGCCATCGGTGCTGGCTATGTGCATGAAGGAACGGTTGAAGCGATGCAGGCGGTACGCGTGATGACCGGCGCCGCTCTGCCCAAGGGCTGTGACTGTGTCGTGAAGTTTGAGCTGACAAAAGAGTTTAAAGAAAATGATAAAGATTTTATGACCATAAAAAAACCTTTTGCTGCTGGAGAAAATGTTTCTTTTCAGGGTGAAGATACGAAAAAGGGGACAAGCCTAGCGAAACAAGGCACCTATATCAATCCAGGCATCGCTGCGTTACTGGCAACTTTTGGCTATCGTGAAGTCCCGGTCGCCAAAAAGCCGCTTGTTGGGGTTATTGCAACAGGCAGTGAGTTATTAGAGGTGGACCAGCCCCTTGAACCTGGAAAGATTCGCAATAGTAATGCTTATATGATGATGGCACAAATCGAAAGAGCAGGTGGTGAGGTCAAATATTTTGGCCAGCTTAGTGATGATTTTGACGCCTGTTTGAATGCAGTTAAAGGGGCACTTGCAAAAGTGGATGTTTTAATCACGACAGGCGGCGTTTCAGTTGGTGATTTTGATTACTTACCAGCGATTTATGAGAGATTGGGGGCTACGGTGCTTTTTAATAAAGTCGCGATGAGACCGGGAAGCGTAACGACGGTTGCCGAATTAAATGGTCAATTATTGTTTGGGTTATCCGGTAACCCTTCTGCCTGCTATGTGGGCTTTGAACTGTTTACCCGCCCGGTGCTTCAGACTTTTTTATATAATAAAGCGCCCCATCTGCAAAATATCAAGGCATTATTGGGAGAAGACTTTGAAAAAGCTAACCCATTTACTCGTTTTATTCGTGGAACACTAGCGTATGATCGAGAAGGGCACTGTATTGTCACGCCATCAGGCTTTAATAAGTCCAATGCAGTGGCTTCACTTGCTGAAACCAATGTTTTAATTGTGATTCCAGCAAAGACAAAGGATTATCAGCGCGCAAGTTTAGTTGATGCCTTATTGGTTGAAGCGGTGCAAGGAAGTGAATGGCCTTGGGACAATGTCGTTCTATCTTACAGATCGTAGGTTATCAAGAGAGTGGCAAGACGACATTGGTAGAAAAGCTCATTAGGCGGTTGAAAACACTGGGATTGACTGCCGCTGTCATTAAACATCACGGTCATGGGGGCGCGCCTGCTCAGGAGATGACTGTAAAGGATAGTCTTCGCCATTACAAGGCTGGGGCCGTTGCTGCTGGGGTAGAAGGTGCTGGCAGTTTACGATTATCGGCTAATGTATCAGATTGGAGCCTTGAGAAGCTCATACAATTTTATGACTTTTTTTCTGTCGATCTGTTGCTTATTGAGGGGTATAAACAGGCTCATTATCCAAAAGTTGTCTGTATTCGTTGCGAAGAAGATCTTCAGTTGCTTACTACTTTAACCCATATTGTAGGCGTGATTAGTCACATCCCTATACCTCAAGAAGACTTTCCGCATTTCCACTGTTTTCGTATCGAAGAGGAGCAACTTTATATGAATTATTTAATAAAAAAGGTGGTGAGTAAAGTATGAATGACGTACGATTTTTTGAAATTGTTGATCAACCTATAATAATTGAGGATCTCATACATAAAGTAGCCAGTAGAGAAGTGGGGGCCATTACAACCTTTATCGGTACAGTAAGGGAATTCACAGGTGGTAAGAAAACCTTGTTTCTTGAATATCAAGCCTATCCAACTATGGCGGAAAAAATGTTGAGGGAAATTGGTGTAGAAATTAAAAAGAAATGGCCGGATGCACGGGTAGCGATCACCCATCGAATTGGGAAATTAGATATCATGGACATTGCGGTGGTTATCGCTGTCTCTTCCCCCCATCGAAAAACAGCCTATGAGGCCAATGAATACGCCATTGAACGTATCAAGGAGATTGTACCGATATGGAAAAAGGAGCATTGGCAGGATGGGACAGAGTGGGTAGGCAATCAGCTAGAGACCATTCGCTATCCTGCGGGTAAACCCATTGCGAAAGGAGAATCCGAATGATCCAAATTTTATTTTTTGCAGGCATTCAAGAAGAGCTGGGGATCGACCGCTTAGAAGTTGAGCCTGAGGGGATTTATACAGTCAAGGAGTTGAAGGGGTTTCTTCAACACACCTATCATAGTTCAACCCTTCAGCAATCCATGACAGCAATCAACGAAAATTTCGTCACCGAACAAGAAAAAATAAAGGAGGGCGATATCGTTGCTTTCATACCGCCGGTTAGCGGAGGGTGAATGGTGAGTGTGTCAAACAGAGGAACAGATAGCTATTAAGAATGAAGGAGAAGCAGGTGGATAAAATGAAAAAGATTTTAGGTTTAGTCATGATTGGGATATTGCTAGTCATGACAGGGTGTTCGTCAAATGGTATAGCAGGCTCCAACGCAAAGGCAGCTAAAGCAACAAAAGGAGACAAGGTTGACATCACCATCTCAGCAGCCGCCAGCTTAAAGGATGTGTTAACCTCGGTTCAAAAGTCTTTTGAAAAGGATCATCCCAATATCAAGCTTTCATACAATTTTGCTTCTAGTGGTACTTTAGAGCAACAGATTGTCCAAGGTGCTCCTGTGGATTTATTTTTCTCAGCCGCTGAGGATAATTTCGATGACGTAGTTAAGAAGGGGCTTATTGACAAGAAGGATGCTATTAATTTAGTCGGCAATGAGATCGTGTTGGTTGTCCCTAAAAATAGTCAAACCACAATAAAGTCATTTAAAGATCTGAGCCATGTGAATGGGCAGATAAGTATTGGTACCCCCGCATCAGTTCCTGCTGGTCAATATGCACAAGAAACACTTAAGAAGCTGAACATGTGGGAGCCTGTAAAAGATAAAGTAGTTTATGCTAAGGATGTCCGTCAAGTATTAGCTTACATAGAAACTAAGAGTGTAAAAGCGGGAATCATTTATAAAACCGATGCTGAGATTTCTAATAAGGTCAAAGTGATTGCCTCAGCACCATCAGGAAGTCATGAGCCAATTATTTATCCACTCGGCCTATTGAAGCATACCTCACATCCAAAAGAAGCAAAGGTTGTGTATGACTATCTTCAAAGTCAAAAGGCCAAGAACATTTTCAAGGAGTATGGTTTTGTGACACAACTAGGAAATGCAGAGTGATGACCGATTTCTGGACGCCTGTTAAACTATCACTTGAAGTTTCATTCCTTTCTTTGATCATTGTCTGTATTTTAGGCACATTAATTGCCAAATGGATGGCAAGACGACAATTCAGAGGGAAGATCGTATTAGAAACGCTTCTTTTGTTACCACTCGTTCTCCCGCCCTCCGTGGTTGGTTTTTTACTGATTATCATCTTTGGGGTAGAAGGGGTAATCGGCCAATTTTTTACACATCTGCTTCATTTGAAGCTCATGTTCACTTTGACTGCGGCGGTGATTGCGTCATCTGTTGTTGCCTTTCCTTTAATGTATCAGTCAGCTAAAACGGGTTTTGAACTTATTGATAAAGACATAGAGAATGCCTCTAAATTAGATGGTGCGAATGGCTTTAAAGTCTTTTGGTTCATTTCCTTACCGCTTGCCTCAAGCTCGCTGATTACCGGTGCTATTATGAGCTTTGCTAGAGCTTTAGGCGAATTCGGTGCGACCTTGATGTTTGCAGGAAATATTCCTGGAAAAACGCAGACGATCCCAACTGCTATTTATGTGGCCTTTGATTCGGGTGAAATGGGTCAGGCATGGCTGTGGGTTGTGACTATTATTGTGATTTCTTTTATAATGTTAAGTTTTACCTTCTACCTTAATTATTTAAAGCAGGGATAGAAGGTAAAAGCAAACACAGGCCGTAATTTAAACGGAATGGCTTCGGTCAGTCTGTTGAATTTAATTTTTATTCTCCTTATCGGAGGGCAAGCTGCCCTCTGATGAGGAGTTTTTTTATTGAGAAATGTTAGCAATAATAAATGATCGATAATGAATTAATTTGAATGTTTATAAATTATTATGATTGATTTCAGAAAAAGTTTTTCTTATAATGAACGAGAACAAGCGATGAAAGAGGCGAGCCATGACATGTTAACACCTGAGCGTCATCAGTTTATTCTGTCCTTATTAAAAGCACATGGGGTCGTGAAGCTTCAGGATTTGGTTGAGGCAACCCAGGCTTCAGAATCGACCATTAGAAGAGATTTGATTCAACTTGAAGAAGCGCATCGCTTAAAGCGTGTGCACGGAGGGGCCTCACTGTTACACGGGAACCGCATTGAGCCAAGTTATGAGTCGAAAGCTGCTATTCATTTTACTGAAAAACAGCGTGTGGCTCAGCTTGCTGCGAGCCTTATAGCCGATGGAGATTCTGTTTATTTAGATGCGGGGACGACAACCTTGCAGATGATTCCTTATTTGCATCAAAACGACTTAACCATTGTAACTAATGGGGTAACCTTGATAGAACCCTTAATTAATCAAGGATTGACAGTTTACCTGCTTGGAGGTCTGGTGAAGGCTAAGACGAAAGCAGTGATTGGTAGTGCCGCGTTAGCCGGGCTACAAGCCTACCGATTTGACAAAAGTTTTATAGGGGTGAATGGTATTCACCATGAATTTGGCTATACAACACCTGATCCAGAAGAAGCCAGGATCAAACAAACCGCTCATTATTTGTCTCAAGAAACGTTTGTGGTCGCGGACCATAGCAAGCTGGGAGAGGTATCCTTTTCAAAAATTGTTGATTTAAATGCCGCGACGCTGATCATCGATCAATTAGATGAAAATCAAGAAGTCTATGCGGCCGAAACTGAAGTAAGGGTGGTGACAACATGATTTATACATGTACATTCAATCCTTCCATTGATTTTTTTGTGAAGGTAGAGGAGTTTAAATGGGGAGAATTAAATCGGATTAAAACTGAAATGAAGGTTCCTGGAGGAAAGGGGATAAATGTTTCAAGGGTGTTACAACGACTGGGTGTAGAGAATAAAGCTCTAGGCTTTATCGGTGGTTTCACAGGACAATTTATTACCGATGCATTGCACACTGAAGGTATCGAGACAGACTTTATCTCTGTTGAAGGAGATTCACGAATTAACATCAAGTTGCAGGTAGAAGGTGAAACAGAGTTGAATGGGGCTGGGCCCGCTATTTCCTCAAAGCAGCTACAAGCATTTCTAGATCAACTTCGGCGGCTACAGCCTGGTGATCTTTTAGTATTAGCAGGAAGTATTCCACAGGCGTTACCTGATACGCTCTATAGAGATATTGTAAAGGATTATGTAAATAGGGATGTTAAGGTCATTGTGGATGCGACAAAGCAATTATTAAAGGATGTTCTGCCTTATCGTCCATTCTTAATAAAGCCCAACCATATTGAGCTAGGAGAGCTTTTTGGGGTTACTATTCAGACGCCACAGGAGGCAATTCCTTATGGAAAGCGGCTCATTGAGCGTGGGGCCAAGCACGTCATTGTCTCGATGGGGGATAAGGGAAATTTGCTTTTTAAAGGCGATCATGTCTACTATACAAATATCCCTAAAGGTGAATTGAGAAATTCAGTCGGGGCAGGCGATTCTGTTGTAGCCGGTTTTATTGCTTCTTATGTAAAACTAGGAGATAGCGTTGAAGCCTTTCGTTATGGGGCCGCCGCTGGAAGCGCCTCTGCTTATTCTGAAGGTTTTTGCACAAAACCATTCATAGAACAATTAATCACACAGATTAACGTCCAGCAAGTGTAAGCAATGCACTGTTATTTATACGATAAGTACATGATGGAAAACATGTCATCAAAAAGAAGGAATTTTCCGTGTGTGTAACGAAATATAATTAAGTTAAGCCGTGTATAAAAAATGCTGCTTAGCTGATCAAGATCAAGACAGACGATGGATGCCATACAAACTATTTTCACACCTTTGATAAGGCAATGATGATGGAAATGGGGAGATATCATGTTTTGTTTAAGAGAGGCAAGGGAAGAGGAAGCTCAAAGTATTAGTGAGCTTGCTTTAGCATCAAAGGCATATTGGGGATATAGTCCAGCTTTTATTGGGAAATGTCGCGAGAGCTTGACTATTGATGCTGATTATATTAGAAAAAATCAGGTGTTTGTTTTAGATGAGACGGGAACATTGCTAGGCTTTTATGCTTTCGATCGTGACGATACCGCAAGCCTTGATTTTTTATTCATTCATCCAGAATACATCGGTCAAGGATTAGGGGAAATGATTTGGCATCACGCGATGCATAAAGCCCGCGAGCTCGGAATTCGTCGCTTTACAATTGATAGTGATCCTTATGCAAAAGGATTTTATGAAAAAATGGGTGCTAAGCATATTGGCAATGTGCCCTCATCTGTAGTCGAAAATCGCTTATTACCATTAATGGAGGTTATTGTTAGTGCGGAACAAAAAACGTCATAAGGGCAAAAGATAGGGAATAGGTGGAAATCGCTTCTGATTGCGGGGCGATGACGAATTCTTTTTACTTCTATTGCTTGTTTTCCTAAAATGTCTTGCAGCCAGGGTTGATATAAAGCTCCTTATATGAAATGTTTGTGTGACAGCGCGTAACACCCAAGCCCCATTTAAGAGAATATGTAAAAAGTGTTGGAAATCATGCGGGAGAATGGTCAGTATCATTGTAGCTATGTCGCCCGCTGGATGAGAGTCCTCAGCTATCTTTATACATTTATAAGTGAAAAGCCTCTGGCATCCTTGAAAGGATATCAGAGGCTTAATGATTTGCTGAAAAGTGATGATATCACTTAGAGATATGAATTGCACCCACTGTCATATCTCGCGATTGGCCGATGACGTTGATTTTGACACCATTTTTGGGTAATTTAACACCGAGGTAGGTTTGTAACCCATTATCCAAAATAGGTCCTGTTTCACTGTAGTCGTGCTTGTCGAAAAAGACAGAGACTGGACGCTGGGCTCTCTCTTTTAAATAGGTGCCGTTAAGGTCCATATAATTTAAGAACATAGCATCTGTTTTATTTTTAGAAAATGCAGCATCTTGGACCTGGTAGCGATCAGCTGCGACAGTGCCATCGCTCCACTTGGCAATCTTTTGATGGGCGTCGACGACGCTTAAAAAGCCGTTACCAGGGTGGTCCGCTTGTACGTTGTTGTCATACTTATTATCAACATACCAAACGACGAGCCCTGGATCATATGTCATTAATGAATGCCCGCGCGAGATGTGGGCTAAGGCTTTATCAGCAGCATCCCAGTTGCGCCATTCGAGTAAGTAATAATTTTCTGTCGTGTTAAAGCCCTCATCCTTTGTAAATCCGTCAAGAGTAAAGGCGGAGCTATCCGTATCGGCATTGTCACTCAAAAGCGTTTGACCATCCCCAGTGATGGTAATATTATCGGCGTAAAAGCCTGGATGGGCAACATAACCATCGCTCCAATAATTAAATTTCAAAGTGATTTTTTTACCGATGAAGTCGGAAAGGTCGAATTGGGCATCTTTCCATCCATTGGAAGAGCCTGTTATACCATTGCCTGGATTTTGCCCATTTGGATTAGCGGATGTTGTGATATTTCCAGGTACGCTCACCCAATCATCGCCTTTTTTGACTTGCACAGAGGCGTAATCCCAGTCTTGCTCAATGTCATACCATGTTTTAAAGCTTAATGCAGCGGATGATTTAACCTGAGATAAATCAACAGTCGCTGTCATCGCATGATCTAAATTGTTTCCTTGACCACTGAAAAACTCTTTCTGCCCGCTAAAAGGGGAATTGACGACAGTCTTTTTATCAGGTAAGTTCACGCGAACAGCATCGGCATTTGTGCCTTTGACACTTGCTTCATCGAGTTTAACTGAAGTGCCTTTCCGCCTTAAGTCGTCGGTGTCAACAGTGACATTTTTAAACCAGTTTAAATCAGGCATTTCATTTTGTAAGAATTCCTTGTCGTAAGCACTAAAGCCTGTGGGTTCAGTCCCGGCGATTTTACCTCCCCAGCTGCCTGCAGACATGATAGACCAGTAGCCTACAGGTTCATCATAAGGCGTGCTATAGTCGATATCATATTCGTCTGGAAGGCCGAGATTATGGCCAAATTCATGAGCGAAAACACCTGCCGCGCCATCTTCGGGCTGTATGGTGTATTTATATCCCGCCATTTGTCCGTCCCAATAAGGGACATTTGTATGACTACCAGAGATAGGCACTGCACCACCCAGATCCCAGCTGTGTGACCAGATCGCGTCTCCACCAAGAGAACCTCCGCCGGATTCTTCACCAATGCCTGAGTGGACAACGACAAGATGATCAATAATGCCATCGGGTTCACGGAGATTGCCGTCCCCATCGAGGTCCCATTGATCCTCCTGATCATACTGACTAAGCTCTACGCCATCTGCAGCCGCTTGTTCTAAAGCCTCATTGACGAGCGCGCGCGGGTCTTTATCATTGCCAGCGGCATCATCATGGCCACCGTAATAGGAAGCAGGGTGTTTGGCGTGGTACCAGCCGTAGACATCGCCATCAATGGTATAACTGCCTCCAGATTGCTGCTCATAAAATTGCTTGACGGAAATAAGATTTTGTCCATTTGGCCCGTCGTAACCCTTATCACCGAAGATCATATCTTGATAATGTTCTTTTGGATAATCAGGCAGATTGAGAACGATGCCGCCATCATTACCATCCTTTTTAGGAAGATCATTGCTGGCATAGTCCGGAAAATCAATCAGTAAGACAAGAAGTTTATCCTTGCGGACCGCTCCTGTCCATTTTTCTGTTTTTATGGAGGACACTTTACCGTTATAATGACCCGGACCATGGGGCTTGTGGTTGAATTTATTTTTATCTTTAAAATGTCCAGGTTTTACTTTTATACCGGCTTGTTTTTGCAGCTTTTGCCGAGCCTTTTTAGCTGCGGTAGGTGAACTTTGACCGAGTTTAGCTGCTGCGGCTGCCCGTTTTTTTACATAATTAGTGAGCGCCTTTTTTTGACTCTCAGTAGACGCACTTTTTTTAACGACACCTTGCTTGATCAACGCTTTTAATAATAGATCATCATTGACCATGCCAACATCAAAAGGGCCACCGCTTTCTAACTGGGCCAGATAAGGGGCAGTCCCTTCAGACGTCGAAAAGGAGTCACTGGTTGCCCCGTTGTCCTTGGCAAATGCCGCGGAGGTCCCCATCGCAAATAATAAACTGGCTGAGACGAGTGGTACGGTAAATTTTTTTCTCCAATCTCTCAATTTACTTCCTCCCCAAAGAATAATAAATAGCAGATACGCTATCCTCCTTTGTCGCCTTTGATTGGCTTTTATAAATAAATTTTTCATGGATCGTTCAATCTCCTTTTGAGTCCACGAAAAATGAGCATAAATAACTAATATTCTGATAAATAGAGATGCAGCTTTCATTAAAATTAGGTATTCGGGTGTAGAACATTAGACATGAGGCTGAGAGAAGAGATGTCAAATGAGGCATAAAAAACATAGAAGACGTCGAGTCCACTTATATCAACTTAGTTTTTCCAATCTACTTGATGTGAGAGTAAAATATTAGAAAACTTGGCTTGCACCACTTCGCTGGGACTCCTGATGTGATTTTTGCAAATCACACACTTAGGGTGCCCGCAAGCTTTAATGGCGAAAGTCAAAGTTACACTTATACTCTCTTCCTTTATGAGCGTCAGCGAAGTTATAAATTCTGATAGTATAAAAAAGACCTTGAGATCAGCAGAGGAGCTGCACTCAAGGTCTTTTTCAGTTCTAGATACGCGCATCAAAGCGACTGCCAGAGGTTGGATGAGGAAGTGAGGTATTCAGCATGTTTATTAGAGCATTGCTTTGACTCTCAGTGGCATCCATGGCCTGTTTTGTGACAGCCACACTGACATCCTGTTGTAATTTTGCCTGACTTAAGCCTGTCGATAAAGCAGGAATGTCCAAAATAACCCTCCTAATATGTAAGACTTTTGATAAGTATAACATATTAGGAATCAATGGTATTATAATTTGCTTGTATTGAAAATCAGCATCCAAACCTTCTGTATCCATGATAAAAATAAGATAGGAGAATAGCTACAACAGTGAGCCGGGTAAGAACCGGTAGAGCCCAAGAGCATGAGCTTCGGTTGCAATTTAAAGTCAGCCTCATCAAAGTGCACCAGATTATAGGGATTCTATTAATTATATTTTGAAGTCATACACCATACTTTGAATATTTGGAGCTTTTGGTATCAGATATAGACAAGGGAAGGAAACACTCAAAAAATTGCCAGGTTTTATCACTCCACAAACGAACATTTATTCGTTATGATAGTGATAGAATGTATAAAAGAATTGGCAGATTTCCTATTCGTTGATATCATAGATAAAGGATTTTAAAGAGGAGAGACCTTGGATGAAGGTACGGAAAACCATGTCTGATTTACTATCGGACTTAAGACAAGATGAGAATATTGCCCACTGGAAAACGATCCCTGGAAGAGCAGCACGATCCGTTGAATTTCCTGAAGAAATGGACGCCCGCTTAGTGGAAGCCTTATCCAAAAGGGGCATTACTTCCTTATATACACATCAAGCACAGGCCTTTCGCTTGGCGGTCAAAAAGCAGGATATTGTTGCGGTGACACCAACAGCTTCAGGGAAAACCTTGTGCTACAATTTGCCGGTGCTCCATTCGATATTGCAGGATTCTAGTCAACGTGCCTTATATCTTTTTCCTACAAAGGCCTTGGCTCAGGATCAAAAGAGTGAAATGAATGCAATCATTGATGAAATGGGCGTTTCTTTAAACAGTTATACATATGATGGGGACACCGCGGGAAGTATTCGTCAAAAGATTCGCCAAGCTGGTCACATTGTCATTACTAATCCTGATATGCTACATTCCGCTATCTTGCCCCATCATACCAAATGGGTGGCTTTATTTGAGCATCTTAAATACATCGTTATTGATGAATTACACACTTACCGTGGCGTTTTCGGCAGCCATGTTGCCAATGTGATTCGCCGCTTAAAGCGGATTTGTCATTATTATGGCAGCGACCCAATCTTTATTTGTACCTCGGCGACGATTGCTAATCCGAAGGCGCATGCTGAGCGGTTGACGGGAAAACCGATGACATTAATCGATGACAATGGTGCGCCAGCGGTGAAAAAACATTTTATTTTTTATAACCCTCCGATCGTCAATCAGCAGATGAACATTCGTCGCAGTGCATCGCTTGAAGTGAGAAAGCTCGCTAAGGCCTTTTTAGAAAATGAGATTCAAACCATTGTCTTTGCAAGAAGTCGGACACGCGTTGAATTGTTACTCAGCTATTTACAAACGCTGAATACTGGCCGCAAAGAGCGGGCAACCATCCGTGCCTACCGAGGCGGCTATTTACCATCAGAGCGTCGACACATTGAAAAGGGATTGCGAACGGGAGAGATACAGGGTGTTGTCAGTACCAATGCATTGGAGCTGGGGGTTGATATAGGGCAATTACAAGTTTGTATCATGACAGGCTATCCAGGATCGATTTCAAGTACGTGGCAACAAGCGGGACGCGCAGGAAGGCGTGAGGATGAGGCCGTGATTTTACTTGTGGCTACCTCGAGCCCACTTGATCAATATATCATTCAACACCCGGAGTATTTTTTTGAACGCAATCCAGAAGAGGCAAGAATCAACCCGGACAATTTAATCATTTTAGTGGACCATATCAAATGCGCGGCCTATGAACTCCCCTTTTCCGAAGAAGCGCTGTTTGATGGGGTTGAAGTGAAAGATATTTGTAGTTATTTAAGTGATGAGGATGTCTTACATTTACAAGCAGGCAAATGGTACTGGATGAATGATGGCTTTCCAGCAACCAATATCAGCCTGCGCTCGGCAACCCAGGATAATGTGGTCATCATCGATCAAACCCAGACAGGATCAGTAAAGGTCATCGGTGAAATGGATCGTTTTAGTGCTATGACTCTGCTCCATGAGGAAGCGATTTATATGCACCAAGGTGAGCAATATCAGGTTGAAGTGTTGGACTGGGAGGAGAAAAAGGCCTTTGTCCGTCAGGTTGACGTAAATTATTATACGGATGCCAATCTTGCCGTACAGCTGGATGTGTTAGAGGCGGATAAACGGTCTCAGGATTCAATGTGGATGGAGCGCGCTTATGGCGATGTATCCGTACGCGCAAAGGCCACTTTATTTAAAAAAATCCGCTTCGAGACTCATGATAATATCGGGTGGGGACCGATCCATTTACCGGAAGAAGAAATGCATACCTCAGCAGCTTGGATCAGCTTTTCTGAAGCGTTCGTGGAACAAGTGGGTCGTGAGCATTTTGAAGCGGCGCTATTGGGTATCGCACAAATTCTGAAGCATGCCGCGCCGCTTTTTGTGATGTGTGACCCCGTGGACCTTGCCGTGGTACCGATGATCAAAGCACCACATAATGAACGGCCAACAATTTTTCTTTACGATAAATATCCTGGGGGTATTGGCTTAAGTGAAAAATTGTATGACCAGATGTCCCGGTTGTTAGCTGAAGTGCTTCACATGGCCACACACTGCCAATGTGAAGAGGGCTGTCCTTCATGTATCGGGACAGAAGCTGGTGATAAACGTTTTGCCATTCGACTTTTACAGTCTTTGTTAAAAGAGGGGTCTTATGTCTCTTAAAAAACAATTGGATCGTTATAAAAAGCACTTAAAGCGTTCAGAAGAACCAGTAAAAGAAACACGGACACAGCTTACTAGCCTTCAGTTAGAGAGAAGCCTGCAAGAGGCAGCCTCTCACCTGGGGGCGAGCATTCTGCCTTATGAACAGGAAGCTATTTTAGTAAAAGAGGAGCAAGTACCTCTGACTGAGCAATATGGGCGTTACCACTTAAATGAAATCCATCAGGCAGTGGCGCTTTGGCAGGAGACATTGATGGACCATCCTTTATCAGCCTCTAAGCGTCAGCCAGGTGATTTATTGTTTTTTGATACTGAAACAACGGGATTATCGGCTGGAGCAGGGCATATGATCTTTCTACTGGGCTGTGGATGGATCAAAGCCTCTTCTTTTCATATTAAGCAATATTTTTTACCCGGACCCGGACATGAAACGGCATTTTATTATCACTTTTTACAGGATGTTACCGATCTTACTAATTTGGTGACCTATAATGGCAAGTCATTTGACTGGCCCAGAGTGAAGACCCGCGTCCAGTTTGTGCGGGAGCGCGTCCCGCAATTACCCGCTTTTGGTCACTATGATTTACTTCATGCATCAAGGCGATTTTGGAGGAAGGAATGGGAAAATGTTCGTCTGCAAACAATTGAGGAAGAGGTATTGGATCTCAAGCGTTTGAGTGATGTCCCTGGACATATGGCGCCTTTTCTTTACTTTGAGTTTTTAAAAAGTCCGAAGGCCGCATTAATAGAAGGCATTTTTCGCCACAATCATGACGATATCAAGACCTTATTAGTGCTTTATATTCACTTAACCTATTTATTACATGGAAAGATTAAACGATCGCTGAGAGAGACCTATGAAGTGGCTCGTTGGTTAATGCAAATGGGGATGATTAAAGAAGCCATTGTTACATTAGAAAATGTGATGGCAACAAAGGCCGCGATTGACATGCCAGAGTGGTATCAACTGCTGGCAATGGGACATAAAAAAGCAGGAAGACCAGATCGAGCGATTGCTTATTATCAGCAGCTCATTGATGGGTTAAAACGCCCGACCCTCGAAAGCTGTATTGAACTTGCGAAGCTTTTTGAACATGAGCGTCAGGATTATGAGCAGGCACTTCATTATTGCCATCAGGCCTTGGCGGTGCTAGAGAAAAAAATGATCATTAATCATGAAAAGTATCACAAAGATATTGCTGGGGTACATCATCGTATGGACCGACTGCAGCAAAAGATCCAGCGGCAATAGTAATATTGCCCGGGGAAGCGCATAAAACAGCAAATTTCGCAAGGTCATAACCGTAACCAAGTCGTTTTTTGCGCTTCATTTTCCCCTTTTGTCGAACCGTGTGTCGTTAGTGTTTGTGGGTTAGAAGAGATTAGATCAGGACTTGTAGACATGGGTTTTTGTATGGATTTAGCATAAAAAGCGCTAGGAGTGGCAAAGGGGGATGGCGATGACGCGAGTGCTAGCGATAACGGGATATAAACCTCATGAATTGGGCATATTTAGTCAAAATCATCCTGGTATTGATGTCATTAAATATACATTAAAAATCCGCTTACTGGATTTTATTGATGAAGGAACAGAATGGTTCCTTATCAGTGGCCAACCTGGTGTGGAGCTTTGGGCTGCAGAGGTTTTATTAGAACTAAAAGAAGTGTATCCATCCATTCAATTAGGCGTTCTCACGCCCTTTTTAGAGCAAGAATCGCGTTGGCCAGATCAAGTTAAGGAATACTATTACCAGATTATCAATGCAGCGGACTTCGTTGATAGCATTACGAAACGTCCTTATGATAATCCAGCGCAGTTGAGATTAAAAAATGATTTTATTATTCATAAGAGTGATGGTCTTTTAGTGCTTTATGATGAGGAAACACCAGGTTCACCTCGCTTTTATCTACAGGCTGCGGAACGTAAGCAAACATCAGGGGACTTTTCGATCTATTATCTGAATCGTTATGATATAGAGGCGGCCTCGCAAGCCATTGCTGAAAATGATCCTCGCTATTGGTCACAATAACGATTGACTTTTTTTTCAACGTCTGAAAGAATGGATGTATAATGTCAATGACTTGAGGTGAATGTTCATTGGACAATAAATTAAGCCAATTAACAACAAAAGATATTTTGGAACAAGATTTTAAAACAGCTCTCCGCGGGTATTCGCCTGATGATGTTGATCAGTTTTTGGATGTCATCATTAAGGATTATGAGGCCTTTCAGCGTGAAATCCAAAGATTGCGGCAAGAAAATCAACGGTTAAAACAAGAGCTTACACAGCAGAAATCTGAGCAGCGTCGGCCGATGGCTGGTCAGGGACAAACGAACTATGATATTCTAAAACGCTTGTCCAACTTGGAAAAGCATGTATTTGGTAGCAGGCTCCAAGATTAACCATGATCACTAGATAGACTAAATTCTACCATTGTTTTTATGAATTTTTTTTGTTATAATCTTATTTTGTGACGGTGTTATAGTCGTTGGGTAATCGCAGTATTCTTTCGAGAATATTGAGGAAAGTCCATGCTCGCACGATCTGAGATGATCGTAGTGTTCGTGCCTAGCGAAACAATAAGCTAGGGTAGTTTGGCATTGTGTTCAAGCTAACGGCAAGAGAAGCGCCTAAGTCCGTTTTGGATATGGCGTGAACTCTTTGAAAGTGCCACAGTGACGGAGTCCTTTTGGAAACAAAAGGAGTGGAACGCGGTAAACCCCTCGAGCGAGAAACTCAAATTTGGTAGAGGAACCCTCTGGAAGGAAATGAACTGAAAGAGGGACAGGCGGTCCTGTAGATAGATGATTACCACCACTTGTACGAGAAGCCTAACTTCGTCTGAGTACAGTGGAACAGAACATGGCTTACAGACGAACTAACACTGAAGCAATTGGTCCCTTTCATGGGGCTTTTTATTTTTCATTAAGACTAATAACGTCACTAAAGAGATGCAGCGCCAAATTTTTGAGTTGTTAGAGCAACACGATACATATAATGAAGTTTTTTCTAACAGTGGAAATGGACATGCTATACTTATACATAGTGTACAAATTGAATGCGGAGGCACGCTATGACATTAACTTTAATTGCAACGACGGCAATGGGCATTGAGGCCATTGCTGCTGATGAACTCAGAGCACTTGGCTACAACGATCTCACTGTAGAAAATGGTCGGATCACATTCCAAGGCGAATTGTATGATATTTGTCGCACAAATCTTTGGCTACGGACGGCTGATCGTGTAAAAATAAAGGTAGGGTCTTTTAAGGCGACAACGTTCGAAGAGCTATTTGAGAATGTTAAGGCACTGCCTTGGGCAGAGTATCTACCGATAAATGCCGAATTCCCTGTTTCTGGAAAATCGGTGAAATCGAAACTCTTTAGTGTCTCTGATTGTCAGGCGATTACTAAGAAGGCCATCGTTGAGAGTTTAAAGCAGCATTATCATCAAGAGTGGTTTAAAGAAGATGGACCGACATACAAGTTAGAAGTCTCACTTTTAAAGGATATCGCGACACTCACCATCGATACGACGGGCCCTGGCTTACATAAACGCGGCTATAGATATTTACACAGCGGTGCTCCTTTAAAAGAAACACTTGCTGCTGCTATGATCTATCTTACACGCTGGACACCGGATCGTCCGTTTGTTGATCCTTTTTGTGGGTCAGGGACGTTACCGATCGAAGCGGCTATGATTGGACAGAATATCGCACCAGGGTTTAACCGTGATTTTATCTCTGAAGCGTGGCCAATGTTCCAAAATGATGAATGGGAAAAGGCTCGTACCGAGGCCGATGAAAAGGCAAATTATGATCAGCCATTAAACATTGTGGGTTCAGATATCGATCACAACATGGTTGAACTCTCCAATAATAATGCATTAGAAGCCGGCTTTGGAGATCTCATTCAGTTCAAACAAATGCAGGTTACCGACTTCACTACGACCGAAGACAATGGGGTGATGGTGGGCAATCCTCCATATGGCGAGCGACTTGGTGAGAAGCAGGAAGTCGAAGCAATGTACCGTAAAATGGGTGAAACCTTCAAGAAGTATGAGACCTGGTCCTTCTATTTCATCACATCCAACGAAAATTTCGAACAGCTTTATGGAAGAAGGGCCACGAAAAAACGCAAGCTTTTTAACGGTATGATCCGAACAGATTATTATCAATTTTGGGGGAAAAAGCCAAGAAAACAATGATATGAAAATAGGCTGATTACTTACGGTCATTAAAGCATGATTCATTTAAAAGTATCCCCTCCCGAATGCCAAGAGATATGGTCATTAGAGAGGGGATTTAAAAAGCGTCGTCAGGCTGTTTCTGTTTTTCTTTTCATTAAAAGAACATGATTTGTGTTATTTTGAGGACTATGTTCATTAAGCTCGACCTGATTTATATGCTGATAAAATAGGCTGAGTAGAATCAAAACCGGCATCCCCACTTGTGGTGAGCACAATGGAAAGTCTAATAAATTGGTTAATAAAATGACGGGAAATGTCAAATAAAAAATATAGCTTTGATTTTGAGTTTTGCTGTTCTTAAACAAATGTAACCATTTTTTAATTGTATAAAGGATTAGAACTAAGAACGCTATGCCGCCAACTATCCCGTATTCTGCAAAGAAAGCTAAGAGTAAATTGTGTGGATGGGCGATTAATTTCCCGGTATATGTCTCATAAATAGATTTAAAATAACCTGGTCCTACGCCGACTACCGGGTGAGCTAAAAATATTTTTATGCTTGTTGTCCAGATTTCCAAACGATTATGAATGCTTTTTATAATAAGCTGATGTCTTGGCATAATATCGTATATCTTATTGAACATGACAATGAGACTAATACCGATTAAATAAATACTGCGCCAATAATACATCATAATAAAAATAGCAGTTAATATGAGCATAGAGATAAAACCGGAACGCGAGCCTGTTTCAGTAATCCCGACCATTAATATTCCTATCATGGGGACAGCATAAAACAATTTATAAAACGCTTTACTGTGTAGATCATTTAACAGATTTGAGTACAATACAGCGAGAGAGAGGAGTAAGAGAACATCTGCTAAATTTGGATTATAGGCTGAGCCAAATAGTCTCTCAGTTGGTTTGATTCCAATGAGGGCACTGCCAAATAAATAATTTAAGTACCCGAAATCAATCCCCATATCATTTAATGCGCGCATAAACTTATCGATACAAACAATATATACGCCTCCGCAAATCACAATCCATTTAAATTGGACCATATCAAAAGGCTTCACATTAGTATAGAGATAGACACCATAATAGCCAATAATCATGAATGGAACGTAACTATAGAGCCAAGCATGATTCTCAACAGTAGCCATAAGTGACGTTACAAATAATGCCGTAAAGAAATAAGTGATCATATTCAACGGGATATTTTTCTCATGACTTAAAGATTTATAGAGTTGTTTAAAGCCTATCCATGCTAAGCCAGCAACGCCTATTGGTGGCAGAACATATAATAGAATCATCATTAATGCAAAGGGTTGCGCCTTTATATCATTTATTTTATCTTTTAAATCGTTTCGTTTCATGATGTATCCTTCCTTGTTGATGTTCTGCGATGCTCCGGGTAAAAAATAAGCCATTTGCATCATTTCATAATGACTGATTGAAGTAAAATTAGCGCACATGAATGCCCCACTGAAAGGAAGCGTTGGTCATAAGAAATTCGGCTTTAAGCCCCGCAATTTCTATTATGAAAGGGACTCATTCAGACGGATATTAAGAGACGTCTGAAATTCTGCCAATCTCTTTGCACACGAAATGTTTATCTGAATCTCATAATTAAAGATATAATTCTCTCTAACAGCTTTAAGGCCTAATCAAGTGTACACCGTTAAGGCATAATTCTATTAAACTATGTATTTATTTTTATACTTTGTTTTAGTGAAACGAATAGGAAAAAGAATAAACGCAGAGTTATTGTAGGGGGAATAGAACACATCTTTTTAGCTGTGGTGATGCTGCAGAAGGCAGGACAAAATGGTTCCCTTTTATTTTATTGAATAGAGTGTCTTCACCGTTTTTGTTAGAAAAATCACAGTAAAGAATAAGAAATAGAGGTATGATGGGAGGATGAAAATGATCATTTGGAGGCGGATATGAGTATATTTTATAATGTATTGATCTTTATTCATATTTTCTCAGCCATTCTAGGAATGGGACCTGGCTTTGTCTTTGTGTTCATAAAGAGAACAGCTCAAACAATGACTGAGCTTCGTTATTCATATAAAATCACGCGTCTTCTGCATCGCTTTGTTATGATCGGAGGGACCTTGTTACTCGTGACAGGGGTATTAATGGGTACTTTAAATACCGGATTATTTCATCAAGGGTGGTATGTGACCAGTCTTATTTTATTTTTAATTGCGCTTTTGATGGGACCAACTGTGTTATTACCACACACTAATCGAATCAAAAAGCTGATCTCTGAGACTAAAGGAGAAGCGATCCCTGATGCCTATTTAATACTTGCAAAAAAATCCATTCGTTTAGAAAATCTTTTAAATCTTATCTTTCTGATCATTATTGCCTTAATGGTGACCAAGCCATATTAAAAGTCAGTCTATACCCGCAATTTATTGAGTACATGCCTTTTCTTCAATAATAAATGACAAAACAGCTAACACTTTGCCTAAATCATAAGGAATTCAGGCAAAGTGTGATATCAGTCACAGCCTTTGAATATAAAGGCATTAAACTGTTGATATAGGTCATTACAGATGTGGATAAGGAGAGAGCAGTGATGAATGATGAACGCCAAGAAAGATTACAAAAACTATTAGAAGAGGCTTTGAAACCTGTTTTAATAAGATTGGATGCAATTGAAAACAGGCTAAAGGAGTACAAAGGCTGTTCGTATGAAAAGAAGGATTAGAAAACGACTTTAGAGCAAGACAGTCATCATAGCAGATGCTGTCTTGCTTTTTTAATAATAACAAAATATAAAATTTCTGTCATGAGGAGGGTGCGCGTTTCTGCTCCCGGCTACACGCTTCTGAGGGGGAGTGGTAAGCTTGCTCGCGCTGCGGGCATGCCGATCTTCCGCTTCCCGCAGGACTCTAGTATCGCATCATGCTTTAGCGGAGATTGGAGAACACATGATTTTAGAGTATTCCGAATCTCCCAGCCCCTGTGCTCCAATCCACTTGACCTGGTAATGAAGCCTCTTCCAAATAGGATGATGCTATGCCCAGACAAAACTGAGCGTAGTTTACCCGTTTTTTTAGATACATAACGGGTTTCCGAATTGAAAGGTGACTTGGGCTGAAATCTCCCAGTAATGTTTGTAAAAAACGCGGCTATATTGTCCTCGATTGGTTAGAAATGGCTGTCCGATGAGGGTGGGAATTTTTAACTCAGTTTTTCGCTTCCTTATAACACAAGGGTTACTGCAACACGTCATCAGAAAACCAACTTTTGGATAATGATTGGTTATGTTACATTTGATAGCCTAATAGTAGCTCGAATGAGAGATTACTAGGAGGTTAATATGAATATACAGAACAAAGCAGTGAAGCTTTTTATTATGTCATTTGTGATCTTTTCACTCTCTATTTTTGCTATAAGCAGTAAGTCAGAAGCAGCTACTTCACATAAACTGTCCTATGGTGAAACCTATTGGAAAATTGCAAAGGGCTTTGGCATTCCAATTAATCGCTTAATGTCTTCCAACCATTCAAAACCACTTTATGCAGGAGATACAATCACACTTCCTAATTCTCCAATTTCTATAGCAGATAAACAATTACTCTATCGTCTTGTTCACGCTGAAGCTGTTGGTGAACCCTATGCTGGGAGGGTTGCGGTGGCAACAGTTGTTTTAAATCGCGTGTTAAGCTCACAATTCCCCAATACGGTCTCAGGTGTCATTTATCAAATTTCTGGTGGTCACTATGCTTTCTCTCCTGTGGCCAATGGGCAAATTAACAAGCCAGCAGATGCCGAATCTAAAAGAGCGGTTAATGAAGCCTTGGCTTTAATGGGAAAAAGCAGTGGATCTATTTATTTCTATAATCCAGCAACCTCTACAAGTTCATGGATTTTATCCCGTCCAGTGACAGTAAAAATTGGGCATCATGTCTTCGCAAAATAGAAAAATTAAAAGTCTACCATTTAATGGCCGTCTCAAAAAGTCTAATATTTTGAGACGGCTTTTATCTAAAGATCAGAAAGTATAAAATTTCTGATCATGAGGACGGTGCGGGTTTTCGCTGCAGGCCGCTTGCTTTCCACAGGGGAGAGGTAAGCCTCCTCGCGCCTTCGCACTGCTAAGTTCTTACCGATCTCCCACTTCCCTCAGGACTCTAGTCTGCGCATTATGAGTCAGCGGCGCCCGAGGAACACACGATTTTAGAGTGTTCCGAATCTCGCACCTTGTGCTTAAATCCACTACTCAGACAAGGGCCGGGCATGCTTCTCGCCCGGTTTTTTAAGCGTAGTAAGCCCTTTTACAAAGTAAACAATTCATCCGAAGATAAGCATATTCTTTCACTAATTTTAAAAAATAATATATAAATGAATCAATATCATGAATGCTTTTGATGGGAAAAACATAGAAACAGACTTTCAGTTTTCTTTTAAAAATATTGAGTGCTCAGCTATGGCTGCGGAAAGACGTCCGTGGCAAACCGTGAGTCTTCTTGAGCCTATACTTTTTTGACCTTGCGGGGTTATAAAGTGGCCACTATATAGCTTTTTTTATGTTAAAGTTATGTTAGGAGATTTGACGGAATTTAATTTATTTTTTAAAATACTTAAACTGACAGAAGGAGTATTTATAGAGTTGAACACAAAATTCTTGGATTTATTAGCTCAAAAATATGACAGTGAAGAAAAAGTGGTGACAGAGATTATTAACCTTGAAGCCATTTTAAACCTCCCTAAGGGAACAGAACACTTTGTGAGTGATCTGCATGGAGAATATCAAGCGTTTCAGCATGTATTGAGGAATGGTTCAGGCAAAGTCAAAGAAAAAATACGAGATATTTTTAAAGAGGAACTAACAGAGCAGGAAATCAATGAATTTGCGACGTTAGTCTATTATCCAGAAGATAAATTAAAGCTAATAAAAGATAGCTTTGCTAACAACAAAGCATTAAATGAATGGTATAAAATCATTATTGAGCAAATGATTAAGCTCATACCCTATGCCTCTTCAAAATATACACGTTCAAAGCTAAGGAAGGCCTTACCAAAACAGTTCGAATTTATTATTGAAGAGCTACTTTATAAAACGGATGAATATACCAATAAAAAACAGTATTACTCAAGTATTGTTGAACATATTATTTCTCTCGGACAAGCGGATAAACTCATTATCGGTCTGGCCTATACGATACAACAATTGGTGGTGGATCACCTCCATGTCGTTGGCGATATCTATGACCGCGGACCTGAACCAGATAAAATCATGGACACGCTCATCAATTATCATTCTGTTGATATTCAGTGGGGCAATCATGACATCCTTTGGATAGGCGCTTATGCTGGCTCAAAGGTTTGTCTGGCCAATATTATTCGTATCTGTGCTCGCTATGACAATTTGAGCATTATTGAAGATGCTTATGGGATTAATCTCAGACCCTTGCTTAATCTTGCGGAAAAGTATTACGACGATAACCCTGCTTTTAGACCTAAATTACAGGCGGGGAGTAACTTGTCTGATCAAGAAAGGCTACAAATTACGAAAATCCATCAAGCGATTGCCATGATTCAATTCAAGCTTGAGTGTCCTATTATTAAAAGACGGCCCACCTTCAATATGGGCGGAAGACTTTTGCTTGAGAAAATTAATTACGAGAATAACACCATTATGCTTCATAGCAAGACCTATCCATTAGCAAATACTTGCTTTGCAACGGTGAACCCAGATCAGCCTGATCGATTGTTAGAAGAAGAAGCAGAAGTAATGGACAAGCTCTTGTTTTCTGTTCAGCATTCAGAAAAGTTAACAAGACATATGAATTTTCTTATGAAAAAGGGCAGCCTTTATTTAAAATATAATGGGAATCTATTAATCCATGGCTGCATTCCATTAGATGAAACAGGGAAAATGGAAAAAATGGTGATTGAGGATAAGACCTATGCAGGTCGTGAGTTGCTTGATCTTTTTGAGAAGCATTTACGCTACAGCTTTGCTCATCCAGAAGAGACAGACGATCTTTCAACGGATATGGTTTGGTACTTATGGACAGGGGAATATTCCTCTCTGTTTGGGAAACGAGAAATGACGACCTTTGAAAGGTATTTTGTCCAGGATAAGGCGACGCATAAAGAGAGAAAAAATCCCTACTATTATTTACGTGAAAACGTGGACATCTGTCGTAATATTTTAAGTGAATTTGGACTTAATCCAGATCAAGGACATATCATCAATGGCCATACGCCAGTCAAAGAAATTGAAGGAGAAAATCCAGTAAAAGCCAATGGTAAGATGGTGGTCATTGATGGAGGCTTTTCAAAAGCCTATCAATCCACAACAGGTATTGCTGGCTACACACTATTATTTAATTCTTTTGGTATGCAGCTGGTTGCTCACAAAAAATTTAGTTCAAAAGAAGATGTTTTAAGAGACGGGACCGATGTGTTATCTGTTAAGCGCTTGGTAAATGAAGAGCTGGAGCGAAAAAAAGTAAGAGAAACAAATGTAGGTAAGAAGATCTTACAAGAAATCTCTATTTTGAAAAATTTGATGGTCTATCGATATATGAAGTGATTTTTAGGAATTAGGAAGTAAAAAGGTAGAGCTAAGATTATATTATTTGACGCAAATGTCATTCAGGTCCAGTAAACCCGGTTTTTAAGGGCTTTCTGGACCTTTTTTCGCCTTTCTAATGAGGAGATCCTATACATTCCGCAGCCCGATATCCATCCTCTTTATTTCGTATTGACATGAATATGTTATCATTAAGGAATGACATCAGAGGGAAACCGGCAAACAAAGCTTTTTCGAGAAAAACTCCCGCTTAACTATTGGAAAATGACTCCAATCTATGAGGAGTAATATAATTTTAATAAATTTAAAACAAACCTTTAATCTCGTTATATTATGATGAAAATGGGAATATGCTGGTGAATTTTCTGATGAAGGTCATATGGAGCGATTTGATCCATAGTGATATGGGCATTTCACGAAATAGTCCTTATGGCATTCACCTATTGATAAGAGAACTAATAGCGAGAGTATATAACGGAGGTAACGTAGGAATGAAGCCATTATTGGGATTTTGTCTAGTTGTTTTCATGCTGATTTTTCTAACAGAAACACCTGTTGCGGCAGCCAACAATGGGAGTGAATTGAAGGACAAAATAAATCAGGATATTAAGAATCGACAAAAAACCTTGAATGATTTGCAAAATAAAAAAGCGGATTTAAATGTTAACAAGAATCAACAATCAAATACTGTTGAGAAGGTTCAAGCGCTTGGTGCACAAATTGAAAATTATAATGATAAAATTCGCGTTAAACAAACCGGTATTGCTAATACACAGAAAAAAGTTCAGACTTTAAAGGAAAATATAAAAAAGCTACAACAGAAAATGGAACAACGTAAAAAATATATTACTAATCGAATACGTGCGACATATATTCATAGCGGAACGAATAAGTATTTAGAATTGCTTTTTGATTCCAAGGACTTTGGTGACCTTATCAGCCGGATTTATTTTATCAGTCAAATGGAAAAGCATGATCACGATATTCTTGATGAACAAATAAATGACAAAAAGAAACTAGAGAAAAATCAAGATGAGCTTAAAACCAGTCTCAATAAATTAAATAATGATCTGCAAAATCTCAAACAATTACAGGCATCGCTTGATAATAAGAAAGCTAGTGAACAGGCTTATTTAAAGCAGCTTAAGGATGAGGGAAATCAGATTCAATCAACGATCACATCCAAACAACAATTAGCGGCTTATTATAAAAAACAAGAAGAGACACATCGCGCTGAACTAAAGGAATGGGAAAGGAAGTTACTTCAGAATTCCAATATCCCAAGCGAAATCAGGCAATTTGTTGACCCTGCGCAACAGCTTGAAAACAGTACGGGTATCCCTGCTGCAATTACCATCGCTCAAATCATATTGGAAAGTGGTGGACAGCTTTCCACTCTTGCCACTGAAGGAAAAAACTTGTTTGGGATTAAAGGTCAGGGCCCAGCAGGAACATTGAATATAAGCACCAATGAAGTGGTGAACGGTCAAACTATTACGATTACAGCTGGCTTTAAAAAGTATGATACCTATTATCAAAGCATGGTGGACCATGCCAAGGTTTTACAGATGTCAAGATACCAAAACTATTTGAGAAATGCACATAGCCTTGATGAATATGCCTTTGGCATTCAAAGTGGCGGATATTCAACCGATCCAACCTATGCTAATAAACTATTAACTATTATTAAAGACTATGGATTGGCGAAATATGATAGTGGAAGCTTTTAAGTTTGTAAAGAATACCTTTGCAAAAGGGCTGTAAAAATCCTCTCTATGGGTTGGGGCCACTGAAAAACCACCGAAAGCTAAAATATACACCATCGTCATCCAGACCCGAGCCTTCCTTGTGCAGGATAAAAATAAAAAAAGGGAACTTTTCAGTGGCTTCATGGATTGAGAGAATTTTTTTATACTATCAGCATTTATAACTTCGCTGATGCTCATAAAGGAAGAGAGTATAAGTGTGTGATTGGCAAAAATCACATCGGGAGTAACTATCCAAGCGGTGCAAGCCCAGCTTTCTTTATTTAAAGGTTATTGATCTTAAATTTTAAGGGTATTGCTTTCATCAGTTATAATAAGTGTATGTATTATAGGTGGTGACGTAATAATGGAACACAAAGATAATGGATCGGTTTCACGGTGGCTTTCTTTAACAAATGCTTATAAAGTGATCACCAATGAGCTTGAAATTGCTATGCAACACTCGGCTGGCTTAACTCTAAAAGAATTCTATGTCCTATTATTTTTATCCGAGACTCCTGAAAAAAAGTTGAAATTGCAACAATTACAGAAGATGGTGGGTCTAAGCCAAAGTGCGATGTCTAGACTTGTCGCTCGCTTTGAAGCCAAAGGATGCGGGGCATTGAAAAGAGAAATTTGTCTAGAGGATCGTCGGAATATCTATACATCCATTACTGAAATCGGTGAGGAAAAATTAAATAGAGCCTTAGATGTTTTCCAGGTCACCCTGGAAAACACATTAGAAGAAAAAGACATTCAAGTGGGGCTTAAGGCCTTGTTAATAGATAAAAAATAATGACTTTATGCCATCACTACAGACTGTCTTACAGCAATACAGGGTCAGCTTTATTTATTTTGTCCCAGTCATTTATAGGGGGATAAACGTGACTTGAAATCTTTCATTCCATTCAGCTATTTTTCATACTTTAATAAGTTTCTTTATCTGTAACCCCTTTTATGGTAGGGATAGGTTCTTTTGTTTGACGTTAGATTTCATTATCGTTTATTCTATGCATGTGCATACATTTAATAGGTGTGCAAATTAAGGGTAATCTAATCATTAGCTGTATATAAAGAGGAGAGTGCTTGATGGAACATTTATTTACACCTTATAAGATAAAGAGTTTAGAGCTAAGGAACCGTGTGGTTATGCCGCCAATGTGTCAATACTCTGTTACTAATAAAGATGGGATTGCCAATGATTGGCATTATACACATTATGTGAGCAGAGCGATCGGTGGAGCGAGCTTAATTATCATTGAAATGACGGATGTTGATCCCGATGGTCGCATTACGGATTATGATTTGGGCTTGTGGTCAGATGAACACATCCCAGCATTAGCTCGTATTATTGAGGCCTGTCATAAGCATGGTGCTAAAGTTGGCATTCAAATCGCTCATGCCGGTCGTAAAGCAGAGGATGCGGCTGAACCAGTAGCGCCATCAGCGATTCCTTTTGATGAAAATTCCAAAACCCCAAGAGCACTTACTATAGACGAGATTGAAGAAATGGTAGAGAAATTCCGTCGCGCTGTGGCACGTGCTGTAAAGGCTGGTGTTGACGTCATTGAACTTCATGGTGCTCATGGCTATCTCATTCATGAATTCCAATCTGCCTATACGAATAAACGAACCGACGAATATGGTCAGGATTTAGCTAAATTTGGCAAGGAAGTCATTCGTGCAGCGAAAAGTGAAATGCCGGCCGATATGCCGCTCATTATGCGCATATCTGGTAAGGAATATGTCGATGGTGGATATGGCATCAAAGAAAGCATTGCCTTTTCTAGAGAATACAAAGAAGCAGGCGTAGATATGTTCCACGTCAGCGCTGGCGGTGAAGGTCAAATTGCTGCCCATGGCAGACCAGGGACTCATGCTGCTTATCAAGTGCCATTAGCACATGAAATTAAACATCAATTGGATGTTCCAGTGATTGCCGTTGGACGATTAGACGAGCCTATTTTAGCCAATGCTGTTATTGGTAATGAAGATGCAGATCTTGTTGCTGTTGGAAGAGGTATGCTAAGAAATCCGTATTGGACATTAGAAGCAGCAGCAAAACTTAATAAAGAAACAACAGTGCCACAACAATATCAAGTCAGCTTTCCAAAAGTAGGAAAATAATCGACTTTAGGTTTTCAAATGACATCAGGAGGGAATGGACATGACTAAAAAGGTATTGATGGTGGTTACCAATCACACCACGATTACAGATGATCATAAAACAGGACTCTGGTTAGAGGAATTTGCGGTTCCTTACTTGGTATTTAAGGATAAAGGATATGCTGTGAAAGTAACAAGTATTCAGGGGGGAGAAGTTGCTTTAGACCCCAGTAGTATCGAAGAAAGACCCGAATGGAAAGAAGCTGAGGCTGAATTAAAGAATACAGCTAAGCTATCTGAAGAGGACGCTCATGGCTTTGATGCGATTTTCCTCCCTGGGGGTCATGGCACAATGTTTGATTTCCCTAATAATGCAACACTCCTGTATGTTTTGCAGCAATTTGCTGAAGAGAATAAGGTCATTGGATCAGTCTGCCACGGGCCAGCTGGTTTAGTGAATGTCACTTACAAAGATGGCACGCCGCTAGTCAAAGGTAAAAAAGTGTCTGCTTTCACTGATTCTGAAGAAAAAGAAATGCAATTGGATCAACATATGCCTTTCCTTTTAGAAACAAAATTACGTGAAAAAGGTGCTGACTTCGTAGCAGGTGATAATTGGACTGATCATTCCGTAAGAGATGGTCATTTAATCACTGGGCAAAACCCACAATCCAGTCAAAGTACTGCTGAAAAAGTTGTAGAGGCTTTAGAAGAAGCATAAAAACCATTGGATAAAAGGGGAAACATTTCTTATTTGTTTCCCCTTACACTACATAAGCAACGATAGCAATTAAAAAATTTTTGATTTGGAGGCATTGAACATGGAATATCGTAAACTTGGAAGAACAGGACTGAAGGTCAGTGAGATCAGTTTAGGTAGCTGGTTGACTTATGGGAATTCCACAGAAAAAGACACGGCGACAAAGGTTATTGATAAAGCCTATGACTTGGGTATTAATTCCTTTGACACAGCGAATATGTATGCATTAGGAGAGGCCGAAAAAATCGTCGGTGAAGCTTTGGCAAAGTATCCGCGCGAGTCATTCGTGCTAGCGACAAAGGTCTTTTGGCCGATGGGAGAAGGCCCTAATGATCGCGGGTTATCTAGAAAGCATGTTTTTGAGCAATTACATGCCAGTTTGAAGCGTTTGAAAATGGATTATGTAGACATCTACTATTGCCACCGTTATGATCCAGAAACTCCTGTCGATGAAACATTGCGCACGATTGATGATATGGTGCGTCAAGGCAAGGTGCTATACGTTGGTGTCAGTGAATGGACAGCAGCGCAAATTGTAGAAGGCCTAGGTACAGCAGATCGTTATTTATTAGATCGCATCGTTGTCAATCAACCACAATACAATATGTTCCATCGTTATATTGAACAAGACGTCCTGCCAACAAGTGAAAAAAATGGCATCAGCCAAATTGTTTTTTCTCCACTAGCTCAAGGGGTTCTAACCGGGAAATATAAGCGCGGACAAGCGTTACCAGAAGGAAGCCGAGCAACGGACCCGTCATCTAATATGTTTATGAATGCCTTTTTAGAGGATGATGTTTTGGCTAAAGTTGAAAAGTTAGGTGATATGGCAAAAGGACTTGATCTTTCTTTATCACAATTAGCTATTGCTTGGATTCTACGGCAGCCAGGAGTTGCCAGTGCCTTGGTCGGCGCAAGCAAGCCTCATCAAATAGAAGAGAACGCCAAAGCGTCAGGCATTAAACTTTCTGATGAAACGATCAACGCCATAGAAGATATTCTAAAATAATTGATGCCGCCCCATACCTGTCCAATTTTGGACAGGTATTTTTAATTTCTAATGATTGAGTAGCCCCGATGATACAAACCATTTTTTAAAGAACCCACAACATGATAGAATAAAGAGAGACAAAGTTTAATAGAGAAAGGGAAGCTATCTTTGAAAGTGAAACGCAATGATCCATGCCCTTGTGGGAGTGGAAAAAAATATAAGCAATGCTGTCTTAGTAAAGCATCATTAGATACTGATCGCTCAAGTCAAATCAATGAGAAAGAGATTCTTCTTTATAAAAAACTTGGTTTGCGTCCGCAAACACTTACCTCATTCTATGGTAAGGAGATTGTTGCCTTTTTTAAAGCGCACAATACGCTATCGACAGAAGAAAGCAAGGCGCTTCATGATACACTCTATTTGTTTGTTGAGTTTATAGAAAATGAACACCTCTCTTCTTGGCAGGACTTTAATAGAGAGATTTGGGAAAAACTGCTGACTTTCTCCTATTTAGATTTAGCTTATGAACAGACTCAGGCTCAAGCCAAAACCTTTTATAAAACGATTTTAAATTTTGTGCAGTGGCTTAAGGACAATGAAGAGGTAATGTTACAGTGTGAAGACTGGGTCAAGGAAATTGAACAGTGCCATGAAGAAGCGCTTCTCGGAGCTGTACGCGTGTTAGAATTATATCGTGGTCAGGTAGAGACGCCCTTTCTCAATGGCTATGAAGATCTTCGCCGTGAAGCATTATTCGAGCAAGTCGGGACGAAACAAGTATCAGAAGGTGTATTTGAAGTCATCGATAAGGCGGATGAATGGATGACGTGCAAATCGCTTTTGACGAAGCAAACGTTTAACGTTTATCTCTCTAAATTGGCGACGAATGACGTACAAATCGGCACAATTTTTATGGGTGTCATCAAGCAAATCCAACTTGATGCATGGGAAATCTTAACGCTCGATCGTGTTTTTCCATCTGCAGCTCAATCCTATTTGTACAAGGCCATTGGGGTCCGGTAATTTTCATATTGTATAAATAGTTTGTTTTCTATGAATACGCTGCTTGGAAAATCGATTTATCGTTACAATAAGCATAGCTTTTTATAAAAAGAGAATTACAAAAGTTGGATGGTCACCTACGCATTGTTGTTTAGGTGGCCGTTAGAGAGCGAAACGACGATTACGATCTCTCAAGAGGTTGTGAAAACCACAGCGCGCGTTATCAGTTGGGGCATATTTGGGACAGCCATACAATGGAGCCGAGATTCTCAAGGGCGTTCAGTGGAAGAGATGATGCAGGATGTATTGCTAGTTGTGACGGCAAGCTTGGCACCTATAATAGATTGATTCTGCCATACACGAAGGAGAAGCAAGGTATACTTAAGTGCTTAAAGACACTATAGGAAAAGCTGGAAAAACATAGGGCGCAGAAAAATCCCTTTTTTTAAATGAAACAATAGAAGCTTGACTGATGGGTTTCACTGCAGGCACTTCGCAGAAATGGCCTAAATTTCTTTAGGAGCAGCTTAAAGGAACCGTTAAATCTCTTTGTTTCAATACACTAGCCAGTTTTTCAGTGCGTGAGAATTCTAGGATCCTTTGAAGACTCAATCGTCATAAATGCAGCATCATTTTAAATGTTGAAGCCTTGCTGGATATCTCAGTTTTACAGATTTTTAAAATAATTTTAAATCAAAAAACTAAACGAAGCGTATTAAATCTGTTAAAATGAAGTGGGTTCTATATGAGGATTGTTCCATTTAATTGCCCTTACCTTTGGAAGGGGTTACACAAAGAAGGAATTCTCTCACTTGATAGAGAATATCTTATAGGTGGACATTGTCCTTAATAGTAGACCCATACAATAAGATGATGTCTATGAACGTTGCAGAAAGGGAGAGAACAAAAGCATGGCTTACAATAGTTTAATAGCCCGGGTAGAACTCACTCATGTGTCATTTGGTGAGGTGGCTTCTGTCATTGGAAAAGCAGGTGGGGATATTATCTCCATTGATGTGATTTCTTCTAGTGGAGATTCATCTGTCCGTGACATTACCATTGAGGTTGGAGATAGCGAAGAACAACAGGTTGTTGAAAATCTGAAAGCGATGAGTGGCATTAAAGTTATCAATGTGTCTGATCGAACCTTTCTCTCTCACTTAGGTGGAAAAGTATCGGTTGAATCTAAAATTCCGATAAAAAATAGGGATGATTTGTCTCGCGTGTATACACCTGGTGTTGCCAGAGTTTGTTCAGCCATTCACGAAGATGAGCGCAAGGCTTACTCTTTGACCATTAAAAGAAATACAGTTGCGGTTATCAGCGACGGTAGTGCGGTACTGGGTCTTGGAGATATCGGTGCATTAGCTTCCGCTCCTGTTATGGAAGGAAAGGCGATGCTCTTTAAGCAATTAGGGGATGTTGACGCTTTTCCAATTTGTTTGGATACCCAGGATACAGAAGAAATCATTCGAACGATCAAAAATATTGCCCCCATATTTGGAGGGATTAACCTTGAGGATATTAGTTCACCACGCTGCTTTGAAATCGAGGAGCGTTTGACTAAAGAATTAGATATTCCTGTTTTCCACGATGATCAGCATGGAACAGCAGTGGTCGTTATTGCTGGGCTTTTAAATGCCTTAAAGGTCGTCGGGAAAAACATTGAAGATATCCGCGTTGTTGTCAATGGGATTGGTGCAGCGGGTGTGGCCATTTGTAAAATGCTTCTTAGTGCGGGTGTTAAGCGTCTCGTACCTGTGGATTTTGAGGGAGCGATTATACATGGTGGTGAGTATTCTTATCCAATGTGGCAATGGTTGGCCGAACAAGAGCAAGTAGAAAGTCAGCCAGGGACTTTGAAAGAGGTCATCCAAGATGCCGACGTCTTCATTGGTGTATCAAGAGCTGGACTATTGAACGGCGAAGATGTTGAGAAAATGGCTGCCGATCCTATTGTGTTTGCCATGGCGAATCCGAACCCTGAAATTGCACCAGAAGAAGCTTTGAAGCATGTTCGGGTGTTTGCCACTGGTCGGAGTGATTATCCGAACCAAATCAATAATGTACTCGTCTTCCCTGGGATCTATCGCGGGGCTTTAGACTGCCGGGCCAGTCTGATCAATGAGCCGATGAAACTGGCTGCTGCTCGTGCCATTGCATCGGTTGTCACGGATAAAGAATTAAATGAACAATACATCATCCCAAGTATTTTTAATGAACACGTTGTAGAAAAGGTAAGGGATGCTGTCATTGAAACGGCCATTTTAACAGGCGTGGCCCGTCGGATCCCACCAGATTTTAGATAAATGAATGAATGGGACTGGGACAGAAACATTTAGCACACAAAGAAGTCGAACGCATGCACATTTTTGAAGGCATGCGTTCGACTTCTTGATACATCATGAAGCGCTCCGTCAAATTACTTCGTTCTCCGCTGGAGTCTCCGTATTTTGACTATGCTTTTGTTTTCCTTAGCTTCTTTAAAATCTTATCGTTCGGTATGAGGGTAATCTCTTTTCATTTTGTCTCACCCTCATTTTTTATTGACTGAAGCATCATAAATAGATTTTACTGCTTCTTCAAGTGTTTTATTAAATTCTTCGTCAGATTGGCTGACATTAAGGTCATTGCTTAATGCTCTTGAGAAACTAGCAATAATGCCTTCATTTTCTTTTAGCTTCTCATTCGCTTCTTCACGGGAATAACCGCCCGAGAGTGCAACGACACGCACCACGCGTGGGTGTTCTGTTAGTTCTTTGTATGTGTTTGCCACTGTTGGAATCGTTAGTTTGAGCATCACATGGTCTGTTTCTGATAATGCATTAAGGTGATTAAGCAACTCTTCTTTTAAAATCACTTCAGATTTTTCTTTATCCTGGCTATGGATATCGACTTCTGGCTCAATGATTGGAACGAGACCCGCGGCTATAATTTGCTTCCCTAGTTTAAATTGTTGATCGACAACAGCTTTGATGCTGCTTGGATTGGCTTCTTTTATAACTGAGCGCATTTTTGTCCCAAAAATATGGCGTTCATTAGCACGTTTAAGTGTCTCATCTAAGTCAGGGATCGGCTTCATCAATTGTACACCATTTGAAAGTTCTGCTAGACCTTTATCTACTTTTAAAAAGGGAACAATCCCTTTTTTCTCAGCCAAATAGTCAGCGGTATACATGCCCTCAATTTTGCTATCCATCGTTTGTTCAAAGAGAATTGCACCAAGAATATAATTAGAATCAAAGGCAGGAGAGGTTATTATTCTTGTCCGCATTTGGTGGACAAGGTCAAACATTTCCTCTTCATTTGAATACGCCTCTTCAGAGACACCATAATTGGCGAGTGCTTTGGGTGTGCTTCCTCCACTTTGGTCTAGCGCAGCAATAAAGCCTTTTCCATTCTTCATTTTGTTCAATTGGTCTTGTTGCATCTTTTCCACTCCTTTAAAGGTTATTATGTACTGAGAATACCGCCTATAGTAATTGTAGCACTAGTTGGTTGAAGAATTAAAGCAATTGGATAACATATCTTTCTTTTCCAATTTTAATGTTCTGTTTAAATCCTTCCCCAAAGTCAATAAAAACATGTTATATGGAGCATAGAGAGAGTTACTGTATGATAATAATGAGAGAAAAGTCGAAAAGGATGGATGAAAGCAAAACGCTTCAGTACGAACCGGACGGTATATATTTAAAAAGCAATATATTGGATTTTAACAAAGGGCATAGAGGGAAAGGGTCAATATAATAGACTTGTTGCCGTTATTTCTCTCATCATTTCTGGAAAAACAAGAGTGAGAACCCATTCTTTTTCATATTTTAGATTAAGCATTGAAAGAAGGAATTGAATTGAACCAACGTCTTCAAAAGGCAGTATTAAATAATATAAGTTGGTGCAGTTTTGTTTGCGATACACATGAAATAAAACAGACAGCCACGGAAAACTTATGGGGCACGCTATCTAAGGCGCCTGCATTTTATCCAGATCTCATAACGAAAAATAGCCATGTGACTGAAAATGATGTTTGGGGATTTATTAATAATAGAAAGGTTGGATCGATCAAGGATAGCTTTGCGACACTAAATTTATCGGCTATGGGCTTTAAGGTCCTATTAGAAGCGGAATGGATTTATCATGAGCCACTTTCTGAAAGGGAGTCTACGGAGCCTTTACAGTGGCAGATAATCGCTGCAGAAACTGAATTGAGCAAATGGACTGCACTCCAAGGCTCAACAAATAGTTTAAAACCAAGCTTGTTAAAGAGACCGGAGATAAAGTTTTTCCTTCGTGAGAAAAAAGAAGGGATCGAAGGGTTTATAGCTAATGCTGGTGCGGGTGTTATTGGGGTTTCCAATGTCTTTTCAAGCGGTGTTACAAGTGATAATCTGTGGACGGATATAGTGAAGGAATTGTCAGTTATATTTCCAGACACTCCTTTGGTCGGATATGAGCATAGCGAAGCATTACATGAAGCCCGCCGCGCTGGATGGTCTTCACTAGGCCCTCTTCAAATATGGGTATCGAGAAATTTATAAATGTAAGGTTTTAAAGTATGACCTATTGGGTATGAATGAAGGGTGAGATTGTTCAATGTACATATAGAGGATGAACAGTTGTAAGGGGGCAAAATATGCTCCCTATAGTTCTGTTCATAGCGTCGTGTTTTCGACTTGCTTGTCTGAAATCGCCATGCTTTGGTTGAAACAGGGCATCGCGATCTTTAAATATTCCTCTGGTGAGAGCTGACTATTATTTTTCCAGTCAACTGCTGCGCCATAGACTTCCCAGCTGAACATGGCCGCTGCAATTCTTATAGAATCCTTATGATCCTCATTATATTTTTTGAGTAAGATGCGATAAAACATGGTTTCTAATTCTTTTTTCATGATCCCTTCAATGGTTGTACCAAAAGCTTCATAGCTTCTTGCACATTCTTTGTGCAGTGAGCTTAAGAAATGTGTGATACTGAGAAAAATTCGTGTCACAATGTCTTCATTGATTTTATCATAATCAGGTAATGGATCAATCACATCTCTTGAGATAGCGGTTTTTAACATATAATCCGCCAAATCATATTTATCCTTAAAGTGATAATAAAAGGTAGCTCTGTTTACAGTCGCTTTTGTTGTAATATCTTTAATAGTAATTTTACTAAAGTCCTTTTTCTTCGCCAGTTCCTCAAAGGCGTTCATAATTAATTGACGGGTACGCACAATTCGTGGGTCTAATTTGGCCTCAGTCATTATGTTTTCCTTTCTTTTTTAGACATAGTGCTCTTTATCTCATATTTTGTACAAGTTTCAATGGAGAGGTAAGAGGCACTTTAGGTTTAATTATACAACATATGTTGTATATGCCAAATCAGCTGCTTATATGGGTTTGTGTCAAACTTTTCTCGGTACCCTATTCATCCCAGTATTTCTGGCACTCTAAATTTGTACGCTTTTCCAGCTACCGCGCGAATGTCTTCGCTTGGTTCCC
>NZ_BMIR01000019.1 GCF_014642655.1 Pullulanibacillus camelliae
ATCTTTCATCACATCACCTACTTGATGAAGAATCGTCAACGTCGTTTTCCCTTATCGTATCAACGGTTTGCGACCATTGTAAAGATGTTTTGTCACGGATTCAGGAAACAACTATTTTATACAAAAAGTGGTATTTAAAATAAGAAAAACCGGGCGAAGAGCATGCCCGGTCCTTGTCCTTAGTATTGAGCATCAGCCAATATGAAAGAGGCTTCGTTGCCTGGTCAAGTGGATGGGAGCGCAAGGCGCGAGACTCGGAACACTCTAAAATCGTGTGTTCCGTGGGCGCTGCTGACTCATGAAGCGGAGACTAGAGTCCTGCGGGAAGTGGGAGATCGGTAAGACCTTAGCAGTGCGAAGGCGCGAGGAGGCTTACCACGCCTCCACGGAAAGCGAGCGGCCTGGAGCGGAAATCCGCACCGTCCTCATGATTAGAAATTTTATACTTTCTGATCTTTGAACAAATCTGCGAGGCAAGCCTATGAATCCAGGTGAGGCGTGGCACAAGACAGAGGTAAGAGAACAAATACCAGTTTCAACGCAACAAAAGCCCTAGGCATTTTAACAAATGCCTCAACCCAAATAACAAATAATACGCGAAGTGAACAAATAGAGAACAAAACCACGGGGCAAGTTTCCGAATTCAGGGGTGAGCGCAACAAAAGCACATCTCAACTTAACAAAAGGCCAGTCCCTCTTAACAAAAACCTCGATCAAAATAACAAATAAAGCTTGAAATTTCCGAATAGAGAACGAATCCACGTGATAAGTTTCCGAATCAGGATCTGGACGCAACAAAAGGCTGAGGTAAGTTAACAAAAGCCAGTTTCAAAGAAACAAAAGACAGAAGCCTTTTAACACATCCCAAGTATAACGTAACAAATCAAAGCCGAAGTGAACAAATGGCGAGCAACCGGGGTCAAGCTTTCGAGTCCAAAGGTGAGCATAACAACAGGCTGAGTTAAAATAACACATTCTGTTTCAAAGAAACAAAGATATAGGCTTTTTAACACATGCCATTAGTTATCATTAAAAAACTGGGGGCCCTCCCCAGCTTAGTGATCATGTCGGATTAACTTTGATCCCCAATTCATTCTTAATAACCACTGATGTAAAATAAACTCAACGATGGTGATGAGAATCGTCGTGACAATGGCGCCGCCAATGCCTATAAAAGCATCGTCAAACAGCATGGTTCCGAAATATAATACACATAGTGTAATGACAAAATCTAGGATGGTGGTTATCCATAAAGTGCCTTTTGTGAACATCAGCCATTCAACAGAGTAATTAATCAAGGCGATAAAAACGCCTATTATAATGGCTTCATAAATCGCTCCGAATTGAATGGAATAAGGACTAATCGCATCACTGGCTATAATAATGACTGAGGTTAGTATGAGCTTTAAAAGTAAATTAATCATGAGCGTATCCCCTTTTTTTCATGTTCTTTTAATCCTTTTAAGACTTGGGCAAAAGGCTGTTTGTTTTTGACCTCAAAAAAATGGGCAAAAGGGCAGCCTTGACGTTCTAATCGTTCCTCTATGCGTTCTAGAGGGAAATCCTTTGGACTAAGACGCGTGTTGACTTCATGCCAAAAGAGTGGTGTTGCGACTAATGCTTCGTCATTGCCACGCACAGCGTAGGGAGAAATGATCGTTTTTCCTTCCGCATGTTGAATATAGTCGACATATAGGCGCTGGCCCCGATTTTTCTTCAATCGTTCCGTTGTAAACATATCCGGCTTAATTTCAGTTAAATAGTGAGCAACAAAGGTTGTAAAAAGTCGAGTATCCTCATAGGTAAAGCTGTTTTCAGGTAAGGGAAGATAGAGCTGTAAACCTTTATTGCCTGATGTTTTAACAAAGGAGACCAGTTCAAGCTTGTCAAACACTTCTTTTAACAAAAGGGCTGCTTCAATCGCCATTGGAAATTCATTCTGTGATGGTGGATCTAAATCAATCATGATTTCTGACGGGCCTTGGCTTTGTACGGTTTGAAATGGAATATGAATTTCAAAGGCCAACTGATTGGCGAGCCATAGGAGTGTTTCAAGTCCATTTCCAATGATATAGTCAATCCCGTCAATACCCTTTGTGTGAATAAAGTCTGGGGCATAATCCGGACAATTTTTTTGAAAAAAGGCCTCTCCATCTGCGCCATGCGGATACCTTAATAAAGTGAGTGCGCGCTGGTGAAGAAAGGGGAGCATGTATGGTGAGACGGTATGGATATAGTGAAGATAATCGGCTTTTTTAAGTCCCTTTTTTGGCCACAGTGGCTTATTAAGGCTGGTGAGAGTTAACGTCACGCCGTTGATTTCGATAGGATGCTCATCCTGTGTTGCCATTGCCATCACCCTTAAGGTTTTAGTGTTTCTGATAGGTTTTGTTAAACCGAAGGAATTATACTTCTTGTGTGTATGAAATAGAGGTCCTAACAGAAAATAATGGCATATACAATGGAAATTGAAAGAAGGCGGACCTTATCGAGATACACCCGATTATTCCTTTTGAACCGATAAGTACAGATACAATTCCCAAAGGTGAGAATTGGATTGCACAAATCAAATGGGATGGTGTTCGAATACTCACCTACTATGATGGAACGCGCGTCCAGTTATTTAATCGAAAAAAACGTGAACGTACGGAGCATTATCCTGAACTGCATAATGTCAAATCATTTTGTCACGCTGATGCGGTCATTTTAGATGGTGAAATGATCGCGTTGGGAGCCGATGGTAAACCTTCCTTTCATGAAGTCATGCGCCGGGATGGTTTGCGTCGATTGGAAAGAGTCAAATATGTCAAAAAAGATGTTCCAATCTCTTATATGGTTTTTGACATATTATTTTACAATGGACAATGGATCACTGATTGGCGCTTACAGGAAAGATTGGATTTATTAAATAAAATCCTTGTTCCCAACGATCACATCCATCTGGTCTCGTCCCATCCAAGCCGTGAGATTCATAGCGTGTTTGAAGTAGTGCAACAACATGGCATGGAAGGGATCGTCATGAAAGATCTTAAAAGCCCCTATTTTATCAATGAGAAAAATGATCGTTGGCAAAAGAAAAAAAACTATAAGGATTTGATTGGAGTGGTTGGGGGGATCACTTTGCGCGATAACGTTGTAAATGCCTTATTGCTCGGGCTATATGACAGTGAGGGAAACCTTTGGTATATCGGACATGCAGGGACAGGAAAATTAAAGCAATCAGAGTGGCGACACTTTACGCGAACCATTCTGCCTTTTATTATTGAAACGCGCCCCTTTATTAACCAGCCTGATCGTCATGAAGAGGCCATTTGGGTTTCCCCGGTCATAACCGTTAAAATCCAATATATCGAGTGGAAGGAGGGGCGCTCAGTAAGACAACCAAGTATTCAAGCTTTTGTCGATGTTCCCCCCAATGAATGTCTTTTGCCAGAAAGGATATAAGCAAAGAAAAATCCATGGGACTACAGTCTTCTCATTCAAGATAGATAACAGTGCAAGTGTACTTGGCACTGCGATATGATGTAAGCGTTTGTTTAGACAGGAATAGACTTAGGCTTTTATAATTAATGTAAGCTTGAGTTAGAATGTAATGGTCCAAAAGGCAAGAAGATGTCAATATCAGTGGGACAAGGAGGAGAAGTGAACGTTGAGAATACTTGTTTTGGGTGGCACGCAATTTTTTGGACGGCGTTTGGTGCATTTATTACTTGACGAAGGGCATGATGTGACGATTGCAACGAGAGGACAGTCTCCTGATGATTTTGGTGATGCGGTGACAAGAATCAGGGTTGATCGGACAGAGCGAGAAGCGATGATCAAGGCCTTTGCGGATCAATCCTATGATGTGATATACGATCAAATTTGTTTTAATCCTAGAGAGGCGAAAATTGCTGTTGATGTGTTTGCTGACCGTGTGAAGCGTTATATATTGACCTCGAGTATGGCAGTGTATAAGCATAAGGATGGAGAGCTTGTGGAAGAGGATTTCTTACCTGAGCAGTATCCCTATGATCTTGAGGCACATGCTTATACGTATGCAGAAGGGAAGCGGCAGGCAGAAGCCTATTTTTACCAAAAAGCTGCCTTTCCAGTAGTGGCGGTGCGTGTAGCAATGGTTGTCTCTGGTACAGATGACTTTACGGGACGCTTTGACTATTACGTGTCGCATGTTGCCACTGAAGCTTCGATTGGAGTTTTTAGTACGGAGCATCCGATCTCCTATGTGACGGCATGGGATATTGCTGAATTCCTCAAGTTCATGGGGATTGAATCAGACTTTGTTGGTCCAATCAATGGGAATAACAGCGGGCACTTAAGCATTCAAATGCTTTGTCAGAAGATCGGAGAATGTCTTGGCAAGGAACCTATTTTTCATGTGGGAACACATGAAGACAAAACATTGTCTCCTTATGCGATGTTCACCTATGATTGGAGATTATCCAATGACAGGGCAGCAGCGCTCGGTTTCCATTTTCCGGCGATTGTCGATGTGCTTCCTTCTATGGTCAAGGAGAGTGCGGAAAGATTGGGATTATCCTAGCCAAGTGCATATGAAAAACCGGGTTTAAATGTGTACCGGTCCTTGTCTAGGCATTAGAGCATCATCAGATATGGAAGAGGCTTCATTGCAAGGTTAAGTGGATGGAAGCCCAAGGCGTGAGAGATTTGGAACACTCTAAAATCGTGTGTTCCTCGAGTGCCGTTGACTCACGATGCGATACTAGAGTCCTTCGAGAAGTGGGAAATCAGTAAAACCTCGCAGCGCGCAGCGTGAGGAGCTTACTACTTTCCTGCGGAAAGCGGGCTGCCTGGAGTGGAAGCGTCACGATCCACGCCATTAACACCCAAAATGTTAGACTTCCTTATTATTTAAAAAAGCCCCATGTTGGGGCTTTTTATTCTGAACCCGCCTTTTTCTTTTTTAAGGAGGTCTTTGCCGTTTTTTTCGTTTTGTCTTGCTTAGGCTGTTTCTTGCTTGTTTTTGAGGTTTGGATACTCGCTTCTAAAGCTGATAAGAGGTCCACAACATTTTGGCGTTCTGGCGCCTTTTCGGTATGAATGATATCATTACCAGCGATCTTCGCTTGAATCATCTCCTCAACGGCTTCTCGGTAATCATCGACATATTTTTCTGGCTCGAAGTCTGCTGTTAATTGCTCAATAAGATGCTTGGCAGTATCAAGCTCCTTTTCATTGACTTCGCCAACTTGATTAAGCCCAGGGACTTGGTCGATTTGTCGCACTTCATCAGGATAAAAAATTGTCTCAAGCAAGAGCCCATTTTGATACACTCTCACCACGGCAAGATGACTTTTGGAATGTAAAGTGATTTTGGCTAAACCAATCTTATTTGTATCCGCCATCGCTCGTTTAAGGAGGCTATAAGCTTTTTCGCCATTCTCATTTGGCCCAATAAAATAAGATTTATTATAAAAAATGGGATCCACCTCATGAAGGTCTACAAAATCAAGAATTTCCACTGAACGGCCGGCCTCGCCCTTGATTTCCTTTATTTCTTCTTCAGAAACCTTTACAAATTGTCCCGGCTCGTATTCGTAGCCCTTAATGATTTCGCTTGCTTCAATTTCCCGTTCACACGTTGGGCAAAATTTTTGGTAGCGAATGGGCGTCTCACATTTATCGTGTAAAGAGCGAAAATGCACATCCTTTGATTCCGTTGCTGCATAGAGTTTGATCGGTATATGAACGAGGCCGAAGCTGATTGAACCCTTCCACATCGTATGCATTGCATCATTCCTCCATCTCTGTTTTTTCTAGTGTGACCTTTTCTTTTAAAAACTATTGATCAAGATATTCTGAAATGGCTCCTTCGCTTTTTGAGAACACTTTGATCGAGAAAAACAGGAAACTGCAAATGCTGAAGCTTGTCTCATCAGCTCAGGCAAAATGGCGGATTCTTCGGGATGCATGAATAAGTGTGTTTCTTTATTCTTTTTTTACCGCGGAATAAGCGAGGCGCGCGTCTTACTTAGAAGGAGAAAAGATGATTCGTGCTTGTTCATTTGAAGACATTGCTACACGTTTTGATCCATTGATTAAGAAATGGCTTATCAGCTATCAGCAGTTAAGGGACTATGATGAAATGTATCAAATCGCTTTAATTGCGCTATGGGAAGCAGTTCAACAGTTTGACCCAAAGAAAGGGGCTTTTCCAGCCTATGCTGCGTTAATGGTGAGAGGAAAGCTACTCACAGAAATCAAAAGAAAAAAGCGCTATGCTTCGCGCCATCTCTTCTTTGAGACGTTTCCAGAATTTCCAATTGTTCAAGAGGTAGACACCTTAGAAGTGGGAGCTTTTCAATACATGACCTGGTTAAGCGATCGGGAAAGATTATGGATAAAGGAAGCGGTGCTGAGGGATAAAGAGACAGCTATTATTGCAGCAGAACAGGGAGTTACGATGGATACGGTTCGTTCATGGAAGAAGGCCGCTCTTGCCAAACTGAAAAAAAGATTAAAGACAGAAGCTTAATAGGCGTATTTATCCGCTTGGGTTTTGGAGAGGGTCTGATTGGGAACAGTATAAAAATAGAGTTTTCTAAAAGGAGTTTATAGGGTATGTATAATGAAGTGAAAATCACAGCAATCGTGATCGGTGGGGCTATCCTTAACGCCATAGCTCTTAATTTTTTCCTGATTCCTGCCCATGTCCTATCCAGCGGATTTACTGGAGTGGCGCAATTTATCTCGACACTTATTCATGAATATACTTCCTATTCCATTGGAACTGGGGTATTGTTATTCCTTCTCAATATTCCTGTCGCCTATTTAGGCTGGACGAGAGTGGGGCGACGCTTTACAATTTACAGTCTTTTAAGCGTTGTAACGACAATGGTCGTTCTTGAGATCATTCCTGTGCATGCTCTAACGGATAACATTATACTGAATGCTGTCTTCGGTGGGGTTGTCAGTGCAATTGGTGTTGGTTTTACGTTGAAATATGGGGCGTCTACAGGGGGAATGGATATCATTGCCATGATTCTTTCACGTATGAAGGATCGGCCGATCGGTATTTATTTTCTGGTGCTTAACGGTTTAATCGTCCTGGCTGCTGGTTTCTTTTTTGGCTGGGAAAAAGCACTCTATACATTGGTGACACTCTATGTCACATCAAGAGTGATTGATACCATCCACACCCGTTATGCTAAAGTAACAGCCATGATTATCACAGATAATGGGCCAACGCTCTCAAAGGCGATTCATGATCAAATGGTCCGGGGGATCACCCGAATTTCTGCCAAAGGGGCTTTTACTGAAAAGGATAAAGAGCTTCTCATGATTGTTATCACAAGATATGAGCTCTATACATTAGAACAGGTAATCAAAGCAACCGATCCTAATGCGTTTACAAATATTGTTGAAACCGCTGGGATATTTGGCTTTTTCCGGACAAGTGATTAAACAAAAGGCCGGCTCCCATCATCTTTTAATGACTTTTGGAGTCGGCTGCTTCACCATATGGGCGATAACTCGATGTGTCTTTATAATTTAAACCGTTTTTCTTAGTCAGAAAAGTTTTCGAATACGGCTTCAATCTGTGGCAATAAGTTGTCCCATTCTGCATCAAATGTTTTGTTCACTGTAATAAAATCATCATACCCAAATAAATTATCAACACCCTCAAGTGCAAGAAGCTGCTGTGCCAAGGGATTGTCCACTTGTTCACCTTGTTTGACAATTAATCGGTCATTAAACAACTGTCTGGGTGCAGTAAATTTCATTGCGTTTGGGTTGGGGGTTCTATCAACTCGTACATGAATTCCCATTTTACCTCTCCTTTATTCAATCCTACATAAGTTCTAGGAGACAGACTCCTTCTATCGGTATTTTACATGATTCATTCTGAGAAGTACAATTCTAGTTTAGAAGGTGAAGCCATAGCGCTGTGAGACGATCTCATAAAAACCTAGTGAGTTGTAAATGTGCTTGGTCACAGAATTATTGACACCCGTTTCAAGTTCAATGGCTTTTATGTTTTCTTGTTCCGCTAAATGAATGATATGCAGCAGTAGTTTTTTGCCAATCCCGCGGTTTCTGTATTCATTATGCACATAGAGCTCATTGAGCCAAAGGTAACGACCGCCAGCTCGAAGGTTGACACCGATGTTTAAAAAGGCGAGGCCATAGATGATGTCATTTTCCTCCGCAACAATAATCTTTGAGCAGTTATGCGTTTCGATAGCAAGATTAATGACATCCAGTGCTGATTGGAAAGAGGCTTCATCTTTATTTATAGAAATCTGTTGCATAAATAAGTCCGCAATGCGTTGCTTTCTAGAGTAATCAATATCATGAGTCACCTCATAAATCTTCATCAGGTCACCTCCCAACGTGCTTTATAAAATGTATTAGGCTAAGAGTGTTTTTTCTAAATAGTCCGCGATACCCTCTTCATCATTGGAAGAGGTGACAGCATTTGCGATTGCTTTTAATGCTGAAATGGCGTTGCCCATCGCTACACCTTGACCTACATATTGTAACATTTCAATGTCGTTATCTTCATCACCGAAAGCAATCATTCTTTCCTTAGGAATGCCATAATAAGCGGCTGTCTTTTCAATACCAATGGCCTTGTTTATTCCACGCTTAATAATTTCGATGATATGCGTTGGGTATCCCCAAGAGCGTTGTTCAATGGCATTCGCATGTTCTGTATCTAAGGCATTAATAAGTTTGTCAATTTTTTGTTCATTGGTTTGTAAGAGAACACTTGTCGGTCCTTGCGTTAAGTGGTCTTGAATCGGGCCGTATGTAATGTTTGGATTGCCAATTCGAACGAGATCAGTTAACAATGGATCAGGATTATTGATGAAGACCTCATCCTTGACTTCGACAACGACATTTTTCAATTGATAGCTCTGACAGGTACTCATGATATCATGAAATGTTTTAAAGTCCAATGGGCTATGATAGACGCCCCAGTTTGGATCTAAGGGATGATGAATATATGCCCCATTAAAGTTAACAATCGGAGTGTCTAATTGTAAGGCATGATAGTATTCTTGACTTGCTCGAAAAGGTCTTCCGGTAGCAATCATGACCTTGTGACCAGCTTTTATCACCCTGCCAAGAGTTTCTTTTGTTTTAGGGCTAATGGTTTTGTCAGATGTTAATAAGGTGCCATCCAAATCTAAAGCAATCAAGTATTGGTTCATCACGGTATCCTTTCTGATCAACGTTTCAGTCTTTTTATACGTTCAGATTGCCTGAAAGGTATAAAACCCCCTCAAGGACTTTATTATAACAAAGTGACAAGGCGTTTTGATAGGTCATGGGATCAGTGAAATGCTACAATGTGGTCTATATATGACATCGATTTCAAGTACGTAAGAAAAAATGAGGTGAAAAGATGCAGGTTATTGAGGAGTTAACAAGTGCTGGTATTCCCGCTTTACATATTGTTGATAAGGAATATGTGGATCAACCGTTGCCTTTCATCATCTTTTGGCACGGCTGGACGAGCTGGAAGGAAGCTTATCTCCACTATGCCTATCTCGCTGCAAAAGAGGGGTTTCGAGTTATTTTGCCTGATGCTTTAGGGCATGGGGAACGCCTGCACGAGCTTAGTGAACAAGAACGCCAGTATGGCTTTTGGCAAATTGTTCTGCAAAATATAAAGGATACGGAGCTTATTAAGGAGGATTTTGAGCATAAAGGGTTGATTCTGGATCAAAGAATTGCCGTCGCTGGAGTTTCTATGGGAGCAATCACAACGCTTGGCTGCCTTAAGGCTTTCGATTGGATCAAGGTGGCGGTCTCATTAATGGGAACGCCGAATTATCAAGGTTTTGCTGACCACCTGCTGACCGCATTCACTAAAGAAGGGGTGGCGCTTCCTTATAACGATGAACAGATTAAGACAATGATAGCTGCATTAGCCCCTTATGATTTGAGCCAAGCACCTGAGAAGATAAATCAGCGCCCCTTGCTTTTTTGGCATGGTAAGCTTGATCCAGTTGTTCCCTATGCGGATTCCTACCAATTTTATAAACAATTAAAGGCAAGTGGTCATCCCAATGTAGAATATTGGTTAGAGGATAAAGCGGGTCACAAGGTGTCAAGGCAAGGCATGCTCCACTATGCCAATTGGCTAAAAGAACATCTATAAAGATGAGCAAAGACTCTTTAATTTTTTAAGGAGTCTTTTTTGCTATTAGAAGCTATAAATGCACTGCTGTTATATATGAAAGAAAGAGATAAGCTGCAGGTTGGATTGTCGTCTTTGAGGCTTGGCGACACCCTCAGTGTTTGATTTGGAAAAATCATGTTTGGCTGTGCATAGCGAAGCAGTAGAGTATAAGCCAAGTTTTTCTAATGAAGAGAAATTCGTCTCACCGTTTGGGCTGGCTTATGTCTATTTATTATTTGAAAAGGGGGTGAAGACATGGCTACGAGTCAACTTCAACAATCGAGCATGGCGCTTATGTTGGATGGCGGAATGAATGAAAAAGGCGATGCGGTTAAGCTAAGAAAGAGTTTTAACAATGTGAAATCAGAAGCAACTGCTGATCAGCTTTACGCCATCGCCACATCGTTAGCTGCTCTTCAACAGCATGATTTGCTTTCAATTGAGCGAGCGGATACTTCAGAAATTCAGCAATCCTAATCTTAAAGGCACGGTAAAGGATGAGAAGGGAGGGAAACGGATGGCTAAAACCTTAGAGCTTTTATTTGAAAATGCAGAGGGGAAAACAGTGCGTTATGCGTTAAATGATCCCGTTGAACCCGTCAATGAAGCGAATGTTAATGCTGCAATGGATGATATTGTGAAACAAAATGCTTTATCATCATCAGGCGGCGACCTTATCAAAAAGAAAAGCGCACGAATTGTTGAGCGCAATGTAACAGAAATTGAACTCAGCTAGCGTGTAAAAGGAAGGGATTTCCCTTCCTTTTTGCACTATCAGAAGGCATAAAATCTGCACTAACGGCGTTATATAAGGTGGACGCTTAAGTAAAACGTTTTTTCACCATTCAGATTGGGTGAAAGCCTGAGTGTGATTTGAACATCACATCAGGTGTGTAAGCGCAGCAATACAAACCAAGTTTTTTAATAGTTGGCGTATGGGTTCGTTTTTTAAAGAAGGAGGTTGGCACATGGTTGAGTGGCTCAATATGGTCAAGGATGTCGGATTTCCCATCGTTGTGACCCTTTATTTGCTTTATCGAATTGAAGGCAAGCTAGATGAATTAAATCAATCGATTTTGGCTTTACCTGCGAAGCTTAACGATCGGCAGCTTCAGCCTTCCGACACTGAGAAGAACAGCGCTTCTTAAATTTATCATAAAAAATTCATGCATAACGGTTTATTGAAAGGAGCGTAGCGGTTATACTATAAGAAATAGTGATGGAAGGGGGAGAGCGTATGTCCCAATTAGATGAAAAAAGAATGCGTGACGAAATCGCTGAAGCCTTAGAAGAAGTGATAGATCCCGAACTAGGTATTGACATTGTCAATCTTGGTCTTGTATATGGTGTAGATGTAGATGAAAACGGTGATGTCATGGTAACGATGACGTTAACCGCTATGGGCTGTCCATTAGCAGGAACCATAGAGCACGAAGTTCGTGCGGCACTTGCTCCAATAGAAGGTGTCAATAGTGTAGAAGTCAATATTGTTTGGAGTCCACCATGGTCAAAGGATAACATGTCACGCTTTGCAAAGATTGCTTTAGGTATTTCTTAATAAAAGTATTTTGAGCATCCTTTTAAGGATGCTTTTATTTTTTTGCACGATCAGAATTTATAGCTTCGCCGGCACTCATAAGGAAGAAAGCATAAGTGTAACTTTGACTTTCGCCCCCTAAGGCTTACGGGCGTTCTTAGTGCGTGCTTTGTAAAAAGCATATCAGGCTGTGCTTAGCGAAGTGGTGAAGGATAAGCTGAGTTTTCTAAAAAGATCAGAAAGTATAAAATTTTTGATCATGAAGGACGGTGCGAATTTCTGCTCCAGGCCGCTCGCTTTCCGCGGGGGAGTGGTAAGCCTCTTCGTGCCTTCGCCCTGCTAAGGTCTTACCGATCTCCCACTTCCCGTAGGAGTCTAGTATCCGCACCATGCGTCAGCAGCGCCCACGGAACACACGATTTTAGAGTGTTCCGAGTCTCGCACCTTGCATTCCCATCCACTTGACCAGGCAATGAAGCCCATTTCATATTGGCTGATGCTCTATACCAAGCAAGGAACGGGCATGCTTTTCGCCCGGTTTTTCTTAATATCGAGAGAATCCATTTATCTGATTATTTTTTTATTTTGATGAAAGGCTTAATGAATCAGGCATTATGGTGGTTGGGAGGGCAACTTTAAAATTTTTTTCTTGAGAAATTCGTCGAAATCAAGTAGTATTGAGAAAGAAACACAATATGTTGTGTGGTGTGATGAATTAAATACTCTATATTGTGATGTCTGAGGTTAAGATGCTGTGGCTTAATAGGGAATCTGGTGAGAATCTAGAACTGCCCCCGCAACTGTAAATGTTGACGAATTGAACAATACCACTGTATAGCTTTTATACGGGAAGGGTTCAATGTAGGATGATAGCATGAGTCAGTAGACCTGTCTTAACTTGAGGTGTTTCAACTTCTTCGGGGAGCAAGAAGGTGGAGCGATGACAACTAAGGGATACGTCTGTTATATGTTTGGTGTGGCTATTCTTTTGATGTTATTGTTTCATCCGCTCTAGGGGTTGCCAGGGCGGATTTTTTATACTAAGAAAGTGTAAAATGTCGCCAAGCGCTGATGGAAGAAATTATAGAAACTTGCAGGCATCCTTAATGTGTATTCACATCAGAAGGATTTACATAATGAAGATTGACAAGCAAGATACTGCTAATTTATGAGTGGCATTTTGGCTTGAATATGCTTTTAAGAGATTTTTAATTTTTTAGGAGGAATGGGTCATGAGTACATATTTACAAAGTGAAGTCGACGCTGTTTTAGAAGGCATAAAACAAATGGCAGATAAATATGCTATTGACGTCTCAGAGCTTGAACAACAATTACATAATTTAAATGGGTCAGCCGATCAGGCCAACCAGCATGCATTATTTTATGCGCTCAATCATATTTCTATGGATCAACCGAACTGGACATTTGCTGCTGCACAATTATATCTTAATGATTTATATGCTGAAGCAGCCGAGCATCGCGGGTATTCAGCGAATCTAAAATACGGTGATTTCTATCAGCTCATCAAAGTGTTGACGGATAAAGGCATTTATTCTACAAGTCTACTAGACACTTATTCAAAGGATGAGATTGACAAATTAGCTCAGGCAATTGATCCGGAATGTGATCGACTTTTCAATTACATAGGACTATTTTTACTTGCAGATCGTTATTTAGCGCGTGATCACGAGAGACAGCTGTATGAGCTTCCCCAAGAGCGCTTTATGGTCATTGCGATGACGCTAATGCAAAAGGAACCGAAAGATAAACGCTTGGCATTGGTTCAGGAAGCTTACTGGGCATTAAGCCACCTGTACATGACTGTGGCGACTCCGACGCTTTCGAATGCAGGGAAAAGCTTCGGCCAGCTCTCTTCCTGCTTTATCGACACGGTGGATGATTCACTAGATGGTATCTATTTGAATAACTGGGACATTGCTCGTCTTAGCAAGGACGGCGGTGGCATCGGCATTTACTTTGGAAAGGTGCGTGCGCTTGGCTCAGATATCAAAAGGTTTAAAGGGAATTCCTCTGGGATTGTCCCTTGGATTCGCTTGATCAATGATACAGCTGTAAGTGTGGATCAATTGGGACAGAGACAAGGGGCGGTTGCCGTTTACCTTGATATATTCCACAAAGATATTATGAACGGTTTTCTTGATTTGAAAACAAACAATGGTGATGAGCGCCGGAAAGCTCACGATATTTTTACGGGTTTATCTGTTCCAGATCTATTTATGGAAAAGCTCCAAGAAGTTGATGAAAATGGAAAAAGCATTGGCGAATGGCATGTCTTTTGTCCTCATCAAGTCAAGCAGGTTATGGGCTGGAAGGACGAAGCGGGAAATCCCCTTGGCTTGGAGGATTTCTATGATGAAACGGATCGTAAATATTTTACAGAGAAATATGAAGAAGCGGTAAATCATCCACTTCTCCCAAGAAAAACATATCGTGCAATGGATATTATGGCACGGGTCATGATCGCTCAGTTAGAAACAGGAACACCTTACATGTTCTACCGTGATGAAGTCAATCGTCAGAATCCCAATAAGCATCTATTAGGTGAAGGGCGCACGGCTATTTTTTGCAGTAATTTGTGCACGGAAATTGCTCAGAATATGTCTGCAACGACCATCGTTAAGGAATATAAGGACGCGGAAGGCAATATTGTTATCGTGCGTAAGCCTGGTGATTTTGTCGTTTGTAATCTTTCTTCTATTAATCTACCAAGAGCTGTGGATGCAGACGTATTAGAACGCCTGATTCCTATTCAAGTGCGCATGCTCGATAATGTGATTGATCTTAATACTATTTCCGTTGGGCAAGCCACTGAGACGAATAAGAAATTTAGAGCGATTGGTTTAGGGACATTTGGCTGGCATCATCTGCTTGCTGTAAAGTCGCTTTATTGGGAATCGGATGAAGCGGTGCGTTATGCAGATGAGCTTTATGAAAACATTGCTTATTTAACGATTCAAGCTTCAATGGAATTGGCGAAGGAAAAAGGAGCTTACAGTCAGTTTGATGGATCAGAATGGCATACAGGCAAATACTTCGATCGCCGGGATTATACAGCGTCTAGATGGCAGAGCTTAAAAAACGCTGTGGCTGAACATGGTGTACGCAATGGTTGGATGATGGCCGTCGCACCAAACTCATCGACTGCTAAGATCGGTGGTTCTACGGATGGAATCGATCCTATTTACGCTGTAGAATATGCCGAGGAAAAGAAAAACTTTAAATTTAAAGTCACAGCCCCAGATCTCGATCATCACACTTATGAATACTATCGCCGTGCGCGTCACATGATTGATCAAGTCTGGAGTATCAAACAAAATGCAGCACGTCAACGCCATGTAGATCAAGCGATCAGCTTTAATCTTTATGTGGTTCATGATATCAAGGCTAAAGAATTGTTAAATCTACACATGGAAGCGTGGAAGCAACGCTTGAAATCAACCTATTATGTGCGCAGCACTTCGCAGGCAGAAATCGAAGAATGTGAAGCATGCATGAGCTAAATCGCATCATTTATTGGAGGGATTAAAGGTGGACGTCATACAACCTTTAAAAAGAATAAAGCTCTTAAACTCGGAATATCCAAATAAATCAACAGGAATCATCAATGGGCAATCCTCTGGATTGCTCAACTGGAATGATATTGCTTATCCGCAAATGTATACATTGTATCAGACGCTCTTGGGCAATTTTTGGAAGGCTCAAGAAATCAATATGCAGGATGATATTAAACAGTGGGATTCGCTGTCTGCACACGAACAAGACATTTTTTTACGTGTAAATACACAGCTTGCTTCATTGGATAGCTTGCAGACACCTACCATGAGCCAAGTGATGGATTATGTCACCGATTCTAGCTTCAAAGCCATCTTTGCCGTTATCTCGCAGCAGGAGGCTGTGCACAATGAATCCTATTCATATATTCTCAGCTCACTTGTGCCTCTAAATGTTCAAAATGAGCGCTTTAATCAAGCCAAAGAGGACCCGATGATTCAAAAGCGCAACCACTTGATTTTGGAGGCCTATGAGAATTTTAGACAGGAGCCAACACCGTTACATCTATTTAAGCTTGCGGTCAATTCCATCAACTTGGAAGGCATTTATTTTTATGCTGGATTTGCTTTCTTTTACAATTTAGCTCGTCAGCAAAAAATGCTGAAAACGAGTACGATGATCAGTTATATTCAAAGAGATGAAATGCAGCATGCTTATTTTATCTCGCAGTTCTTGCGCATCCTCTTAACGGAAAATCCTGAGCTTAACACAGAGGAAAACAGCCAGTATATTTATGATTCCATTGATCGGGCTGTGCAATTAGAAAAGGAATGGGCTCAGGAAATCCTGCAGAACATTGATGGTATTGACCTCAATGAGTTTGGATTATACATCGAATATCTGGCTAACAAGCGTCTAAGACAAATTGGCCTATCCAACCGTTATGAGGAACGCGATAACCCAATGCCTTGGATTCATGTCTTTAGCGATGAAATGATCAACGAAACAAAATCGGATTTCTTTGAGCAAAGATCGCGAACATATACTAAGGTGTCTCAATCCAACGGGTTTGACGAACTATAGGTGTGATGCGTAATGAAGATAGCAATGGTCTATACATCAGTGACGGGAAATACTGAGGCCCTCATGCGCATGATTGAACAGGCTTTTCAAACACAGGGACTACCGGTTGACATTTATCCCATTCACGCCTTTGATCTGGAGAAGTTGCAGCAATGGGATGCCATTATTGTCGGAACCTATAGCTGGGGGAATGGGCATATTCCAAGAGAGATGCGCGCTTTATTTGCAGCCTTTGAGCAGCAAGAAACGCGTGCTGTTGTCACCGCTGTTTTTGGCACAGGCGACAGCTTCTATCCGCATTTTTGCGGAGCTGTGGACCAGTTTCGTGACATGCTCTATGTCCACACTGATCTGGCTGTTACACTTAAGGTTGAACTTTTACCTCAAGAGCAGGATGTCCAGCGCTGCCAGGCCTTTGTAGAGCGCTTAATGACTCGACTTAATCAACATTTAGAGCAAAAATCAATATTTAATTGACATACCGACTACAGTGGGAGTTTCCCACTGTAGTTTTTTAGTGTAAATAAAAGCATGGCTGCAGCTGTTTGTGGCCAGTCTTAGAACCTTTTCTGGGTGAATGAATACACATAAAAGTGTAATGAGTTCTAGGAGGTTTTTGACATGGAAAATCAATATTTTCCACAACAGAATGGGGCTATGAATGACTGGTCACAATATGTGAATCAATCTGTTAAAGTCAGCGCTCTTGATGGAAAGAGCTATGAAGGCATAATGGAGCATATTGACGGAGAACAACTGCATTTACTCATTCCAATTGATATTCCCGCAGAAGACGGCCGTGCTTTTGGTTATCCAGGTGCAGGAGGTTACCCTGGGGCGCCAGGCTACTACGGAGGAGGTTACCCTTCAGGGTATGGGTATACAGGCGGTTATCAAACGGGCTTTGGTTATCCAGGGGGAGGCTACGGCTATCCAGGAGGCTATGGCGGTCCATACGGTCCTTATGGTCTCGGCTATCCAGGACGCCCATTTGGCCGATTGACCTTGCCTCTTGCCGCGTTAACGGCACTGACAGTGATATAGCTGATAGAAAAGCGAAGTGTAGAGGAGATGTGTTTATTTTTCTCTGCACTCTTTTTTTACGATCAGAATAGTAAACCTTCTCTTGTGTGAGCTAGAAAGGAGAGCATAGGTTTGGACTTTAGCTTTCACTACCTGGCACTCAGGAAGCAAGGCTGGATAAGTTTTTAGCGAGCACCCTCGCTGTTTTAAGTCTTCTTTAATATTGAATTCTCTTGTATAAGGATGACGGGCGTCGAACAATCATAAGTATCTACTAAAGTAACTATGGAGTAAGGGGTGTCTTTATGGCTAGGATTTTATTGTTTGGTGGATTAACCTATTGGGGGAGTCAGCTGACCGATCGCTTGCTTGCGGAGGGAAATGAGGTTATTGTACCTTACCATCGCTATGATGAGGAGGCAGTGGAGCGGAGCTTATTGTTTGGACGCAATGCGCTCTTCAAAGAAATTGTACTGGAAAACACAAACAAGACAGAATGGGTGGGGCAAGACCTGAACCCAGATGTGCTCATTCTATTTGATGGGGTTGAACATGAAGAGACTGACTTAATCGTTAACCCGTTTACGAAGTGTATAGCATTCATGGAATCCTTGCAAAAGGTCATTGTTTTATCCCACATTGCTATCTATGGGGCAGAGGAAGGGATTATAGATGAACAAGCAAAGCTCACGCCCAAAACGTCCCTTGGAGAGCGTGCACTGCAATTAGAGTGTTCCATTACCTCTGCCATTAAAAAGGAAGAAACCCACACAAAATCTGTTTTGATTTTAAGAATTCCAGCCTTATCGGACGCGATCACACCCGAATCAAATGATTGCACGCTAATCGATTGCATACATATCCAAGATCTTATCGACGCGATTCAAAAAGGCATGATGGGAACTATTGAGGAAGGTGTGCATGTTATTCAAGTAACCAGTGGAAAATGGTTCTCTGTTAATGGAAAGAGGATATGTTACCCCTATAAAAAAGCTGAGTGCTTATTAGGATTTAAACCCAAATATAGGCCAGTGGATGAATAAAGAAGTAAAGCATGCCAAAAATAAGCATGCTTTACTTCTTAAACAGATTAAATAATGGGCCAAGTTGTTTAATCATCGGTTGTGTTTGATTGATGATCTTGAATACCTTATCAGCCCCACTCATCATTTTGTCAAAATCCCACTTCCCATCCTTATCCAAAAAGCCTTGCATAAACTGTGGCATATTATTTTGCGTCGATTGGTTACTTGCAGATTGTGGCATGTTATTGGGTGGCGTCATAAAAAAAGGTCCGGGAGGTGGGGGACCCCACATTGGATGAAAGGGAGGCTGTTGTTGATTATTATTATTGAGTTGAACCATCACTCATTCCCCCTTATACAATAAAAGACTATTCATAGTACAGTGTATGAAGTTGGAGAATAAGAAGTGTTAAGTAGTGTATGGAAATGGGTGCCGGAAATCGGGTGAGAACGGCCTCGAAGAATCTCTCTTTTTTATACATTAAAGGTTAAGGTCAGCCTTTGGGTTACGCAACCCCCTTCATCTGTGGTCCGAATAGATGCTATTTAGGGTATGGAGAAGCAGTATGAGTTAAGTATAGCTTTTGTAAGAATAGTGCAAATGATACAGAAATTTTAAATATGTTAAACTCATATAGACAAAAAGAAGATTAGAAAGTAATATTAGTAATTATTAGTACCAAGTCATAATTTTTTATAGTTTGGAAGGAGATTGATGAATGAACGCAGGTATTCTTAGCATGGGAAAGTATGTCCCAGAAAAGGTATTAACAAATTTAGATTTAGAAGGAATGGTGGACACGTCGGATGAATGGATTCGGACGCGAACAGGCATTGAAGAACGCAGAGTTGCTGCTGACGATGTCAATACGTCAGATATGGCTTATTTTGCCTCTGTGGAAGCCATAGAAAAAGCACAGATCAATGCCGAAGACATCGATTTAATTCTAGTTGCCACGGTCACACCAGATATGCCTTTTCCTTCTGTTGCCTGCTTGCTTCAAGCGCGACTCGGGGCTAAGAATGCGGCTGCAATGGATATTAGTGCAGCCTGTGCGGGATTTATCTATGGTTTAGTGACGGCAAAACAATATATCGAAAATAAGGTGTATCAAACCATCCTTATTGTAGGTGTGGAAAAGCTTTCTAAAATCACGAATTGGCAGGATCGCAATACTGCTGTATTATTTGGTGATGGGGCTGGTGCGGCCATCATGGGACCTGTTTCTGATGGTAAAGGCATTCTTTCTTTTGAGTTAGGTGCGGACGGCACAAAAGCAAAAGAGTTGTATCAAGAGGGTCCACACATTATGATGAATGGACGTGAGGTATTTAAGTTTGCAGTTCGGCAAATGGGGGAATCTGCTGTTAATGTTGTGGAAAAAGCAGGTTTGAAAAAAGAAGATATTCATTTGCTGGTTCCTCATCAAGCGAACATACGTATAATGGAAGCTTCACGGTTGCGTTTAGAACTTCCAGAGGATAAGGTGATGAAAACCGTTCATAAATACGGCAATACCTCAAGTTCATCCATCCCATTAGCGTTGGCAGATGCCATAGAAGAAGATAAAATGAAAGATGGCGACATTATCGTATGTGTCGGATTTGGTGGTGGTCTCACGTGGGGGGCTGTTGCCATACGTTGGGGTAAATAAGAAAGGGGAAGGTTTTATGAAACGTCGTGTTGTTGTCACTGGTCTTGGTGCGGTGACACCACTCGGTAATGATGTAGAAACAACTTGGAAAAATTTAATTGCTGGGAAGAATGGCGTAGGTAAGTTAACACGTATCGACGCTGAGCTGTTTCCTGCAAAAGTAGCTGGTGAAATTAAAGATTTTGATCCAACACAATTCGTGTCTAAAAAAGATGCGCGTAAAATGGATCGCTTTGCACAATATGCATTAGCAGCAGCAAAAATGGCTGTAGAAGATGCTGATCTGGAGATCAATGAAGCCAATGCACACCGTGTGGGCGTTTGGATTGGCTCGGGAATCGGTGGCATGGAAACCTTTGAAACGCAGCACCGGATTGGGTTAGAAAAGGGATTTAATCGCGTGAGTCCTTTTTTTGTGCCAATGATGATTCCTGACATGGCTTCTGGACAAGTATCCATTCATCTCGGCGCCAAAGGCATTAATTCCTGTACAGTGACCGCTTGTGCTACAGGCACGAATTCCATAGGTGATGCTTTTAAGGCTATCGCGCGTGGAGATAACGACGTCATCATAACTGGAGGAACAGAGGCTCCACTTGTTTCGATGGCTTTTGCTGGGTTTAGCTCTGCTAAAGCACTGTCGTTTAATCCAGACCCTGAGACGGCTTCACGACCATTCGACAAAAATCGTGATGGATTTGTTATGGGCGAAGGGTCAGGTATCCTTGTTTTGGAATCACTTGAATCTGCTCAAGCGCGTGGTGCAAGAATCTATGCAGAAATTGTCGGCTATGGCGCAACAGGGGATGCCTATCATTTAACAGCTGTAGAACCAGGTGGCAGTGGAGCCGCTCGCTCTATGAAGCAAGCTCTTGCAGATGCGGAAATTTCTCCAGAGGCTATTCAATATATCAATGCGCATGGGACAAGCACGGCATTGAATGACTCGAATGAAACTCAAGCGGTTAAAACTGTGTTTGGTGAGCACGCTTATAAGCTTGCAATGAGCTCTACTAAGTCTTCTATCGGCCATCTATTAGGTGCGTCTGGTGGCGTGGAAGCTATTTTTTCTATTCTTGCCATTCAGGATGGAATATTGCCTCCTACGCTTCATTATGAGACACCTGACGAAGCCTGTGATCTTGATGTTGTACCGAACGAAGCGCGGCAAGCAACGGTCGACTATGCGATGAGCAATTCTTTGGGTTTTGGTGGTCACAACGCAACCTTAGTGTTCAAAAAGTATAAGAACTAAATGCGTCATCCCTAGAGGAATGTTTATTCCTTTAGGGATTTTTGACATGCTTTAAGAGAGAATAACATTGGCTAACGTGATAAAATGGATGAGAGTATAGATTCATACATTAGCTTTTAAGCAGCTTGATGTAAAATTTCACATGGCTTTGGAGACACCACGAGATCAGTAACGACATTCTTTATTTAATCATGGCTTTCACTTGGCATGAACAGCAATGTATCCACGAGTGGAGCTTATTGTTAGGCTAGTTTTTCTAATATTGCACGCTTCCCTGCATATAGTTTTAATAGGACAGGCTGATTAAGCAAAGATGCATTCGAGAAGGGAACGTGTGCGTGATGTTAGTGCGAGTCTTTTTTTTATTCCTCGGCTTTGGCTTTGCGGTTGTCGGTGGTGTGACAATCATTGCTTTTTTGAATGTGATGACAACGGGTGAAGGCTTTTATGGGTATATCCAATTTATGTTAGAACGTGTAGAAACCTACCTGTTCTTTGCTGGGCTTGTGATGATGTGGTTAAGCATTTATTTTCCGTCTTTTAAATAGTTAAGGAAAATTATCCAATTCAGTTAAAAGTTTAATTTCATGAGAATAAATCGCTCTATACATGCCCATACTGATTGAAAAATAGTAAAAAGTGAGGGACGATAATCATGGAACTCATTGGTGATGTATGGGTGAATTGGTTTGAAGGAGAAGAAAATGGCTATAATGTCTGCGAATTTCATGAATGGCGAAAGCATGACTTTATAGAGCTGCTTGACCAAGTCCCGTTACTCAAGGTCGAGAAGGCGTTATTTGACTATATCGAGAACGATCTGCGGGCCCTTCCAGATCAACTGCTGGAAGATGTAAAAAATAAAAGTTACATAAGAAAGAATAGTCAAAGAGAAGTGATTGAATATTGCTTTATCGCGACAGATGGGTACCGTCATATTGTCGTTGATACATTGGGGTATAGTGTACCTATCCGCAAAAGTCGCCTCATCCCTCGTCAAGAAAAACACGTGCTTGAAAAGGCTGCTGAAATGGATTATAGCGTCTATTCCATTGGCGATGATGAGGGGCCAAAGGAATATCATATTTTATCTCCACATCCAGAATGGATGGGTGGTCTTACCCGAAAAGAGCGGCAGTTAAAACAAATTTTGCTCATGGCCTTGGACCAATTGCGTTCAGTCGGTAGCTTGCAGGAAATGCGCTATTGGTACACGGAATGGTTCCCTAAGCAATATCATGAAAGTCGCACAATGTCTTTTGATGAGGCATGGGAAAAACTATTTGAAGAGGTCAAAAAAGGCTGGTCACAAAAGCATCTTGATTTTTGTGAGCGGATGATCAAAGGACAGCCCTATTTTGAAAAGGTTTGGGAATTGGAAAACACAGAGAAAGTGAAATAATATGTAGTAAACGGGGAGTGAGAATGAAAACTCGCTCCCGGACATATTAATAAAAGAAGGATAGAATTAAGGAAATAATAAAGAAGATGGCACCGTATAGAATAAGCAGTTTTACCCACATTGGCAAAGGCTTGCCACTAGGGTTAAATTCAGAAGATGACTCTGCTTTTCGATTATAATAGACTTCTTCCTCGCTTTGGTTGAGCTCATCAACTCTTCTTTGTCCATTGGACTTAAAAAAACGCTTGAAGCTTGTTCCAAAAATATTAAAAAAACCTCCGTAAAAAACAAACAAGCTAAATCCCACGAGTAAATAAACAATACCTACGAATGATAATCCATTGATAACTGTAAGAAAAGTCAAACTATTAATAGCGATATAGATTAGAAAAAAGAGGATCGCTATTCCTAAAATCCAAAAAGATTTAAATTTTAATATAGACACATGGTTCGCTCCTTTTCACTGTTATTTTAACATGAACCATTATTTACTGACAATTTTCTAGTGAGTTCTGGTTACTTTTACCTAAAACAATTTACATATAATGCTAATTCGCACAGGGCAATCGTGTATTATGTAGAAATTTTAGTGATAAAACACATAGGAAAAAAGTCCTATTTTTTAAAATGAATAACGCAATAAAAAAAGGAATATGAGCAAAATACCTAAAAAAAACTATACAAAAATTAGTGAAAACTTGTATAATAGCACTATCGATGATTTTTATTGTCTGAAAGATTTGAAATCATCGTTTATTTCAGCTTAGATAGCTAAAGAAAAATAGGGAGGTCATTTTACATGAAAAGAAAAGCCAAGTGGTCATTCTTGGCGACCATTCTTCTTGCCTTTGCTCTTGTATTAAGTGCATGTAGCAGCGGTAAAAGTGGTAGCTCAAAAGACAGTGGGTCAAAAGACGCAGGTAGTTCCAATGAACTCGCTGATAAACAAGTGTTAAACGTTGCATCTAACAACGATATTCCAACCTTGGATTATACGCAAACAACAGATACAACTTCTAATGGTATCCTAGAACAAGTGCAAGCTGGTTTAACACGCATGCATAATGACAAAGTTCAATTTGACTTGGCTAAAGGCGAGCCAAAGGTTAGCGACGACAAGAAAGTTTATACTTTTACATTGCGTGACGCTAAATGGTCAGATGGCAAGCCTGTCACTGCTCAACAGTTTGTTTACGGTTGGCAGCATGAAAACGATCCTAAATCAAAACCACTATACAATTTCTTATTTGCATCCACATTCATTAAGAATGCAGCAAAAATTCAAGATCCAAAAAGTGATATGTATGGCAAAGTCGATCAATTAGGCATCAAAGCGATTGACGATAAAACACTGCAAATCACTCTCGAAAAGCCTGCTCCACAATTTTTCTTGAGCATGCTTTCACAGCCTGAATTCTTTCCACAACGCCAAGACATCATTGAAAAATATGGCGATAAATACGGTTCAAGTGCCGACAGCATTATTTCAGATGGCCCATTCAAATTGGCAAGCTGGAAGCAAGGCTCAAGCTATAGCTTAGAGAAAAATGATAGCTACTGGAATGCGGATAGCATTAAAGTAGAACAAGTTAACGTTAATATCGTTAAAGAGCTTTCCACACGGGTAAACTTGTATGACACGGGTAAAACCGATACAGTTGTTCTTTCTGGTGACTTTATCGCTCAGGAAAAAGCAAAAAATCCTGATGAAGTTAAAAAAGGTTTAACTTCTGGTACAGAATTCTTGTACATTAACCAAAAAACCAATAAATACTTAAAGAACCTTAATCTTCGTAAAGCGATCAACGCTGCGATCAATAGAAAAGACTTCACAGATGTCTTACTAAAAGACGGTTCTATTCCATCGAACTTTGTAGTACCAAAAGACTTCGTGCAAAGTCCTGATGGCAAAGACTTCCGCTCTGATAATCCTGACGGGTATCCTGCTGGTAGCGAAAGCGATGCTAAGAAATTCTGGGATCAAGCGAAGAAAGAGCTGGGTGTCAGCAGCATCAACCTTACATTGCTCACCCCTGATGGCGACAGCTATAAAAAATGGGATGAGTACATTGCGAACCAAATCAGCAAAAACCTTAAAGGCGTGAAGGTAACGATCAACCAACAGCCATGGGGCAACTACCTCAAATTGAATCAGTCCTTTAAGTTCGATTTGGCGTTCAGTGGCTGGTTCCCTGACTATCGTGACCCAATGACTTACCTTGATATGTGGACATCGAACAATCCACAAAACACAACAGGTTGGTCGGATAAGAAGTTTGATAGCCTGATCGCTCAAGCTAATGATCAAACGGATGACAATGCTAAGCGTTGGCAAACGATGCTTGATGCTGAAAAAGAAATGATGTCACAATATCCAATTGTACCATTGTTCCAACAAGGTCAAACTTGGGTTGAAAAGAAATATGTTAAAGGTTTAGATTACCCATTATATGGTCCACAAATTGACTATACAGGTGTATCGATCCTTAAACATTAATCAATAGTCGTGAATTGAACAGCAATTGAAAGAAGAAGTGTGGCAGGAGGGTAAATGTCGTCACGGCATTTACTCTCTTTTTAAGTGTAAATGTTGCCATACCACGCTATTATCTTGACATAATAGCTAGAAAACAAGACAATAGAGTTATCTGTTATTATGGGAGGTGTCGAATTGGCTAGATATATCGCGAAAAGAATTGTGTATATGATTATTACATTTTTAGTAGTCATAACATTTACTTTTCTCACTATGAAATTAATGCCTGGGACCCCGTTTAAAAATCAAAACCGTATCAGCCCTGAGCAATTGGCACAGCTGAAACACTACTACGGGCTCGATCAGCCGGTTCCTATTCAATACCTGCATTATATAGGAAACGCGCTGCACGGTGATTTAGGAGGCTCCTTTCAGTTTGGAATGCGTCCGGTAACGACCATTTTAGCTGAAAAAGCGCCAGTTTCATTCGACCTTGGGTTTGAAGCAGTTATCATTGGTGCAATTTTCGGAATTTTACTTGGTGTTATTGCAGGTCTTCGCAGAGGAACGATATTGGATTATGGAACGATGTTCATTTCAGTTCTCGGTATTTCCATCCCTTCATTTGTACTAGCTGTATTTATGCAATACTTTTTCGGTGTAAAGTGGCAGCTTTTGCCTCTCGCCTATTGGAAGGGCCCTGAATATCACATTATGCCAGTCATCGCCTTAGCGGTTGGTGTTGTCGCTAATGTCGCGCGCTTCATGCGTACAGAAATGGTTGAAGTGGTTAATCAGGACTATATTACAACGGCGAGAGCAAAGGGCATCAGCTCATTCAACGTTATTTTCAAGCATTCTGTGCGCAATGCTTTAATTCCAGTCATCACCATTCTCGGACCACTTACAGCTGCAATTGTGACAGGCTCTCTCGTTATCGAAAATATCTTTGCAATTCCTGGTATCGGCTCACAATTTGTGGATTCCATCGTAACCAATGATTACCCAATGATCATGGGAACAACAGAACTTTATAGTGCCCTTCTCATCATCATGATCTTTATCGTTGATATTCTATATGGTGTGATTGATCCAAGAATTCGGTTGGCTGGAGGAGAGTAATCTATGGCTCTATCAAATAATGAAATCACAAAGGAAATGTTTGAACCCGTTGCTATGAGCAGTAGTGAAAGTGAAGCGATTGTCGGTAAAAGCACGAGTTTTTGGAAGGATTCCTTTCAAAGGCTATTAAGAAATAAAGGGGCCGTCATCTCCGCCATCATTCTATTGCTTATCGTCCTGATGGCCTTGATTGGTCCAACGATGAACAAATATGGCATTGATGATCAAGATGTGGTTCGCCAAAACTTGCCTGCAAAAATCCCTGGACTTGATAAGATTCATTGGTTGCCTTTCGATGGTGTTGAAAACAATGTTGATCTTTATCAAACTCAGCATGCTAAAGATAACTTTTGGTTTGGAACGGATGACCTAGGCCGTGATCTGTGGACAAGAACTTGGAAAGGAACACAGGTTTCGCTCTTTATTGCTGTTGTTGCGGCGGCTATCGATCTTCTCATCGGTGTTGCTTATGGCGGAATTTCTGCGTATTTTGGCGGAAAAGTCGATAATGTATTGCAAAGAATCGTTGAGGTTATCATCGGGATTCCCAACCTAGTTATTATTATTCTGATGATTTTGATACTGCAGCCAGGACTGGTGTCGATTATTGTTGCGATGGTTATCACCGGTTGGGTGACGATGTCGCGGATTGTTCGCGCCCAGATGCTGAAGCTGAAGTCAGAAGAATATGTACTTGCATCAAGAACATTAGGAGCATCACACTCGCGTATCATTAGCCGACATTTATTGCCGAACACACTTGGACAAATCATCATTAACACAATGTTCACCATTCCAAGTGCGATCTTCTTTGAAGCTTTCTTAAGCTTTATCGGTTTAGGGATTAAAGATCCAGTGGCTTCTCTTGGTTCGCTTATTAATAGGGGATATGGCGTGATGCAAATTCATCCGTATCAGGTTATTTTTCCGGGAATCGTCATCAGCTTGCTATTAATCTGCTTTAACATTCTTGGTGATGGGTTACGCGATGCTTTCGATCCTAAATTGAGACAATAGGAGTGATAGAAATGGAAAACATTTTAGAAGTGAATGATCTACATGTCTCTTTTAAAACCCATCGCGGTGAAGTTAAAGCGGTAAGAGGAGTGAATCTTACTCTAAAGAAAGGCGAGGCTTTAGCGATTGTCGGCGAGTCTGGCTCTGGTAAATCGGTCACGACAAAAGCCATTATGGGACTTTTGCCAAAGCCGGCTGGACGTGTTAAAAGTGGTGAGGTTTTATTTAATGAAAGAGATTTGACGAAGCTCTCTGATAAACAAATGCAAAAGCTCAGAGGTTCTGAGATTTCAATGATCTTCCAGGATCCAATGACTTCATTGAATCCGACGATGACCATTGGCAAGCAAATTATGGAGGGAATCAGACGCCATCAAAACTTAAGCAAGGCAGATGCCAAGAAACGTGCCATTGAATTGCTTGAATTAGTGGGTATTCCCAATCCTGAAGAACGGGTTAAACAGTACCCGCACCAATTTTCTGGTGGGATGCGACAAAGAGTGGTCATTGCCATTGCACTGGCCTGTAACCCTAAGGTGCTGATTGCGGATGAGCCTACAACGGCTTTAGACGTGACCATCCAAGCACAAATTTTAGATCTGATGAAGGATCTTCAGAAAAAGACCAATACTTCGATTGTCTTAATCACACACGACCTCGGTGTTGTCGCCAATATGGCTCAGCGAGTCGCGGTCATGTATGGTGGTAAGGTCATCGAAACAGGGACAGTAGATGAAATTTTCTATGAGCCAAAGCACCCTTATACGTGGGGTTTATTATCATCTATGCCACGGGTAGATTCAAAAAATAGTGAATTACTTGCTATTCCGGGAACACCTCCTGACTTATCTAATCCACCGAAAGGCTGTCCTTTTGCAGCGCGTTGTCCACACGCGATGAAGGTATGTACTGAATTTATGCCTGACTACAGTGATGTGTCAGATACGCATAAAACAGCTTGCTGGTTACAGGATGAACGATCGCCAAAGGTGGAACCACCGGAAACGATCCAAGTTGGAGGTGACCGTTAATGGCGAATACAGTTGAGCAAGAAAAGCTTATTGAAGTAAAAAATTTAAAAAAGCACTTTAAAGTTGGCGGTAAGGCAACACTTAAAGCTGTTGATGATGTAAGCTTTCATATATATAAAGGGGAAACCTTTGGCTTGGTTGGTGAATCTGGATGCGGTAAATCGACAACAGGTCGTACGCTGATTCGTTTGTATGATGCGACAGATGGTGAAGTCCTCTTTGATGGTGAAAATGTTCATGGCAAAAAATCATCTAAAGAGTTAAAAGCATTAAATCGCAAAATGCAAATGATCTTCCAGGATCCTTATGCTTCTTTAAATCCGCGTATGACAGTTGAAGATATTATTGCTGAAGGTATTGATATTCATAACCTAGCGAGTAATAAGCAAGAACGCAGGCAGAAAGTCATTGAACTATTAGAAACGGTTGGTCTGAATAGCGAACACGCCACACGTTATGCCCACGAATTCAGTGGTGGTCAAAGACAGCGTATCGGGATTGCCCGAGCTCTTGCGGTTGATCCTGACTTTATCATTGCGGATGAACCAATCTCTGCTTTGGATGTTTCCATCCAAGCACAGGTGGTTAATCTTATGCAGAAGCTACAAAAGGAACGTGGCCTCACTTATTTGTTCATTGCCCATGATTTATCAATGGTGAAACATATAAGCGATCGTGTAGGTGTTATGTATCTCGGTAAAATGGCTGAAGTTGCAGGCAGTGATGAGCTTTATGATAATCCACTCCATCCTTATACTCAAGCCTTATTATCAGCGATACCTGTTCCAGATCCTAACTATGAACGCAGTCGTGAGCGCATCATACTAGAAGGCGATGTGCCAAGTCCGGTCAATCCACCAAGTGGTTGCCGCTTCCGAACACGCTGTCCTCTTGCAACAGAGGTATGTGCAAATGTTGTACCAAGATGGACAGAGGCAGAAAAAGACCATTGGGTTGCTTGTCATATCTACGATGACGAATACAAACACGATTTTAAATAAAGAAGCTAATTTAAAAAGAGAGAACCTCAGGGTTCTCTCTTTTTAATGAGAACACGCCTGAGAAAGAAGAAGTTTTTCAGTGAAGTAATGAAGTCCTCTGCTAAAAAAATATTTCGCATCTATGGCACGTCCACAGCGAGCTCGGCAGGGGAATGTACTATCCTGAGTAGCTCAGCTGATTTATGTTTCCAATCTCGGAAGGCTAGTAGTGGCGGAGTCTTTAAAAAAGCTTGTCTATGAAGTGGGAGGACTTATTATAAGGAGAGAGGCCATGCTTTATCGTTTATTTTTTCTTTTCTTATCAAAGATGTAATAAATGAAAACAATGATGGTTACCCAGAGGATGAGTTGCAAGAGCCAAGAGGGAACGGCTTGGGTCAGCATTTGGATACCAATGAGCAGTAATAATAGTATGACACATCCAATGGAAAGTTTCTGAAACAAATAGGACATCCTTTCTTTTTGCACTATAGTCAAGCTATCATGTAATAGGTAGTGACAGCTCTGATAATTAAGCCACTTTACTATCTATTTTATCATAGAATGGCAGCCCCTTTTTTTTAATTTCTGGTCATGAGGACGGTGCGCGATTCCGCTCCAGGCAGCTCGCCTTAAGCCTCCTCGCGCCTTCGCGCTGCTAAGGTCTTACTGATCTCCCACTTCCCGGAGGCGTCTCGCGCCTTGCGCTCACATCCACTTGACCAGGTAATGAAGCCTCTTTCATATTGGATGATGCTCTATACTAAGGACAAGGACCAGGCATGCTCTTCGCCCGGTTTTTCTTAATCGCAATTGACAAATTATTATGATTTGTATAAACTGTAATTAACCCTTCACATAAATTGTGAAGGGTTAATTATTTCTCCTTTATCTCCCACCTTGATCCCATTTCTTTTAAATAAAGTGTTCAATGCGTAAAGATTGAATCACTTTCACATAATAAATGAAAAAAGTGAGGCAAAAAATGAATTGGTACGAAAAGCTTAATGACTATTTTCCCGTTGAAGAAATGAAATCAAAGCAGCATATGGAAATATTGCTTAGAGATAAACCAGAAATGTATCACAAGGATGAAGGACCTTATCATGTTTTAATGTACGTTGAGACGAAGGAGTTTGTTTTCATTGACTACCTTTGGGTATCCAGTAAGTCAAGAGGACAGGGCATTGGGCATCAATTAATTGAAAAGACAAAGCAAAAAAAGAAACCGATTATTTTAGAAGTCGAGCCAGTGAATTATGAGGATAGTGACAGTCAGAAACGTCTTCGTTTTTATAAACGAGAGGGCTTTAAGCATGCGGTTTCCATTGGGTACAGGCGCCGTAGTCTGGCTACAAATGAGGTCAATGAGTTGGAAATTCTTTATTGGTCACCGACAGATGAATCAGAAGCAAGCATTCTCAATAAGATGAAAAAAACGTATGAAGAAATTCATACGTATATGGATAAGGAAATTTATGGGGAATCTTATGAATCGGTCGATAAGGTCTTGACAATTGATGAGGATAAGACCGACAATATACTTGAGTCGAATTAAAAAATGCCAACGCAGTAATAAAAAAAGAATGAGTGGGATGGCTTATCAAGCATGTCAGACGAGCAAGCCCGGATGATTAAGGGTTTCTGATATAAGGGAGTGGATAAAGAATGAAGCCTAAAGTATACGCTAAGAAGAAGCGTCGTGATGCACTGAAGAAGTGGCTAAAAGAGCGTTTAGGCAGTTGGCAGCCTAAAGAAAAACAGTCTCCAACTTCCACTCATTCGAAATTAAGTGCTTAAGAGAGCCGATTAGGGCTCCTTTTTTTCACTTTAAGAAAGCATAAACTGTCGCCTTTTCAGCCTCTCTTTTTTACTGGGAGCGCCTAACTAATTGATAATCATTTAGCTGTTCACTCACGCGACAATGATTACGATCTCCGCTCAACGGGATGTGTGTAAAATTTTTTAAATTCAGGTTTTAGCGGCTTAAAATGGGGTATAAAACTAATAATAGATTCATAGAATTGAATTTAGGCACTAGCCAAATTAGAAATATTATAATATAATAATGATAGAGGTTCTCAACACAATAAGTGCCAATCCTTTAAGGAGGTTTTCAAATGGTCACTTTATATACATCACCGAGTTGTACATCATGTCGTAAAGCCAAAGCATGGTTGCAAGAACATGAAATACCTTTTAATGAACGCAATATTTTCTCTGAGCCATTGAGCATAGAGGAGATTAAAGGTGTATTGAAAATGACTGAAGATGGAACCGATGAGATCATTTCCACACGGTCTAAAGCCTTTCAAGAACTCAATGTTCAATTGGATACGATGCCTCTACAAGATTTGTACGAATTGATTCAAAACAATCCTGGACTACTTAGAAGACCTATCTTAATTGATGAAAAGCGTCTGCAAGTAGGTTATAATGACGATGAAATACGACGCTTTTTACCTAGGAAGGTTCGTACTTTTCAGCTCCAAGAAGCACAGAGAATGGTTAACTAAAAAGGAAAAGCACTTTTTTCAAAAAGTGCTTTTTGTTTTGAGGCTGGGACAGAAGGATTCAGCTCATAGAGCATCCGAACGCATTCACAGTTTTGAAGGGGTGCGTTTGGAGTTTTGAGCGAGTGATGAAGCGCTCCGTCAAAACACTTCGCTTTCCACGGACACCGCCTCAGGCGTGCAGGATGCGCTAGCTTCGGTGTTCGACGCACCATCAGGGTTCCCGAAGAGGACTTTTTGCTTTTTGGGGTGGTAGTGATGTGTGAGCTTCGGTGCTGTCACATGGATGTGACGTACTTAAGCGAAGTGCCTTGAAAATGTAAGAGACTTAGACTACTAAGAGGCCCTGTTCCTGCGTCTGCTAGACTTGCTTTGTCGTCAACGTCCTCAAAACAACGTGTCGTTTAGTCGTGAAGTAACGCTGGCCCCGTTCCCACAGGTGTCTCCGTATTTTGACTGCGCTTTTAGTTTCCCTGCCACTTTTATAATATTACCGTTCGGTATTAGGATGAGTCGTTTTGTCTCACCCTCTTTTTGTTTTTCCATTTATTGATAATAATTTTCTTTAAATAGATTATTTTTTAGCCATCCGGTAAATAACACGATTAGGATAATAGAAGTGGTCAAGAGCGTTTTAAATTTTGGATGGGCAATGAAAAAGGAGTGAATCATCGGTTCATTGATGATCATGCTTGCTGCCGTATAGCCGAGAACGCCGCCACCAAGATAGATCAACCCAGGCAGGTGATCCATCGCTGTGAGGATCACTTTACTTCCCCAAATAATGATGGGGACAGAAAAGCAGAGACCAATGATCACTAAGATAAGATTTCCGTTTGAAGCGCCTGCAATGCCTAAGATATTATCCAGACCCATGATCAAGTCAGCGATAACAATCGTTCGGATAGCAGCAAATAGTGATGTCCCAGACTTAATATGGATGTCTTCATCTTTATCAGCGATGAGTTTATAGGCAATAAAAACAAGTAAGAGACCACCACAAAGCAGTAAATATGGAATTTGTAAAAGCGATAGGGTAATAGCTGTTAATAGGACGCGAAGAATAATTGCAAGACCTGTACCCATAAATATGGCTTTATTTCGTCGTTTTTCTGGAAGTCTGCGACAAGCAAGGGCGATGACAACCGCATTATCACCCCCGAGAATGACATCGATTAAAATAATATTGAGAATGGCTAGGATCATTTCACTTGAAAATTCCATGCAGAGCGCCCCTTTCTAGGACAATCATATGCACACTTGTCCGCAATATGCCTTTAAGGGGTTCTAAAATTTGGCCGAGCATTGGTAATGGTTAAGCTGAACTGGCCTATTGAAACTTTGGAGAAGGTCAGGAGCTTAAGCACAAAGATGAGGTTTGGTGTGTTTTCTTTATCATGAAGAAGGGAATACTTCATATAATGGATTAAACCCTTTGAGATCGAAGGTGATCTTTGTTACGATCACGTGAGCAAGGCGTTCATGGAATTTTATTTATCTGAAGTTTTTTTATTTCATTTGTCGGGAATTTATCATACAATAGAGTTATAAGCATGTGAGAGCAAAAGGGTGTCATATTGATCCAGTTGTCTAACCCCTTTTTATAGACAATGATCTATAGCAGGTACTAAAAGACAATGATAATTTGCTCCCGACTTATCAAAATAAAAGGAAGGGAGAGAGAAGAATGGAAATCGAGCGCGTCAATGATTACACTTTGAAATTTTTCGTCAGCTATCTTGATATTGAAGACCGTGGTTTCGACCGTGAAGAAATTTGGTATAACCGTGAACGTGGTGAAGAGCTTTTCTGGGACATTCTAGATGAGGCCTATCATAAGGAAGAATTTCCAGTTGAAGGTCCATTATGGATTCAGGTGCAAGCGTTTGAAAAGGGATTAGAGATTTTGGTTACCCGTGCCCAGTTGTCTAAAGATGGAACAAAGCTGGAGCTTCCCATTGCCCAGGATAAGCACCTAGATATTCCGGTGAATGAAGATTGGGAAAGCATTCTTACAGAAAAATTACAAGACGATGAATCTGATCAAGATTCTACTGTGGAAGAAGACGAGCTGTCGTTTCTCATCTCCTTTAATGATATTGAAGATGCTATAAGTTTGAGCCATGCGATCAATGACAACTTCATTGAAACCAGCCTGTATCATTTTGATCACTCCTATTATATGTATTTTTCATTTAATCAGGAATTCACAGAATTTGAACAAGAAAATGATCTCAGTCTCATTTTAGAATATGGTGACGAGACGGATATGACCTTAGACTATATTCAGGAATATGGAAAAGTGGTTATTGAGGATCAGGCTTTGAGCACGCTTAAACACTATTTTAATAAGGAATAAGTCCAGATAAGGGCACCTCAATTTTTTGAGGTTGCCTTTTTTTATACATCAGGTTTGGCTCTTTTAAATAAAATGGTTCAGCTGACCCAAAATGATAACAAATCAAAAGGACAAGCTTTCAAATCAAAGCGTCAGTGTAGCCTAAGCGTATGTCATTTAAACAAAGTGAACCTTAAAACGATAAAAAGCCTTGCTAATGGTTTTTACTTTATAAAATTTCTAGGACGAAAAATGAAAGGATAACAGTCGTTAAGCCCCTTCGTTCAACTAATGTCAAATAAGAGAAATCTTTCCGCGATGCTAAAAAAGCTAAATTCAATCTATTGATTAAAGGGAATAAATGTTCTATACTTAATATATGCCAAACATTTCCTCGTCTTATCATCTTCCTAAATCCATTCAAAGGCTTTTACAATTCCATGTTGTGATGTAAACTAATGAGATGAAAGTTATTTTAAAATCAAAAGAAGGCGAAGCCTTTTTTGATGAGCTTAAGGAGTTTTCGGCGAATGAAAAGGCAAGCACAATTGCTATTACTTGTTGTTATCGCTGTATTTGTGCTTTTTTATTTGCAGCACTGGCAACAGTGGATCCTAAATACCTTAAATATAGGCTTGTCTTTAACGGTTGTATTTATTGGCATTATCATCTTCTTAGAGAATCGAAATCCTACAAAGACAATAACCTGGTTAATGCTTCTCGCACTGTTCCCGATTGTTGGCTTTATTTTTTACATCGCGTTCGGCCAAAGCTACCGTAAAAAACGGTTATTTCGCAAGCGTGCCTATTTGGAAGAGTTGTCTTTTGAATCGTCTACTGCTTCAGGTGCTATTGATCATGATAAGCTACAGCTCATGGGTGATCATCAGCAATCAACTCTCCGTTTAGCGCAAAGGCTGGGGCAATATCCTGTGTCATTTGCCACAGAAACCCGTGTGTTAACAAATGGGGATGTCACCTTTCGGGAAATCATTAATGCCATCAGCAAGGCCAAGCATCATATTCATCTCGAGTATTACATCATTCGCAATGATGGATTAGGAAATGAAATTCGCGATCTGCTGATTGAAAAAGCAGAAGAAGGGGTAGAGGTGCGTCTGCTTTATGATTCGGTTGGAAGCTGGAAATTATCCAAAAAATACCTTGATGATCTAAAAAAAGCAGGCATTTCGGTTGTTCCATTCTTTCCTGTGAAGCTGCCATTTTTTAACCATAAAATCAATTTCCGCAATCATCGCAAAATTGTTGTTATTGATGGGGAGGTTGGCTTTACGGGTGGATTAAATATTGGCGATGAGTATTTGGGCAAAAATAAAGCGTTTGGTTTTTGGCGTGATACGCATTTGATGGTGAAAGGGGAAGCGGTAAAGAGCTTACAGGCTATTTTCTTGCAGGACTGGTATTACATGACCGGTGAGTTTGTCAGCGATGCGAGTTATTTTAGTGGTAAGCCAGTTCATAAAGAGGGGAATGGTGCAGTCCAACTCGTTTCTTCCTCGCCAGATGATGAATGGGAGGTCATTAAAAACCTGTTTTTTTCGATGATTGTTTCAGCCAAGCATTCGATTTGGATTGCATCCCCTTACCTGATTCCCGATGAGGATATTTTAAGTGCCCTTAAGGTGGCTGCTCTAGGTGGGATCGATGTTAAATTGCTTGTGCCAAAGCATCCGGATAAACGCATCGTGTTCTATGCCTCTCACTCATATTTTCCTGAGCTGCTTGAAGCTGGTGTGAAAATTTATGAATACCAAAATGGCTTTATGCACAGCAAAGTAATTATCGTTGATAATGAACTAGCCTCTATAGGGACAGCTAATATGGATATGCGCAGTTTTCATCTGAATTTCGAGGTTAATGCCTTTTTATACCGGACAGAAAGCACGATTCAATTAGTGGCCGATTATATTGATGATCTAGAGAACGCAGCATTAATTGACTGGGAAAGCTTTAAGAAACGGCCTATTCTTATCAGGGTATTTGAATCCACTTCAAGATTACTCTCCCCATTATTATAAGTGTTCCTCTACACGCCTTTTCTTTTTTCAAGTCTTGTCATTCATGCTTTGATTGAGGCAGGGAAAATAGACCTGCCTCCCCTCCCTGAAAAATCTATAAACTCTCCGTAAATAAACTATTACTTAAGGAAGTGATAGAAGTGTTTGTTGCCATGAACAAACGCGGAAAACGCATTTCCCTGTTAGAGTCGTTTTCTTTAAAAGAACTGCAAGAAATGAAAGGATCAGAGCACTTTTATTGTCAGAGCTGCGGGGAAGAGGTCATCATGAAGCTAGGACAATCAGTAGCTTGGCATTTTGCTCACAAAGCTGCGGGAGACTGTCCCAACCAACATGAGCCCGAAACGCGAACGCATCTGACGGGTAAAAGTAAACTGTATCACTGGCTTAAAACAAATGGGGTAAAGGCAGAAGTTGAATATTATCTACCAGCCATACAAAGAAGACCCGATCTCTATTTACCAGAGAGGGTTCCGCCTTTGGCCATAGAATTTCAATGCGCAACTATAGGCTATGAACAACTTAAAGCACGTTCTGACAGCTTAGCTGCGGAGGGCATTCGTGTCTGCTGGCTCTTTGGAAGCCATCGTTTAAAGAAGCTAGCCCCCAATCTATTTAAGCTTTCAGCGATGGAGCTTGCAACGCTGCAGGAGATGGCAACACACAGTGAGCGCACTTACTTTTTACGTTATTTTTCCCCTACTAAGAAGCTTTTTTGTTTTCTTCAGCTTCTTTTTCCATTAACTTCTACGCAATTTATTGGCATTGAACATTCTCAGCCAGATAGCCACATAAATTTGAAAGAATTTCTCACCCCCTCATTTCATTCGCCTGTCTATTTATCCTGGAAGCGTCATTGGCTTCGGCAAAAAAAGCATTGGCGTACTAAAGTATTGCCAAAGTTTAGCCCTTTAGAACGCTATTTATTTACGATCTGCGCAAGAAGGCGTCATGTGTTTAGCAGTTATCCGGCGTACATTGGTCTGCCTATTGCCTCTTCTATTGCTATTGCCACGCCGCCTTATCTCTGGCAGATGTGGATCATTACTCATTTCGTTAATAGAGGTAAGGGAGCCTATTTCACTCTAGAGGAAATTGAAAGAGGGTTTCAAAAAATGGTGCTGCAGCGTTATTTTCAGCTACACCTGATGCTGCGCTTCCAACCGATAAGGCAGGCTTTAACAGATTATTTACTACTGCTAAGTCGAGTGGGGCTTATTACACCTTTATCAGGGGACAGCTATCGTATTAATCAATCCATAGAGTGGAAGAATCTCGATTTAGAAACGCTGTTAAAAAAGGATCAAAAGCTACTGGATCTTTTATATGCTTTTTGACTATGAGAGCTTCTAGAACCGTTTAATTTAATGGAGATTTTAATTTTTTTAGCATACAATAAGAATAGTAGGAAATGATTAATTTTGGAGGTGTTTTTTATGTCCGAACAAGAACAAGTGACGCAATCGCTGCCGACACGAGAGGCTATTCCTGAATCTGAAAGATGGGATTTAGAAGCGATTTATGAAAGCGTTGAGGCGTGGGAAGAGGATTTTAAAAAGGTTAAGGCAATGATTCCCGAAGTAACGGCGTTTAAAGGAAAATTAAGCGATTCAGCCGCTACATTATTTCAAGCCTTGCAAAAACAAGATGAACTGACCATGACCTTGAGTAAACTGTTTGCTTATTCACATATGAAGGCAGATGAAAATACAGCAAATGCTACATACCAGGCCCTTAATGATCGCGCACGTAATTTAGCTGCGGGCGTTGGGAGCAGTCTTTCCTTTTTTGTTCCTGAAATTCTTTCTATGGATGAGCAGAAGTTAAAGACATTTTTAGATGAAAGTGATGCTCTCAAACTTTATCGTCAGGCATTGGATGAAATTAACCGTGAGCGCCCTCATGTCCTAAGTGAAGAGAAGGAAGCGCTCTTAGCTGAAGCCAGTGAAGTGATGAGTGCGTCTTCAACGACCTTTGGGATGCTGAATAATGCGGACATGCAGCTGCCGACGATCCAAGGTGAAGATGGTGAAGATGTAGAAGTGACGCATGGGCGTTATCATTCCTTAATTAAAAGCAGCGACCGGCGTGTAAGGGAAGCCGCTTTTAAAGCAATGCATGGGACGTATGAAAGCTTTAAGAACACCTTTGCCAGTACGCTAGGTGCGGCATTTAAACGCGACAATTTCTATGCACGTGTACGTCATTATGATTCTGCACGTCAAGCTGCTTTATCGGGAAATAATATTCCTGAGGAAGTGTATGATAACCTAGTACAAACTGTCAATGATCATCTCCACCTTTTACATAGGTATGTTGAGCTTCGCAAGCGTGCGTTAAAGTTAGAAGATTTACACATGTACGATCTTTATACACCTCTCGTTCAAGATGTTGATATGAAGCTTTCTTATGAAGAGGCGAAGGAGCTTGTATTAAAAGGCTTGGCTCCGATGGGAGAAGAATACCTTAACATCATCCGTGAAGGCTATGATAAGCGCTGGATCGATGTCCGAGAAACAAAAAATAAGCGTAGTGGGGCTTATTCCTCTGGAACCTACGGAACAATGCCTTATATTCTGTTAAACTGGTCAAATGATATTAATGATGCCTTTACACTGGCACATGAATTAGGGCACTCTTTACACAGCTACTATACACGAGAAAACCAGCCTTATCCGTATGCCAATTATTCCATTTTTGTAGCTGAAGTGGCATCGACATGTAATGAAGCTTTGCTTAATGATTATTTGCTCAAAACGACAGAGGATAAGAAGAAAAAGCTGTATCTGTTAAATAATCAGCTAGAAGGCTTTAGGGGTACGGTTTTTCGGCAAACGATGTTTGCAGAATTTGAAAAGGTAGCACATGAAAGAGCAGCGAATGGTGAAGCATTGACCTCTGAGTTATTTTCAGAGATCTACTACGATTTGAATCAAAAATATTTTGGTGAGGGTATGACGATTGATAAGGAAATTGCTATTGAATGGGCAAGAATTCCTCATTTCTATAATAACTTCTACGTGTATCAATATTCGACAGGCTATAGCGCAGCGGCGGCGCTTTCCCAACAAATTCTTAATGAAGGCGAGTCTGCGGTAGAGCGCTATAAAGCCTTTTTAAAGGCAGGAAGCTCGGATTATCCCATTGAGGTGCTTAAACGTGCTGGAGTAGATATGACGTCTCCTGAGCCCATTAAACAAGCATTTAAAGTGTTTGAATCTGTTCTTGATGAAATGGAGAAACTCTTGTTTTAAGAAATAAAAGGCACATTAAAAGCCCCCTCCAGATGGTTATGGACGGGGGCTATAGTGTGGATTTTTTGCGATGTGTAATCAAACGAACGGTCACTAAAATAGAGATGAAAAATACCGGTCCAGAGATTGCCAATGGTTCAAGCTTCATCAATGAGAGAAGATAGAAGAAAAAGGCAATTAACGTGACTAGGATCGATAAAAAAATAAAGAAATTTTTCATATGATCACCACACTTTAGTTTTAGACAATCCTATACTCATCCTATTCCTAAAGATAGTGCTTTATGAATGCATGACTCACTTGTCATACTATAAGCTGCCCAACTGCCAAGGGGATCAGAGAGCTGATTGTTTATATAGCATAGAGCTTTCAATTGCAAAAAAAACAAAGCCTAAAAACATAAGTTGATCATGGCTTTGCTTCGTCAGTCGTCTGTATTGATATAACGCCAAAATGTACCATGCTTGACGTGGACTGGGGAAACGACCTGCTTTAATCTTAACTTTTTTAGTTCCTTAAGAACCTCTTCTTTTTCCTTATCATAGACCAAAGCGATTTCTTGTGTGGCCAGGAAACGATGCTTCTTGAGAAAGTCCTCAAGCTTTGGAGGCGACTGCTTCTCCGGCTGTTTTCCTAATGTTTCAGTGAGAATTTGTACATAGACATTATAAGGATAGCGTCCCGCTACTTTAATGCCCTCATTATCATCACGAATATTAAAAAACACAAGAGTTGGAAATTCATTAACGTCCATTTCATTGGTAATTCTCCGGTCACATTGCAACCCCTTGATTGGCCGTGAGGATTCCATATCGTTTTTGAATTCACCTAAATCTAATTTTGCTCGCTTGGCACAATCATTAAGAACAGCGTCAGAATTAATATCTTTGGTATCAATAAAGAGTCGCTCGCGCAAAATTCTTAAGAATCGTTCACCAGCGCATTTTCCTTGAAGCTCAGCTGCTTTGACCGCTAATGAGGCTCTATAGCAAGACTTCACCTCATGGCAGTGCTCATTAAAGGACATGCCTGATAACTGAGCTGTTTTGCCCCACTGCGATGATTTTTCGGAATGGTCGGAACCATAGCCAAGGATAATTCGCATTGTAAAATATTGTCCATATTCGGCGACTAACTTTTTCATGTTAGGCTCCATGCCCCAGCTTTCAGGACATATTGGGTTGACAAAGGCGTAAACCTCAATCGGTTTTGTTTTCTTACTCACTGTATTAGAAATACTACAACTTTGATTTGAAGAGCCTTCGCAAGTGGAGCTGTCGCTATATAACAACACAATCATCTCCTTACTCGCCGTCATATTCATCTTCAGTATTAACCATGTGATAGGCGGTGAGAGTCAAACGTTTAAAGATACTATCTCGTAAGGTGCCATCGAGCGCTATGTCATCCATTGCTCGGCTCATACAAGATAACCATGCCTCAGCCCGCTTTGGAGTTATTGGAAAAGGTAAATGTCTTGCCCTTAACATAGGGTGCCCATGCTCCTCAGAAAAAAGGGGAGGACCACCTAAAAACTGGGTTAAAAATTGTTGCTGCTTTCGAGCGGTCTCTGTTAGATCGTTAGGAAAAATGGGTGCTAGATCAGGATGAGCCGCTACATATTTATAATGAGCCGTTACGAGGCGACGGAGTGTTTCTGAACCACCAATGGCTTCAAATGCATTAAATCTTTCGCTTCTCATATAGTGCCTCCGATAACGAACGGGATATATATCTTTTTGTATATCCTCATTGTATCAAGGCAAGACCACTTTGGGCAAATAATCGACATTATTTTAACAAAAAAAGTCAGAGCGTGATTTGAGTGTTTTAACTATAGTATGTGGAAAGAACGTTTTTAACATAATTTTGTGTTTCAGAAAAAGGTGGAATGCCATCATATTTTTGGACATTGCCTGGCCCTGCATTATAGGCTGCAACCGCTAATGTTTTGTTATTATTAAAGCGGTCCAATAGCTCTTTTATATATTTTGTGCCGCCAAGGATATTTTGTTCGGGATCAAGCGGATTGGTTACCCCAAGACTAGCCGCTGTCTGAGGCATGAGCTGCATAAGGCCTAGCGCACCAGCTTGACTGCGACTATTCGGATTAAATCCCGATTCATGCTGAATAATTGAGCGAATCAGCTTGGGATCAACGCCATAGGTTTTTGCTGCCTGATCAATATACTGGTCATAATCCGTAGAACCAGATAGCTTCTCTGTTGTCGGTTGGGACAATGCCTGCATACTAATAGGCTGCATCCCTAGATTTAATTTAACATAAGGGGCTGAATTCAATGGATTGGCAGATAAACCTGTCATACCTGGCAATTCTGAATCACCAGGTAAGAGTGTCGATGTTTGACCGTCATTGCCTTGAAGTATGGTTTCCAATAGACTAGAAAAATCCGATCCGTCTGAAGAGGAATCGTCCCCTAAGGATGAGGAGGTTAAGCTTTTCATAGCTTGGAGTTGAAGCAGTGCTTGGACCAATTGAATGTTTTCCATATTTTAAAGGCCTCCGAGTTGTGTTTTTCTATCAAAAAAGCGAGCGATCTTATTTTTAGTAGGCGTTAGAGCAATGTGATTTGAATGCAATAATTGCAAGAAAGCTTCATTACCGTGCTTTGGATCTTTGACCTCATATTCTAATTCAAAATCTTCTATGCCTAAATAGACGCTATGGTCAAAAACCAATAGGCCTGCTTTATAGCCACGTTCGGCGCGGTAGGTGGTCAATGTGCCTAAGAATTGAAAGGCATGAGGATTAATATCTAGTGGCTTTAAAACAGCTGCAACGTCACCTTCTGGGAGCCTTCCATCCTGCTTTAACCTTATGAGCTCTTCTTGAGTGAGCAGTTGGTGGGTTTCAAGCATCCCGCCCTCGGTCTCTTGTTTGAGGGTGAGCATAGACTGCTCACGGCGGTGACGAATTCGCAAGGCTGAGCGTGCCGCTTTTAAATTAAAGTCGGGTGTATCAAAATAATCATTGTCCTGCCTGATAAAATCTTGATCTGTTAGATGAAAGACATTGAGCAGCGCCTTAAATTCATTTTGTGTTAAGAGTTGTTTATACTCAATTTCTATTTCTTGATTCATTTTCTTCCTCTTTTGAAATGGTAAGTTTACTTGGATTATGCCATAATGAGTGTAAGGAAACAATATTTATGGAATGAATAAAAAAGAAAAAAGATACCGTTAATGGGTGTAATTCACAATTAGTTTAAAAAGTTGGATGAAAATGACGGTGGTGGTTATTTATGGATTGGGATCTTTTTTTGTCTCCATATAAGCAAGCTGTAGATGAATTGAAAATTAAATTAAGAGGCTATCGTGAACAATATGAGATGGCGAAGCAGCATTGTCCAATAGAATTTGTCACAGGACGTGTCAAACCCGTTGCCAGTATTTTAGATAAAGCTCGGCGCAAACATATTGCATTGCATGAATTACATACCGATATGCAGGACTTGGCGGGCATTCGCATTATGTGTCAGTTTGTTGATGACATCCAGACCGTGATTGAACTCCTTCGTGATCGTCAAGACATGACGGTAATAGAAGAGCGTGATTACATAACAGAAACCAAGGCTAGCGGCTATCGTTCCTATCATCTTGTCGTAAACTATCCTGTACAAACGATTAACGGTGAACAAAAAATTTTAGTTGAGGTGCAAATCCGCACCCTGGCAATGAATTTTTGGGCAACCATTGAGCATTCTCTGAATTATAAATATGAAGGTCGCTTGCCTGCTGAAGTGCAGGAACGGCTGCAACGCGCTTCAGAAGCCGCGTTTCGTTTGGATGAAGAAATGTCCAAAATTAAGGGAGAAATCCAAGAAGCACAGAAGCATTTTGCTTTAAAAAACAGTGATGAACACGATATTAACCGTTCGAAAAGGTGAGCTTATGAAATTTGCTATTCAATCAAAAGGTGACGACACATCCAATAAAATAAAAAAACAAATAACAAATTATCTTAATGAATTTGACTTAACTTATGATGAAGAAGAGCCCGATATAGTAATCTCCGTAGGTGGGGATGGCACCCTTTTGCACGCTTTTCATCGCTATGTCAATCGTTTAAGCGAGACTGCATTTGTTGGTGTGCATACAGGGCATCTAGGCTTTTATGCGGATTGGACACCTGATGAGGTAGAGAAGCTGGTGATCCATCTTGCCAAAACGCCATTCCAGATTGTGGAATATCCGTTGTTAGAAGTGAGTATCTGTTTTAATGATGATATCCCTGATAAGCGTTATCTCGCTTTAAATGAGTGTACGATAAAAAGTATGGAGGGGAGTCTGGTTATTGATGTGATTATTAAAGGGGATCGGTTTGAAACCTTCCGTGGCGACGGATTGTGCCTTTCAACGCCAACAGGAAGTACAGCTTATAATAAAGCATTAAACGGGGCCATCTTGCATCCGTCTCTTTCGGCCATTCAACTTGCAGAAATGGCATCGATTAATAACCGTGTCTTTCGTACCATCGGATCGCCTTTAGTTTTACCTGAACATCACACCTGCACATTAAAGCCAGTCAATGACGTCAATTTTGATATCACCATTGATCATTTGTTTCTAACGCAAAAAGATGTCCAATCGATTCGTTGTCGTGTGGCTGAAGAACGCGTGCGTTTCGCCCGCTTACGTCCATTTCCGTTTTGGAAGCGCGTCAGAGAATCCTTTGTTAGCGATTAATTGAGGAGTATGAAGCATGCCACACCATTTAGAGCCTTTGACTTTTTCTCGTCATGTTACAAAAGAAATGCCGTTGCGGGATTTTTTAATTCAAGAGCTAAAGCTTTCAAGAACAGCTATTAATAAAGTGAAGCATGGTGGCGGTTCATTATTGGTTAATGGCCAGCCAGTAACGGTGAGAGCCAAACTCTCTGAACAGGACCGGGTTGATGTTATCTTTCCTCCCGAAGCGAAAGGAGAAGGCATCACCAGTGAGAAGATGCCCCTAGACATTCACTTTGAAGATGACCTCATGCTTATTCTCAATAAACCGGCTTACCTTGCTACTGTTCCTGGCTATAACCACAGGCATCAGGCATTAGCGAACGGTGTCAGCTATTATTTAGAGCAGCAGCAAAAAGCGTATACGGCTCATCCTGTCACACGATTGGATCGGAATACTTCAGGGCTTGTGTTATTTGCTAAACACAGCGTTGCCCATGATTGGTTTGTTAGGATGCAAAAGGAGCGCACACTGCACCGCATGTATCTGGCAATTGTGCATGGCCGGCTTTCTAGTCAACGGGGAACGATTGCTGCTCCCATTGGTCGAAAAGTGGGCAGCATTATTGAGCGGTGCGTGACCACTGAGGGGAAACACGCTGTGACCCATTATGAGGTGGTTAAAGAAATGGCGAACAGGTCTTTAATTGCAATTACATTAGAAACTGGACGGACGCATCAAATTCGCGTTCATCTTTCTCATATCGGCCATCCTTTAGTTGGGGATGATTTGTATGGAGGGAGCACAGCCGTTATGCCTCGGCACGCTCTTCATAGCGCGAAGCTGGTCTTTCAGCATCCATATACGAATCAAAGGATGGAAGCAAGCAGTCCGCTTCCGGAGGACATGCAAGCACTCTTGAGGTGACTTTTTTTCAAATCACACATTAATGTTGCGCTGCTAGGCCCAAAAAGTGGTGAAAGCCAACGCGATAATTAAGAAGTGTAAAAAGACGAGGCCGGGACAAAACCCAATAAATTAAGAGTGGTAAATACCAAAAAATTGGTAGTTACCACTCTTTTGAATTAAAAAGTATAAAATTCTGTTTGTCATCGGAATTGGCAAGGTTATTTTTCGCTACAGAACGCTTGCTCTCCTCATGCCCACACGATGTGGGTAGGGTCAGCGTTGTCACAGGACGTGACGTTTTTAGCCGATCGTCCTTAGTGACCTCAGCTCACTTGGGAATGGACCGATCTGTTTTCCCAAGTATTTGTGATTAAAAGTCCCCTGTTTCTGCGTCTACGCGTATGGCTTCGAAGTCAGCTTCCTCGGAACAACTCGACGTTTATTCGTGAAGTAACGCTGGCCCCGTTCCCGAAGGCGTCAGAGCGTCTTTCGCTCCAATCCACTTGAAAACTGACAAGGCTTTTGGTATTAAACCCTTTTTTAGTAGCTAAACAAGACTGAGCCTTCTTGCCTTTAAAAAGTTCTAAAAATAAGTACGCAGAAAGGATACCTTCTGATAAAGTTAAAGTAACCCCACCCAAACAGAATCGTAGGTATCCTTAATGTTTAAGCATTATACCATGAATCAAGTGGTTTTGCCGTTAGATTTAGAAAGAAAACTTCAAAAAAATGATATTGCTTACGCCGTGAATGATGTGGTGGAAAAGATTCCTGATGGAGCATTCACAGGCTTTTTGCATGATACGGGTGTCCGTCCTATCACCCTCGTATGATGATGAAAATGATTTTGTGTGCTTACACGCAATCGGTTTCTCTGGCAGAAAGCTCGAAGCTTTACTGAAAGATAGTGTGCGCATGATGTGGCTGGCTCAAGGTTATGAACCAAGCTATCGCACGATCAATCGTTTTCGTGTCCATCTAGAGGTCAAAGGGTTATTACGTCAGTGCTTCGTACAATGTCGATGTCAGCTTGTTCAGGAAAAGTTGATTGAGGAAGAAGTTATTTTTAAAGTCTATGAGTGCGAAGACTGTTTGGATTGTCCATTACGTTGGCAATGTACGAAAGCGAAGGAAGGGAATCCTCGAAGAGTTTATTACAATGAGAAATGGGAGCAACAAAAAGAAACGATTAGAAAACAGCTTTTGCCAGTTTTTGGATTTCTGAAGGCGAATTTGCGTTTCACTCGTATGGCAGTGAGAGGCAAAGAGAAAGTAGAAAATGAATTCGGCTTTGCGTTTATGGCAGTGAACTTATGAAAGTACACTGCCATGAACACCTAATCTCATATTAGATATAGATAAATATCTATGAAAAAAGGTTCTGATCATCAAAAAAATGATAATCGGAACCTTCTTGTCATTATTTTTAGCTAGTTATGTCCCAGCCTCGTTGTTCGTTAGCGAATCCCAATTATTAATCAAAGGATTGAAAGTGTTCTGGGAGATAGGGCTGTTCAGATGGGACCGAGACGCGTTCGAATTCGGGGTATCTAAGAGCCGTTAATCTGCCACCAAATACGCAGCCAGTATCGATATTGATGGTATGACGTATTTCGCGCGCTTCATGAACAGGTGTATGTCCATAGATAATCCAAGGCTCGCCTTGATAATGCTTGGCCCAGTCTAAGCGAATCGGTTTTCCATTTGCATCCACCCCACCGGTAATATCGCCGTAAAGGACAAACGTTTTAATGCGTTTATTTACAGGAAGTCCGATATCTCTCTCTTTGATGCCCGCATGAGCGACAACCAATCGTCCGTCATCCAGATGGAGATAATAGGTGGAGCTTTCATAAAGAGTGATGAAGGCATGGCGAAGCTTTTTAAACGTCCGATCATCTAAAGCATCAAGCTCTGCAACGGTTGTTTCCAAGCCATGCTTGATTTGAACATTGCGGCCAATGAGATAACGATATAGCTTATCGCAATGATTTCCCGGGACATATAATGCCAACTTTTCTTCAACTAATTGCGTCACCAGTTGCATCATGCGAACAGAATTCGGTCCACGGTCTGTAATATCACCAAGAAAAACCGGGAGACGATTTTGGGGATGGACGGGAAGCTCGTCCTTCCAATTGTATCCTAGTTGTGTGAATAGATCTCGGCACTCATTGTAACAGCCGTGGACATCACCAATGATATCAAACACGTTTTCAAAACCTCCGTTTGAATTAGTCAAACATATATTGCCGTGAACGTGCTTCTATGCTTAAAATCAAACCGATAGCAAAAAAATTGGTTAAGAGTGAGCTTCCTCCATAGCTTAGAAAAGGAAGAGGAATCCCTGTAATCGGCATTAATTGAATGGTCATACCGATGTTTTCAAAAATAGTAAACGTCAGCATACCGATAACCCCTGTGCAAATGTATGTGCCATAAGGATCATGGGTTTTTAGCGCAGCGTTAACGATGCGGTAGATGAGCAAAAAGAATATGGCAATGGTCACACTTGCACCAATAAAGCCAAACACCCCACTGATGGTTGAAAAAATAAAATCGGTCCATCCAGCAGGCAGGCTGATATCTTTAACGACTTTTGGACTTTGGCCATAAAGTTGGCCAGACCCAATGGTCATTAAAGACTGGATGAGCTGATAGCCTTCATTATTTTGATTATGAATGGGATCAAGCCACCCTTTGAAGCGATCGAGCTGATGCGATTCCAAGAAAAAGCTGATGATCTTAGGATTAATAAAGTAACTAATGGTGAGTGAAGCAATCCCAAGCGCTCCAACGGCAAACATCCCAAAAATGATCCGCCAGCGAATCCCACTGATGAGGAACATCGAAACGATAATGGCCATAAAAACAGTGACTGTACCTAAGTCAGGCTGCAGTAAGACGAGCGCAAACGGCGGAAGGGAGACACCAAGTATTTTCCCAATGAGTTTAAAGTCATCCTGAATGGTTCTGACAGCCAGCATTTCATTATGCTTGACCATGATTTGGCTTATGAGCAGGATTAAGTCCACCTTCATAAATTCAGACGGCTGAATGGAACCGAGGGCGGGTAAGTTATACCAGCTGTAAGCACCACTTGTATCCCCGGCAGCAAAAGGAACAGACACACCATGCTTTTGTGCAAAGAGCCCGAGTAATAACACCATGAGAATGCCATATAAAAACCAAGCGATCCACTTAAAGCGTTCATAATCGAGAAACATGATGCCGATGGCTAATAGGCTACTCACGACATACCAAAAGATTTGTCTAATCACAAATTGCTTGGCAGTGAGGTGGGAACTGGTAATGGGTGCGAAATAGATCGCAATGACACTGATGCATCCGAGTAGGAACACAATGAAGATTAATGTATAGTCAATTTTTGAAGTGAAATTATTGTCTTTATTCATCAATTTTAACCGATCCTTCATCAAAAAATGTACGCTGCCCTTAATTGAACATGCCGTTTCTATTTTATCACATTTAGCCTAGCTTATCGCTTAAAACTTGAAAAACCATATTTTAAAAAGTTAACAAGAAAACATCATGTCTTGGATAAGTTCCCTTTTGATAAATAAAATAAGGAAAGGGATGAGCGTTTTTTCTTGCATGTTAGGGCTTGTTCCGTTAGATTTTACTCAAGATAGATAAAGGTTTATCTATCACCTATAGAATTTAAAGGAGGCTCTTAATGGAAACGAGTTCTTCATTTGCATCGCTTGTTGTAGTTGTGGTGGTAGCTTTTCTCATGCCTATTTTATTACATAGACTTAGACTTCAGTTTGTTCCAGTGGTTGTTGCCGAAATAGTTGCTGGTATTGTTATTGGAAAAACTGGGTTTAATCTCATACATAATGATGCTATTCTTAGTACTTTGTCTACCCTTGGTTTTATTTATTTATTATTTTTAAGTGGTTTAGAGATCGACTTTTCTCTTTTCGCCTCACGAAGTAAAAATAAGAATAAGGAAAAGAAAAAGGAACCGAATAGCTTCATCCTGGCGATCACGATGTTTATTCTCATTTTAGCTGTTTCATATGGCTTAGCGCTGCTTATCGGCCTATTTGGTCAAAGCAGTAATCCTTATTTGATGACCCTGGTGATTGCGACGATTTCCTTAGGCATTGTTGTTCCAACTTTAAAGGATGCAGGCATTTTAAAGACGACCATCGGTCAGAATATCTTACTTATTTCTGTTATTGGCGATCTAGTGACCATGATTCTTTTGGCTGTCTTTGTCTCCCTTTCTTCAACGCAAACCGGAAGCATCTGGTTCATTGTTATACTGTTCGCCGCTGGATTGGTTTTTTATATCGTTGGAAAATATTTTAAACACCGTTCCTTTTTGGAAACCATGACTAAGGGAACCATTCAGATCGATATTCGCGCAGTATTTGCTTTGATTATCGTATTGGTGGGACTTGCTGAGTCATTGGGTACAGAAATCATACTGGGCTCCTTTTTAGCTGGCGTATTGGTATCCTTATTATCGCCTAACCCAACAATGGTGCATAAGTTAGATTCATTTGGCTACGGTTTTTTAATTCCTATCTTTTTTGTCATGGTGGGTGTGGATCTCGACTTGCGTTCGATTTTTACTGATCCTCATGTGCTTGTCTTAATCCCAGTGCTTATTGCGGCCTTTTACATTGCCAAGATTGTTCCAGCATTGTTCCTGCGTAAATGGTATAGCTGGCGGACCGTATTTAGTATTGGTCTGTTGATTTCTGCCAAGCTTACACTCCTAATAGCCGCTGCGCGTGTCGGTGAGCGCTTAGATATTATTGGAAGTAAAATGGCCTCAGCGATTATCCTTGTCGGTGTGATCAGTTCAATAATTGGTCCCATTGCTTTTAAAAAAATGTTTCCACAGGAGCATGTCAATAAAAAGAAAAAAGTCGTTTTCATTGGTGCTAACCAAATTACATTGCCGATTTCTTGGGAGCTTGAGAAGAATACCTTTGAAACCATTGTCTATCATCGGAAACAAGAAAAGTGGGATCGTCTCGAACCGACAAACACTTCCGCTTTTAAAGTTCAAGATTTACCAGATTGTCGTGTTGAGACCCTTCATGAGCTCGGAGCATTCGAGGCGGATATCCTTGTCTTAGCAACAAAACAAGACGAGCTCAATGCTCAATTAGCTAAAGAGGCAATGGACGAAGGTGTTGAGCGTGTGATCGCTCGCATTGAGACACCTGCTCTAGTTGATGAGTTAAGAGACTTAGGGATTGAAATCTATTCTGGTATGCTTTCGACTAAAACGATTCTTAAAGCCTTGATTGAAACACCAGGTCTTGTCGATATTTTAACTAAAGATAAATCTGTCTTACATGAGATAATGATGAATAATCCAACGTATCAGTTTTGTAAGCTTCGAAATTTCCCTTTTCAGGGAGATGCCATTATCATACGAATCTTTCGTAACAGTGAATCCATCATCCCGCACGGGGATACGGATTTGCGGCTTGGAGATCGCTTGATTGTCACTGGAAGCGGAGAACACATTAGCAACTTGCGAGAATTGCTTGAAGAATAGAACGCTGGGACTGTGGGATCGCCTCTCGCAGTCCTTTAGTTTCTAGGAATACATTGGATAAATAAATGAGTCTTCGTCGCCAGCTTCCTCGGAACAACTCGTCGTTTATTCGTGAAGTAACGCTGGCCCCGTTCGTTCCCGTAGGCGTCTCCGTATTTTGACTACGCCACGCTTCCGGTTTCCCTGGCACTTTTAAAATCTTATCGTTCGGTATGAGGGTATTCTCTTTTTGTTTTGTCTCACCCTCTATATTAGAAGGATTAGCCAAGCATGCTGAACAAGTTTTTCTAAAAAGAAAAGAAAGTACAAAATTTCTGGTCATGAGGACTTGCGGATTTCCTCTCCAGGCCGCTCGCTTTCCGCGGGGGAGTGGTAAGCCTCCTCGCGCCTTGCGCTCCCATCCACTTGACCAGGCAATGAAGCCTATTTCATATTGGATGATGCTCTATACCGAGCAAGGACCGGGCATGCTTTTCGCCCGGTTTTTCTTAATGGTGATTCAAATTTGGATAGCATTCATGGTACAATATAGGATAGGATTGTTTGTCCGCTCGCAATAAAGGAGGAAATCAAATGAATTTATCTTTGGAAAATAAGCATTTTGTGGTCATGGGTGTGGCCAATAAACGCAGTATTGCCTGGGGCATTGCGGAGGCTTTACATAGCGCAGGGGCTCGTATTATTTTTACATATGGTAAAGAACGATCGAAGAAGAATATCGATAAGCTGCTTGAAGGCTTAGACGATGCAAGTCGCCATCTTGTACTCCAATGCGATGTAACAGATGATGCAGCGATTGATGAAACCTTTGCAACCATTAAGGAAAAGCTAGGCGTCTTACATGGCGTGGCACATTCCGTCGCTTTCGCCAATAAAGAGGAGCTTGAAGGTGAGTTCGTGAACACTAGCCGTGAAGGCTTCTTACTTGCCCAAAATATTAGTTCCTATTCACTCACTGCAATCGCTCGAGCAGCGCGTCCACTGATGACCGAAGGAGGTAGCATTATCACCATCAGTTATTTAGGTGGAGAACGTGTCGTAAAAAATTATAACGTTATGGGCGTTGCTAAAGCGTCATTAGAAGCTAGCGTCATGTATTTAGCTAACGACCTAGGACAAGACGGTATTCGGGTGAATGCCATTTCCGCAGGTCCCATTCGCACGCTTTCGGCTAAAGGGGTTTCCGACTTTAATACGGTGGCTAAAGTTATTGAGGAACGTGCACCCCTTCGTCGGTCGATTACGAAAGAGGATGTTGCCGGTTCTGCACTCTTCTTATTCAGTGATCTGTCAACGGCTGTTACTGGAGAAGTATTACATGTCGACAGCGGCTACCATACCATTGGAATCTAAATAAAGGTTTAGATCACCCATGAGCAAAGACACCCCTCGCTTTCAGACGAGGGGTGTCTTATTATTGTGTCCTTTTATAAAGCTTAAGTTCTGGCTTTAGTTTTCACTACCTAAGACTGTGGTCCCCTTAGTGTGTGTGTGCTAAAGTACGAACAGCAGGCTGTGTTTTAGCAAAGCGGTGAAGTATAAGCTAGGTTTTCTAAAATATGGGTCAGTCTTGTTTATAAGGTTTCCATGTGACCTTTCCGCAGGTTTGACAGCCACCTGTTTGCGGACGAGTGGGTTCGAAAAGGGATGCTGATTGCTTTTGAGCATTAAATTTTCGCCGTTTAACGGTTCTATAGAGTTCATGGACTTCGGATTTTCTCACGTTTACCACCTCTTTCCTTTTTAGCTCTCTTATTATATTCTGCTGAGGGCTTAAAGGTGTGAGACGAGCCAAATGTTTGGGCGCATAGTGCTTGCTTATAATCTTATGTGTATAGCTGAGGAGTAAGGCGAGGTTAGTGTTCTTTTTTAAATGGGTTGATGGTAGAACGCGATGGGTTTGAAGCAGCCTTTTTAAAGGGATTAATCGTTGTGTGCTGGTCAACGTGATGTCCAAGAAAAGGTGTCTCAGTGGATGCATTTGAGCTGACAGGATTTTCTTTGCCTTTTTGTAAATCATCATCCGCTCGTTTATCAGCAAGTTTTTTTAAGGGCAGTTTCGGCCATTGTTCTAATGTGGGAGCAGTTTCCAAGTAACTTTGGGCAAAAAGGGGATTAATGGGATAAAGGATGCGATGAACAAAAAATTGGAAATCCGCATAGGAAAGATGAGGTGGGGTTAGGGTCCCTTCATGATTAAGAAAGTAATGAAGGATGAGATAGCTTATCCATTCAGGCGCATAGTCTCGATAGTCAGCGTCTATAGTCAGCCTAATAGGGGATTTTTGAGGCAGTAGCCAAACATTTTTATAGATAAGCTGAGAAATTTCAATGGGTTGAATAGTCAGCAAGGGTTTGAGCTGATAGTTCATCTTCTCTTTGTGGATTGTGATAGGGTGTGAGAGCCGTGATTCAAAGCAAATCATAAAATGATGAGCAGACTGATTGGGAGCGGAGTTAACGGTCAACCCTGTATGCTGCAAGCGCTGCTGCAGAATGTCCATTTCTTCATCATTTAACCCGAAGCAGGACACACGCTGTCCGCTGTACCGTTCTGTAATCCCGTTTGCCGTTGAGACTAGGCCCCAAAAGGGCAAACAGCCAAGCAGCTTATGAAAGTCATGCTTTGAGAGCCTTTCTAATTGTTCATTAATCGAGGTAAAGGGCATCGTAAAGCCTTCCTTCCTTAGAAAATGGGCGGGGAGATGTGTACCATTCTCTTATTAATACCCATAGTATGTAATGAAACAATCAACAATGATAGTTGTTGAGTGGAAAGGAAGGTATATATGGGTAACATGCATAAACCGAGGAATATCCAGACTGCAAGCAATAGTTTACAAGATGAATGTATTCGGGTTCCAAAGGTCTATGACTGGGTAACGGATACATTAACAGTTACTAAGACCGTTCCCTTTAGTCGGGAGCAGTTAGAGGCCATCGAAAGCGCTATGGATGATCCTAATCGTCGCCCACTCAGAATCATCAGTCGTACACCAAAAACACCACCATTGTTTCCATTAAATCAAAGCAATCCAAAGCTTTATGAAAATAAGGGATTCTTCTGTGAACAAGTCGGGGAAAAACGCGATGTAACAGTGCCTGTTGGTGGTGAATTTGTTGATGCACAACTCGTCGATCTTTTATTCAATACAGATATCAAAATTGAAGTGGTAGACCGCCATGGCGAATGTGTCACAGAATTTATTGTTGATGCAGCAGCAATGGAATCCTTCGTTCTTTGTTTTCCTGATGGCACAGATCTCCTTTGCAGAATCTCAAAAATATTCAGCCGCATCTCGTCAGGAACAATTCTTTTAAACAATCCTGTTCCTGAAGGCTTCCGACTTGAAGTCACCTTCTGTGTCGATGTTCAAGTTGAAGCCGAAGTGAAGCTAGAGGTTCTAGCGAAGTTCTGCTCACCACGTGATAACAACCTTACAGCTCCAGAAAGTGTTGTCACACCATGTCCTCCAGTAGAATTCCCAGAACAATGCCCAAGCATTTTCCCAGCTAAAAGCTGCGAATGCCAAGCATCAGGGGAGGCAACCGGAAGAACTGGCGATGAAGCAACAGAAGAGGGCGTTGCAAGTGTTTTGGTTGATATTTGCCCCAATTGCAGCTTAGTGGATAGCGTCTTTGAATTCACCTTCGATGATCGTGATAGCGAAGATGGCTTGAAGAACTTCACTTTTGTTGCTGATAGCTTCGATCCAGAAACGCTTGAATGCAAGGAATTAAAAGACTGCACAAAACTTATTGTCAGTGGTGAAGGTCATACCACAGACGGCCATCGCTTAGACTTTAATCTTGCCCTTGTAGCCGGTGACAAAGGTGATCAATTCCAGTTGATTCTCATTAATGACCGGTTCCATCGTCATCCTCGTGTTGTCTTTGATTCAGGTATTGTTCATGTCCTTGAAGGCTCTCTTGAGATCGAGGATTGCGTCAATTTCGATGATCTAAAGTATAAAGTTTAAGACAAAAAGAGTAGGGTCTTCCTGCTCTTTTTCCTTCTCACCTTAAAGTGTCTCCCTCCATTTAAAACGTACAAGGTCTGCTGTCAACATTTTGCCCAGAACCTCATAGGATAAGGAGAGATATGAGAAATTAGTCAGGGAGGCGAGAGCTTGGAGGAGCGCAAACAGGGACTGAGCGTCGCCAGAATCATAGATCGTGAGAAATATTATAAAAATAAGGCATTAGAGTTAGAAAAGGAACTTATTTTTACAAAAGATCATGTAACCAGCTTGGAACAGCAAATCGCAGTTTTTACAGAACAACAGGAGCAACAGGATGAACGTGAAGAGGCCATCAATCAGCTGAAGCAGAAATATGATGATCTTGAACAGCGGTATGAGAAGGATATCCAAGCCCATCAACAGCTTGAACAGGAATTACAAAGTGAAATCGATCGCTTAAATAAGCAGCATAAGCGGTCCTACGAATACGAATTAAGCGATTATAATCAAAAAATTCAAAGCTATGAAAAGCTGCTGGCCGAGGTTCAAAATGATTTGAATGAAAAGGAAAAAGAAATTGATATTTACAAGCGCCGATTAAGCGTGATGGATAAGCGTTTAAAAAGTCAAGGAGAGACCCGCCTCAACGAAGAGCCGGTGCTAGAAGCGGATTCACAAACCGAACATGAAGCCCAACGTGTTTTATCATTCATGGATTATGCGCTCATCGTTCATGAAAAGCGCTGCATGATTCGCGGGGAACTCATTATTGAAAATGTCGGTCAAAAGGGTTTAGGTGTGCCGTATATTTGTTTTCGCTTTACTCCGGGGGATGCGGCAACTATTAAAGGCAAAATCATGTCGTGGGAAAGTCCAGAAAGTGAGTCAATCGATCAAGAAAAATGGCAATGGGCTTTTTTAGATACAGAATGGGCTGAAGAAGCGAAAGAGCGTGGTGAAATTTGGATCTATCCCACACAAGCCATTAAGCTTAATGCAGGAAATAATCTTATCATTAGTGATTTGCAAATTCCAATTGAGACAAAATATTATCAGCAAATAGGTGTCGAGGTTTTTGTCTATTTTCCTGAGGAAAATTACCGCTCTAAAGCAGTCAACCAAATTCTCATTAACTTTTAAAAAAGGATAATGACAAATACACGTGTGTCTCAGGGGAGGTTTGGGCAAATAACTATACCAATTGTGTCATGGACGCATATAGTGTCATGAAACCAATTCAGGAGGGATAAACGTGTCTGAGGAAAAAAAGAAACCGGCGAAAAAATTGCATGTCGATACATTACACATTCATGCCAATGAAATCGTCCTTCATCAAAATACGCCAGAAGGCCAGTCCACACAAGACCAAGGTCAAGGTGGTTTCCAACAGATCCCACGTGATTTCTGGGGATTTCCAATTCGACAAGCACAGCCGCAACCACAAGCACAACCCGCTGCGCAAGCTGAAGAAGGTAGTGGAGAAGAAGAACAAACAGAACAACCAACTAACGAAGGTGCGAATACTGAAGCCGAAGCAGAGGGACAAAACCAACCCCAGCCGGAAGGTCAACAAGGTCCACCACAAGGTCCTCCTTTTGGTTGGATATAAGAAAAGAGCAACCACCGGGGTTGCTCTTTTTGGTTATATGAGAATGCAAGATGGGAATTGAGTGGTTCAATTGGATGCAGATTCAGGGTTATAAATGGTTTGAATAAAAAGACCATCCTCTTGACGCCATTCAGCGAACATGACATCGCGAATGCTGGGGATGCTGCGCTTTTCTAGTTCACTTTCTAACCATTGGGGCTCCTTGCCAATGAGAGAGAAGTTTTGTTTAATGAGGACACCGTCGCTTATAAGTGTCACGGGTAAGCTGACCGATTGGATCGGTAGATTGAGATCCCCTTTATTTGCAGAATCATAAATGGGTTTTTTGATCACTGAAATTTGACCATTGGGTTCGATAATAGCATGCTCTACTTCTCGCAAAGAGAAAATGTCTTTTTCGCGGAGCATAGATTGGAGCCGATTCATATCCAGTTTATTTTTTTTCATCACTGCCCGATCAATAACACCATTATTAATGACAATAGAGGGATTGCTTTCAAAAATAGAGCGGGTGCGATTGATCTTTAACGTGATGAAATCAATGATCAAAATCAATAGTCCCCAGCAGGCGATGCTATAAAGCATTTTCCATGGATCTACATCATTAGAAAATAAGGCATTGCCCACAAATTCACCGAGCACTAAGGTGGCAACAAAATCAAAGGGTGTGGCTTCAGCAATTGAAGAGCGCCCCATGATTTTCATGAGGATGAGCAGCGCAAAAAAACCTAGCAAAAGCTCGATGGTTGTTTCGAAATATGTATGCATAGTCCAGTGCCTCCCATCATTAGTCTACCCAAGGGGACACCGTTCTTATTCTTAGAAAACTTGGCTGGCACCATTTCGCTGGTACTCCTGATGTGATTTTTGCCAATCACACACTTAGGCTGCCCGCAAGCCTTAGAAGGCGAAAGCCAAAGCCCGCCTTATACTCTCTTCCTTTATGAGCGTCAGCAAAGTTAGACATTCTGATAGTATAAAGGAAAAGCAACCCGTCAATAAATCGGGTTGCTCTTAAGAGGCTTTGGAAATCACCTTTTTCATTTCGACGTGAGGCATGTTGGCATCATAAAAGACATCTGATGTTACTTGATAGCCCAGCTTTTCATAAAAGTGCTGGGCATGGGTCTGTGCATGTAAAATCAACTCGCTCAGGCGAAGTTCTGTAGCCAGCTCTTCGATTTTTTGCATGATGTGTAAACCAATATTTTGCCTGCGAAAGTCCTTAAGGACACAGATGCGCTCCACCTTGGCCGCATTGCTTTTGATGCGAAACCGTCCAGCACCGATTGGGGAATTTCCATTGTATGCGACAAGATGGGTGGCTTCATTTTCGAAGGCGTCCACTTCCAGCTCCATCGGGACCTGTTGTTCATCAATAAAGACCTGTTTGCGGACCTTGAGAGCATCTTCATATTGGTGTTCATTTTCAACAACGATAATCTTCATGGGTTTCATCCTTTATTTAAGTGAAAAGTCTCATGTACCGCCCAGACTTGGTTGTCTAATTGATAAAGCAGCTGAAAGCGATCAATGGTTTCCTCATAGTGAAAGTCGATCATTTTCATGAGGTCAAGGATATCTGAATGCTCGAGATCAGCAAGTCCTTGGGCAATGGTAATGTGCGGGACAAAATTATAGGTGTGATCCCTATTCTTAAAGTCTTTGCCATGCAAGAGATCATGAAGCTTCGTTAAATTCGGGTTTTCCTGGACCTTCAGATAGATGACATTATTCACAGGATGAAAAGAGCTGACTTTATCAATCACAATCTTCACAGGTTCAACTTGTGAAGCAATGGATTGAATTTTTTCGATGGTGGCATCTATCTGTGCCTCTTCTAATTCAAAGGGTTCTTTTAACGTGATATGTGGGGGAATATAAGCGTAATGTGGGTCATAACGCTTTCTGTATGAATTGACCTCGTCTTGTAGACGTTTGGATGGAAACATTGCAATTCCATATTTCATTTGCATTTCCTCCTCCATGAATTATAAGAATATTATAGCAGTCAATACAAGCTTTGAATATATTTAGGACAAACAGGTGGATAAAAGCATCACTGATCTTGATAGCGATGTTGAAATCTAATCAAAAGCGCCTCTATTATGGATTGAGCATGGTCGTTAAAGCATGGCCTAAATCCTGCTGCCATGTTTTCCATGTATGGTTCCCCTCAAGCTCTTCGTACTGATATTTTGCTAAGCCTTGTGAGCTGAGGACGCGATGCAAGGCACGGTTGGGTGTCAAAAAGTCTTCATATTGCTCCCAGGTTGTTTTAACCTCTGTTTCCTGAAGACCAATTGTGTGATATATCGCCAGTTTTTCCGCATTAGGATAGGCGGAGGCCTGTTGAATGATTCGTTCATTCACATAAGGAGACTGCATGATGACTTGGCCAAAGGTATGAGGAAAGCGAAGCGCTGTGACCAGTGAGACAGTGCCTCCTAGCGAATCTCCCATTAAAGTACGTGAATGGGCAAGATCGTCCAAGGCATAAGTAGATTTTAACTTTGGCAACAATTCAAAAACAAGACATTTGATGTAGGCCTCTTGCTCGTTCCCTTCAGGATGATATCGGTGCCAACGCTGTTTCACATTTTCATAAGGAATCGCGCAGATGACAGGAGGCATGATTTGCTTTTGTTCAATAAGCTGGTCAGTCAGTCCAGCCATTCGCCCCAGATTGAAATAATCCCGTCCATCCTGAGCGATGACTAATGGATACGTATATAAGGGCGAATAGTTAGGAGGCAAATAAATGATTGCTTTAATCTCTGCTTTTAAAAAGCGACTAGAGAGAATAAAATCTTCGACAATGCGTTGTGATGACGCCATGCTGTCCCTCCACTTTACAATTATTTCATTTCCATTGTACCATAGATAGACGAGGAAAAGCATATTGGAATAGTAGAATGTCGATAAAAACTAGATTATTGTAAAAAGTAAAAAAAGTGATACATTCTCTTGAAATTAAAATCAAGAAAAAGTTGTCCAAATGCATTCTTAATAGAAAAGTTTTACGTATAATACAGAGTAAACACGTTTTTTGTTATTGAAGTTTAAGTTTTGTATGGAAAGGGGAAATCACGAATGAAACAACGTGTGCATAGCCGTGACGTATATAAGGCTGCTCGAAATCTATTAAAAGAACGCGGAGTAGAATTGAAGGATATCGCAGAAATTGTTTATGAGATGCAATCCCCTTATGAGCCTGATTTGAAGCTTGAAAAATGTCTGGAAAGCGTGGAAGCTGTTTTAGAAAAAAGAGAAATGCAGCACGCCCTCCTTGTAGGGATTGAACTGGATAAGCTGGCTGAAAAAGGACTGCTATCTGAACCATTGCAATCGATTGTGGAGGCGGATGAAGGCTTATTTGGCGTGGATGAAACCATTGCGATCGGTGCTGTCTTTGGTTATGGGAGCATCGCCGTGACGACTTACGGGCATTTAGATAAAGCAAAAACAGGAATTATTAAACAGCTGGATTCAAAGGCTGGCAGTGGTGTTCATACCTTTTTAGATGATCTTGTGGCCAGTATCGCCGCCAATGCGTCCAGTCGCTTGGCTCACCACATCCGCGATGAAGAAGAGGAGCAAGAACGTCAGCAGCTCCTTGTGACAGACCAACATGAGAAGGGGATTAGTTAATGAATGGCCCTATGGCTTCCTAGAAGGGAGGGCATAAGTTATACATCCATTTGTTAATGCCTTTCTCAAATGCACTCAAGTTATACACAGTCCGATGTCTGGAAGTTTTTACTCTAGAAGCTCTAACAAATAAGTGGTTGCGGCTGGATAAAGGCAGGAGAGACCCTCTGAAAATTGCAGAGGGTCATTTTAGTTGTTTAGATGTTTCGTAATTCAGGGCATATTTTGTTTTTTATTTTGTTTATAGATATACTCAATCATTCTTTTTGTCTTAATGCCTTGCTGCATGAGGAAAGCTGAGTAAATGGTTGTGAGCGTTAAGCCAGATATCGCAATCCAGAATAATGATGAGATTTTAGAGCCTATTCCAAACTTCAAAACAATACATCTCCTTACCGCTTGCTCATTATGCTTCACTAAAAGTATTTCCTATTCGCATGTAATCATGTATGTTTTATAAGTTTTGAAGTCTTATCTATGGGAATGTTCGATATTTAAAACATATGGGATAATGCACATTTATCGGCTATTTAGGAGATTGTCAGTGTGCAAATTGGCATGAAATTCATTATATATAACGGAGGTGATTTTCAAATGGGGCATCAACAACAACCAATATTTTGCGACCCACAGCAAATCGTTAGAGATTTTTATACACCTCGTGTAGTTCCAGTCATTCATCCCGTTGAAATTGTAAACCGCCAAAACATTGTTAATGTACCTCGACATATTCCACAAGTTGTGCAACGCAACGTAGTCGTAGACCCAGGTTATCCCGGTCCAGGTCAATGCGATTTCTGTCATGGACCCAAAGGGCCTGGCTGGTTCTTTTAATTATCCAACTTAAGCGAGTGGGATAAGAGGGTGCTTTCAAAGGGAAAACCTTTGTAGGCCCCCTCGTTTTTAAAGCTCAGAACCTACAAGCAATTCCTGAGAGCTTTTCCCGATGCACTAGCTGTATGGGGGTCACGTTACCCCACGATGTGAATATTTTACCAGTGTTCTTGGATGAATGTGTGTGATCTCGCTTAACGCATTGTCCCGTTCGTTTCTGCCATCTGCTTGTGAAGAAGTGGGGCTATAAGTGAACTTCATGTTTTTCACAACGTAAGGGCACTCTTTTTTCGTTCTCGATAGTGGGACAAGCGCTTTGACCAGTTTGTTTTAATCTGGGAAGAAGCGAGACAGGACATTGTTCACTTTGACATGACCTCGCAAGCAATGATGTTCTCAAGGAACAATCAAAAAGCTCCCATGAAAGGGGAGCCTGTGTTTAAATAAGATATACTGTTGTATCGTTATCAATCAAAGATGTCACCCATGCGATCAAGGAAGGATTTGGGTTTTTTGCGTTTATAATCCCCATGGTATTTGTGAGCGTGAGCCTCTTTGTACTTGGTCGGTTCCTGATGCTTGTGCTGATAAGCTTCGTTATACCATTTGTTAAACGGCTGACGTAGCTCCTGAGCCTCGGTAAGGAGCTTATCGAGCTCACCGCGGTCCAGCCATACCCCTTTACAGCTTGGGCAAATATCAACCAAGATGCCTTCCTTCTCAACTTCCTTCATGCGAACATCATCACAAACAGGACAATTCATGATAATCCTCCTTTATGATTCCCTATATTTAATACGAGCAATTCTCATCAAGGTTTCAGAATTTTATGTAGGGAGAAAGCTTCAAGCATTCCTTTAGATTATCAATCAAAAAATTTTTAATCCTGCTATTGACGCCTGTTTCATCTTCCTGTATATTAATATTTGTCCTTCAAAAAAATGATCCGTTAGCTCAGCTGGGAGAGCGCCACCTTGACAGGGTGGAGGTCGTAGGTTCGAGCCCTACACGGGTCACCATACATAAACCTATTAGCAACGTGGTTTCTCGCGAGCAGTCCGAGGAACCACGTTTTATTTTTGTGCTCTATTTATGCACGTTGGGGTTCGGAAACAAAGGATCTACGAAAGTGGCATGGCTACTAGTCGATGTATCTAAGTGGAATGGCTGTGAAAAGCGATTTTTGAGAATGAAATTGTATAGCGTTAAAATCAGTGGTCCCTTTCTCCAATAGGGCTGAGGCTATGGTTGTGGAAAGCTTGAGCTTGGGATCAAGGGAAAACGGCTCAGCCGGTTTCCCTTTGACCCGGCTGACTTCTATTGATTAGCATTAAGAATTAATTGAACAGTTTCCTTTGCTGAAGCTATGCCATTAGTAGATAGATTCATCGAATAAGTGACGGTTATCCCTTCATGAAGCATTAAAAGCTTTTCTGCTATTTCATCAGCCTGATCGAATTCTAAATGCCTCAAAAATGTAGCGAATAGCTGTTTAAGCCATCTTTTTTCTTCAAAAATAACCTTTCTTCCAGGATGAGATGCTTCAGGGAGCTCAGCTAAGGCATTTACAAAGGCACAGCCCCTTTGACTATTTGTCTCTAACCATTTCTCTAGTGCATCAAATATACTTAAAATCTTTTGCAAGGGCTTGTCATCTGGAATACGATCCAAATAATTGTCTAGATGTTTTTTCCATTGACGATCGCGTTCTTCTAGGTAGGCGACGATTAATTGATCCTTAGAACCGAAACGATCATATAATGTTTTCTTGGTTACTCCAGCCTCGCTAGCAATGGTTTCGACTCCAATGGAATGAATACCTTTCCAATAAAACAATTGTGACGCTGCGTCTAGGATTTTCAGCGCAGCAGGAGTCCTCTTGGTGTTTTTATCCATCTCTTTCACACCCTTTTATCTAACGTTCTTTATTTTCTCTGTAGCTTCTGCAGGTGTGCCCTTTCTGATGATCCACACACCTAATAAACATATTATCATTCCACCAATAGTTAGAAAACCTATCCTATCTCCAAACATAAGAAAGGCCCAAAACATGGTGACCGGTGGGGTTAAATATAAGAGACTACTCACCCTCGTGATACTGCCTAATTTTAAATTCAGCCAATAAAAACCGTATCCCCCTATAGTCGAAAGGCTAGCCAACCATACAATAGTCAACCAAAATCCTGTTGTAGCAGGAGGAACGGCATTGTTGGTCATGACTCCAATCATTGTAAAAAGAAGGGCGCTTACTGCTGTTTGTATAGGTAATGCATCGCCTAGGTCACTCGAACGTTTTAGACCTTTTTCATATAATGTTGCCCCCACTAAACTGATCATTGCTATAAATGATAAAGCATAAGCCCATAGTGGCACTGGTGCTCCAGCTCCTAAACCTTCATAAACCACGAATAATACACCTATGATTCCTAACAATAGGCCAATCCATTGCTTAATAGATGTGGATTCTTTAAGAATAGGGCCAGCCAAAACTGCTGTCACAATGGGTTGAAGCGTTGTGATTAAATTGGACGTTCCCGCTGAAACGCCATGTTCAACTGATAAAAAGACACAATAGAGATACCCGCCTTGAGCAAATAGGCCAATTAACACTTGTGACAGGATGGCCTTCATAGATAATCTCCTTCTCTTATGCCAAATCCACCAGCCACCTAAAATGATTACGGCTACTATAAATCTCCACATTAAAATAGTCATGGAGTTGGCTTCAGCTGCACCAAGTCGTGCTCCGATGAAACCTGAACTCCACATTATAACAAATCCAACTGCAGCTATAATGTTTAACGGTTTGGTTGAAAGCATCTTATTCCTCCTTAAAAATAAACCGATCGGTATATTCAATGAATATATAAACATACCGGTCGGTATAATGTCAAGGAGATCAGCCTGCTTTCAGGTGTTAAACAAGTAGAAGAGATAATAAAGAAGGGGGATTCAAGGAAATTTTTAAGAGAAGAATTCTCACACTGGGCCTGCTTATTAATACCTGTGCAATAGTTGGAGATAGCAGGTTTCCTTTAATTTGCAATCAGCCGCTCCTTCAGCTTTGTACCTTAATTCATCAAGAGTGTCTAATAACCCGTTTTTTCAGTAAAATGATAAGCACCAAGAATAAATAGGATATTTTTATAGAAATGGGGGTGCAGGTGATTGTTGAACGAAAGCTGACAGCAATAGTTATAAGATAACTTGCCGGTTGGTGGATAAGATCAGGAAGCCTTCCTAGTAAGTGTGTTCGGGGTTATGATGTTTGATTTTCTTTATCATTGGCGCTGAAAAACCATCTGTGATAAACCCTGGATAAGTAGTATGTCAGCCAAATCGTGATGAAGCTCCAATACCATGACCACTTTTTGTATTGAATTAATTTAGTGTATTTTACAGCAAAGATTTCAAAGACAGTAATGATGGAAGTATAGAATATATAATGCAATGCCTTGATAAGGAGCGCTCTCTTTTCGGGGTAATGGACATTAAATAAAGAGCACAGTGCGGGATAAACAAAATACTCGAATGTAAAACTGGACCGATTAGATTTTTTGAAAAACAAACGAGAGGGATAGGAGATTAAATCTTTTTCAACGACGAGTAAGCCGAAAATCCAAGTTATGACTTGCTTAAATAAAAAAGCCAAATGAGCTTCTCGGAGGCCTTTTCTAGGTACAAATAAAATCAATAATAAAATTGTAATCAGTATAGCTGATTTTTCAATTGTTTTTTCTTTCGTAGCTTTCACTCTTTGCTTCACCTCTTAGAGTATAGAATGCAATTATTTCTATCCTTTTATGTACAGGATTGCTTTTAGCTATCGGAAAAAATTATGGTATCATCCTTTACAACTTTATCCTAGCATGGGCTTGGTGTCTTTTCAGTATTGAGAGGAATTTTTATGAATGGGGAATTATAGTTAGTAGAATTTTTTTATTTTATGATACTGGTCCTAATGTGTAGGCATGTTACGACTTTATTATAAATGGATATGTAAACTTAAAGTCATGAAAATTTCTAATGGATTTGTAATTAACGAAATGGTTGCAAGCTAATTGTGAATACTAAATGATTATATAGGGTTAACCGAATGAATGTTGTCTCAGATAGTCCACTTTTCTTTACAGGTATTATAATAAAAATGATTAACATAGTTTCTTGTGGGAAAGGTGTTTCTATTTTGAATTTTTAATCATAGATGAAGATATATGTGCGCAGAAAATCCCTGAATATCGAGAAGTGCAGAGCAAGCCTTTTATTGCCTGTCATCTAGTATGAAGCATTTTAGCAAGAAAATAAGGAATATAACGATCCATTTTCCAATTTGTAGGTGGATAGCTGTTATCTTTTATACGAGAATATACATTCTTTTTGAGCATTAAATAAAAGCCACGATGAAGTGGCTTTTATTGGTGTTATATTATATTTCTTTTGTTTAGGATCTGTTCCGCTGCTCTATTTTCAATGTTATTATTTATTTCCCTTGTGATTCCTGGGATTAAAAATAGGTCAACAATAAGCCATACTCCAGAAATGATGGCGCCAAATAAAGTAAGCGTAAGAATAAGTTGAGCAATTGCAGACCCTTTTTTTCTTAGGTAAAAGCGATGTGCTCCAAATCCTCCAAGGAATATCCAAAAAACGTAGGCAATTGCCATGTTCTTTCCACTTTTTTGGACCTCGCTATTAACGAGTAATTGTTCCTCATTTGTTAGGTTAAGATTCATGTATAATTCCCCCAAATATAATAATTTATGAAAACTCTTTTGAGTAAACAACTTGAAAATAATACTTTATATGGGTGTTGTGGTTAAAAAAGATAGATACCAATTTATGATGCAAATCTGGGTATCTTTCATTATCTAAATATTTTTCGACAAATTTCTTTCTAAGACTGTTCAAAGCAATTCGTTTTTAGGTTAAGCTTGCTCGAATCACATCGCTTATTTTCTTGTAGAAACATTTATATAATAACATGTTTTTACAATAGAAAAAATAGATATTTATAAAATAGTAACGAAAAATGTCAATATTTCTGAAATGACAATTCATATTTCTATTCAAGAATAGCTAAACAGAAAAGCTTAAGAAGTTATATAAAAAGGTGAGGGCTTTAATTCGTTCAAAGCGATGGTTGAAATACTTTGTGTTGGATGTGGCCATTTTCTGAGACTATTTTGTGTGATGGAAGTGGAGGTGAGAGAGTGATGAAATGGGACGTAACCTAGGAAAAAATGTTAGAAGGTAAAGAGGTAATCTTCTACTCACTGGACAGGAAATTCGTGGTGAAGAAGGGGCGTATCTTGCCTTAGCCTCAGATTAGAACAAGAGGCGTTACCTCTGTACTTTTTTAGAATTGCCCTTCTCTCAATGAGGAACCGAAAGTCATAAAAGGCGAGAGAAAAGAACAGCGTAAAAATGATGTGGTGGTATTTCGTGAAATTTATTATAGATCAAGTAAAAGGATGCATCCTTAGTAAAAATGATGGAACAAGGTCGAAGTAAGTTGTAAAAGATAGAGTTCATTTCAAATTTAATTTGTAAACCTGCGTTTAGCCAACAATTTGGATTTTAAGGTGATATAAGTCGTTTTTAATGAAGCGTAGGAGCCGATGGCGGCATAGCCATAAAACCACCCCATAAAAATGCCAGCTAAAAGACTATGTCTGTGGCTAATAAAGATCGAGATCAAAAGGCCTAGCAGAAGGGCGAGTGAAGGGATGAATTTCTTTGGGGGTTTAAGGAAAATTTTTATGAGTTCAGTGCAGATCATAACTAATGGAACTGCAATGACAGCATCCCAAAAGTTTGTCTGTATGGTTGGAAAATCCATATTGGGTCACCCCTTTTTTAAAAGGCATATATTTTGTTCAGGCTTGGTGCCATATCGGGACTTGACAGCACTAATGGTTTGGGTGTGTTGTGTGGGAGTCTGGAGATCGCCACAAGCCATTTTTTTGTCTTAAAAAGGACTACTTGTCTTTCGCTCGCAATTTATTTAAAGCAACCAGCATTTGCTTAGGCCTTGATTTCTGTTCCGTGTGGCTTATGGTCAATTTTTAATGCTTCACATTAACGCGTGAAAGCTGGGGATTCTTTATGTTAGCATGTCCATTACCATTTATTTCATTCTTAAACGGATAAAAGGAATGGTCCTCTCCCACTCTTTACAAATGTTTAAGCTATCCTTACAAAGGTTAGATTAACGTTTAAAATGCCTTAACAAAAAGCCATTAGGCTTGAATTAAAAAGGTGGGTGAAGGGGATGCAGAAAAGGATTCAGGAGAAATTGCCCATATTTGGACTAAGGATACAAAGAGATGAGTATGAGAACAGACGCCATGGTTGGGAGAATGTGAGGGCATGAAAAAATACTTCCCTATCATCGCAATCCTCATAATGAATAGTCTACTTCTCTTAACTTGTACTAGCTGCGGGCAGGTCTCAATAGCCAATGCGAAAAAGCCAGGAAAAAGGCCGTTGGTTATTGCTCATCGTGGCGCTTCAGGTTATGCGCCTGAACATACTCTGGCCGCTTACGATCTTGCTAAAAAGCAAGGGGCAGATTATATTGAGATCGATTTGCAAATGACAAAGGATGGGCAATTGATCGCCATGCATGATGATACAGTGAATCGGACGACTAATGGAACAGGGAAGGTGAAAGCTTTAACTCTGAAGCAAATTAAGCAGTTGGATGCCGGGGCATGGTTTAATCATGCTTATCCTAATCGCGCGAAAGCAAAATACATAGGGTTAAAGGTTCCCACTTTAGATGAGATTCTCAATCACTTTGGCCATCATATGCGTTACTATATTGAAACGAAAAAGCCTTATGAGTATCGGGAAATGAACCAGCAATTATTGATTACTTTGAAAAAGCATCACTTAATTGGTAAAGGAAGTAAAAGGGGTCAAGTCATTATTGAATCCTTTGATGCCGACAGTCTTAAAACCGTTCATAAGCAGTACCCAAATGTAGAAACGATCCAGCTCGGTGATGCGAACAAAATGAATTTAAGTGAGATCAAGCACTATGCAGTAGGTGTTGGTCCCAATGTTGAGACATTAAGGGCAGCCTTTATTAAAAAAGCGCATAAAGAAGGCTTGCTTGTTCATGCATGGACAATAAATGATGAACAAACAATGAAAGACATGGAACGTTGGGGCGCTGACGCTTTTTTCACCAATTATGATGATAAAGCTCTCACCGTTTTAAAACAGGCAGGAGGCAAGGCCAAATAGAAGGCAAGGTCTTCTGTTTGGTTTTTTAATTTAAAAAGAGTCAACCATCTGTGCCCTTTAATACCTATTTAAAAAAAGATGACTGTAACAAGTACTAAAGTCATCTGATGGAGTCACCCGCGGGAGGTGTAAGGGCTTCTATTTTTTATCCTAGTCTTGCGACGGTCAGTGTTCCTTGACCTAGCACACCAGCAGCAATGGGCCCCTCAGCGACCACCTGAATCAAATCGCCTTCTTTAAGGCGGACAATTTGGGCAAAATTGGCTAAGCCGAGTGCTGATAATGGTCCGGCATTACCTAAAAATCGTGAATCTGCATAGACGGATAAGCCACCAGTTGCAGAGACGACTAAAACACTGGCTGTAAATTGTATTAAATAATCTCCGGCTTCTTGAACAATAAGTCCGCCTGTGGGTGAAATCCTTACACATTCTGTTACAAGAATAGGCGCAGTAAGCGGTAAGGGGATAGGCGTTCCAGTGACAGCCAGATCTACCAATGAGCTTGACGTAACGACCCCAACGACGTGTTTGCAATGCTCCCGGAGACACCTTTCTTGCTTGTGACAACAGGAGCAGCATGGTTCTTTTTTACAACAATTGTGCTGATGGTTATCACAAGAATCCTCTGGATCAAATAAATTCCTTTTAAATGACACGACTTTCCACCGCCTTAAGTTATGGATATTTGGTTATTTAATAGCATATAAAAATGGGGCAAAAATGTATGGGCGAAGCAACGGATTACTCCTTTTTCAAAATCTGAGAAAAAAATGGTGTTGTTTGGAGGAGAACATCCTCTTTTTGTGGAAGATAAAGATATTGTGATTGAAACGTTCTTCTAAAAGATGGATTAAATTTTGTTTTTGAAATGGCGATTCAAGTTCGTGCCCGTAAAAAATGGGAGGAGTTGAAAATAGCTTTTTAAATATGAGGTGAGAGTATGCTGGGATTACCAAAGGGAGAGGTGTTTTTTGCTCCCTTAGACAGCGGAGCGGGAATTTATTGTTGAAAGAGAGCGTATCTCAAAAATTGGCAAGGACATTGTTGCCATTCATCATATCGGGAGTATAGCCGTTGCACAATTAAGCACGAAACCGATCCTTGAGATCGCTGGTGAGGCCTGTGTTCTTTCTTTAGAAGAGCTTGGTTATGCTTATAAAGGAACAGACCTCCTTCCTGAACGCTATTATTTTAGCAAAGGTGAGCCACGGACCCATCACATTCATATGTGCCAAAGTGGCAATCGCTATTTGCTTGAGCAATTGCCATTCAGAGATGACTTGAGACATCATGAGGATGCCAGACGTGACTATGAGCAGCTTTGCATAAAAAGAATAAGCATCAGTATGTTGATGCGAAAACCCATTAAAGTCACTTCTAGAAAAAATATAATTTGATAACACTGTAGGGAAACAATGCGTTCAATAAGGGGGGAGGGTATGGAAGAAAAAACATCAAGCGACATCCACCCTAATGTATGGCAGCTTTTATCCTTTGCCACTTCTGAAAAAAACATTGCTCAAGAATATAAAATATACCTTAAATCATCGAAAAGAAACTGGTTTGCCTATTGGCGTGATGATGAAATCGCAGGATGTATCGGGATTGAAGGTTTAAGTCAACAGCGTTGCGAGATAAAGCATATTGCGGTTTCTCCTAGCCATAGAAGAGAGGGGATTGGCTCCCAAATGATACGCTATGTCTTCGATCACTGCACATGTGTAAGCCTTTTTGCGGAAACTGATAAAGAGGCTGTTCAATTCTATGAACAATGTGGATTTATCATCTCAAGCTTAGGAGAAAAGTATCCGGGTGTGGAACGCTTTTACTGCGTTTTAGAAAGGCATTAGCACTTTTTAATAGATGACTAATTGATGGAGGTGCTTACATTGCTTCAACGCTCGATTTGTATATTTCCTCATTTTGATAACATGGAGAAGATTGACTTCCTAAGAAAGAAGTATGACAGGCTTTATCGATATATTCCTCCACATCTCACACTTGTTTTTCCATTCAAAAGCACAATAAGTCAAGAGGTGCTAACCGCACATATACAAGACGTTCTAACCGGCATGCGTCCCTTTCAGATAACCTTACAGGGCATTACAGGTTCTGAGAAATATTATTTATTTCTAAATGTAAAGAAAGGGAATGACCTCCTTCTTTCTATCCATGACAAGCTGTATACAGGGATACTTGAAAAATACCTTCATAGAAAAATAAGCTATTTCCCCCATTTAACTGTTGGTAGATTGGCTAACAAGACACAGTTTGAGAAAGCAATAACAGATACTGCAGCGTTTACAGAGGAATTTACTACGGTAGTAAAGGAGCTATCGGTCGAACAAATAGATGAGGCCAATTACTCACATAGTGAATTTACAGTCAAACTGCGAAACACATAGAATGAGTCTTAAAGCACTCCATGATGGATCAAAAAAAGCTGAATCCTACTATATTAAAGGAGCAATGTGATGATGCCAACAAATCTTAATAGTGTTGAAGAGGTTTTTACGATCTACAAATCTGCTGTTTATGAAAAGAACGTTGAACGATTGTTATCGATTTACTCTTCTCATATTCATATTTATGATTGTTGGGGAGAATGGGAGTGTAGGGGGATTTCCCAATGGCGGGAAAAGGTTGAAGAGTGGTTTGCTGGATTACAGGAAGAAGGGGTTGACCTTCAAACAGACTTTACAGATGTCGTGATTGAAGAAGCGCCTAACCTGGCGTTTGCTCATTGCAATCTTTTATATGCAGCGTATAACCCATCAGGGGAAAAGCTACGTCACATCACCAATCGTTTCACATTTTGCCTAAGAAAAGAAAAGCACGCATGGTACATTACCCATGAACATTCTTCACTGCCTATTGATATGGAGACAGGAAAAGGGTTGTTTCGCTTAAAATAAAGGATGGGAGTCTGTTTGAATGGCATAGTGCATCAAGACATAGTGGCTATCATTAAAAATAGTGTGAGTATCGCAAAAAAGGAAATAAATAGATATGTGACTAAAACTCAAGATAAAGCTGGCTATTTTTATCTATCCCTTGCTGTGGACAAGAATATGGAAAGCCCCTTCAAGATGCCTTATTACGAGAATGTGTTGAAGAGCTTGGTCAGTAAATGGGTATCGGTGAACTTCTAGTTGTTCGAGAGTATATTAGCAAACGTCGTGAACAGGCTTATTTCCTCTGTTTATTAAAAAGATGTTGCCGGGTTCAGCGCCTCAGCCTGACAGTGTTCAAATGGGTGTAGAAGGGGGAAATATCGCAGTAATATTACTGTACCTGATTTATTCATACTTCGGGAGAAAACGAGATCTGGGATCAAAGCTAAATTTCCCATGCCACTTTTATGGAAATTATGTTGGAATTGTCTCCGATTGAGGAATTAAAACGGTCACTCTCCACAAAATGACCTGTTTTTGGGCATACTTTTCCCTTGGNTGGCACTCGCTTTCCACGGGATCCTCGGAAGAAAGACACTTCCTGCGGGGTCTTCGGACGCGTGCTGTTCCCGTAGGAGTCTCGTGCCATACGCTCCAATCACTCGAGCTTTAATGCTTGAATGCGTTGAAGTATTTCCCAAAAGAACACTTGATATACGAAGCTTGAGGATAATTTGAAGTACAATGATTGACCTGACTTTACTCATTTGCTGGCCACTTTAATGATCCTTGTCCGTATGGGTTGGATTGGCATATTCTTTTGTCCCTCTGGAAAGTGTACGAAGCTAGTTTGTTAGGTTGTACGCCAGCAGGCTTAAGCAGCATTCTTACCTCATTAACTTGGAAGGAATGGCTGCACATTCTATCAAAGTTAAAACCATTCTTACTTCCTTGATGTAATTTTCCATCGTTCCTCTTTTCTGATAAGCGCGGACGATAGCCTTTGGTGAAAAAGCATCCATAGGTTTGTCACAAAGAAAGAATGGGTGAAAAACAATTCTCCAGCCGGCCGAACGGATTGGACAATCACCTTTCGCGGTTTAGCCCACGCTTGATAGTCCATCTCTTCATAATGCATTTCCGTCTTTGATACATCGGACGGCATTGAGTTAGGGTGTAGCTCTTTTGCGAGACTTTGTAAACTGGCGTTGGACTTCATTCGAGTGAACAAAGTAATGCCTTTCATCCTTTAGTTTGAGGTGTTGAATCAAAGTTTGGGAGAAATCCACTTTTTCGTCGCATTCTCGGAATATGAATTCACCTGTATCGGAGGAAAGTAATCCTCCATCATTTGACGATTGAAATCAAGCGTTATTTGCGGTAAAGGAGCCAATATAAGAATCCTTTCCGGTGGTTATTTTGTGGTGATTTAACCTTATCAGAAACGGGTTCTTTTTTCATTTATTTGATGCGTTGAAATACAGAATAAACCACTTGATAGATAAGCCTTTTTACTGTGTTTTGGGAACTTCTATGAATAGTCTAGGCTGTAGATATATCCTCAACAATTCAATCAATTATTTACAAATGTATCTCAAGGGTTCTGTCCCACTTGATTTTTCAGAAAGCTTTTCATATCCTCATATCCATAATGGTTTATTTCATAGGCAATGCGTCTTAGCATTCAAGTACTCTGTAACTTTTGCCTCTACCCAATGAGCGGCTAGCTTTGGATGATACCCTTTCTGATGATGCCAGCCCCGTATCCAAATGTCGTAATGGAGATCATCCTTCTTATAAAGCTTTATTTTTTGTTTGAAAACCTCTGCTTTTGTTACGTGTAAGTCCTTTGCAAGCTGCTTTAATGCTTTCTCAATAAGTGTGTAGTAGGGATGCTTAAATTTGACTTTGCTCATTTCTAGTAACCTTAGATCACGCTCTAAGACACGATAGGTGAGTGGTAAGAGAATGTAGCTGTTTATGAGTGCTTCCTCAGTCGCTGTTAAATCATAAGAAGTCATTACATTATCACCTCATAAACATAATATGCGAATATATATTCTTATTATACCATTATTAAGGAATGTGTGTTCTTATTTTGCGCAAGGGGATCAAAACCTCAGTATAATCGTTTGAATATGGGAATAATAACACCAAATCATAGGAATATTTGGGGGTATGAGAATGGATAGGGAGAGGCATTATGGCAGTGATTATAAATATATTCCAATGACCTCTATTGACAGTGGGCTGGGCATGGAGGTATGTCCGGATGTATTTTTCCATACGATTCAAATAGTCAATATTCTTCTGATTGGCCATCCAGAAAGTGAAACTTTTGTGTTAGTAGATACTGGTATGCCGCTATCGGCAAATAAAATGATCTCGGTCGTTGAAAAGCGGTTTGGTATAGGGGGTCGCCCGAAGGCGATCCTTTTGACACATGGTCACTTTGATCATGTTGGTGCCGTGATTGATTTGGTCGACCGCTGGCAGGTTCCGGTCTATGCGCATGAAGATGAAATGCCCTTTCTGACAGGCCAAAGAAGCTATCCGGAGCCAGATGCCACCGTTGAAGGCGGAATGATAGCGAAATTATCACCGTTTTTTCCTCATACACCTATTGATTTGGGAGAGTATATAAAACCGCTGCCGTCAGATGGGTCGGTCCCTCACTTGCCGGATTTTAAGTGGGTGCACACGCCGGGACATTCACCAGGGCATGTTTCCTTTTTTAGAGAAGGCGATCGAGTGTTACTTGCCGGGGATGCCTTCACGACCGTAAAACAGGAATATCTGTTTAAAGTGATGACCCAAAAGCAGGAAATCAGTGGACCGCCAAGATACCTCACAACGGATTGGGAAGCGGCTAAGTGGTCGGTTATGACATTAGAAGCATTACAGCCAAGGCTGGCGATAACAGGTCATGGTCTGCCAATGGCTGGAGACAAGCTGGCAAGAAGTTTACACCAGCTTGTTGGAGCATTTGACGAGATGGCGGTCCCTAAGTATGGGAAATATGTCAACTAACGGGACCCGCTCAGGGGAAAAGGAGTGCCATAGCTTGTTGATGTGAGGATCTTTGCGAATCATTGCCTGTTTGAGATAGACGTGCTGTTTTTTACTATTGCAGCCCACTCGAATGTATGCTCGTGTGGGCTGCAATGGTTATGTTTATTTCTATTCGTTGAGTCTTATTGGCAGGTGTTTAAGGCCGCGAATTAAAATGCCAGGGCGCCATTCGAATGTGCTTGGTTCAGCGGCAAGCTGTAAGTGGGGATAGCGTGCTAATAATGCGAGAAGCGCGACTTCGCCCTCTAGTCTAGCAAGTGGTGCACCTAAGCAAAAGTGGATGCCCTTGCCAAAAGCCAGATGACGATTATACTGTCGGGTAATATCAAAGGCTTCTGGTTTCTGAAATGGCTCGGGGTCGTGATTGGCCGAATCAAGGGCGATCAGGATAAGCTCACCTTTGGAAATTGCTTGACCGTAAAATATCATATCTTCTGAAGCCCATCGGGCCGTTGAAAACTCAACTGGCCCGTCATAGCGGAGCATCTCTTCGATAGCTGAATGGATCAGTGTCTGATCTTTTTTTAGCTTATCTAACTGTTCGGGATGCTCTAATAAGGCTAGTAGCCCATTGCCAATCAGGTTCACTGTTGTTTCATGGCCAGCGATGATTAATAAAAAGATCAGTGAGCGAATTTCTTGTTTGGTTAATTGTTCGCCGCGTTCTTCGGCTCTAATTAAACGGCTAATTAAGTCATCTTGCGGGTTGTGTTGTCTATGGGTAATCCACTGATCAATATATTGAGCAAAACTCAGCATTAGAGGTTGGATCTGTTGGATTTGTTTTGGGTTATTGGCGGCTTCGACTAAGGCATTGGACCACTCACGAAATTTATCACGATCCTCCAATGGCACGCCTAGCATTTCACAAATAACTGTGATAGGTAGAGGGAAGGCAAAGGCGTCGATGAGATCGAGCGTTTTCTGGCCTTCTATGTTATCAAGTAAATCATTTGTAATGGCTTCAATCCTAGGGCGCAAATTGGCAATCATGCGTGGGGTAAAGGCGCTTTGAACTAAATGGCGTAAGCGGCGATGCTCAGGAGGATCTGAATTAAGCATGTGGTGCGTAAAAAGCTGAGTTTGAAGGGCATGTGGCTGCTGTTCAGTCGGTTCTTTTTCATTTAAAAAAGTTGTTGGATCTTTAACAAAACGTTCTTCTTTCAGGGCTGCAACGGCTTCCTCATAGCGGAAGATCATCCATGCGGTTTGCCCATCAGGCATTGTCATGTGGTGAACGGGGCTGTGTTCTCTAAAGTGTTGAAAGCTTGGATAAGGGTTTTGATTAAAAGCATCAGACCATACATCAAGAGGCATTGATTCTTTTTGCTCTACCATGGGAATTGCTCCTTTCCTTTCCTTAGCATGTGTTCGATCATTGGACACGTCTTCACTATACTATTCGTTACTTGTGACTATTAGACTCCCGTCGTTGGTGAATTTTGAAAGGATTATTTCAAGTGAGAATTATATTAATAAAATTAAAAATATTTAGTAATAAGGTTGGATGTATTTTTGTCAAGTAAGTGATAATGTAATGTAAAGTTAAAGCCCTTTAATTTATAGAATTTTCATACTATATTTCCTTATTTCTGCACTACCCTTCAATGCATTGAACCCACTCACAGCAAATGATTTTCCACAAGCTGCTTCAACCTTTCCATTATTTAGTGTCATGTCAATTGATTTTGGGATAAAAAATGACAAGGAGATGATGTAGCCAAGAAGTGCAATTGCTCATAAGGGGGGACAGATGTGAAAAGCAGTATAGAGGATGTTGCTAAAAAAGCGGGTGTATCCGTTGTGACTGTCTCAAGAGTATTAAATCAATCCAAATCAGTTCGCCCAAGAAATCGAGAAAAGGTGCTAAAGGCTATCAAGGAATTAAATTATTCTCCGAGTGCGGCTGCTCAGACTCTAGCACTTGGTAAAACGAGAGTTATAGGCTTAACCATTAGTAACCTGAATGATTCCTTCTTTGAGGGTGTTGTCAAAGCGATCAGCAGGAACTTAGAAAGACACGGCTATTTTATGGCATTATCTGTGATTCCTGCCAGAACATCGAGTCTAAATAGTAATGGCGGTTTTCTCTTTCAGTCTGATCGCGTCGATGGGGTTATCCTGTTAACACCTGTAAATGAAGCTGTCGATAGCGAGGTGCTTAAAGCAAAAGGCATCCCCTTCATCTTACTTGATCACCAGAATGAATATGTGAACGCACCTTCTATTGTTGTCAATAATTTTAAGGGTGGCTATGAAGCAACGCAGCATCTTATTCAATTGGGACATAGAAACATTGCCCATATCAGTGGTCCTGACATTTACTTAAGCAGTAAAGAAAGAAGAAGAGGTTATTTGGCGGCAATTAGGGATGCAGGGGTGCAGGGAGGGCAACTACAAAAGAGTCACTTTTCCATCCGAGGAGGGTTTGAAGCGACTCGGAAATGGTTAAAAGACGGCAAAATGCCAACGGCAATTTTTGCGGCGGATGATTTCATAGCTCTTGGGGCGATTCATGCTTTACATGATAGAGGCTGGAGAGTTCCAGAAGATATTTCGGTTGTTGGCTTTGATGATCAATCCTTTGCAGCAGAGATTCATCCGCGTCTAACAACGGTAAAGCAGCCAGAGGAAGAAATCGGTGAAAAGGCTGTTCTCCATTTGTTGTCCCTTATTAATCATACCATTGCAGAACCGGAGAGCATCAGAGAATGCTTAAACCCACATTTAATCATTCGTGAGTCGACCGCACCTCCGACTCGTTCTTAAAAATTTGTCTGTTATTTTTATGAATAGAGAGGATGATTATTCATTGCGCTTTGACCCCTTATATAATCCTTATCCATCCCAGCGCATGACCACATATGCGCGTAAAGGCATGGTCGCAACTGCCCAACCGTTGGCAGCTCAGGCAGGCTTAGAGATATTGAAACGAGGTGGCAATGCTGTTGATGCTGCCATTGCGACAGCAGCTTGTTTGACGGTACTCGAGCCTAATTCTAACAGCATTGGTGGGGATACCTTTGCCATCGTTTGGCATAAGGGTCAGCTTCACGGCTTGAATGCTAGCGGTCCTGCCCCAATGGCTATTTCTATTGATGCTGTGAAAGCGGCAGGCCATGAGAAGATTCCTACATATGGCATGCTTCCTGTCACTGTGCCAGGCACGCCGGGGGCATGGGCTCAGCTGTCTGAACGCTTTGGTCAGCTCCCACTGACAGAAGTTTTACAGCCAGCCATTGATTATGCTGAGAATGGATTTCCCGTCTCCCCGACCATTGGAAAGTATTGGGCACTTGGCTTTAAAAACATTAAAGCGTTAGACAATGAACCGTTCACTCCTTGGTTAGAAACATTTGCGCCAAAAGGAAGAGCACCTAAAATTGGAGAAATGTGGCGCTCACAAGCCCATGCTAGGACACTCCGTTTAATTGCTGAGACTCGAGCTGAAGCCTTTTATAAGGGCGAGCTGGCTGACAAAATCGATGCACAGTTTCGCACGTATAAGGGTTATTTACGAAAAGAAGATCTAGCAGCTTATGAGCCAGAATGGGTGGCGCCTATTCATGTCAATTATCGTGGCTATGATGTTTGGGAGATCCCACCCAATGGGCAAGGTATTATCGCCTTAATGGCATTAAATATTCTAAAAGGTTTTGAGTTTAAAGCGAAGGACATTGTAGAGACCTATCACCAGCAGATTGAGTCTGTAAAGCTAGCATTTGCTGATGGGTTGAAATATATTACGGATCCTAAAAGCATGGCGTTAACTCCTGAGGCCCTCCTTTCAGAAGGCTACGCTGAGACACGCAGGCGCTTGATTACGGATTCAGCCTTATTCCCAACAGCAGGCGTACCATTTAAAGGAGACACCGTTTATCTTGCTACCGCAGATAAAGAAGGGAATATGGTGTCTTTAATCCAAAGCCATGCTGGTGATTTTGGCTCGGGGATTGTTATTCCAGATACGGGGATCTGTATGCAGAATCGTGGTTCTGGTTTTTCTTTAGATCGTACTCATCATAATGCGCTAGAACCAGGAAAGAAAACTTATCATACCATTATTCCTGGATTTATCACAAAAGGAACAGAAGCGATTGGGCCATTTGGCGTTATGTGCGGTATGATTCAACCCCAAGCCCATGTTCAAATTATCATGAACTTGATTGACTTTCTATTGAATCCGCAAGCCGCTTTGGACGCGCCAAGATGGCGATGGTTAAAAGAAAAAAAGATCGAGGTGGAGCCTGGATTTCCAGATGCCATCGCTCAAGCCCTAGAGAGAAAAGGACATAGTGTCCAGCGTGCACTAGACTCTGGAATGTTTGGACGTGGACAGATTATTTTAAGGAATCCCGACAGCGGTGTATTGGCGGGAGGAACGGAGCCACGTGCGGATGGTGAGGTTGCCGCGTGGTGAATCCTAGACTATCCATTGTGACTTAGACCCGGACTTTATGAATGAAAAGGGGAATGAGCATGAGGAAGAGAAAGATGCATTGGGTAGCAATACCATTGTTGGTGATACTCATTTTTACGATGACCGCTTGTGCATCTGAAACTGATACGTCATCAGGGAACAGTCATATCAAGGTGGTTTCCAAAATGAAGGGAACTGTCCGCGTCGCGCTGGCGGGCTGGCAACTAGACAATGGGATCGATGCATTGACAGGTGCAAAGATTCAGGGCTTAAAGGACTATCTGAAGGAAGAATTTTATCCACGCTATCCGAACATTAAGTTAGAGCTTACTCAGGTTCCTTGGGAAAATGCGAAGGCTAAGCAAACGGCAATGTTGAAATCGGGGGATGTTGATGTCCTCTATTCGGGTGGTGCTTTTGAATTTAACTGGTACCAGGAGGGGCTCTTAAAGGATTTGAATCCATTAATTGCTCAGGACAAAGAGTTTGATCCAAGTATTTATATGAAAAGTCTTTGGGAGAATGCTGTTAGCACGCGTTCCCCTGACGGTAAAACCCAATTTGGGATTCCTATCTCTTTGGGGCGTCGAGCTATAGGCTATGATAAAGAGCTTTTTAAACAATGGGGTGTCACGCCGCTTTCTGAGAACCCGACTCCACAAGAAATTTTGGAAAAGGCTAAAAAGATGACTGGTAAAAACCCAGTGACTGGAAAACAAAACTACGGACTATGGTGGGAAGGCAACGGTCTAAATGATTCCACGGTAGTAGCTCTAAGCTATGCCTTTGGTGCCAATGGTGGAAAAGGAACCCTCAGCGATGTCGGCAATATAAAGTGGCAGCTTAATTCTCCAGAAATGGCCAAAGTGATGGAGTGGCTTAAAGACGCATCAAAATATGCACCCAAAGCATTCGTTAACGGTAAGGGGAATGAAAAATGGGCTACTAAGGATAATGATATTGCGATTTATCTTGATGATTCCGGGGCGACATTGATGTCAAATTATGAAGAGACAAAGGATTCAAGTCTTTTAGATCGGTTTCAGCCAACGATGAATATGGGACCAAATGGAAGCGGCTGGGTATCGACAGACTCTTTTGTCATGGCGAAGAATGCGAAAGATGAAAAAGCATCATGGGCGGTCATGAAATTTTTAACCAATCACGATACGCAGGTCTACTTGCATAAAAATTTGAATAAATCACCAACCTTAGCTGATCCAGATTTTCTAGATGGAAAAGACGCCTTTTTGGAAAAGGAAATCAAAATTGCTGAAGTTTCCAAGCATACCTTATTGGATGAAGCAAACCCTTATTTCAGCAGTGATATTGTTCCTGAAATCAATGGCTTTATTAGTAAAGCAGCTAATGGCAATGCCCCTAATATTCCGAGCTTTTTAAATGATATCCAACAGCGGGCGCAAAAGTGGTCAGCGAATCAATAGGATTATGGGCGGAGAAATATTCTTCGCCTGTTTTTATACTATCAGAATGTATAACTTCGCTGACGCGCATAAAGGAAGAGAGTATAAGTCGGGCTTTGACTTTCGCCCCCTAAGGTTTGGTGACACCTTTAGTGTGCGCGCGGAAGCACGAACATCAGGAGCGCCAATAGAGTTCCCCCTTATTGTGTGATTAAAAAAATCACATTGGGAGTACCAGCAAAGTCCTGCAAACCCAGTTTTCTTTATATTCCAAGTAGTATTGAAGTGTGCGTATGTATATCATTGCTACCTAGATGATTGACGACTAAAACGCTGTAATTTTCGGAAGATAGGTCATTTTTCTAACTTGACAAAATATTTAGATGTCGTTTAAGATAATGGTATTAGCTTCCACCATGTCCTTTTCAAGGTCAGGTGGTCATTTTTTTTAAATAAATAGAGAAAGACATAGAGACAAAGAAGTGAGATTAAAGGAAGTAGGAAGGAATCGTAAAATGGACACAAAAACCAATCCCATTGATGTGAAGGATATTATTATCGCTAATCAAGTGTTAAAGGATACGGTTGTTCGGACACCGTTGCAGAAGGACGCTATTTTGTCAGAACGCTATGCGTGTAACGTGTATTTAAAGCGTGAGGATTTACAAGTGGTCCGCTCATTTAAAATTAGAGGCGCTTATCATTTTATGCAAAGCTTATCGCAGGAAGAGCTTGAGCGCGGGGTTGTTTGTGCAAGCGCCGGCAATCATGCTCAAGGTGTGGCTTATTCTTGTAAAGCTTTGGGTGTGCAAGGCAAGATCTTTATGCCAAGTACAACGCCTAGACAAAAAGTTAACCGCGTGGCTTTTTTTGGAGAACCGTTTGTGGAGATTATTCTTACTGGTGATACGTTTGACGATGCTTATGAAAAAGCAAAGGCCTATTGCGATGACCAACAGATGGCCTTTATTCATCCATTTGATGATCGACGGACGATCATTGGTCAGGGGACCATTGGCATTGAGATGCTTGATAGCATGGAAGAACCTATCTCCCATGTTTTCATGTCCATTGGTGGTGGTGGCCTTATTTCTGGTGTAGGTACCTATATAAAGGCGATTAGCCCTGAAACGAAAGTCGTTGGGGTAGAACCTGCAGGGGCGGCGTCTATGAAAGCTTCCTTGGAGCAACAAGAAGTAGTTAGGCTAGAGCACATTGATAAGTTCGTCGATGGTGCGAGTGTACAACGCGTTGGTGATTTGACCTTTGAGATTGCTCAAACGGTCATTGATGACATCGTAGTTGTTCCAGAAGGAAAAGTATGCACCACTTTATTAGACTTGTATAATGAAAATGCCATCGTTGCAGAGCCTGCTGGTGCCATGCCGATAGCAGCGCTGGATTTTTACAAAGATCAAATTAAAGGAAAAACGATTGTTTGTCTCATCAGCGGAGGGAATAATGACATTGATCGCATGCAGGAATTTAAAGAGCGCTCGCTTATTTATGAAGGCTATAAGCATTATTTCATCGTCAACTTTCCCCAACGTGCAGGAGCCTTGCGAGAGTTTATGAGTGAGGTTTTAGGTGAAACCGATGATATCACACGCTTTGAGTATACGAAAAAAAATAATCGTGACAAAGGACCTGTTCTTGTTGGCATTGAGCTTAAACATACAGAAGATTATGAGCCGCTTATTGAGCGTATGAACAAAAAGGGGTTTAGCTATAAAGAAATTAATAAGGATGAGCATCTATTTCATTTGCTCATTTAAAAGATGCGTGGGGTTTGGACATCTGTTCCAAACCTTTTTTAAAAGATCAGTAAGCATAAAATTTCTGGGCATGAGGACGATGCGCGATTCCGTTCCAGGCCGCTCGCTTTCCGAGGAGGAGTGGCAAGCCTCCTCGCGCCTTCGCACTGCTAAGGTTTTACCGATCTTCCCCTTCCCGCAGGCTCTCATATCGCATCATGAGTCAGCGGCGCCCGAGGAACATACGATTTTAGAGTGTTCCGAATCTCGCGCCTTGCGCTCCCATCCACTTGAACAGGCAATGAAACCTCTTCCATATCTGATGATGCTCTATATTAAGGACAAGGACTGACACGCTTTTCGCCCGGTTTTTCTTATACTATCAGAATGTATAATTTTGCTGGCGCTCTTAAAGGAAGAGAGTATAGGTCGGGCTTTGGCTTGCGCGCACCAGAGGCTTGGCGAGACCCTAAGTGTGCGATAGGCAAAAAGCACATCAGGAGTACAAGTGAAACGGTGTGTGTGTGCCAAATTTATCAACTCCCCACAGACTTAGAATCCGCACAGCATGCCTGGATTTTCCCCTCGGTTAAAAACCACTTGTGAGCGTTTAACCCTTTAGAGTAAACAATTTTAGTTTTCTTCCCCAAACCTTTCAAAGCGTGTGCCCTTAGATAAAGTAGCTGCAAATAAAAAGATACAAAATTGCACGCAAAATGAGAAGATATAATGCCAATGGACGAGCTGATAATAGCCTAACCCTTTTAATAGTGGCAGGGCGATAAAGGAAGAAAAAATGCCATATAAGAATGATTTTAGAAAGCGGTTCATGTGCGGCATTATTTTTAAGAATAAGACAACAAAGTAGGGCATGACAATAAAATTCCAGGGTAAGAAGTTATTGGCGAAAGGGATTAGGTCATAACGATATTCCCACAAATGAAAAAAGATTCCTATGGAATCTAAAAATGAGGTGGTCACAGCAACAAAGGCTCCAACATAAAGTGCGCGATGAATGCTTTCACGCCTAAAGGTGAAGATCCAAAGCAAAATCGTCACGATGAAGACGAGGGTAATGATCCACCAATGCCAAGTGAGAAAAACATGCTCACACCAAATGTCATATTTTTCATGGAAGGCTTGCATTAAATGCTGTTTATAGTGTTCAAGTTCAGCAGAATAACTCATTGAATCAACCTTTCGTAAGACGCTGCTCATTAGTATGACCAACCGAAAAAAATGTAAACGTGAAAAGCTCTCGAAATAGGAGCTTTTCATAACAAAAAGGAACTGGATCTCAAGAGATTTCAGAAGCTCCTAAAGCTCTCATAGCTTTGCATGATGCAGAGAAAAAATCTTGAAGAATAATGACAAAGGATGTGAAGAATATTATGCTCAAAGTCACTATGTAAGGAAGGGTTCACCTTGATACCACCTGTGATGATAAGTGAGCTGACTGATGCTCATATCTTAAGTGATCATTATCGTTTTTTTAAAACAGTAGAAATAGCACATGCTGCAGGCGGCAGACAACAGCACGTTTCTTTTGCCAAGGACAATGAACAGCCAACCTATTTTACAACCTTGAGTCTTTATTGGAAGACGCTCTTACAATGCATGGTAGTAGATGAGGCTACTGGAGATATCTTTGCCACGCAAGTTGATCACCATTTAAACAGTGGAGAGGTGCAAAGCTTTCGTATCGTTCGGCTCAATAAAAATGGCGAGATGTTGGATTGGATGGCGTGTAAATATGGTGGGCATGGTACAACGTTAGGCATCGAGAATGAAAATGGCAAGGTCTATATTTGGTCAGGTTATCAAGACGAGCAGCATCATTATAAATTGGTGCGTGTCCCTTATCAGCCGGGGGTCATCATCGATGGAAGTGAAGCGACAACCTATAATAGCTTCACACCATACTATATGACGCCGATCACAGATCAGAAAAATCAGCGTATTGCTTTTCGAATCACTGATCCAGAGGGCAGACAAGTGATTGAACTCAGGAGACTGGAGGATGTTAAAAAAGGGGTTAATCATGTTTTGGGTCGGCTGCAAATTCCACGACAATATACGCAAACCATGCAAGGGGTGACCATTGATGGGGAAAGTCTCTATTGGTATACGGGGGATTCCAATGTGGATGGCATCAGTGTGCCATGGCGGATCATTCGGTTTAATATGCGGACAGGCAAAGTGGATGGCGTGCTAAAGTGTGACTTTGGGCGTGAAGGGGATGGAACCTGGCGAGATGGCTTTAGAGAACCAGAATCCTTATATCTCTATACAGACCCTCATACAGGGCAAAAAAAGTTATTAGCGGGTGTGGTGGTGGGAAAACCGCTAAAAAGAGTGAATAAAATTTATCAGCTGCCACTTTCAGCGTTCAAAAGCTCCTAATAAAAAAGCTGCGGGCATCCACTCGGATACCCACAAAGGCTAAGAAAGCACATAAAAGTTAGGGGATATTGAAGGATCACCTACCAAACGTAAGCAGCACCGACAATAATTAACAAAATAAACAAGACGACGATTAAGGCAAAGCCGTTACCGAAGCCGCCGTATCCTCCGTCAACTCCATAGCTCATGTTTTTTCACCCCCTAATCAGTTGATAATACAGAATATGTTGGAAAAAAATTTCTGTATGGACGAATGAAGTCATTTTTAAAAATCCATAATATACCTAAAAAACTTGGGACTTCATACTGAAGTCGATCTAAATACACTATATTTAAAATGAGGTAGGGTTGTACTTTGGGACATTCAGGGCGGACAATCAAAATAATGCGCAGTATGTTACTCAGCTTCGCGATTGTTTTTCTGATAGACACGGTTCCGGGTGTTATGGGCTTAGGTCAGGCAAACGAAAGCTTTGAGGAACAAATTGAGCATTTTGGAAAAAAGTATACAGACCAAGTGCCGGAGCATTATCCAATGGAAAAGGCGATCAAAAATGGTGACATTACACCCGTTAACATAACAGGATCACAGCGACAAAAGATTGACCAGTTTGTTGATCATGTAAAAAATAAGCAAGCGGATTTTATCCGCTTTGTCCGCTATTCACCAACAAATGATCCCGTTATAACTGAGTTCCAATTTAATGGCGAGTTGATTTACTACCGTTTTGATAGTACAAGAGATAAGAGTGGTTTACTTGATAAAGGAGCTAAAGTTGGCAAACACATTAAGATGCAAACGGATTATTGTAAAAAGCTTGTAAGTAATAAGGAGAAATTGTATTTAACAGAATGCTATAAAAACGGCAAAATTACCTTTTAGTCACTAAAACGTGGTGTCTGATTCGTTTCAAGACCCGCGTTTTTTGTATAGACAAGAATAAACGATCCCTTCAAGGCAGATATTCAGCCTCCTCATTCTCTGCAGTGTGGAAAAAAATAATAGGTCCTAGTCACTATGTCATTTTTTAGTATGTGTAAAATAGTTCTCGGTGGTATTTCTACAAAATCCTAGCCAAAAAAGAAGAGGCACTCTATCATAAATGTATGCCTACCAGAGCAAATACATCGTAG
>NZ_BMIR01000020.1 GCF_014642655.1 Pullulanibacillus camelliae
TCTACGATGTATTTGCTCTGGTAGGCATACATTTATGATAGAGTGCCTCTTCTTTTTTGGCTAGGATTTTGTAGAAATACCACCGAGAACTATTTTACACATACGTTAAATTTACATAAAAAAATGTGAATTCAATATACTTCAAAGATTAAATAAAACCTGAGTAAAGACAGCCCCCATACCTTAATTTAACCTACATTATTTTCATGACTGCGCTTATTAGGACTCAGGTCCATCGCTACATACACGCTAGATAAAAGGGTATTATTTTTGAGCATAATAGCTCTCATGAAGGCATCAGAAATGAATACATGGCCCCTGCCTAAACATCCCGCAAGGATGCCTTGAATGATTTTTCAAATATAGTAAATGCTAACTGACTGTCTTCCTTTAAAAGAGCATTTAGGGGATGTTAGAATCCCATTTGGATGACAGAACGTTTTAACTGATCGGAGTTGTAAGTATGAAGCATTTAAAAATTTTTATGGGCACAATTTTATTCAGCATTTTACTCGTTAACCTCTCTGCTTGTAGTCATTCAGCGGATAAAGATACAGCAACAAAAGAGCAGCCGCAATCAGATGCCACAACTCAAACCCATCATTCAGCGTCAAATCGAAAAGGCACAGCAAACAATAGCACAAGTCCCAGTAATGACGCGAAAAGTCAGGTGATCAACCGACCTCAAGGGGCTTGGGTCGGCACATTTGAGAAAAAATTGTATAAAGGGTATCACGTGACGCCGAGCCGCTACAAAAATATTGGCAATGGCCAATGGGAAGTCTGGGTTAAGGAAATCAACACCGGCCAAAATCCATATGTGACGGTGAATCAAAAGACAGGGGATTTCCATGGATAATCAGTTCCCTAACACTTCACGGCACTCTCTATTGGGATAAAAATAATTCAGATTCCTTCCATTTTAAATCGTTCTAAAGGAAGTCCCATCCCTCTATTCTTTTGGTCCTTTTTCTTTCACCTGCTTTAATGTCGCAACAATGAGAAAGCTCACAATCACCAATAAGAGCCAGGAGCTCACCTTCCCAAGATTAACGACGTGCCAGGCACCGGTCTGGTTTGGATATTCCCAAGCACCAAAAAAGGTGGCAATGTTTTCGGCAATCCATATAAAGAAACCGATAAGTCCGAAAGAAAGAGCAAGAGGCATCCGATAGCGCCTGCCATTTATCCTATAGATTACCCCCGATTGCCCAAAAACAATAAGTACAAGTCCAGACAACCACCAACGCACATCCATCCAAAAATGATGAGTGAAAAAATTTAAATAGATGGCAGCAGCAAGGGGGACAACAACGACAAATGGCGGCCACTTGATCAATTCAACCTTTAATCTCCGCCAGGCTTGGCAAAGATAGCTGGCTACACTTGCATACATGAATCCACTGTATAGTGGTACTCCAAAAATTTTGGAATAGCCTTCCTCTGGATAAGACCAAGAGCCCATATGCACTTTGAATAGTTCAAGAGCAAGTCCAATAAGGTGAAACAATGTAATCACCTTAAGTTCATCCACAGTTTCAAGCCCTGAACGCACCATCCACCATTGCATGAGAAGGCAAATAATCAGCAACCAATCATACCGTGGTAAAAAGGGAAGCGGCAGGATTTTTGTCATAGCCAAAGAGACAAAGATCACCGCAGGAAAGAGACAGGACAGCGCTTGTTCCCAACCAAAGCGAATCAATTGTTGAAGTGCGTTCATACTGCGTCCCTTCATTTTCCGGGCATGATTTTGGATCATTACATTCATGTGTTGCTCCCCCTCTTCATATTACGTTTCTTCATCACTTCGGTATTCCAAAAGATCTCCTGGCTGACACTCTAAGGCCTTACAGATCGCCTCTAAAGTGGCGAGTCGGATCGCTTTTGCCTTGCCATTTTTCAATATAGAAAGGTTGGCCATCGTGATCCCAACCCGCTCTGAAAGCTCCGTTACACTCATTTTTCTCTTAGCTAGCATGACATCAATATTGATTACAATTGCCATGGGTTTCACCTCAAACCGTTAAGTCATTTTCTGATTTTATATCTATCGCTTCTTTTAACAGTTTCTGAAGTACAGCAGCAAAAACAGCAATGACCATTGAAGCAAAAATAATGATCAAGCCGATAATGATAACACCCGGGGCATCATCTTTGTCAGCAAAGCCATAAAAGAGAGGCAAGGCTGCTATATACCAAATGCAGATAATGGTGGCACAAATTTTTATATGTTTTAAAGCTCTCACAGATAAGTCCGAGAACGCTTTGTTTTTATCGATGAAGCTTAAAAGTTTAAAGGCTTGAAAAAGCGCCATATAAAAAGGAATTGCCGCTCCATATAAGACGATAAAAACAAGAATGTTCATATAAGAGACTGTTGGATATAAGCCTCCTGCATAGCTTGCAATATGGGGTACAACAAAGATGCACAAAGCAAGAATCGGCATTCCGATAAAAAGCACAGCTATTTTTAAAAAGAGCGTTGATACGCGGTTCATGAAAAAGCACCTCACTCATTTATTGTCAAATTTATTTTACCACAAATTTATCGTTTTACAATAAATAATTATCGATTTTAATTATATTATTATTCCTAAAAAGAAAAAAACATCCCCCAAAGAGATGCTCTATCGCTCTATCGCCCGAATGCTTTATCAAAAGGCTATTGATCTTAACCGATATATCCCTATGAGTGAACAGAAGAGATGAAATAATCCCTGATTGGCGTTTCCATTTGGGGAATTAAGGAATGGGTTTCATTGAGCGATTATCCTAATATCACTTCATCTGAAAGCCTAATTAATATTTAACTATTAAATAACTCGACTCTTCCAAGCTCATCGGTATAGAAGGGTATTCAACGCCTACTTTTTTTACAAATCATGCCTTAGTTAAGTGTGTAATCAACACTTGCACATCTATACCTCATACCATTTCTAAGACTTTTTGGTTTTGTCATCGAGAATAGCACGTAACTCCTTAATATCTTCTTCGGACAAGGAGTCTTCTTGAATAAATTGCACAAGCATCGACTTCAATGTGCCACCATAAATGCGTTCAATAAAGGATTTTGCCTCAGCATGCTGACATTCATCCTGGGTATAAAGTGGAAAAAAGGTATAAATCCTCTGATTTTTATTCACACCAACCACCTGTTTTTGAACAAGACGATCTAAAAGCGTGCGAACTGTTTTCGGCTTCCAGTCCGTTTTATCCTGCAAGGAGCCAATGACGTCATTTGCTGTCTGGGGTGCCTTTTCCCAAAGCACATTCATGACTTCCCACTCAGCTTCTGAAATACTCGGTGCTTCTTTAGCCATTTCTCTACTTCCCTCCTTCTATTTTACTCTTATACTACATGAAATTTCATCAGCTCTCTTTATCTTATGATGACTAATAGATCCCTTTATCCTCTAAAATCGATAAGGTGATTTGCGCTGCCTGACTTCCGGTAGCACGGGCATCATTTTGGATACGTGTGGCAAAGAAGTAAGTATTATCAACCGTTTCAACATAACCGATAAACCAGCCACTGATATTTTTATGATTGACCATGCCTGTACCCGTTTTCCCAGAAAGCACGGCACCATCTTTCTCTTCTAGTTTAATGGCAGCTTTAACAGTTTGGATATTTTTTCTCTTAAATTTAAATTGATTCGTATAAAAGGCTTTAAGTAGCTGTACCTGCTCTATTGGTGATATTTTCAGAGAAGATTCTAGCCAAAACGGCGTCCTTCCTTCAAAAACCTTTCCATTTCCATAGCCAATTTGATTAAGATCGCCTTGTTCACGCTCCAGCCCTATTCTTTTATCTAACTCCTGAAAATACCATGTGACAGAATTTTTCAGTGCTGTCGATAGATTTTGGTCGCTATTCCATGATTTATAGGCATACTGTGTGCCATTCCAATCGATGGTGGAATGCTCAGGAGTTATGACATGCGCTTCCAAAGCAAATAGGGCACTGTAAATCTTATAAGTCGAATCTGGGGACGCTCGAAGCCTACTTTGCTTCTCATTATAGATATAATAGCGATTCGCCTTCAAATCATATAATACAAAGCTCCCCTTAAATCCATCAAAATAGTCACTTAGATGCACGTCAATCACTCGATCACTTTTAAAATCATAGTGATTATTTTCCTCAGCAAAAGCAGAAATAAACGGACCTTGACTTGTCAGCATTAATCCTACAACCATAAAAATGACTATACTCTTAAGCTTCCCTTTTTTTGTTTGCCTTGTAAAGGTTGCAATACTCCTAATCCGTCTCTTTATTTGCGCCTTAGAACCATTGAGCTGGTTGGCCAGAGTAAAAGCCTTCGGTTGCGTTGTTCTGGCCGCCATTTTAATGAGCGTATGACCATATTCTTGATAGCTGTTCTGATCCAATGCATTTAAAACAGCGGTATCACAAGCGATTTCACGGTCCAACCTCATTTTTCTAAAAGCCAGCCAAACCAATGGATTGAACCAGTACAAAATTTGATAAAGTACAGTCAGGTCATTTATCGCAACATCCTTATGCTTATAATGAGTGAGCTCATGAAGTAAAATGAAGGTCATCTCTTTCATTGATAGCCATTCATCACAATGAGCGGGCAGAACAACATAGGTCTTGAAAAGACCAAATGTCATGGGAGAGGTAATGCGTGGCGATTCCCCTATAATCAGTTGTTTGGATAGATTTAAATGTTGTTTACACTCATCAAATAAAAGCAATATATCTTTATTTTTAAGTTCATTCGTCGTCCTTTTTATCTTCTCGATCTTCAACAAAGCAAACAGTGTTAGAACAGACATCAATAGAACCCCTATGATCCAAATCCATACTAAAACATGATTGAGAAAGTCGAGAATGGGATGATTCACAGATAGCGTCAGATCCTGCATCCAATGACTTTTTTCCAACCGGGAGTGCCCATTAGTAATAGGAGAAGAATGAGTACTATCCTTTTGATGATAAGTCTCCAAGAACTGAAAGTGCTGGCTAAAATGAAATAAATAATTTGATATAAAAGGCAGTGTCAATCCAATAAACACTAAAAGCCATAGATAATAATGCCCTCTCGCTGATAGCTGTTTTGAAAACACTTTTTTAATGAGCATTATGATAGCGATACTCATAGAAGATACGATGCAACCGATGAGAAAATGTGTGAGAAACATGCTGCTGTCCTCACCTCCCTACTAATGACCATAATCTTAAATTTCCTAGTGCAATGCTCAAATAATCCTTATCTTAATTATAAAGTAATCAAACAGTCAACACATACCAAAGTTTTCTAGTACGTGCTGACTGCAAATATTTCTGTGCGCGCTCATGCCTTGCCGTTAACAATGACAAGTGGAATAGATTTAATTTAGAGCACTGAGTGCAGCCTTAGCTGCTGCTGCGATAAGCGCATCGTCATACGTGGCATCCTGTGCAGCGCGGCTAGATAAAACGGCAATGACAATAGGCGCTCTATTCGGTGGCCAAACAATGGCAATATCATTTCGCGTTCCATAGCTCCCAGCTCCGCTCTTATCGTCAACCTCCCAGCCCTTTGGTGCGCCCGCCCGGATCAAGGCATCTCCAGTAGCATTTCCCCGCATCCAGTCGATCAGAAGCGCACGTTTTTCAGGAGGAAGCCCATTCCTGATTGCCAATGTCTGAAGATCAGTAGCAAGTGCCCTTGGTGTGCTTGTATCTCGACTATCCCCCGGAACAGCAGCGTTTAAATCGGGCTCATAGCGAGCGACCTGTGTTACATGATCGCCAATTTTTCTCAATGCTGCTTCAAATCCCTTAGGACCTCCGAGTTGCTTTAATAAAAGATTCCCGGCTGTGTTATCACTGTATCGTACAGCAGCCTCACTCACTTCTCAAAGCGTCATCCCAGTATCAACGTGTTGCTCTGTAATCGGTGAATACGAAACTAAATCCTTGCTCGTGTATGTGATGCGCTCATTAAGCTGGCCCAGTGAATGATGTCGTAGTAACGCTCCTGTGGCTAAAGCTTTGTAGGTCGAGGCATAAGCAAACCGCTCATCAGATCGATAGCTAACGGTTCGATGATTCCCCGTATCGAGCGCATAGACTCCAAGCCTCGCATCATATGTATGCTCGAGTCTAGCAAACTGCTGACTAAGATGATCAGCTGTTTTCTTCTTGGGCCCTTTATCACGATGAGCTGATTGGTGTTCGGCAGGCTTTGACCATCCTGCAAGTGGGACAACAGCGATCAAAAGTATAATCAAAACCAGTATAAACTTATTCACTCTAAAACCATTACGTCTTTTCAACATCTAGCCCTCTTTCTTCTGTTATAATCGTGTAGCGAAAAAAATGGTGTGAAGCTATAGCCCCAGACTCTATAATACACATAAAAAGGCAGCCATTTTGCCTGGTGTGTATCCTCCTTTTCGCCACCGGATTACAATTGTAATCAATATTACAAATGTAATTCAATACTACACACGTAATCTCTAAGTGTCAATCCCTTTACTGAAAAAAATGCCACCTATGCTTTGAGTTAACTAGAATGCCTCATTTAAAATAAAATAACATAGATGTACTAGGGGGTGATAGAGAGATCTGGATATTCAGAGGGGCCTTTTGCTCAGGTTTCTTATCAAATGCCCTTCCACTTCGGACTTTATTTGGCTTCAGCCATGTATTTCTGGCCGAAGAGAAAAGCTGGTAGCCATTTTTCCATCAGCGTTAAGCTTACACTGGCTTCATGATGTAAAGAACCCTTCCTTTGCGGAAATCCACACCGTCCTCATGAACAGAATTTTATGCTTTCTTAAAATATAAAAAAAAGCTATAAGACTCTTTATCGAATCCCATAGCTTCTATCTTATTTTAAAAACGTGGCTTATACTTCACCGCTCCGCTAAGCACAGCCTGATGCGATTTTTCAAATCACCTACTAAGGGTGACTCCAAAGCCTCTGGGTGGCAAAAGTCAAAGCCCGAGCTTATAAAGTCTTCGGCAAAGTGATAATCTGACGTTATTAATAACGAAGCTTACCTTTTAATATCTATCTCTTTTTGGGCCACTATATCGAATGCATAAGTCCTTTCATTTTGCTCTGGCTGATAGGTACGTTCTGCAAAGGTAAGATGGCCTTTGGTGTCGACGGTCACAAGGGTTGAGGTTCGGGTGCCATATTTTGGGCTGCTTATAAAAGGCGAAGACAGCAAATGTTCAAGCTCTTCGTCTATTCCTGTATCAGGGAGCTGATCCTTCGGAGCCTTATCCTCATCAGCAAGGAGCTCAAACAAGCAGTCCTCTTCGATCCTTTCCTTTCCCTCTAGACACCCCTTTAATCGCGCCTTACTTTTTTCAACTTTAGGCCACGGTGTATCAAGCAAAGCATTGCTCAAGCCATAAATCCCTGGTTCTAGCTTGCGGATCTCGCCTTCTCGATTAGAAAAATAGTAAAGCGTTTCGGTATCCCCTATGATGAGATTGAACCCATTGTAATCCTGAGCATGCATTTTCACTGATTGCAGATAGATCTCTGGATCCATCGTCCCACATAAAAACTGACTGACTAACTCGCCACGAGAGATAGCGTTCGGATTTTCTGAAAAAGGATCACGATAATTGGTCAGCGCTGCAAAACGTCCAGCTTTTGTCACGCCCATCCACGTTCCCATTTTTTCTAAATCCCTTCCCGCTAACACCTCAGGATAATCCGCCCAAAAGTCTGCCAAAGAGGCCGGACGCCCATACAGCTCATCTCGATTAGCAGCCACAACAAGCTTGTAATTGGGATGCGCATGATACGCAAACGTTATTAAGCACATAAATCTTCCTACTTTCTTAAGTTCAAACACGACATAAAATTTTAAACCTATTTCATCATTGGCAAACGCGTCATCGCCCTTGCGTCTTCTTCACGCTTACACATGGATAGCCCTCTCACTCCAAAAAGTGAGGGGCTATTTTCCGTGTGAATCTAACCTCTGAGCACAGCGCCAAGTTCCGCCTCAAGCGCCGTCAAAACCTTCGTGTGTACTTTCTCAACTTCTTTATCGGTTAAGGTTTTATCGGGATCGAGGTATTTTAGAGCGTAGGCCATTGACTTCTTGCCAGCCCCTAAAGATTCCCCTTGGTAAATATCAAAGAGCTTCACCTCTTTAAGAAGGGGTGCACCATTCTCTTTAATAACCTTAATCAACTCCCCGGAAGCCACCTGTTCGTCAACGACAAGAGCGATGTCACGAGAGATCGCTGGATAACGCGGTAAAGCGATATAACGAAGGGTCTCATTTTCAGCATGGAGCACCTGCTCAATATCCAGTTCAAATACATAAGTCTCTTTTAAATCAAGCTGGCTCTGTAAATTTGGATGCAGCTGTCCGACGAAACCAATGACCTCTTGATCTAGCAATACATTAGCAGTGCGTCCTGGATGTAGCCCTTCACGCTGAGCAGCTTGATAGGAGATGCGCTCCGTCAAATCAAGCGTATTAAATAAGCCTTCAAGAATGCCTTTGGCAACGAAAAAGTCAATGGGTTCTGCCTGTGCATGCCATCCGGCGGACTGCCAGCTTCCCGTGAGAACAACCGCAAGCTGCTCCCGTTCTTCAGGAAGCTGAGTGAGCCTTTCTTCTTTTGAATAAAAGCCTTTACCGAGCTCAAAAAGCTTCACATCAGGCATTTGCCGATTAAGATGATATTGTGTAATCTCCAGCAATGCTGGAATGAGACTAAGTCTGAGGACCGACCGTTCCTCACTCATTGGCATAGCAAGTGGAATCGGCTGATAAGACGCTTCATCGATGGTCGTCACACTCTTAACCTTTTCTTCAGTGGTCAAAGAATAGGTCACCGCTTGGTAGAGCCCTGCGCCTTCCATGTAACGCTGTACCCGGCGACGCTTAAGCTGATAATCAGTGAGAATACCTGTTGTCCCACTGCCTTCTGGTAAGGTTGCTGGCACATGGTCATAGCCGTAGGTGCGGCCCACTTCCTCTACCAAATCCTCTGGGATCGTCACATCGGGGCGCCGGGCTGGGACGGCGACCTGTAATCCATCGCCTTCAACCTTTGCAGCAAAACGCAAGCGACGAAACACAGATAAAATCTCATCTGAAGAAAAGGTTGTGCCTAATACAGCATTGATCTTCTGCCAAGGCATCGTGATCACTCGATCAGGAACTTCTGGCTCCCCTACATGGGTAAAACCCTTTAACACCTGCCCACCTGCAAGCTCTGAGATTAATTCGGCTGCACGATCAGCAGCACCTGCCACTCGATTCCTATCGATCCCTTTTTCATAACGGCTGCTGGCATCTGTGCGCAGACCGAGACGTGAGGAGGTTTGACGGATAGATGCCCCATCGAAAATCGCCGCCTCAAGAAGTATTGTTGTTGTCTTATCAGTGACTTCTGAATCAGCTCCGCCCATTACTCCGGCAACAGCCACTGGTGCTTTTCCATTGGTAATGACAAGATCCTCTGCAGTCAACGTACGTTCTGCATCATCAAGAGTGGTGAGCTTTTCACCGTTTTCAGCATGGCGCACCACCACTTTATCAGAGGCAAATGTATCATAGTCAAAGGTATGGAGTGGTTGCCCATATTCCAGCATGACAAAATTAGCAATGTCGACGATATTAGATATCGGACGAACTCCCGCAGCAATCAACTTATTCTGTAGCCACTGTGGGGATGGCCCGACCTTCACACCTTCAATCACACGTACACCATAGAAGGGGACCTTCTCTGGGGCATCAACCTGAACCGTAATTTTTGCTGTAACATCCACAGCGGTTTCTACGAACTCAGGTGTGGGAAGTTGAATCTCCCGGTCTAAGATCGCCGCCACTTCATAAGCGACACCAATCATGTTTAAGCAATGCGCACTATTCGGTAAAATATCAAGCTCTAAAACGTAATCATCAAGATTGAGATAAGGTAGGGCATCGGCACCCACTTCTGCCTCTTCTTCTAAAACGTAGATGCCATGCGCAAATTCTTTTGGAACAAACTTGTCTTCAATGCCGAGTTCTTGAAGTGAGCAAATCATCCCTTGGGAAACTTCACCGCGTAATTTTGCCTTTTTAATTTTAAAATTCCCAGGAAGGACTGCACCAACCTTAGCCACGACAACCTTTTGTCCAGCCGCAACATTGGGAGCTCCACAAATAATTTGCACGTTTTCCTCTGCACCAATATTGACTTGACAAACGTTGAGCTTATCGGCATTTGGATGCCTGTCACAAGACTCTACATAGCCGACGACAACATCACGGATCCCTTCACCAAGAAAGGTAACATGTTCAACTTCTATACCTGCCTTCGTTATTTTTTCCGCAAGCGCCTGCGGAGTAACACCCGTTAAATCAACATATTCGTTTAACCAATTATAAGAAACATTCATTTTTTTATACCACCTTTATGCCCGTTTGAACTGTTCTAAGAACCGCTGATCATTCGTATAGAAATGGCGAATGTCATCAATACCATATTTAAGCATAGCGATACGCTCCGGTCCCATACCAAAAGCAAATCCTGTATAGACTTCCGGATCGAATCCAGACATCCGTAAGACATTAGGGTGGATCATCCCTGAACCGAGAATTTCAATCCAGCCTGTCCCCTTACAAACTGAGCACCCCTCACCCCCACAACGGAAACAAGAAATGTCCATTTCCACAGACGGTTCCGTAAAGGGGAAAAAGCTTGGACGCAAGCGAATGTGCCTGTCTTCACCAAACATCTTTTTCGCAAACACCGTGAGAGTCCCTTTTAAATCGCTTAAGCGGACATTTTTATCAACATATAAACCCTCAATTTGCATAAATTGGTGGGAATGCGTCGCATCATCAGTATCCCGACGATACACCTTTCCCGGACAGATGATTTTCACTGGACCTTGTCCATGATGTTTTTCCATGGTGCGTGCTTGAACCGGTGAGGTATGTGTCCGCAGTAAAATATCCTCTGTAATATAAAAGGAATCCTGCATATCCCTTGCCGGGTGATCCTTCGGAAGATTTAAGGCCTCAAAATTATAATAGTCCTTCTCTACTTCTGGTCCCTCTGCAATTGAAAAGCCCATACCGATAAATAAATCTTCAATTTCCTCAATAACAGCAGTAAGCGGATGATGATTGCCTTGTTGGACCATGCGACCAGGAAGTGTCACATCCACCGCTTCACTCGCTAAGCGTTCCTCAATCTTCTTTTTCTCAAGCGCTTCTACTTTTTCGGTAATCGCACTTTGAATCGCCTCGCGAACGTCATTGGCTAACTGTCCAATCACTGGACGCTCCTCAGCGGATAGCTTGCCCATCCCGCGAAGCACCTCTGTAATTGGTCCTTTTTTTCCTAAATACTTCACCTTTACATCTTGAAGCTGCTTAGGCTCACTCGCCGTTTGGACAGCTGCCAAAGCTTCCTCTTTTAGAGCCTCTAATTTGTCTTTCATTTTCTTCCTCCTTATCTTCAAAAAGCGGAGCGGCTTTTATTGACATCGGTTTTGTTTTTATTAACGGAGAACGTCACGCTGTAAAAGGAACAGTAGAAAACTTGGCTTGTCCTTCACCGCTTCGCTAAGCACAGCCTGATGTTCAAGGCTCCGCCTTTACACATTAAAGTTGTCGCCAAGCCTTAATGCTGAAAGCCAAAGTTGCGCTTATAAGGGCTTCTGCTAAGTTATAAATGCTGACGCTACAAAAAACCCCGCCCCCAAAAAAGGGACGAGGCTCCGCGGTACCACCCTTGTTAACGATCAGATAGGATCGCTCACTTAACACCGGATAACGGGCGGTGCCGATCCATCCTTTACCTAGGAAAACGTTCCAAGCCTGATGCTTGTCTATTCCTTGGTCTTTTCGGATGATTGCTCCAGAGCGAATTCCTAACATGCCGCCATAGATGTGCTTTCAGTCAGGACACATCCTCCCTAAATGGCGGCTTTCGCCAGTACTACTCTCCTTCAACGCATGACAAGTTCTTCTATTCGTTACTGTTAGTATAAAGAAATATCAGCTATTCTGCAACATCATGAGTAAAATGGACTTTTAAAAAACGGCTCCTCCGGCAAAGCCGTAATCAAAGAAGACAAATTTTTCTACCAAAACCCTTTCTTACATTCTTATATTTTAAGTGAAATCTAATAAGACCTTAATTTATGTATAAAGGGTGGTCGCCTTCAATCAATTAATTTTTGCGGTCTTTAATAATAAGACTCAAAGTGATGATAGAAAGAATGAATGCAATAACAGAAATACACAGGGTTAAAATCAGCATTTTTATTCCCCCACTTGAGTTTTTAGAATAAAAAGGGTATGATAAACATAAGATGATGGAGGGAAGGGGCTTGCCCCTTCCGGGATGTTTAGAACTTTCACCGGTGATGACGGTGGAGGTTCTTTTTCTTTTTACGCTTTGTTAACAGCACTACTGTTAGATTCATAACAGCAACTGTAAAATTAACCAAAGACGTAAGAAGTATCACAATCTCTGCCATCACTTACCACCTCCTTTCTAAAGGAGGTTAGAGTGTCTATCACACCCTCAGGTCCCATTCTATTATAAATAATCTATCTATTCGAATATATCAAAAATGGAACTTGACACGGATGTCATATCTTAATCAATAGCAACCTGTTTACGTGCAATCTCTATCAACAGCGACAAACGATGCGCGATAGTCCCCCTATCCCTAATACAAGTTTCCGTATTAATAAATTTCCATGGTTATTATACCTATTCTAAAATGGATTAGTTGCCCACTGCAAGGACTGTTTTATAAAAATACGTGGATGCAGCTTCAATAGGGAAACCATATATTCGGCGAGATCCTCGGGTTGCATAAATTTTTCTTTATTCTGTTCGGTAAGCGTGTCCCCAAAGGCGAGTTCTGTCGCTACAAGACTCGGATTCAGTGTAAAGACGCGGATGTTGTTCCGACGCACTTCTTGCATAAGCGCTTCGGTCATCCCCTGGATTGCGAATTTCGAAGCACTATAAGAAGTAGAACCCGCTGTTCCTTTAAGGCCATTACTTGAGGAGATGTTTATAATATCCCCACGGTTTTTCTCAATCATTTGTGGCAAAACAGCGCGTGTCACATGATATGTACCAAAAACATTGACTTCAAATGTATGCTTCCACTGTTCAGGTTCAATTTCTAAAAAGGGACCATGACACCCGATTCCTGCATTATTGATAAGTATGTCAGCTGGCCCAAGCTCTTTTTCTAGATAAGCGATGCCGTGATGGACAGCTTCCATATTAGCAATATCTGTAGAAGAGAAACTGACATTCACACCAATAGACTCAATTTCCTCAGCGACGGCTTCTAATTTGCTTTTTGTACGAGCGATTAACCCAACGTTAACCCCCGCTTTAGCCAACTCCAATGCTGTTGCCCGTCCAATGCCGCTACTTGCGCCTGTAATGTAGGCCGTTTTCCCTTTGATTTCTTGTCCCAACTTTAACCATCCTTTCTATCAGTTTTTATTTTAGTATAGGCTTCGGCTGAGAAGTGTTCAATGCTAAGCATTCTTTTTACTTTGTAGCACTAAGAGGATGGAGGAAAGGGGTTTTCCCTTCCAGAAGGGTTTAAAACTGTCAGCGGTGAAAGCTTTTTTCTTTTTACACTTTATTAAAGTACAATCACCGCCACATTTAAATCCTACATCACTTTCAATCAAGAGCTCACCATAATGCCACCATTCACATGGATCACTTGCCCTGAGACATATCTCGAATCATCCGAGGCCAGATACACATAAGCAGGCGCAAGCTCAAAAGGTTGTGCCGCTCGTTTCATTGGTGCATTCAGTCCAAACTTCTCCACGTCTTCCGCTGAGAAGCTTGAGGGTATAAGCGGTGTCCAGATGGATCCTGGGGCAACTGCATTGACTCTGATGTCTTTATCCGCCAAATTATGTGAAAGTGCTCGAGTAAAGCCAACAATAGCTCCCTTTGTAGCGGTATAATCAATCAGTTGTTTATTGCCTTCATAGGCCACAACTGAGGCCGTATTAATGATGGCATCTCCTGCTTTAAGATGAGGGAGCGCCGCTTTAGACATATAAAAAAAGGCATAAATATTTGTTTTAAAAGTGGCATCCCATTGTTCTATCGAGATATCTAATAAGCTTTCTTGGGGAAACTGCACCCCATGATTGTTCACTAAAATATCGAGCTTACCAAAGGTATCCACAGCGGTTTGCACGACTTTTTGGCAATGATGAGGGTCACGGAGGTCTCCTGTCATCAGAATACAATGCTGTCCAAACGCTTCTACACGTTTTTTGGTACGTTCAGCGTCTTCTTGTTCATAATCACTAAAATAAGGAATGACAAGATGAGCCCCTTCTCTTGCAAAAGCGATAGCCGTCGCCGCTCCAATGCCACTATCCCCACCTGTAATGATAGCGACTTTATCTTTCAGTTTATCGCTCCCTTTTACTTCGGGATTTTCAATAATGGGCCTTGGATTCATTAGCGATTCTATACCGGGTTGTCTTTCTTGATGCTGAGCTGGAAAAGCTATCGGCTGTTCTTTTGTTACCATTTTCTTGGAGTAATAAGGATATTCAGGATACATGGTTACCGCTCCTTCATAGGTCAATGTCACTATATCCTATTTTAGTGAGCAGAAATTGGTGAAAGCTGAGAAGTTGTCCCTACCGGACGCATTCACTCCTTTAAAGTCCCCGTAAGTAGTACATTAAAATGCCGGCGGCCACTGCAACATTAAGCGATTCGGCTTGACCATAGATCGGAATTTTTATCGAAAAATCGGTTTGATCTAAAAGATCAGGATGTACCCCGTTGGCTTCGTTGCCTACAAGCAAGGCAAATCGATGTTGACGAAGGTCTGATGATAATTCCGTCCCTGCCAGCGAGGTCCCATAAATAGGAATCGCTTGTTCTTTCAGTTGAACAATCGCTTCAAATAAACTTAAACGGATGACCGGAAGATGGAAATGGGAGCCTTGAGCGCTGCGCAAAGTTTTTTCATTATATTGATCAACGCAGCCCTCTCCTAGATAGACTGCATCAAGGCCTGCCGCATCCGCTGTTCTAATCAATGTCCCTAAATTCCCTGGATCCTGGACAGCATCTAACAACAACACTCGCGTTGCCTCTTTCGGAAGCTCTGAACTTTTCATTTTACACACCGCGAGCATTCCTTGAGGATTTTCCGTCATGGCAAGCTCTTTAAATAGATCGGTGTTAAGCTGATACACCATCATGTCTTCGTAAAGCTCAAACACCACATCCTGATCCCCATTTAAAAGCAGCTCTTGTACAACATCAGGATCTTCCAGAGCCTCTTCCACAAGATGGGGGCCTTCAATGAGATAAAGCCCCGCTTTCTCCCGTCCACGCCTTTTTAAAAGTTTGCGCCACTCTTTAAATTTTTTATTTTGTGCAGATTGTATGTATTGAACGTTCATATTAACCTCTCTTCACTCCCATAAGTTATGCTCTCTATTTTACATATTTTTAGCGAGATAACCAAATACTATAGTCAAAAGTAAAGGAGTGTGCTGTATTGTGGATATCAATATTCGTAATGCCGTGAAACATAATATTTCCGATAATGATGAAACTCAACTTCGCGATACTATTGTAGATGCCATTCAAGACGGCCAAGAGAAAATGCTGCCAGGTCTTGGGGTCTTGTTTGAAATCATATGGAATCAGTCCGATGAACAGCAACGCAACACTATGGTGAATACCCTGGCAAAAGGAGTTTAAGAAAAAAACGTTGAGACCAGCTGATGGACTGGAAGAAAATCAAGACACAAAGGAGCTTAGAGTTCAGACTCAAGCTCTTTTTTAACTGTCTACTTTACAGGGTCCATTTTAATTGCACCTAGGGGCTCCCTTTTTATCTGTATCCTCTTTATCTAAAGCGGTTCCATAGATTCAAATAAGTCGAAACCAATAACAGATTGTTATTTACATATAAAAAATCTGATAATGTGATGAAATAAAATTTGACATAAGGGATGTTCGCAATGAAGAAACAGATTTTTTTATAGTATTCGCCCTTTTTATTGTTTCATTAAATTTAAGAATCAGCATCGCATCAATTTCACCAGTATTAGAAGCTATTAGACATGATTTACATTTAAGCAATGGAATGGTGAGTTTACTGACGTCTATCCCTGTCATATGTATGGTTTTTTTTGCGTTCTTTTCCACACGCATCAGCTCGCGATTGGGATTAGAAAAAACGATTGCGGCTTGTCTTGTGCTCATTTTTATCGCGACAGCCTTTCGAGCGTTTACTCATTCTGCATTGACCCTGCTTCCCACTGCCTTCTTTATAGGCATTGGGATCGCCATTGCCGGACCCTTAATTTCTGGCTATATCAAAAAAAAATTCCCGAACAAAATCGGGATGATGATCGGTGGTCTATTCTTTAGGCATGGGAATTGGAGCGTCATTAAGCGCCGGTTTGATGATTCCGTTACAAGAAAGACTGAACGGTTCCTGGCAACTTGCTTTAGCCAGTTGGGGGATTTTTGCCATCATCGGACTCCTCTTTTGGCTTCCGATGGTGAAAAAGAGTGAGCCTGTTCACCCATCAAATCACAGGTCTGAACCTTACCCTTCAAAAATGGGAAAGCATGGTTGTTTATGCTCATCTTTGGCTTACAGTCGGGTATTTTTTATTGTATTAGCACTTGGTTAGCCCCCGTGGCACAAACAATGGGGTTTAGTGAAGCACAATCTGGAACACTCATTACACTATTTACGGTCGTTCAAATGCTATGTAGCTTTTTCATCCCTTCATTCGCAGATCTCTACAAAAACGAAAAAGCGTGGTTAATGGGAAGTACCTTATTTGTTTTACTGGGACTAGTCTTCATTGTCTTTAATCTTTTGAATCCATGGATAGCCACTATTCTCATTGCTATAGGTCTTGGCGGGTTATTCCCGCTTTCATTAGCAATGCCGTTAAACGCTGTTGCATCCTCAAGTGAGGCCAGCGCTTGGACAGCCATGATGCAAGGCTTCGGTTATATCCTCGGTGGCATGATTCCGATGATTGCCGGACTCACCCGCGACCTTATTACGTACGACAAACAAATTTTTGTCCTGATGATTGTCCTTTGTTTGATTCTTTGTGGGGCGTTACTGAGCTGGAGAAAAAAGCAACCGGTGCATCATGACGAGAATTAAGTGTTGGAGCTATTATAAACGACTTGGAAGTCCAAGTCGTTTTTTCGATTCAAAAATCAGACGATACTTCCCATATTCTTTTTACACCCACTAATTTCTGGTCATCGAATGTCATTCTATATATATCGGGTTTGGAAGTACGATGTAAGAAATCTAAATCATAATTGCTATCGTAATATCCCATCATCAAAGTCATCACGGCTCCGTGGGTGCCGACTACGACTTTTTGACCTCTATAGGTCTTTAAGAGTTGGTGTAAAACGTTTATAGCCCTTTTTTGACAGTCCGCGTTAGACTCCCCGCCCTCTAGTGCGAAATTAAAATCAGCAAAAGATCTCTCTAATAGTGGATTCAATGCCTGATCAGAAATCCGCTCAGCATCAGAGGAAAATACTCTCTCTCTAAGGTTTTCAAAAATGATTACCTCTTGTCCTAAGGAATCAGCTAGAGGCTGAACAGTTAACATTGAACGATAATATGGACTTGAAATAATGACATCAATGCCTTCTGCTTTTAACCGATTCTTTATCCGTTCCGCAGCTAATTTTCCCTTTTCCGTTAGCCCTCTTGTTCTTTCATTCCCCTCTTTTGGTGATTCACCGTGTCGTATCATATAAATAAACGTTTGCATAGTCCCTCCGTAAAGTGTTTATATTATTCCTTTTTTCTTCAATTAAAAAAGGGGAAACTCTTATCACAAATTACCCGCCAAAATGCATGACAGACCGCTTATTTAATCGTTTTCCCAGACACGACATGCCAGTGAAGATGTTTCGAATCTTGATAATGACCTAGGTTTGTAATCACTCGACAAGCCCCATGTTCTGCTGTAACTTGTTGAGCCACTTTTTTAATCACACCGAGGAGTTCAAGTAATAAGGCGTTATCACTCTCTTCCAAGGCCGTTAAAGAGGCAATATGTTTCTTAGGGACTGCCACAATATGTACTGGGTAAGCTGGCTTTGTATGATGATAAGCTAACACATTGTCAGTCTCCAAAACTTTATTCACCTGTGTTTTACCGCTGAATACTTCCTCACAGTAGAAATCTTCAGTCATCATTCCCTCCTATAAATGACCTTGCATCTTATTCGATAAATTTCCCCTCCCAATATCGCGACTCCCACTAGCTTGTCTTTACCAAAGGCACCTAAAAAATGCCCACCCTTTTCTAAAATTGGTGTTAACATTTGAATGTTATCTACATTCATGCTTCACTCATAACCCTTCAGCAATATGAACTATTTTTTTAATCACAGCATCGGCGTCTGCGTTACCTTGGATAGTAAATAAATAGTCTGCTTCGCCTTCTATAGGGGCCGTGACATCTTCTTTTAGTGATTCCGCCTGTTGGCGGGTGAGCACTTCTTGAAAAGAGGAGTAAGCCCCTCTAAAAATATTGGTATTGCGTTCGCTCTTTCTTACCCGTTCTTGAAGGACATGATCCGGAATATCAAAATGAACCAAAATGCGAAGAAAGGCCTCTTTATTAAACAACTCTTCAAGCATGTATCGTCGTCCTTTTCGACTGCAATTGGAATTGCAAATGATAAAATGAAAATTAGTGTTTTCTTTCGCATAATCAACAATCAACTTTGAAAGGGCATGTTTAAGTGTGTTTGCGCCTTTTTCTGGTAGTAGATTCCTATAAAAGGTATTGATAAATTCAGCATGATTATCTTGATCCATAACAAACGAATGTTTTAAGGCTTTTTCTAAAGCTCTTGCAAAAGTCGTTTTCCCGCTATGGGTTTTACCTACGATTATAATCACTAATCTTTTCATCACTTCATCTCCGTTGATAGTGGTTGATAGGTAGGAAATAGATAATCAATATTCAAATGATCCCCCTTAGCTTAGTCACTCAGCATAAATAAAGTAAACGCCATTTTCCTATCAACAGTCATTCCCGAAATTTATTTTAACATAAAAGTCTAACAAATTTTAATAATCATTCATTATAAAGATAGCGTTATTTTCTATTTTAATTTCACTTTAAATCGCATAAGAAGAAAAAAGCCTTCCCATGCACGGAAGACTTCTGATGCGGCGACCTGGAACATATTCGAATTCACAAAAAAAATCCTTTTTTACTAGATTGAGATTTATATTCCTTAATGGCATTAACCATTGAATCTGCGATATGCTTTTGAAAGTTATCAGCAAACATTTTAGCTTCGTCATGTGGGTTCGTCAAATATCCAACTTCAACTAGCGCTGCGGGCATTTTTGTATCCTTCACAACAAATAAATCTTCTTTTTTAACACCGCGATCTGGAAACCCTGTTGCTTTTGCGATGTGTTTTTGGAGGATTTTAGCAAACGCTTGAGAGCCTGCATGATAATAGTACGTTTGAGTGCCTGAGACTGTTGAATCAGTAAAAGCATTCGCATGAATGGAAATATAGAGATCTGCATTTAATTTATTAGCATAATTTGGCCGATAGCGACTCGTTTGCGAAATAAAATCATCGTCTTCTCTTGTCATGTATACTTTAATCCCCTGTTCCTTTTTTAATAGTCCTTCAACCTTTTTTCCTAAACTTAAAGTGAAATCCTTTTCATATCGACCATCTGCTCCTGTAGTTCCTTTATCTTGTCCCCCATGCCCAGGATCAATGACGACTTTAAAGACTTCTGTAGTCTGATGATCTTCTTTTTTCATGTTACCATTACGCTTAAAATGATCCTGAGCATCATTTCCACAAGCCCCTAGTAGGAATAATGAAAGTATAATAACAAACCCAATTAAAATTCTTTTTCTCATCCTTAGCCTTCTTTCTATCTTAATAGCATTCTTTTAGCCCTTTTTAACGAGCCTTCTTTTTATAGCTGTAGCAGCGATCATAGCAATGAAAGTGCATAGGTTTTACAGAGGCATCAATTTTCTTCATTTGATATCCCTGTTTTGATAAATAACTCAAAAGCTGTGGCAAATATTTTGCCGTCTCTTCTCTATCATGCAATAACACAACCGTTCTCTCGCCATCTTTCTCAACCTTATGAATTTGATTAATCGTGCTTTCCACGAATCCTCCATTTGACAATTCCCAATCTCTGCTATCAACGGTCCAGTCCCACAATTTATACCCCTGACTGTCCAATGCTTTTCTAAAAGAAGGAATCAAATAAGGAACACTTCCATAGGGAACTCGAACAAGAACGGAGTGATAGTCTGCGACTGTTTCAAGTGTCTTTTGATCTTCACTTATTTCATCTAGAACGGTTTGTTTTGAATGATAGAAGTGTTCTGCTACATGGGTTACACCATGGAGCCCAGCGCCATTTCCTTCACGAATCATGCGTTTAACAACCTCAGGATGTACTTTAATATGCGGCGCTAGCATAAAAAAGGTCGCTTTCGCATTTACCTTTTGTAATGCATCCAAAATACGGCCTGTTGCAGATGATGGGCCGTCATCTATGGTCAAATAGATCACTTTGTTATTCGCCTTTCCAAAAGTATCTTCTGTTTTTCCTGCACTGTGCTCTCCATTTACTTCAGTGTTCCGTTGAAGTTCGCTCGCTGCACGTTCACTGCTCGTATATTTATTCATGGCTATCAAATGTATAAAGCAATAACCTAACAAACCAGTAGCAGCTAATAGAATGAAACAGATAGACCATGTCTTCAAATAGATGTTCACACGCTGCTGCCTTCTATGCTGTCTTGAATGCTTCACTGGCTCCCTCCTTTCTTCTGTACACTAGAGTAATAGATGCAAAAAAACATAATGTTAAGGTGAGATAAAGATTACATGAAGATGTACAATTTCCCCCTATTAAATTGTTTTGATAGGAGTCAAACACCGATTATTAGCAGTTTTAGAAAACGAGATGAGAAAAACTTGGCTTCCGCCAAGCCTTAATGGCAAAAGCCAAAGTTGCACTTATAAGGTCTTCTGCTAAGTCATAAATTCTGACGTTACAAAAAAAGCCAATTCCATAAATAGATTGGAATTGACGATTTGAAGATAATACTAATGGTTTTATTTAAAGTATGAACCTATAGCCATCAACGACGATGAAAATAGATATTATTGTCCCGGAGTCGTTCAGAAGAAAGGTGAGTAGAAGTCTGAAACCCTTATCCCTTTAAAGTCCTCATAAGTCTCTCAGGTTATTTTTTATTTAAGTGAAAATAAAATAGGACACCATCGTCCGTATTTTCTGCTCCATATATCACATGATGCATTTCCAATATATTTTTAGAAATGGCTAGACCTAATCCTGTTCCACCTTTTGACCGCCTCCGCGAGGCATCACCACGATAAAATCGATCCCATACCTTATGAATTTGCTCGGGATCAATATATGTCCCCTTGTTCTCAACGCCCACTTTAACTTGGTCGGCCTTTTCTTCTGTTGTAATGATAATGTCATGCCCTTTTGGTGTATAGCGAATAGCATTGGTCAAAAAATTCGTGAGAACCTGTTCAATCCGATGTCGATTAGCAACCACTTCAATAGGTTGAATGACTTTTTGAATTGTAAGATCCTTATTTTCCATCTCCAAACGTAGTTGTTCACAAACCGAATCAATGGCCCTATTAATATAAAAAGGATCCATCTTCATTTTATAAGTCCCTGACTCAAACTTAGCCAACTCAAGCATATCCATCACCATGACATTCATTTTGTCAACCTCTTTATCTAATGCTTCAAGGTAATACCCTTTTTTATGCTTGGCCACACCATCCCTTAAAATGGTGATACAACTTTTCATAATGCTGAGCGGCGTTTTTAGCTCATGGGAAACCCCTGCGATGAATTCCTTTCTAGTATTTTCAAGTCGCTTCTCTTTCTCAATATCTTGCTGTAATTGCGTAATATGAGAGTGTAAAGTACGCGAAAGTAAATTAATGTTACGAGAAAGATCCCCGATTTCATCTTTTGAAGTGATCGGAACCGTTTCCGAGAAGTTAAGGTTTGCAATTTTTTTAGTAATTCGGTTGATTCGTAATAACGGATTGGCAATTTTTTTTGAATAATAAAAGGCTGTAAACAAGATGAGTAGAAGAACAAAACCAGTAATATAAACATAATAATCCTTAAGCATTTGTACAGCTTCATCAACAGGTTGTAAGGAGGTCATAGAAAAAAGATAGAGCGTCTGACCATTTTTATCAACAAAAGGTTGAATGAATATCTTGTATTTATTATCGTTTTTTTCATAATTAAGCACATAAAACGAATTAAAGTTATACGTAACATTATTAAACAATAGTTGAGCTTGAAAGGTCTTCATTCGATTTAAAAATAAGTCATTAGAATACGGCAGTGTCTCGTCCACCTTCGACTCATTTACTTTTTTGATCGTACCATTCAATCTTATCGTTTGCGCTGTTAAATCCTTTTGAGTATTTTGGTTTGAAATCCCGCTCCTGCTCTTTCTATCCTCTTGTTTTGATCGTTGTGGTTGTGGCTTTGGCCCGCTATCCTCTTGCTTATAAAGTCGTTTCCCAACCTCATTTTCCAAAATCTTATTTTCCCAAAAAGACTGCCCTGTCAGATCTTGCAATTGAGCAGGCGTCAAGGCTCCCAATGTCCCCGGAGGAAAGGTTCCTAATTTTCCGAGTGCATAAGGGATAAAGGTTTTTCCTTTTTTAATACCATAGGCACTGACCTTCATCCCGATTGGAAATAAAGAGGCTATATTTGTTGACTCCTCTTTATCAACCAAATAATCCATAGGAAAACGGATATTTTCATCTGGAAATTTTCTTAATTCGGAAGCTGCCAGCTGGATCTCTAAATCAAAACCATTGGCATCGACTAAATTTCCATATTGATCTAAGGGCACTATCCATGAACGTTTATTTTGATAAAAATCTCGTTCCAGCTTTTGTATGACTTGCGACTTTCCACTACTTTGCAAATATGCTTTTTTGAAAGCAGTGATACTTGCTTTCATATCTTCAACCTTTCGTGCCGCATAATATTTTTTAAAAAAGTAGATTTGTCCAAACAGAATGGTCGCTAAAATAAACATGCACAAAGCAGTTGTTAATAAAAATAACTTGATAACAATTCGATTTTTCATGCTTTGCCCTCAAATTTATACCCCATGCCAACTATAGTTCTAACCCATTTTGATTGATCCTCAAGTTTATTTCTCAAATTTCGCATATGGGTGTTCACCGTCCGTTCATCGCCAGAAAATTCATAGCCCCAAATTTTCATGATTAATTGTTCTCGCGTAATGACAATACCTTGATTTCGCATTAAGTATGTTAAAATTTCAAATTCCGTGTGTGTTAAATGGATAGGTTCCCCATTAACCGTAACCGTCCGCGAAGGAATATGAACACAAATGCCCTGATGGACTATTGTCTCTTTTGAGTTTACATCTTTATAGCGCCCGCTTTCTAACAACCGTTTGGCTCTAGCTAATAAAATTGGTGGACTATACGGTTTAGTCACATAATCATCGGCGCCTAATTCAAATCCGAGTAGAGTATCATCCTCATCTACTCGGGCAGTCAACATAATAATTGGCACATTTGACACTTTGCGAATACGTCTGCAGACAGACCAGCCATCAAGCACTGGAAGCATAATATCCAGAATGATTAAATGTACTTTTTTTTCTTGAAAAATATTTAAAGCTTCTTCCCCATCTGCAGCTTCTAAAACTTGGTATTCTTCATTTAGAAAGTAATCCTTGAGTACTTCACGTAGGATATCTTCGTCTTCAACAATAAGAATTGTTTGTTGCATCTTTGCCCTCCATTTAAGAAAGAAAACATTATGACATTCATATAAAAATCGGATCAACCTTAAATATATTATAGCCATGTAAAGATAAGATAAAGAGATCGCTTTTTCATTTATTTATAGCTTCTTTATCCTCAAATGTGGGGCCAAAGATGTTTTAACTGCCTAATGGAGACAACATAGGGTACCATAGCGGAAAAACGATCTAGAATTAAAACGATGTATAGATCCAACTTTCAGAAGAAATTCACCACAAATCGCAGCAAGTTAAATTATTATTATTCATTCCTTCCTTCTGATTAAAAAATTGGCTAACCCTTCACTGCTTCGGAACCATCCACTGACAATATAGAAAAAGCCTACCCCACTTGAGGTAGACTTCTAATAGCTGGGACAAGGAACCTGTCCCCATTATCCAAAAGTAATGTCTTTTACTTTTTCTGCGTCTAGGCGTTTAGCCACTTCGACAACAAGCTTGACAGCATTTTCGTAATCATCTCGGTGGATGACTGAAGCTGCTGAGTGGATGTAGCGTGTTGCAATCGTAATGGAGAGACTTGGTACGCCTTTTCCTGTTAAGTGAATGCGACCTGAATCCGTTCCTCCTCCTGGAATGGCTTCATATTGATAAGGAATCCCTTGCTCATCCGCGATGCTTGTTACGAAATCGAGCAATCCTTTATGCGCCACCATGGAGGCGTCGTAAATGATGATTTGTGGTCCTTCCCCAATTTTAGCACTGGCATCCTTTTCACTGATTCCTGGTGTATCACCGGGAATCCCTGTATCTACCGTTAAGTTAATATCAGGTTGAATAAACTGTGCAGAGGTTTGCGCACCGCGTAGGCCGACCTCCTCTTGAACGGTTCCGACACCGAAAACAACATTTGGATGATCAACATCCTTCAAGGCTTTTAAAGCGTCAATAGCAATTGCGCAACCAATGCGGTTATCCCATGCTTTTGCCATCAAATACTTGGGGTTCGCCATAACCGTAAAGTCACAGACAGGAACAGCCATATCTCCAGGCCGTACGCCGGCTTCCAGGGCTTCCTCTCGACTTGCAACACCAATATCAATGAACATATCCTTCATATTCGCTGGCTTTTTACGTTCTTCAGCTGGAAGGATATGCGGGGGTTTAGAACCTACTACGCCAGCTAGCACACCTTTATTAGTCACAACGGAAACACGCTGAGCCAGCATGACTTGTTCCCACCAGCCCCCTACGGTTTGAAAACGTAAGAACCCTTTATCATCAATCTTTGTAATCATAAAGCCGATTTCATCTAAATGACCGGTAATTTGCAGCTTTGGTCCGCCTTCTTTACCTGTCTTCTTAGCGATTAAGCTCCCTAGACCATCATAAGTAATCTCGTCAGCATAAGGCTGTATGTACTTCTTCATGACCTCGCGGGGTTCGCGTTCATTTCCGGGAATCCCTTTAGCATCGGTTAGCGCTTTAAGCATTTGCAAGTCTGCATCGAGTTCTGTCATTCCACTATTCCTCCTGTATCTGTGATTTGATCATTTCTTCGCGTTTAAACCTCTGGTCAAACCGCATATTTATTTCGTCTTTCGAAACTATTATACAAAATAGCGGATATTGTCACAATCTTTAAGCTTAATAATTTTCCTGTTGACGCTTATAATTTACCTCATTTTTCTTAAAATATCCTTGTTGAATTTGTTCCCCATCAAAGCCAAGGAGCTGTCCTAATAACAAGAATTCAGTAAATAAAACAAGGTATTGATCATATTCTTGAGTTTCATTAAAAGCAGTCATTGCCCGAAAAACAGTAAGAAATTGTTCAGTTACAGAGTTATCTTCTGCGGCTTCTAATTGGATTGCCGACACATCTGTATAGCCTAAATCAAGTCCTAGAGACAATAAAAAGTGAATACCATCCACATATTCTTCTAAGATAATCTCTTGGGAGGCTGGAGGCTTTAAGCTCCAAAATTTAAAACAACGTGTTTCATTGGCAAGCTCACCAAGCTCAACAAAAAAAGCGAGCATTTTTTCTTTTACAAGGTTATGCTCCTTAAGATTATGCTGGGATTCTATATGTTCATCCAACTGTTTTTGTATTGCATATAATGCATTTAACCACGTCAATTAACTCTCCTCCATATCATTTGCTTGAAACGTTTGCACTAGAGTATCGTATATATTAAGTAGGTGATGCGTAATGAATGTACTCTTATACATTTTTATAGGTGCTGGCTTCGGCTGTATCGTCTATGCTGCTGCACGCTTTTACAAGAAGCAGGCAGCACCTGCTCTTGATGAAAAAGAGCAGGTGACAATCGAAGAGCAGGCTGGCCATCTTACGATTCGCTATCGAAAGGCCGACTTTACTGGACAATGCATCTATGACGTGATCGGTGAGGACGTCGACAAAACCATTGCCGTCCATACCATCACACTCGAGCTTCGGTCAACAGTAGCCAGCCTGGCACACTGGAGAAGAGAGGACTTATATGAGATTGAACGCCATCTCTATATGCGTTACCCCGAGGCCGAGATAGTATGGCAATCTCCTATGCGTCTGCTCCTACAAGATTCTTAAAAAGACCATGCCCCAAAGAACGAGATGCCCCATATTCAAGAAAGGAACGCCGATTCGAAAGGAGGTATGGCGCGTTTTATGCCTAAACAGCTTCATCCCGATAAGCACTCCCAAAGCCCCGCCGCACCATGCAGCTAACCATAAATGGCGCTCAGAAATTCGCCAGTGTCCTTGCATGGCCTTCCGTTTGTCGATCGCCATCACCAACCAGCCATAGAGATTGATGAGAACGAGATAGAGCCCCAGCCCCACTTTTAAATCCATTCCAAATTCACCCGTTCATAAGCTTCCTTTATCACTATGTATCTGACCAGCCACTTTACAAAATTGTTGACGGAAAGACACATCACTACCTTAGTTATCAGAATAAAGGCGTTCACGACCACTCTTCAATGGCAGTAGACAAGATTGCTTTATACTCTCAGATAGCATAAAAAACGGATCACTCAAAATGAATGATCCGCTTTATAGTTTTTTAAGCATTAATCGCTTTTTTGGCTTGTTCCGCAAGCTGTGTGAAAGCTTGAGCATCATTGACAGCAAGATCAGCAAGCATTTTACGATTGACGTTAATACCAGCCTCTTTTAAGCCATGCATTAAACGGCTATAGGAAATGCCATTATTTCGTGCTGCTGCATTAATACGCGCAATCCAAAGCTTACGGAAATCACGTTTGCGTTGACGACGATCTCTGTATGCATATTGTAAGGATTTGAAGACTTGTTGCTGAGCAACCTTGAATAATTTATGCTTTGAACCATAATAACCTTTAGCAAGTTTTAATACTTTCTTGCGACGACGACGCGTCACGTAACCACCTTTAACTCTTGCCATGTGTAACTACCTCCTGAAAATATCCATTTTTAACGATGCTTCTACGCAGACATCGCTTGTATTAGTTATTAAGTAAATTTTTGATGCGTTTTTCATCAGCGCTGGAAACGATAGCGCCTTTGCGCAATTTACGTTTTTGCTTTTGTGTTTTATGACGGAACATATGGCTTGTATAAGCGTGGCTACGCTTCAATTTACCTTTTCCAGTTTTCTTAAAACGCTTCGCTGCCCCTTTATGGGTTTTCATTTTTGGCATGAGTACGTCCTCCTAACAAATTACTTTTCGTTCGTTGGTGCTAAAATAAGAAACATGCTGCGGCCTTCCATTTTCGGCTTTGCCTCAATGGTACCGACTTCTTTACACTCTTCAGCCAAACGCTCAAGCACTTTGCGGCCGATCTCAGAGTGGGTAATCGCACGTCCACGGAAACGAATCGATGCTTTAACCTTATCTCCCTTGGATAGGAATTTAATGGCATTACGCAATTTCGTATTGAAGTCATGTTCTTCAATGGTAGGACTCAAACGAATTTCCTTAACGTTGATAACCTTTTGCTTCTTACGTGCTTCTCTGTCTTTCTTCTGTTGCTCATAGCGATATTTACCATAGTCCATAATGCGGCATACTGGCGGTTTCGCATTAGGGGCAACGAGGACAAGATCAAGATTCACATTTTTTGCCATATCCAATGCTTCACTCTTGGTTTTAATTCCGAGTTGATCCCCGTTTTGACCAATTAAACGAACTTGCTTCGCACGAATGGACTCATTGACAAACATATCTTTGCTAATATCGAGCCACCTCCAAAATAATTTGAGCCGACGACCGAGTCCGGCAAGACAAATCTCATACAAGAGATATTATTTTTTAATGAAAGTAAAAAAGCGCAGGCATACGCCCACGCTATTATTTCAGCATCATTAAAGAATAAAACCAGTCAACTGTAAAATCTTACGTCGATCAGGTGAGAAGCCGGGCGCCTCTTCTTGTTCGTCGCTATTCAATTCTTTGTCCAGTATACCATGATAAAAGGAATCATGCAAGCCCTTGGCTTTTCGACTCACTTTTTCATTATACTAAACCAAAATAAAAAAGTAAAGATTATCCCAGCTGTATGTCTAAAAAGATATCAGCAGCATCACAACATAAGGCAAATGCCTTAGCCACACCACATATAGACTCATTTGTTTATCGAGTTAAATCCATCACTCAGCCTAAAAATGAATATTTCGCGTATCACGATCACCAACATGAAGCTTATGCGCTATTCTAATCAGCGGACGAATCAACATCTGCGCGCTGCCAATGACAAATAGCCAGGTCCCTGCCGTTTGATATTGTTCAAAAAAGAATAAGAAGCTCCCAATTAAAAACCATAACGCAATCACAATATCATTGATGATGTGGAGCCATTCATACCGATTATGAAGGGTCACATGGTGCCGCCAAAAGTCTTCATCTTGCGTTTCTGTAGAAAAATGGGACGGTAGCTCTTCTTCTTTTTTCATCCAAAAACCTGCCTTTTAAACTATCTTTATTGCTTATTTCAATGTTTCCCGAACACGAAGCTTTTGTAACATATCTACCGTCATGTTTTCCAAATTATATTTAGGGTTAAAGCCCCATTCCTTACGCGCCGCCTGATCATCTAATGCGTTTGGCCAGCTCTCAGCAATCGCTTGCCTCTCTGGATCGATAGCATAATCCAATGTGAAGTGAGGCAGATGCTTTTGAATCTCAGCTGCAATATCCTCTGGAGCTACGCTCATCGCTGTAATATTAAAGGCGTTGCGATGCTCCAATCTGCTAGGGTCGGCTTCCATCAGCATGATGATCGCCTGTAAAGCATCGGGCATGTACATCATATCCATATAAGTTCCTTCAGCGATGTAAGAGGTATAACTCCCTTTTTCAATGGCTTGATAGTAAATATCTACAGCATAATCAGTTGTACCGCCACCAGGTGGGGTCACATAAGAAATCAAGCCTGGAAAACGTACACTACGAGTATCTAAACCAAATTTATGATAGTAATAATCACATAGCAATTCCCCAGCGACTTTATTTACGCCGTACATTGTGGTAGGCCGCTGAATGGTGTCTTGTGGTGTCAAATCTTTTGGAGTGGAAGGACCAAAAGCTCCAATGGAACTCGGTGTAAAAAACTGACACTGACATTCACGTGCGACTTCCAAAGCATTCACCAAGCCCCCCATGTTTAAATGCCAGGCAGTTAGAGGATGCTTCTCAGCTGTTGCCGATAATAGTGCAGCTAAATGAATTATTGTATCAACATGGTACTTATTGGCTAACTCATAAATTGCCTTTTGATTGGTAACATCTAGTGTCTCAAAGATACCCGATGTCGCAACAGGTCTGTCATTTTTTCGAATATCTGTTGCGATGATATTCTCCTCACCATAAGTCTTTCTTAATAGTGTTGTTAGTTCCGAGCCAATTTGCCCCATTGCACCGGTGATGAGTATTCTTTTCATCAGCGCCCCTCCTCGAATAAAAGCATTGTATTTTAAACATACATATGTACACCTGAAAAATACATAAACAAAAGACAGAAAATACACTAAAATCCTTATTTTAAGCGTTAAACACTTCGATAATCCAAAGTGATTTTACCACACTTATTATAATATGTTTATACAGAAAGGACAAATTTGTGAAAAAAATAGGTGTTGCTCGTAGTTTGACTTTCTCTAGAAGGGTCTATTCTAAAAAACAATGTGAAAGAGGCTTTTATTTGAGAAGAAGTGAAGCAAAGAGAAAAGACTGCCGAGCGAGGTGCTCCGGCAGTCTTTTCCTTGTTGCATTTATCTTTTTTCATCAATTTCTGATTTGATCTGTTGGATAAAGCTTTCAAGACGAATCGATTCGGAAGCATTTTCTCCATATTGCCGGACATTAACACTTTGAGTCTCAATTTCTTTATCTCCAACAACGAGCATATAAGGAATTTTCTTTGTTTGCGCTTCACGAATTTTATAACCGATCTTCTCATCACGCTCATCCACTTCGACTCGAACAAGCTGTTTACGAAGGGCTTCAGCGACCTTATTCGCATAGTCTTGGTGCACGCCTGCTACTGGAATCACTTTGGCTTGGACTGGAGCTAACCAGGTTGGGAAGGCGCCTTTATATTGTTCAATCAAAAAGGCAACAAAGCGTTCCATTGTGGAGACAACCCCGCGATGAATGACAACAGGTCGGTGCTCTGCACCATCTTCTCCTATATAGCTTAATTCAAAGCGCTCAGGTAAGTGGAAATCCAATTGCACCGTCGAGAGGGTTTCATCTTTACCAAGTGCCGTACGTACCTGGACATCAAGCTTCGGTCCGTAGAATGCGGCCTCTCCCTCAGCTTCCACATAATCAAGCCCCATCGTATCCATGGCATCACGCAATTTTGATTGGGCAAGCTCCCACATCGCATCATTATCCACATATTTTTCTGTGTTTTCAGGATCACGATAGGAGAGACGGAAATAGTAATCATTGATGCCAAAGTCTTTATAAACTTCTTGGATCAAGCGAACAACATTGATGAATTCGTCCTTCAATTGCTCTGGACGACAGAATAGATGAGCATCATTCAACGTCATCGCCCGCACGCGTTGTAGGCCGGCAAGCGCTCCAGACATTTCATAGCGATACATCGTTCCCAGTTCTGCCACACGAACTGGTAAATCACGATAGCTGTGCAATTGATGCTTGTAAACCATCATGTGATGCGGGCAGTTCATTGGGCGAAGCACCAATTCTTCATTATCAATTTTCATGATTGGATACATGTCTTCATGATAATGATCCCAGTGTCCACTTGTCTTATAAAGCTCAACATTTGCTAAATTTGCCGTGTAGACGTGCTCATAACCGTGTTGGATTTCTTTATCGACAATGTAGCGCTCAATCACGCGGCGAATTGTCGCTCCTTTAGGCAGCCAAACTGGAAAGCCTTGTCCAATTTCTTGAGAAATCGTAAAAAGGTCTAATTCCTTTCCTAGCTTGCGATGGTCCCGTTCCTTGCGCTCCTCTAATTCATGCAAATGCTCTTCAAGCTGCTTTTGCTTAAAGAAGGCCGTCCCATAGACCCGCTGTAGCATTTTATTGTCACTATTGCCACGCCAATACGCCCCTGCCACACTTAACAGTTTGAAGGCCTTGATTTTCCCCGTGGAGGCTAAGTGAGGTCCTCTGCACAAATCGACGAATTCACCTTGACGATAGAATGTCACCGTTTCGCCTGCAGGAATGGCTGACAGCAGTTCAATCTTATATTCGTCACCGATCGCCTTATAATGCTCAAGTGCCTCGTCACGGCTGACCACTTCACGCTTGATCTCTAAGTTCTCAGCGATGATCTTCTTCATTTCTTTTTCAATCTTTCCAAACTGTTCAACGGACAAGGAATCAGGCATATCTATATCATAATAAAACCCTTCTTCAATGACCGGACCAACGCCCAGCTTTACATCATCATACAAGCGTTTAATTGCTTGTGCCATGACATGTGTCGTCGTATGTCTTAAAACATCTAATGCTTCAGGCGCATCCTCCTTTAAAATCTCAATAGCGCCATCCTCAGTCAATGGACGCCTTAGATCAATGACTTGACCATTAAATTTACCGGCAATGGCTTGCTTCTTCAGCCCTGGGCTTATACTGCCTGCAATGTCTTCTATGGTTGTATCGACCGGATACTCCTTAACCGCTCCGTCTGGAAACATAATTTTTAGCATTTCTGACATATGCCGCACTTCCTTTCACTTGTGATTAAAAATTAAAAAACACCCATCCCTAAATTAAGGGACGAGTGCTTAGCTCGTGGTTCCACCCTTCTTTCCATAGGACGCTTAGTCCTGTGGCTCGAAGTGTTGATAACGGCTGTACCGTTGTCAGTTATCACAAAAGTCGTGTTCACTGACAAAGCTCAAGAGGTGGTGAATTTGCGTTCTACTAGGAAATTCTCAGCGCCATTCCTTCTCTGAAAGTAGAGGGACCCAAATCCTTGTCCTTTTCATTGCTTTTCTCAAACGATGAAGTTATGTAAGGTATTATACCCGCTTAACCGGTGAAAAGCAATCCTAATTTTTCCGCCTCTTTTAAAGAGTAAAAGTGGACACTCTCTTCAAATACTTTGCGCAGCGTGTGCATCATGCCATGATCCTCTCTGTTTGTAAACACATTAATCGTCACAGGAGCAAGACCAATCAACGTCAGTAGAAGTGAAGGCTGCGTTTCCACCCCCCATTGTTTTAAAAGTGGATAAAATGAGCGCACGGTTGGAGGGGCTTCAACCACCTGATAATTACTATCATAAAGTAAGTAGCCAGCCTTATCATTATCAACAGCATAAACGGTATGATGGAGCGGTTTATAAGTTTTTACAATCTTTCTCAGCTTATCAACAAAAACCGCATATTCTTGCTGAAGCTTAAATTCATCGATGGCCAGTTCGATCGTTTCCATCAAGCATTCAAAATAATCATTTAAACGAAAGGTTTCTAAAGATTTAAAGCTGAAGGATGAGTGATCGACGAGTACTTCTTCAATCACCTTACGCATGATCTGTTGTCGAGAAGGCAAACGATCAACCTTTGGCAGTTCAGATTTCTCCCCGTCAAAAATGGCCTTCACAATATCAAGAATATCGTGCTGATCACTTTCATCAGTAAAATAAAATGATTCCTGAATCATATGTAATATCCAACGCTCTTCGTAAAAGTCAATCATATATTGTGTCATGCTATCAATCAATTCGCTCTTAAGATGCTCTGATAACCCTTCCGTAAAACGGAGCTCAATCTCTTCATGTTGTCGCTTGATGCCTATCGTGTTTGCAAAACGAGAATAAAGAAAACGATATAAAGAAACGGCTTCATGACTTGAATTCATTGTCATCAAGATCAAACAGAGACCCTCCTTTCCCCTATGTAAACACTATATGGGTCCTGTCCAAAAAAGATGACAAAAAAAAGAAGCAGATTCCTCTGCTCCTCATCCGCTCTTATCGATTGTCAACTGCTCGCCTATTCTCACCAGTAACTGCAACGGACACCGTATAATAACGAATGCGTTCCATCAATCGCTTCGCTTTCAGCTCTTCCACTCCGCTTTTGTTTGAATAGGATAGGTGCTCTTCTAGCTCATCGTAATCATAATTGGACGTATACAGGGTGGGCAAGCTTTCCATCATGCGATGCTGCAAGATACTGCCCAATACCTCGTCGCGTACCCATGGCGACATATTTTCCGCGCCAATGTCATCTAAAATCAATACAGGCACTTTTTGTAGATACTCGATTTTTTCATTCAGCGTATTTTCCTGAATCGCCCCTCTTAGCTCCCTAAAGAAGTCTGGCGTATAAACCATCAGGGATTCTACCCCTTTTTGCTCAGCAAGTGCATTCATGATCGCTCCCATGATATAAGTCTTGCCGACCCCAAACTTTCCGTGGAGATAAAGCCCCTTGACCTCGCTCGGATTCCGACTATAGCCCTCAACAAAACGCCCAGCTGCCTCTAACGCATCATGACGGCCTCTTTCTTTTATATCGATGGTTTTAAAGGTCACCTTAAGAACATCTTTAGGTACATAGAGCCCTTGAAGAAGAGAGGCCTGACGCCGTTTCTGTTCATCCTCTTCCAACATGCGGCACGGTTTATACGTGATCGCCAGCGCCCCTTTATCTATAAAAAGCTCTGGTTGATAGCCTTTGAGTAGATTCTTACAGCTCGCCAGCCCTTGGCATGCTTCGCAGGAATGACTGGCCTCCACATATTCATACACCTTTGGTAATCCTTTTAATAATTGTTCATCGGTAACGGCCGGATGAACCTGTAAAAACGCGACAAGCTTGGGATGCTCTTTTAGCGCTTGTAACAGCTTATTATTTTTTTCTGCAATAGACTGAGAACCAGCCATTCTTCTCAGAGTGGATTGGATAGATTGCACGTCCATACACCACCTATAAATTATTTAAATAATCCTCAAGCCACTTCTCTCTTTGTGCAGCTTCTTTTGGATCTTGACCTGTATCTGTCTTATCCTCAGCCTTTTCCTCTTCCATCCACTTCGGAAGCTTCGCTCTCCGAGTATTCTTACGAGACTTTGGCTGAGTCTTATTCTCCGACCAATTTTGATATTGCTTGTGCTCTGATTTAGCAAGCGACATGGCCTCTCGGACCGTTTTCACCTTTTTACGTGCCCAGTGGGCAGCGATCTTGATCACATAGCCTCTCACCAGTTTGTAATCATTCGTGCGCATCACATAATCCAAGAGAACATTAACCACTCCCGGTGTCAGCTTCTGGTCGAATAATATATCCTCAACGATTCGAAGATCAGGATCTGCTGGCTGTCCACCTCCAACGGCTTCTAGAAGCTCAAACGGCGACATCGTTTCAAACCATTGAATGAGCTTCTCAAAATCATCCTGTGGCTGTTTCCCATGAAATTCCTGAAGTGTCTCAGGCTGCGAACGTCTGCTTAAAGAAGGGAGATGATCCCCATGTTCAATCTTATAATAATCACGCACTTCCTTGCGAAGCTGTTCAATATCGATTTCCCCTGTATGCAAGAAGGCTCGCTGGATGATATTGCTCATGGTTTCCGGTCCCATTTGATAGACAAAAGAGAGCTTTTGGATAGCCTCCTTAATCTCATCCGTAAAGGCCTCTTTTGAAATGATAACATTAGAAAGCCTCCGATACAGCTGATCAAAATCAAAGTCAACCGATAAATGCGGTTCAGCACGCTCCTGCTGTGGGGCCTTTAAAATAACCTCATCCTCCACTCGTTCATGATGTGCCACAAGCTCTGACGGACTTACTGATGTAAATACATCATTAAAGTCTGCCGTGACATTTTTATAATGTAACGGCATCTCTTCACGTATAAACAATGCCTTTAACTGACTATACTCCTGCTGCCCTATCCGATTGTATAAGAAAATATTAAGCAAGCCATCTGTAAAAAACTGCTCAGGAGAAAGGGGAGGGACCAATTCATAGATGAGCGGCTCATCATCCTTTTCTTCATGCTTGTAGATGTTTAATAAGCCCATCGCTTCTAGAAGTTTGCGATCCTCAAATAAAGCTTGAAGCGAGCCATTCGTCTTAACCATTAAATGATGATGAGTAAAGGTTGCGGTTTTAAACCCTTCTGCTTCAAAAAATAAAGTCATAAACAACTGACAAGCAGAAGCGCCGATGAGAGGCTGATACAAGTAATTCAATATTTTCAAATCAAGGGACTGGACAACAGATCGAAGCCTAACCCGATATTGATCGACGGGGAGCAGTTCTTTCCAATGGGCTTGCACCTCAATTCCCCCTAAACATAACAGTATTTCTAAAAACAGCCTTTGACTTAATCATCTGTCTTAGCCTTATTAAGGAGATCCTTTAATTCATGGATAAACACATTGATATCTTTAAATTGACGATAAACCGAAGCGAAACGGACATAGGCCACCTCATCTAGCTTAGCGAGTTCATCCATGACCAATTCTCCAACCTCTTGACTTTTTACCTCAGAGACTCCCCTGCTTCTGAGTTCTTTCTCAACCAAACGAACGATATCCTCTAATTTTTCGAGAGGGACAGGGCGTTTTTCACAGGCCTTGATCAAACCGCTCAATATTTTCTCACGATTAAACGCCTCGCGGTTTTCCCCTTTTTTCACGACAATAAGCGGAGACTCTTCAACGGTTTCAAATGTAGTAAATCGATATTGACATGCCTCACATTCCCTTCTGCGTCTAATTGAGCGGCCATCATCAACTGGACGAGAATCAAGGACACGTGAACCATTATGTTGACAATTTGGACAGCGCAAATTAACCACCAGCCTATACTTTTCTAGTCTTTTCTCCTCTGCTCGGCTCTTCTATTGCTCATTTATCCCTACACCAACAAAGGTATACTCTTTATCAAGTCTTTGATAGAATTGACGAATCATTTTCTGTCCATATCCCAAATTCATCCCTTTTTCAACTGTAAATGAAATATCTACGGATGTCTTAAAAGGACGAACATTCACCACGGTGATGACTAGAAATCCCTTTTTACCTCTGACGACATTGACTGAAATTTCCCCCCGTTCCTTTGATGCATCAAGTAAAGAAAATCGCTCTTCACTCGCAATTAAGGACTGGATGCCGTCCATTAATTTATCTTTCGTTGTTTTATAATAATGCGTTCTTAGCGTTTCATCTTCATTTCTTTCGGATGTTTCTACGTGACTATTAAAAAAAGCTGAAAGCTTAGACATCATTCCCATTCTCAACACCGCCTCACTATTCTCTCTTACTTTAAGTTTAATGAAAATAGTGGTGATAAACAAGCTTTTTATTAAAGAAAGCCTGCCAATCAGTAAGCGGTTAAGACGTCTCGGTTAATGTCTTCATCGCACTTAAACGCTACTCCGCCCAGAAAGTTTAAAAGGAAACGCCGACTGCGCTTCCTTCGAATTATAAGTTAATACACTTCTTTACTTGGGAACTACACGGGTCTTGAACCTCTCTGAGACCTCAGCTAGTTGTTTTTTAACACTTTGTTTAAAGGCTGTGTCATAAAATTGACCACAGTTCAGATTTTACCCTGTTCGCTAGAGATAGCCTTTACAGCAGGCATTAATAATCCAATCCACTTCATAAATACTCACTGCACTTTTATTACTTTAGGACCACAATGTACGCACCAATCTTCCTATTAAACATCCCTTAAGAACGCACCTTAGTATAATATGTTTCTTTCCATAATGCAAACCTTTATCTCTACCATACTAGCCTTCTTATCTATCTAAAATCCATGATGAAAGCGAAGGCCTACAAAAACAAAACACGTTACTTTAGATGGAAAATTTTCGGTAAAATTGTCCAAACGAAGACAGCACAATCCTAGCCGCTAAGAAAAACCAGACGAAAATGAAGTGACCCCATTCCTTTAATAAGCTAAAAAATGGTGAAAGCAAATGCTCTGTGGAATATCTAGAATATTCCTAGCACCGCTTACCTCTTACCTCTTACCTATAGAAGGGGCCACTAGACATCTGAGGAAAGCAAGCTAGATGCCTTGCAATCCACGCACTCATGAAGAGTGCGACGGCAAAAACGAGTTGAAGTCTATCGTAACGACACCATTTCAATCCACGCACTCATGAAGAGTGCGACAATTGTAGTTGCCTTTAATTGTAATTCCTTTTCTGATTTCAATCCACGCACTCATGAAGAGTGCGACTTCAAACCCATGATCAAACTTTGAATTTATTGTTAATTTCAATCCACGCACTCATGAAGAGTGCGACGCAACAAGCGCCGTGGCTTGGCGTTCAGCTGCTTATTTCAATCCACGCACTCATGAAGAGTGCGACATTATTTAGGAGGCGATTTTCATGGCGCAAAAAAATTTCAATCCACGCACTCATGAAGAGTGCGACGTCCAAGTATTAGTATTATGGTTTAGTGTCCTTTATTTCAATCCACGCACTCATGAAGAGTGCGACTTGAACCTTTGAAACCCTTTGTCAAGATAATTAAATTTCAATCCACGCACTCATGAAGAGTGCGACTTCTTTTCACGTGATGGAGCAAGAGATCGGTCAGATTTCAATCCACGCACTCATGAAGAGTGCGACGGGGGCGAGTGGATGAACCCGAATCACCTACGAAAATTTCAATCCACGCACTCATGAAGAGTGCGACAAGCGGCTTTCGGTTACTTGGAAACCGCACGCAAACATTTCAATCCACGCACTCATGAAGAGTGCGACTGTGAGCAGGTTAAATCTTAAGTTTAACTATATCATTTCAATCCACGCACTCATGAAGAGTGCGACGCCCACCGTTTTCAGCCGCGTAGTCGATGATAAAGCATTTCAATCCACGCACTCATGAAGAGTGCGACAGCGAAATTCAGTAAAAAATACCCTATAAAAATTGCATTTTTACTAATAAATTACTTTTATTTTACCATTAAAAACTATTGAAGGAAATAAGAGGAATAAAAAATAGATGTATATGTGGTGCGAATCTCCCTAGTATTTTATGTTCACTTCACATTCGCACCTAGATTCCCATCTTTATAAAATAAGTATAACATGATCTTCATTTACGACAATCTAGTAAAAGAGATGCCTTCCTTTTAGATAGTTTTTTTAAATGAATATTTTGTTCTTTTGTTTGAANTGATTAGGAAATTTCCCCCTCAGATTTGTTCTCTATTTGGAAGCTTCGAGTTTTATTTGTTATTTTCAGTGAAGCTTTTGTTAAAACGTGCATCCCTTTTGTAGCGTTACTCCAGGCTTTTGCTAACTTAACCCAACCTTTTGTCACGCCCGCACTTGGATTCGGAAGCTTGAACCTCGGATTTGTTTTCTATTTGGAAACTTCAGGGGGGTTTGTTATTTTGGTCGAGGCTTTTGTTAAAATGGTCGCGCCTTTTGTTCCCTTGCAACCGGCATTTGTGCTCTTGGCTCTCTCTTTTGTTACGTTTAGGATACGATTTGGAAGCTTCTCTCACCAATAGATGGCTTTGCTGGGCAAGGTGATTGGCGTAGAACTCACTCCGAAAAATTGTATACTTTCAGATAGTGTAAAAAACAAGCCATATGGCTTGTTTTTCTAAGAGAGCCAGCTTTGTAAAATAGCATCTAATTGCTGCTCAGTCTCTTCTCTTGTTCTGCTATTATCAATGAACCGGTCAGCCCATTGTTTTTTCTTTTCCAAAGAAAGCTGTGTTTTAATGCGCTGTTCAGCTTCACTCTGAGTCAAATCATCTCTTGCCATTAAACGTTCAAGCTGAAGCGCATAGGGCACATAGACAACAAGAGTTTTATCCACCCAATCGTTCAGCTTGCTTTCAAATAAAAGCGGAATATCCAGCACAATCGCTGGTGCCTGTTCTTGTTCATAAGCCGCAACCCTTTCAAGCATATAGCGGCGAACTTCTGGATGCACCATACGATTTAACTTCAAGCGATCTGCCTCATTAGCAAAAATCCTTTGGCCTAATTTCTTGCGGTTGAGTGTTTGATCCTCGAGTAGGATTTCTTCTCCAAAATAAGCAACAATTTGCTCATAAGCCTTTTGACCAGGCTCAACAACCTTCCTTGCCGCTACATCTGCATCAACAACAGGAATGGCACGTTCACGAAGCATGTTGGCAACGGTGCTTTTACCACTGGCGATTCCTCCTGTTAAGCCAATTCTCATTGGACTTACCTCCTCTGGCATACAGGACAATAATGCGTGCCTCGCCCTGCGACTTTTATCTTTTCTATCGGTGTCCCACAGTGTTTACAGTGTTCACCCTTTCTGTCATAAACAAATAAACTGTGCTGGAACATTCCCATTCGTCCCTGACCATTTAAATAGGTTCGAACAGAGCTGCCTCCCTTTTCCACTGCTTCAGATAAAGTCGCACGAATACTATCAACAAGTCGTTTGATCTCTTCATCGGAAAGTGATTTGGCCACCGTTTTTGGATGAATGCCCGCCCGAAACAAGGCTTCGTCTACATAAATATTACCAAGACCTACGAGCACATGTTGATCGAGTAGTACAGCTTTCACATTGCGCTCAGTATGAGCAAAAGCGTTTTGTAGTAATTCTTCATTAAATGCAGGATCTAGAGGTTCAGGTCCTAAATGAGCAAGCGGCGGACGCTTCCACTCTTCTCCCTTGAGAAACAAATGCATGGTACCAAATTTGCGGACATCACGATAAAACAATTGCGTGCCATCTGTAAATTGAAAGATAACATGCGTATGCTTATCAGGCACCACATCCTCTGCTTCCAAAGAATAACGCCCTTCCATGCGCAGATGAGAGACGAGCACATAATCAGACAAGATAAAACGGATGAACTTGCCACGACGCTCAATATTTTGGAAGGTCTCCCCGCGCAGAAGCGTTTGAAATACTGCGCTATCTTCGGGTTCCTTTATAATTCTTGGCCAACGAACGATGACCTCTTCTATGGTTTTACCAATGATCAAATGTTTCAGTGTTTCTTTGACTGTCTCTACTTCTGGTAATTCTGGCATGTCCAATCCCTTTCTTACCGATCGTTATTTGGCATCGTACCAAGTCTGTCCATAGGAAGCCTCAACCTTGAGTGGTACCTTAAGTGCCTTGGCATTCTCCATCACTTCTGGAACAATGATCTTCAGCCTGTCTATCTCATGCTTAGGTGCTTCAAAGATCAGTTCATCGTGAACCTGTAGCAGCATATTGGCTTCCAATTGCTCTTCTTTAAGACGCTCAGCCATGCTGACCATGGCCAATTTAATGATATCAGCTGCTGAACCTTGAATCGGTGTATTCATCGCTGTACGCTCAGCAAAACTGCGACGATTAAAATTTCGACTTGTGATTTCAGGTAAATAACGGCGACGATGTAAAAGTGTGGTCACATAACCATCATGCTTTGCCTGTTGTACGATCTCTGTCATATACCGTCTGACTCCAGGATAGCTATCGAGATATTTTTCAATAAATTCTCCTGCTTCCTTTCGAGTAATACCAAGGCTTTGTGACAGCCCATAATCACTGATACCATAAACAATCCCGAAATTAACCGCTTTTGCATGCCGACGCATGAGCGAAGTCACTTCACCTTCAGCAACACCAAACACATCCATGGCTGTTTTCGTATGAATGTCCATATCCTCTTTAAAAGCTTTAATCAAATTCTCGTCTTCAGCGATATGAGCAAGTACGCGCAATTCAATCTGCGAATAGTCGGCCGCAAACATCATCCAATCTTTTTTCGATGGAATGAATGCTTTACGAATCTTTCTTCCTTCTTCTAAACGAATTGGGATATTTTGCAAATTAGGATCTGTTGAGCTTAAGCGGCCGGTCTGTGTCAAGGCTTGGCGATACAATGTATGAATCTTACCTGTTTTCGGATGGATCACTTTAAGCAAGCCTTCAATATAAGTAGAATTCAGCTTACCAAGCTGACGATATTCTAAAATCTTATCGATAATTTCATGATGACCTTGAAGCTTTTCAAGAACATCTGCCGAGGTAGAATACCCTGTCTTAGTCTTCTTAATCACAGGGAGATTCATCTTCTCAAATAAAATTTCACCCAGCTGCTTGGGCGAATTAATATTAAATTCTGTACCAGCTAAAGCATGAATATGCTTTTCAAGCTGAATGAGCTTATCATTCAATTCAACGCCCATGTCTTTTAAAGTCGTCTCGCTGATGTCGACGCCTTTAAACTCCATTTCACCTAATACATCGGCCAATGGCATCTCAAGCTCATAAAAGAGACTGGATTGATGGTTCTCCTCAAGCTCTTCTGCTAATAGCGGTTCGAGCTCAAGCATTGCTTTTGCCTTCCGTGCCACGTGATCCGCTAGCTTGTCTTCATCAGGAATCTGTTGTTTTGCCCCTTTCCCATAAAAAGCTTCATCAGAATAAACGTATTTGATGTCACGACGCTTTGCAATAGCTGCTAAATCATGGTTAGATTCCGAAGGATCGATCAGGTAGGAAGCAAGCGTGATGTCAAAGTGTACGCCCTTCAACTCCAGCCCCTGCCATTTTAAGGCGACACGATCGCGTTTTCTATCATAAACAATTTTTCTCGTTGTCTCATCTTGCAGCCAGCTTTTAAAACGCTCTGAAGAAAAAGCGACATCTTTTGGAACAAAATAACAGCCTTTTTCATTGGCCAGACCGAATCCAAGAATCTCAGCGTAATGATAGTTTTCCTCTAGGATTTCAACTGTAAGCGCACTTTCCTTCAACAATAGAGAATCTTCGATCGTCGTCAACACTTCAGATTTAACTTCAATCTCTTGGCTTTCTCCAGCAATCGTTTCCTCGAAACCAATACGATTGAGCAAGGAAGAGAATTCAAGCTCCTTGAACAATTCACTCAGCTCTTGAGAAAAGGTTTGCTGATAGGTTAAACGATCCAACTCGATGTCCACTGGTGCATGAATATCGATCGTTGCCAGCTGCTTACTCATCACTGCTTGATCCTGATTTGCCTCAAGCTTCTCCTTAAGCTTTTTACCAGAAACTGCTTCTAAGTCTTCAAAAACGGCTTCTAAGGAGCCAAATTGTTTAAGCAGCTTGATCGCTGTCTTTTCTCCTACTCCCGGAACTCCCGGAATATTGTCAGAAGAATCACCCATAAAGCCTTTTAGGTCAATGATGCGGATCGGTTCAATCTCATAGCGTTCAAATACCTTTGCTGCATCATAATCATCCATATCCGTAATCCCTTTTCTCGTGAGACTCACTGTCACCTTATCATCCACAAGCTGTAAGAGATCTTTATCACCTGTGACGACCTTTGTTGTCCAGCCCTTCTGCTGCGCCTGTTTTGAGAGTGTGCCAATGATGTCATCGGCTTCGTATTGATCTTTTTCATAATGCTGGATACCCATAAGATCAAGAAGCTCACGAATTAAAGGAAGCTGCTCGGATAATTCTGGCGGTGTTTTTTGCCGCGTTCCTTTGTACTCTTTATACGTTTTATGTCGAAAAGTGGTTTTCCCTGCATCAAAAGCAACCAGAAGATGCGTAGGTTTTTCTGTTTCAATAATCTTAAGTAGCATGGTTGTAAAACCATAAACGGCATTCGTATAAACACCTTTATCATTATTCAAGAGCGGTAAAGCAAAAAAGGCACGATAAGCAATCCCACTGCCATCAATTAAAACAAGCTTCTTCATAAACACTCTCCTTTAGAAAACGTGGCTTGTACTCGATCACTTCGCCTAATAAACCTAAGCCTGATGCTTACCTTTTAAAGATAGCATTTAAGCGAAATGACGTACTTTTTATAAACTATCTATCGATCTGAACCTCTGTTCTCATCATACACTTTTTCCGTCCTCGTTTAAAGAAAGAGATGATATAAATGCTATAAAGCTTAGCGAATCCCTTTCATCTTTGCTTCGGGTTAAGCAATCTTCGAGGCAGAAATTCCAGACCTCTAAAAAAAAGGGGAGGCCTGGCATTCAGTGCAAAAACATGCACGATCCACTCCATTGGCACTCAAAAATTTTATCATAAGAAAAACCGGGCGAAGAGCATGCCCGGTCCTTGTCCTTAGTATAGAGCATCTTCCAATATGAAAGAGGCTTCGAGAGCCAACAAGTGGAGTGGAGCAGAAGGTGCGAGACTCCAACGGAACGGGGCCAGCGTTACTTCACGAATAAACGTCGAGTTGTTCCGAGAAAGCTGACTTCGAAGCCATACGCGTAGACGCAGGAACAGGGAATTTTTTATCATAAATACCTTGGAACACAGATAAACCATTCCAAAATGAGCGGAGACCACTAATGACGATCGACTAAAAACGGCACTCCGTGTGGCAACGCCGAAGCGTGAGCATGAGGAAAGCGAGGGGCCTGAAGGGGAAGCGCACATCGTCCTCATGACTAGAAATTTTATACTTGCTGATCTTTAAAAAAAACACCTCGCAAGCTTAAAGCCTGCGAGGCACTTTTCTCTTAAGGGAATTTATTTAAAGAACTGACATGACCTGTTTCACCGAATCAACAGATTTATCAAGTGCTGCTTTTTCTTCAGCCGTAAGTTCAAGCTCAATAATCTGTTCAAGACCATTGCCACCGAGGATGGTTGGTACGCCAAGATAAAGATCGTTGTAACCATATTCACCTTCAAGATATGCGATGGCTGGAAGCACGCGGCGTTGATCTTTCAGGATAGCTTCAGCCATTTCAGCAAGCGAAGCCGCTGGTGCATAATAGGCACTGCCATTTCCGAGAAGGCTGACGATTTCCCCGCCACCTTTACGTGTGCGCTCGACGATTGCCTCAATGCGATCTTTTGGAATTAATGTTTCCAAGGGTACCCCACCCGCATAAGAGTACCGAATCAGCGGCACCATATCATCTCCATGTCCGCCAAGAACAAAACCGGTGATATCTTTAACAGAAAGGTTAAGCTCTTGTGCTACAAATGTACGGAAGCGCGCTGTATCAAGCACACCGGATTGACCGATCACACGGTTTTTAGGAAAGCCAGATTCTTTAAATACGGTGTAAGTCATCGCATCCGCTGGATTGGTTAGTACGATAATGGTGCAATCTGGTGAATGTTCAACGACATTTTTTGTAACGTCCTTCATGATTTTAGAGTTCGTATTCACAAGATCATCACGACTCATGCCAGGCTTTCGGGCAATCCCTGCAGTGATGATCACAAGATCTGAATCAGCCGTGTCTTTATAATCGGAGGTTCCTGTCACTTGAGCATCCGCACCAAAAACAGGTGTCGCTTCTAGCATATCAAGGGCTTTGCCCTTAGTCGGTTCTTCCATTTGTGGAATATCAACCAAAACAACATCTGCTAGTTCCTTCTGGGCAATGATAAAGGCCGTAGTCGCACCAGTGAACCCTGCACCGATAACGGATACTTTCTTTCTGTTAATTCCCATTAAGATCCATCCCCTAATTACATATTTTTAATGAGTTCATCACCGAATTCAGAGCATTTCACTTCTGTTGCACCTTCCATGAGACGTGCGAAGTCATAGGTCACCACTTTGCTTGCGATGGTTTTTTCCATAGACTTGATGATAAGATCAGCAGCTTCATTCCATTTTAAATGTTCAAGAAGAAGCACACCAGAAAGGATAACTGATGATGGGTTAACTTTATCCAATCCAGCATATTTAGGTGCTGTGCCATGTGTTGCTTCGAAAATAGCATGTCCTGTTTCGTAGTTGATATTCGCACCTGGAGCGATACCAATACCACCGACTTGTGCCGCTAGAGCATCTGAAATGTAGTCACCATTAAGGTTCATTGTCGCAACCACATCAAATTCTTCTGGGCGAGTTAAGATTTGTTGCAAGAAGATATCCGCAATTGCGTCTTTGATGATGATCTTACCTTCAGCTTCAGCTTTTGATTGTGCAGCATTAGCAGCATCCTTGCCGTCCGCTTCTGCAATGCGATCATATTCAGCCCATGTAAAGACTTTGTCACCAAATTCTTTTTCAGCCACTTCATAACCCCAGTTTTTAAAGGCACCTTCTGTGAACTTCATGATGTTCCCTTTATGAACTAAAGTCACGCTCTTACGGTTTTCATCAAGTGCGTATTGAATGGCTGCGCGCACAAGACGGGTCGTACCCTCTTGAGAAACAGGCTTAATACCGATACCAGAGGTTTCTGGGAAGCGAATCTTGTTAACGCCCATTTCGTTTTGAAGGAAGTCGATAACTTTTTTCACTTCTTCTGTGCCCTTGGCATATTCAATACCTGCATAAATATCTTCAGTATTTTCACGGAAGATGACCATATCCGTTTTTTCAGGATGTTTAACTGGTGAAGGCACCCCTTCAAAATAACGGACCGGACGTAAACATGTGAATAGATCCAATTCCTGACGAAGTGCAACGTTTAAGGAACGAATACCACCACCGATTGGGGTTGTAAGCGGTCCTTTGATTGCAATGATATAGTCACGAATAACATCTAAAGTTTCAGAAGGTAACCATTCACCTGTTTGATCGAAAGCCTTTTGTCCAGCGAGTACTTCTTTCCAGACAAGTTCCCTCTCGCCATTGTATGCTTTTTGTACAGCTGCTTCTAACACTCTTGAAGCAGATGCCCAGATATCAGGACCAGTGCCGTCACCTTCGATGAAAGGGATGATGGGTTTGTTAGGGACTTTAAGATTTCCATTTTCTACAACAATGCGTTCTCCGTTTGCCAACTTGAATGACCTCCTATGTAGTAAGTAAATTAATTATTGCTCAAGCAAAAAACAAGCGAGGAGGCCTTCATCTTAAGAAGCGATGAATGTATAAGCCTTCCTTACTGTTTTTGCTCATTATAACAAGCGGTTTCTATAATAGAAACTGATAACCGCTAACTTAACTTTATCAAATTATTTACGATCTTCAATAGCAACATATTCTTGATGCTCCGGTCCAACATACTCAGCACGTGGACGGATAAGACGATTATTTGCATATTGTTCAAGAATATGTGCGAGCCAACCCGACACACGGCTCACTGCAAAAATAGGTGTAAAGATATCATGTGGAATACCTAAGCTATGATACATGCTTGCGGAATAGAAGTCGACGTTTGGAAGCAATCCTTTTTCTTTAGAAACTATCTCTTCCATTTTCACAGACATGTTGTACCATTTTGGCTCCCCACTAATTTCCGTTAGCTGACGAGACATTTCTCTAAGATGCTTGGCACGTGGATCCCCATCTTTATAGACACGGTGTCCAAATCCCATGATTTTTTCTTTATTAGCAAAAGCATTTTCAAGATAAGGTTCAACCTTATCCTCTGAGCCAATTTCAGTGAGCATTTTCATAACCCGTTCATTAGCCCCACCATGTAATGGCCCTTTTAAGGCACTGATCGCTGCAGTAATACCGGAATACACATCGGATAATGTAGCAACGCAAACGCGTGCAGTGAAAGTGGACGCATTAAGCTCATGATCAGCGTGAAGAATGAGTGCTTTGTTAAACGCTTCAACTTCAACACTATTAGGTTCACGATCAAATAGCATGTAAAGGAAATTGGCTGCAAAGCTTAAATCATTGCGCGGTGCGACGGGTTCTTTACCGTCACGGATGCGAGTAAACCCTGCGACAATGGCTGGTAATTTTGCTTGTAATCGAAGCGCTTTACGTTTATTCGCTTCTTCAGTCATTTCATCCGCTTCAGCATCATATAAGCCAAGAACAGATACCACACTCCGCAGTACAGCCATTGGATGGACACCTTGAAGAGGAAAGCTTTTAATTTGTTCAAAAACTTCACTTGGTACAACCATTTCTTCAAGCAATTCTTTTCTAAATGCATCTAATTCTGATTGATTGGGAAGTTTATCATTCCACAAAAGATAGACAACTTCTTCAAAAGTTGATTTTTCAGCGAGATCATCAATATTATAGCCTTTGTATGTAAGTACGCCGTTAATAATTGAACTCACTGCAGAAGTCGTTGCTACAACGCCTTCTAATCCTCCTGTTGATGGCAATCTAATCTCCTCCTTAAGAGCTTACATTTTTTTCAACCAACGATTTATCTATTTAAAACGATTGGTTAATAAATAGGGAACCCAAACTTAATTATAAACAATGTCATCGGGTTTGTGAACAAATATGGATGCTATTCGTCATTTAGCAACATTTACTAAGAAATTATGCATGTCCTAACATCATTTTTAGGAGTAGAAAAAACGAACAAAAATAGCCTCCTTTTTTAAATCTTAAAGCTTTGACTCAAAAAAACTTCGACAAAAAGAAATGTTTTCACATCTGAACCATAGAATGAAAGTAGGATAAGCTTTAAACCCTAATGATTGGTCAGGTGGCAAACTATGAATTCAAAATATCTGAATGACATCGTGAGATATCTATTCATTCTCTTTCGATTTGTCTTCATTCTTTCATTATCTATTTTGTGTATTACCCTGTTTTACTATGTTATCAAATATGCTTATCCTTTTTTGATTGCTTTCTTAGCCGCTCTGCTGATTAATCCACTTGTTAACTTTTTGGAAGAGAAGTGGCACTTAAAAAGGGGACTGGCCACTCTACTCGCTCTGCTCATCATTCTTGCAACCTTCTGTTCTATGGCCGTTTTATTGGTCATCGAGATGATCAATGGGATCGCTGAGTTGACAGCCGTTGTTCCCCAGAATATTCAATGGCTATCCATGGACCTACAACATATCTTCACCAAGCATATTATGCCCTTGTGGGAGCGTTTAACCCATATGGTGAACACATTAAACGAAGGACAACAAAAGACCATTCAAGCCAATATCCAAGAGATCGGGCAGCGCTTGGCGGAGTGGCTGAGCTTACTCGGACAATCCATTGTCAAAACATTGACAAATATCGTACTATCCATTCCTTCACTGTTAACCATTCTCGTGTTCATTCTGATGGGTACCTTTTTCATCAATAAGGATTGGTATAAAATGCTTCGCTTTTTTAAGCATAAGATTCCCCTAGACTTTCAAAAAAGCACAGAGGCGATTTTTCATGAACTCAGAAGATCGTTGCAAGGCTACATACGCGCGCAATTTATTCTCATGACACTTACAGGATTGACCGTATTTTTTGGCTTATCTCTATTAAGGGTTCAGCATGCTTTAACCATTTCTGTTTTTGCTATGCTGATTGATATCATGCCTTATCTTGGTACAGGTACCTTGCTCATCCCTTGGGGATTATACACGTACCTCACTCAAGACTATTTTTTGACCATCGGCATTGCCAGTCTCTACGCTATCACAATCATTCAAAGGCAACTCCTTGAACCAAAGCTTGTTTCATCATCTATTGGCAGCAATCCTTTAATGACACTTGTTGCTTTATTTATTGGTTTTAAGCTCTTCGGTATTATGGGCCTTGTGCTCGGTCCTATTTGCTTGATCGCATTGACGGCTTTTTTTCACTCAGGTATCTTTGTCGACCTGTTTCATTTCATTACCGGAAAAAATCGCCCCTAATAGCTACCGTCTAAACGTAAAGAAAAAGCGCCCGCTGTTATATAGCTTTTTCAACCCAAAATAGACAAGTCGCTTGGCTTTCCGTCTGATTGCAGGAACGAGTAGAATAAAGCCGACTAAATCTGATAAAAATCCTGGAATCAATAAGAATAGCCCTGCAAATAAAACCACCGCGCCTTCCAATATCGCATCGCCAGGCATGAGACCACGAGAAAGCTCTTCTCTCGCTCTTGCCCAAATCAATCGCCCTTGCTTCTGAGCCAAATAAGCCCCTAGTAAGCTCGTTATTATCACAAGGAGAACGGTGAACGAACCAATAAAGTGCCAAAAGAAGATAAAACACATGACCTCTAAAGCGATCCAGAGAATAAAAAAGGGCAAATAATTTCGCAAGCTTACTCCTCCATATTTTTAAGCAAGATGTGATGAAGTTCAGGCCAAGCTTTGCTCAACTTAACAGGACGCATGGCCGTTGTTGTCCAACAGTGCTCAGATGAACCTTCAGCGAGCACTTCTCCATCGCTTTCCCTTACTGCTTGATAAAAGAATTTAATGCGCACACCGTTATATTCAGCTATTGATGATTTAATAATGATGAATTCATCATACTTCGCCGGTGATTTATAAGACACATTTACATTAATCACTGGCAGATAAAAACCAGCCTTTTCAATATCTGCATATGTCTGATCGAGCTCACGAATATAATCCGTCCGCCCTACCTCAAACCATTTGACATATTCACTATGGTGAACAATGCTCATCTGATCTGTTTCACTATATCTGACTCGTAATTTAGATTCTGTCGTTAGCATATATATAAGTAGATGAGGTTTATTTTAATAAAAATAAACCTCATCCTCCCCCTTTCCCGAAAACAACTCCTTAGAGCACTTTGGCATGTCCGTTATATATATTCCCTCTTTGGGCATCCACAGTGATTTCTTGACCATTTTCAAAAAGCTCTGTTGCATTTTTGACACCCACAATAACAGGAATTTCTAAATTAAGACCCACAACTGCAGCATGTGAGGTTAACCCTCCTGCTTCTGTAATCACAGCTGCTGCTCGTTCAAGTGCTGGCATGATTTCCCGATCTGTAGAGCGCGCGACCAAAATGGCTCCTTCAGGCATAGTGCTATTAGCCTCCTCAGTTGATGTCGCGATAAAAACCTTACCTGTTGTTGATTTTCTGCCAACGCCTTGTCCTTTTGCTAAGGTTTCGCCAACAAGGTGTACTTTGATTAAGTTAGTTGTTCCTTTTTCGCCAACAGGCACTCCAGCTGTGATCACGACAAGATCGCCATGCTGAACATGTCCTGAGCGAACAGCCTCATCCACAGCAACATCAAGCATTTCATCGGTGGATTGTGCCATTTGGCCTAGATGTGGCTGAACCCCCCATACCAGACATAGATGCTTTAAGGCTTTTGGTGAACTGGTAATCGCAATGATGTTCGCTTTTGGACGATATTTAGAAACAACGCGTGCTGTATGCCCAGAAACCGTAGCGGTGATAATAGATGGCACATTCAATCCTAAAGCTGTGTTAGCAACAGCTTGTCCAATAGCATCTGTAATGCTGACTTCACTGGCTTGGGTCCGTGCATTAATCAGTTCATGATAATCTAAAGATTCTTCTGTCCGTGTTGCAATACGATGCATCGTCTGCACCGCTTCAACAGGGTAATCTCCAGCAGCGGTTTCTCCAGAAAGCATGATAGCATCGGTGCCATCAAAAATCGCATTGGCAACGTCACTTGCTTCAGCACGCGTTGGACGTGGATTACGCTGCATAGAATCAAGCATTTGTGTCGCTGTTATGACCGGCTTGCCTAATGCATTGCATCTTTTAATAAGCATTTTTTGTACAAGGGGAACCTCTTCGGCTGGAATCTCAACCCCTAAGTCCCCTCTTGCCACCATAAGACCGTCAGACACATCAAGGATTTCTTCGATGTTATCTACGCCTTCTTGGTTCTCAATTTTTGGGATGATATGAATGTTTTCTCCATCATTATTTTCAAGTAATTCACGGATTTCCAACACATCAGAAGCACGGCGAACGAAGGAAGCAGCGATAAAATCAATATCTTGTCCGATCCCAAAGAGAATATCGTTAGCATCCTTCTCTGTAATTCCTGGAAGATTAACACTGACATTAGGAACGTTAACACCTTTTTTACTTTTTAACTCGCCAGAATTAAGCACAGTCGTTACAATTTCATTCTTTGTACATGACTTAACTTCGAGCTCAATTAAGCCATCATCCAGCAAAATTTTAGAGCCAGGGTGAACATCATTGACAAGCCCTTTATAAGTCACAGAAATTTTTTCATGATTTCCTTTCACTTCATCCATGCTGACAATCAGCTGCTGACCTTTTTCTAGTAGGACCTTACTCGTCTCCATATCCCCCGTACGAATCTCTGGTCCTTTTGTATCGAGAAGAATCGCCACTTTCTTTCCAGTGATCTCTTCTGCTTGACGAATGTTCTTGATACGATTGCCATGTTCTTCATGATCGCCGTGTGAGAAATTCAGACGAGCCACATTCATACCTGCTTGAATCAACTCAACTAACTTGTCTACACTTTCACTTGCAGGACCGATTGTACATACGATTTTTGTTTTTCTCATGATTAAAATACCCTCCATCAAATTAAATCGAAAGCTCGCGCGCTAGAGTGATGAGCTCATCATCACAACAGTGTTTTTCTTTTAGTATATCCCCTATGCTATGAGAAACAATGCGGTTATTTTGGATGCCGACCATCTTACCCGCCTCACCATTTAATAGCAATTCAACAGCTTTTCCACCCAATCGGCTGGCTAACACCCGATCGTAAGCCGTTGGGCTTCCACCGCGTTGGATGTGGCCAAGCACCGTGACACGTGTTTCGATATTTCCTTGTTTTTTTAATTGTTCAGCAATAGCTCCAGCCGAACTTACACCTTCAGCAACAACAATAATACTATGTTTTTTGCCTCTGGCATGACCTTGTTCAATCCGCGAGATCACCTGGTCGATCTCTTTCGGATTCTCTGGAATCAAAATGGACTCTGCACCACCAGCAAGGCCAGACCACAAAGCGATATCACCAGCATCTCTTCCCATGACCTCAATAATAAAAGTGCGATCATGTGATGTTGCTGTATCGCGGATTTTATCAATAGCATCAATGACCGTATTTAAGGCAGTATCAAACCCAATGGTGAAATCCGTACCTGGAATATCATTATCAATAGTTCCCGGAACGCCTATGGTAGGAAAGCCACTTTCTGACAGCTTTTCAGCACCTCTAAAAGAGCCGTCTCCCCCAATGACAACAAGTGCTTCAATGCCAAATTTGTTTAATTGTTCAATGCCCTTTTGCCGGCCTTCAGGCGTTTTAAACTCTTCACAGCGCGCACTATAGAGCATCGTGCCCCCTCTTTGGACAATATCGCCGACTGATCCGACTTCTAACTTTTTAATGTTACCAGAGATCAGGCCAGAGTACCCATGAAATATTCCATAAACCTCAAGCCCATGGTATATGCCTTTACGAACGACTGAACGAATGGCTGCATTCATTCCTGGTGCATCGCCACCACTTGTCAAAACACCGATTCTCTTCATCAGATTACACCTCTTTTAATGTCATTAATGGTGCTTATAAAAGCTTTTAGAACACACCCTGCAACACAAAATTAATAGGATTTCTTTGAGAGCCATCCTAAGAGCTAAACCCTATTCTAAAGCAGGCTCTTTATATATAGTTAAAACCTATAATCATAGGTCACCACTCATTATGTAAAAGAAAAGTCAAAACGTGTTACCTAAATTATAACATTCACGTGGAAAAAAGGTGCTTTCCATAATGGAAAGCACACTAGGATTGTTCAGCGAAATCGGTTTCATGCTTAAATTTCCCCATGACACGATACTTTTCTAGCCTTTGTTCAACAAGCTCTTGTTTTGTACGCGTCGATAATTCAAGAAGCGCCTCTTGAAGGGCTTGATCAATCGCCGCAGCTTGTGTTTCAATATCGTGATGTGCACCGCCCTTAATTTCAGGAATAAGGGTATCAATAATTTCAAGTTCTTTAAGGTCAGGTGCAGTAATTTTCATGGTCTTTGCTGCTCTTTCAGCTTGTGTTGAATCTCTCCACAATAATGCCGCAGCACTTTCAGGTGCAATGACAGAATACCAGGAGTTCTCCAGCATTAATATACGGTCGCCTACACCAATAGCAAGCGCGCCACCACTGGCTCCTTCACCTATAACAATGCAAACGATGGGGACTTCAAGACCCGCCATTTCAAATAAATTGCGAGCAATCGCCTCTCCCTGGCCTCTTTCTTCAGCTGTTTTACCAGGAAAAGCTCCCTTAGTATCAATAAAAGTAATAATAGGACGCCCAAACTTTTCAGCCTGCTTCATGAGTCTTAATGCTTTGCGGTATCCTTCAGGATGAGGCATACCAAAATTACGGCTCAAATTTTCCTTTGTGTCGCGCCCACGTTGCTCGCCAATAATGGTTACAGGACGGCCATGATAACTGGCAATACCTGAAACAATCGCCGCATCGTCCCCAAATAAGCGATCGCCATGACATTCAACAAAATCAGTAAATAAATAAGGAATGTAGTCCAAAGTTGTTGGGCGATCCATATGCCGAGCAATTTGTACACGATCCCAAGGAGACATATTGGAATAGGTTTCTTCTTCTAGCTTCGCTAGCCGTGTTTTCAATCGTTCAAGCTCATCAGACAAATCGATATTCTTGTCATCCATAAAAGCTTGAAGTTCATTGATTTTCTTTTTCAATTCAACAATCGGCTTTTCAAAAGCTAATTCTGAAGCCATGTCTCGTCACCTCCTTGAGCATGTAATGCGAGCACCTTAGATAAGGTCTCACGCAATTCCTTTCTTGGAACCACTCGATCAAGTTGACCGTGCTTTAATAAAAACTCCGCGGTTTGAAAATCTGCAGGGAGCTCTTCGCGAATGGTTTGTTCGATAATGCGACGGCCAGCAAAGCCAATCAATGCACCTGGCTCGGCAAAATTATAATCGCCTAATGAAGCAAAGCTCGCTGTCACCCCACCAGTAGTAGGATGGGTCATTACAGTGATAAACAAACCGCCATTATCGCTAAACTTTTTCAAAACGGTGCTCGTTTTTGCCATTTGCATCAAACTGAGCACACCTTCTTGCATGCGTGCGCCTCCGGACGCAGTAAAAATAATCATCGGTAAGTGATAGTCAAGGGCATGTTCAAGCGCTCTTGTTATCTTTTCTCCGACAACTGATCCCATACTTCCCATGCGGAATCTAGCATCCATCACAGCAAGGACCGTTTCATTCCCATTAATCTTGCCCTTTCCTGTTACAATCGCCTCATTTAATGAGGTTTTCTTTCTGTCCTTTTCAAGCTTTTCTTCATAACCAGGAAAGCCAAGGGGGTTTTCGGAGAGTAAATCCGCATCAAATTCAGTAAATGTTCCTTCATCCACCAAGCTCACGATTCTTTCATCTGAAGCCATTTGGTAATGATACCCACAAGATTGACAGACATATAAGTTCTTTTGCAGTTCTTTTGTATACATGATTTTTTTACAGCTTGGACATTTTTTCATCAAACCTTCTGGAACATCTTGCCTGACTTGCTGTGAAGGTACAGTCGCATATTTTTTTTTCTTGTTAAAAATATTATTTAGCAATGCCTTTACACCTTCTTCATTCTGTTGGTTGACCCCGTTTAAGAAGCACACCCTTCATAATATTAGCGTTGCATGTTTTTCCCGTCAAATTTTATTATCAAATCACTGGTCATTTCATTAAGGAAAAGGGGACGTGTTTTTATCTACCCTCTCATCAGGATCAGCCATCCATAGTGCCACGCTGGTTTCCATAGTGGCTTCAGCAACAGACGGGGGCGACCCTCGAATTCAAAAGCACAGAGAGAGCCTACTCGTCTGCATCAAAATTCTTCTCAGCAGCACCATGAGAATAAGCCAAGCAATTTATCCGTGGACAAATTGCTGTGCTGCCTATAGGTGAATGGGGGAATAACTCTTCCTAAAGTGGCAGACACAGGATCGTGTTCTTCACTCTAAACACAATTTTATGGCATTATGACTCATTAATTATACCAAACAATATAGGCTTGATAAAGTCATCCCCATAAGCGCCGTTCAAACCGCCGAAGGAGCTTTTAAGATAACATTCTCTTCACCTAGTATATCCTTTAACTTTTTTATACAATCTGAGCTGGGTGAGACGTGATATTTTGGCGCCAATTCAACAAGCTGCTCTTTATCCTCATAAAATAGAAAGACGCGACAAGGACCTGAATACTGTCTAAGAGCATCCTTTAATTGGAATAAAAGCTGTTTTGCTTCGTGATTCGCTTTTATTCTTAAAAAAAGGCGCGAAGGCGACTTAAGCTCTTTTAGATCTTGAGCCTCATGAAGAATCAATTGTGGCTGTCCTTCCTTATTTTTTTGGTCAACGCTTCCTTTAACCCAGAGAAGTGCCCCTTTATTTAAAAGCGGACCAATGCGCTCAAAAGCATCAGGAAACGCGACACCATCAAGCACCCCTGTCGGATCATTCATTTTGAGAAATGCCATCTGCTTTCCAGCTTTAGTACGAATCGGTTTTACCTCTTCAATGTAAACAGCAAGCTGGTAAGCTTTTTTTGTATTCTCGGCCCTCACCTCACTAAGTGAAGGAACAGATAAACTTTGAATGATTTTCTTATAGTTGTCCAATGGATGCGCACTGATGTAAAATCCCAGCACCTCTTTTTCAAAATAAAGGCGCTCTTTCAAGGTAAGCGGCGGAACCTGCTCATAGATATCCTCTTCTTCATCATTTAGAAAGGAGGTTTGACCACCCAATCCTTGAAAGCTTTCACCTCTTTGGATAGCCGTATCTAAAGACGCAAGGAGACTGGAGCGGTCGACTTGAAATTCATCAAATGCCCCGGCAAAAATCAAAGCCTCAATCATGCGCTTATTCACCTTTCTCAGCGAAACCCTGCGACAAAAATCAAACAGACTCGTATAGGGCTGGCCTTGTTGTCTTTTTTCAATGATTTCTTTGACCGCTAGAGCACCGACATTCTTAATGGCATTAAGCCCAAAACGAATGCCCTCCTGTGTAGCTGTGAACATATCCTGACTCTCATTAATTGAAGGGCCAAGCAATATGAGGCCTCGGCGACTCATTTCTTGTCGATAGTCATTCAATTTCTCTTGATGATGAATCGCGCTTGATAAAAGGGCCGTCATAAAGGCGATGGGTTCATGCGTCTTGAGATAAGCCAAGCGGTAAGCAATAACAGTATAGGCGACAGCATGCGAGCGATTAAACCCATAATCGGCAAACCGAACGATCAGCTTGTAGATGCTTTCAGCTGTTTCCCTTGGATACCCTTGCGCTAAACACCCATCAACAAAATGTTTTTCTTCCTTCTCTAATACATCGCGTTTCTTTTTGGAGACTGCTCGCCTTAAAATATCTGCCTCACCAAGGGAAAAACCAGCCATTTTGGCCGCGATTTGCATGATCTGTTCTTGGTAGACAATAATCCCATATGTCGATTTAAGAATGGGCTCCAAATCAGGATGGAGATAATGAACCTTGCGCTTTCCATGCTTAGCGTCAATAAAATCTTGAATAAACTCCATCGGCCCGGGTCTGTTCAGAGCATTGACCGCCACCAAGTCCTCAAAATGCGTGGGCTGCAGGCGTTTAAGCACTGCACGCATCCCATTGGTTTCAAATTGAAAAACTCCCGTCGTCTCCGCTTGTGATAGCAACTGAAATGTACTCGTATCATCTAAAGGAATGGTTTCTAAACGGATGCGTCTGTGCTCTTTCTGTTCAACGATTTCCAGTATCCTTTGAATTAACGTCAAGTTACGAAGGCCTAGGAAATCCATTTTCAATAGCCCCAGCTCTTCAATCACATCCATGGGATATTGCGTGACATAAAGGCCGTCACGACTTTCGTTCAATGGAACCAAATGAACCAGAGGCTCTTCACTGATAATGATTCCCGCAGCATGAACAGAGGTATGACGCGGGACACCTTCCACTTGTAAGGCTAATCGGAATACCTCCTTGATGTCTTTTGAGTCATCGATCAGCTTTTGCAAACGCGAAGAACCTCGATAGGCTTCCCTTAAAGTGATTCCGGGTTTTGACGGAATTTCTCTTGCCACGCGATCAAGCAGGCGGGTTTCAACCTTCAACACGCGTCCAATATCACGAATCGCTGCCTTCGCCGCCAATGTTCCAAAGGTCCCAATTTGAGCGACGTGCTCTGAGCCGTATTTTTGATTCACGTAATCAATAACCCTATCCCTTTTGATATCAGGAAAATCGATATCAATATCTGGCATGCTGACACGTTCAGGATTGAGAAAACGCTCAAATAACAAGTGATGAGCGATCGGATCGACATCCGTAATTCCTAAAACATAAGCTACCAATGACCCTGCAGCAGAACCCCTGCCTGGACCAGGCGTAATCCTTTCTCGCCGAGCAAACCGTACAAAATCCCATACGATCAGAAAGTAATCATCAAATCCCATACGATGAATAACGGATAGTTCATAATCAAGCCGGTCAACTAACTGTGGTGTAGAGTCTCCATAACGATGTGTTAGCCCTTTTAGACATAATTGCCGCAAATAGGCATCAGCCTGTATGCCTTCATCCAAGGGGAACTTGGGCAAACGAGAAACATTGAGAGAAAAGGTGAGCGCGCAAGACTGTGCAATGGATTCTGTATTTGTAATCGCTTCTGGGTAGACGTTGAATAGCTGCACCATTTCTGCTTCAGTTTTTAATGTATATTCAGTATTTAAGTCAGTCATGACGTCTTCGAGCGTTTGACCTGATTGAATACAAGTCAAAGCGAGATGAGCCCTTGCCTCATCGCTTTCGATATAATGGACATCATTTGTCGCCACAAAAGGAATCTCGCAGGTCTTCCCAAGTTCTACGAGTTTCATAAGTAATTCCTTTTCTAAACGCAAGCCATGGTCTTGGAGTTCTAAATAAAATTGTGAAAATAACTGCTTGCACATGAGCGCCAATTGTTTGGCTTTATCTGCTTGATTATTCAGCAATAACTCAGCGATCTCACCTTTTGGCCCCGAAGACAGTGCAATAAGTCCCTCTGTCATGCCAGAAAGGTCTTTATACATCATGGAATGGTGCCGCGTCGTATGCAGCTTGGTGCTTATTTTTACTAGATTGCGATAGCCCACTTCATTTTTAGCCAGTAACACGAGAGAAAATGTCTTAGGCTTTCTTTTGTTTTCAGTTGATACAAAGTACTGCTCCAATGTGATTTCCATGCCGATAATCGGCTGAATATCGTTCAACTTACACAGTTTATAAAAGGGAATGGCGCCATAGAGGGCATTAGTATCAGTAATTGCTAGAGCAGTAAAGCCTTTGGCCTTGGCCGCCTTCACTAACGTCTCTAATCTACAGGTACTATCTAAGAGACTATATTCACTATGTACGTGTAAATGGGTAAATCCCATCTGTGTCACCTCCCCTTTTCAATCGGCTCTTGGTTATTCCTTTATTATAATACAGATTCGCATCAATTTAAAAAATGGTATACCCGAAAAACTTGTCTCATATAATCACTGGTAGAAGGAGAGGTGCCCTATGGACTTTCGGACCTTTGCAACAAGTGCCATTATGAATTTTCTAATCGCTTTAGGTGTACTCCTCGGCGGCTGTTTACTCAGTGGTGTGGGAGCGATCTTTGTCAGTAAGCCTCCCTTATTCACAATGAATGATTATGCTGAAAGATTAAAGATTTGGGCGATTGTTGCCGCCATCGGAGGCACCTTCGATACCATAGATGAGCTTGAAAAAGGATTTTTAGGCGGCGCACCAGGAGAAGTGGTTAAACATTTGCTGCTCATCGCTTCAGCAATGACCGGAGCACATACCGCTTCTATCATCATCCATTGGCTCACGCAGGAATCTTAGCCCATGCGTGTTCCACCGCATTACACGCCTCCGAGTGTCCAGCGTTTTTTTGCAGGGGTCATCATTGGTGCGCTCATCGGCTTTATCTTTTTTATCATTTTATTCGGGATTGCCCAAGATCGACAAATAAGAAAAATCAAAGAACAGCAAGCGCTCATCGAAAAGCTTGTGGATAAGAACGAAACCTTAACTAAATTAAAGGATGAAGAAAATGAAGAGCTTTCAAAAAAACTCAAGGTCCAGGATATAAAAGTAACTATTGATAGTGGAAAACAAGAGATGAAACGCTTTGTAATTTACAGTTTAGAGCAGGAAATCTCAGAGCAGCTCAATTCCTTGGTCAGTCAAGAGATTACAGCCGTCTCTAGCAGTAAGGCACTCATCTTTAATACCATTAACAGCCGCAAATTTGTATTAGAAGACAAAGCCTATCAGTTTAAGGTCAAAACACTGACCATCTCAACAACACTGGAAATTGATGTGGAGGTCGTCGAAGTCAAACCGACATTAGCCGGTCAATAGTGACTGCTTGATCTCAGAACCATGTAACACCTTAACATATCGACAGACCTAAGAAAAACCGGGCAAAAAGCATGCCCGGTCCTTGTCCTTAGTATAGAGCATCAGCCAATATGAAAGAGGCTTCATTGCCTGGTCAAATGGATGGGAGCGCAAGGCGCGAGACTCGGAACACTCTAAAATCGTGTGTTCCTCGGGCGCCGCTGACTCTTGATGCGGAGACTAGAGTCCTGCGGGAAGTGGGAGATCGGTAAGACCTTAGCAGTGCGAAGGCGCGAGGAGGCTTAACACTCCCCCGCGGAAAGCGAGCGGCCTGGAGCGGAAAGCCGCACCATCCTCATGACCAGAAATTTTATACTCCCTTATTATTCAAAAAGGGCTACCGAAACTTCTTCGGTAGCCTGAAATCACTGAGAAAATAGCTGCTTTTTTATTGCGCATCTTTATATTGCCTGGCCAAATCAACCAGCTGTGCCAATAGCTTATCACAATCTTCCCAATTGTAGACGGTCGCCCCACTAGCCATCGGGTGACCACCACCGCCATACTTTCCAGCCAGCTTATTAACAACAGGTCCCTTTGACCGTAAACGGACACGAATTTGATCAGGCTCCTCTACAAAGAAAACCCAAGCTTTAATTCCCTCTAATTCTGAAAACGAATTAATAAGCAGTGATCCCTCTTGTGGTGTAACTTTATAATCTGCCAACAGCTTTTGGGTCAAGCGCATTTGTCCCACCATACCTTCAACCAGCTCAAAATGCTCAAGGACATAACCCTTAAACCGCAGAAGATGCTCTGGCATTTCATTCAACTGCTCTAATAAGGCTTGGCGATCGAAGGATTGTTGCACGAGAAGACTGGCACATTCAAAGGTTGCCGGCGTTGTGTTATTAAATAAAAAGCGTCCGGTATCTCCAACAATCCCTGCGTATAATAGACGCGCCGCTTGATCTGACAAGGTAAGCTGCGGAAATTCCTGATAAAACTTTACAATCATTTCACTGACAGAGCTTGCAGAAGGATCCACCCACATAAGATCGCCATAAGGATCTTCATTAGGATGATGATCAATCTTAATAAGCATGTCGCCTTTTGTATAGCGTTCATCACTGACACGTGCCTGATTCGCGGTATCGCAAACGATGACCAACGCACCACGATACATCGCCTCATCGATTGAGTCCATGACACTCAAAAATTTCAAGGAGTCAACCTCTTCTCCCACAACGAAAACCTGTTTATCAGGAAAATTATCTTTAATGAGAGTGGCTAATCCTCCTTGAGAGCCTAAGGCATCAGGATCCGGGCGGACATGTCTATGTATAATGATGGTGTTATAAGATGCGATGGCATCTAAGATTTTTTTTAACATTTTATCAAACCCCTTAGAAGATAGCGTCATTCATAGTCCAAAGCCTGCTAGAGGATTGTATTCTGAAACGCTTTCTGATAGTGTAAAGATGAATAGTGAGACGGGGGTAATGAGATGCCAACACTGATCATCTTTATCGTATTTTCGTTAATCATGCTGCTATTTTATTGGTTCAAGGGCTGGATGACAGATGCCCCATATCGAAAAAGGTGGACATTTTCCAAAGCCAAAATCGCCTTAGGTTGTTTTTTATTATTTTTCGGCGCCAATCGGCTATTTGTTTCTTCCAAAGCGATCACTCTCATCATCTGTATTCTTTTTATAGTATATGGCCTTTTTATTATTTACTATAGTTATAAACAATATCGCTATTACACTGCTAAAATGCTTGAGGAAGCATCACAAGGACAAGGCATTAATAACGATCGATAAACTGAGCGATTAAAAAGGCCTTCCCGACAGCCTGCTCCTCATGATATAACTCGATATCCACCTTCCCATAGCGGCGAGTGACCTCCAATATCTTTGGAGAGATATCGATCACACTTTCAAGCTGTATGGGCTTTAGAAAATAAAGGGATATGTTCTCAATGACGAGATCGCCCTTTTTTTGTTTGCTCAAGATCTGCTCGGTTACTGTGGTCAAAATCGTTGTCATGGTTCCATACGATAACGCACCAAGATGATTGGTCATTTGTGGACTAACTGTAAATTGAAATCGTCCCTCATCGACTTCTGTAAGCTGGTCCGTAATAATATCATCAATGGTTTCGCCCACTTGAGGTTGCCTTTGTGCCATTTGCATGGCCTTTAACACATCTTGACGCGTGATAATCCCGATTAACTGTGATGCCCCATTGACCACTGGCAGACATTCAATCCCCTCCCAAATCATGCGATGCGCTGCAGAAGCCACGGTTGTTGTTTCGGTTACAGTAATTGGCGTTTTGGTCATGACTTTTTCAATGGGGGTTTGGTTTTTATAGCGCACAATATCTTTTGCGGTCACAATGCCCTGCACTCGTTGTTGCTCATCAATAACCGGATAGCGACTGTGTCCCGTTTTCTTATTCATCGTCTGCCAGTCCAACACCTTTGCTGACATCTGTAAATAGCTTGTTTTACTAAAAGGGATCAAAATATCACCGACGTGGATGATCTCTTTTTTGATCAAACGATCATAAATTGCGCGGTTAATCATGGCCGCAACAGTAAACGTATCGTAAGAGGTAGAAATGATGGGCAAATCAACGGTATTTGCCAATTCCTTGACTTCATCCCTTGTCTCAAACCCACCCGTAATCAGTACGGCGGCACCCGATTTCAAGGCATATTCATGCGCTTGATCGCGGTTGCCAACAATCAAAAGCCCTCCTGCTTCAATATAGCGCTTCATTGCCTCTAATTTCATCGCTCCGATAACGAAGCGATTGAGCGTCTTATATAATCCGCCCCGGCCGCCCAATACCTGACCCTCTACAATTTTTACCACTTCAGCATAGGTTAATTTTTCAATATTCCCTCTATGCTTCTTCTCTATTCTGATGGTCCCAACACGCTCAATGGTACTGACATATCCTTGGTTTTCCGCGTCCTTAATCGCTCGATAAGCTGTTCCTTCACTTACCTGTAGCGATTTGGCGATTTGGCGCACTGATATTTTATGGCCGATCTCCAAATGCTTGATATGTTCTAAAATAAGTTCATGCTTTGTCGCCAAAGGTGTCACCTCTTCAATAATCCTGCCTCGTCAAACATAGAAGGAAACAGCGAACCAGAGAAGGTCCGCTGCCTTTTACCATTTATAGTGTTAAGGATTCTCCAGAAGCCATCACTTTTCCTTCTGCTTTTAATTTTGCTACAAAAGCGTGAGGATCCTGCTCAATAACAGGGAAGGTATTATAATGAATAGGCACAACGGTTTTTGCCTTTACCCACTCTGCAGCAAGTGCCGCATCCTCGGGTCCCATCGTGAAATTATCACCGATGGGTAAAAAGGCCAAATCAATATCGTAGCGGTCACCAAGCAATTTCATATCTGAATAAAGGGCTGTATCTCCAGCATGATAAATGGTTTTGCCATCAATCGTTAATAGGATGCCTCCTGGCATGCCTGTATAAATGATCTGATTATTTTCATCATTATAACTCGATCCATGGAACGCAATCGTATATTGGACTCTACCAAAGTCAAAATTAAAGCCGCCACCGATGGACATCGGATGGGCCTTCAACCCTTTAAATGTTGAATAATCCGCAAGCTCTGCAACAGCGATAATCGTAGCGTCATGTGTCTTTGCTAAATCAAAGGCATCGCCAACATGATCATTATGACCGTGTGTCAAAATAATATAATCCAAATGAGGTAAATCGCTAGGCTTAATCGTACACTTCCCATTTCCTGAAATAAACGGATCAATAATAATATTGGCTTTTTCAGATTCAATCAATACAACGGAATGACCATGATATGTAATTTTCATCGCTACACTCTCCCATTTCTTTTTACTAATAGTATAACCAAGCTTTTTGGTACATTTCAATTAAATTGGGTGGAATAACTGTATTTGGATGACACATGACCTTTTTTCCATTGTGATAGATGGACTGATCAAAGGCTTTGCCAAAGCAAGCCTAAAATGTGAAGTGTCACCGCTTCACTGGGCATATAAATAAAAATGCTCTGCTTCAATACGTGAAACAGAGCTTAGAACAAAGTTTGCGATCATCAACGCGACTTATTCTTTACCTAATTTCTTCTTTAATTCCTCCAGCTCTACATCAACATCACTTTTCGTTTCTAATGCCTCAAACTCATCATCTAAGCTGCGATTAGAAGAACGAAGGTCCTCACTTGTTTCCGCTTCTGCTTCATAGCGCAGGACTTTTTCTTCCATTCTTTCAAAGCCTTGTTTAGAAGTATCTGAACCTAGTGAAGACAAACTGCGATTAATCTTCGTTTTCGTTTTAGCTGTTTCTGCCCGCGCTTTTAATCCCTCTCTTTTTAAGTCCATCTCTTGATATTCATTTTTCATCTCTTGCAGCTTAACCTTAAGCTCCTCAGCATCTGCTTTAGCTCGTTGCCAGGAGGCTTCTAAAGTTTGTGCCTGGCTTTCATGAAGCTTCTTGTCTTCCAAAGCACGTCTAGCGAGATCCTCGTTGCCTGCTTCTAATGCCTTTACCGCTTGAGATTGGCGCTTCTCAACAAGCTTGTTGGCATCATTAAGCTTTTTGTGTAGCATCTTTTCATTAGCCATTTGTTTGGCAACGGCGGCTTCGGCCTCACGGATATCCTCAGCCATATCGCGCATGAATTGATCAAGCATTTTTACTGGATCCTCCGCCTTATCCAACAAAGCATTTAACTCCGATGACATGATCGTCTTTACACGTTTAAACATCTTAAACATAGATAATCCTCTCCTTTATAATTCACTTCATTAGCTTCCTGCAATGATTGTGAAATCCAACGCTTGGGCCGGTATGCCTTTGTTCACCTCTATATCGATTTCCCAAATTTCAACGGATAAGTATGATGACTTATTTTCATTAGAATAAGCAAAGTAGCGAATCGTTTGACCACTTAGCCTATTGTGTCGTCCTTGTCCCGATACATTAGCAGCCCCCTTTTCATCTAAAAAATAGTCTTCATCCTCCCATTCGATGCAATTCGGAATCGGTTCAACAATTTTTTTCTTTAACTTATGATACACCCTGACCTCTAGCTCATCAGCCATTTTTACAGACAGACAAAGCGTACGATCAACATTCTCCAATTGATATTCAAACCATTGGAACCCATGGTCATTAAAAATGATTTTGCCCACCACTTCATAATCCTCAAGCTCATAAGTGATCCTATCCCCTACTCTTACATTTAAGAGTGTACGGTTCTCTATTTTCTGTCCCATCTTTTGTTGTTTAAACTTCATCAGGCGCTTAAAAATCCCCATCAGCACCCCCTCGATTGATGGTCATTCCTATTCTTATCTACGGATGAATTCACAAAAAGGTTTCACCTTGCTCCATTTCAACGATTAGTTTTAATTGATGCTATTTCTCCTCGCTTTATGCTAAAGTGAAGATATAGTAGAAAAATGGGAGGGATACAGTGTGTCACAACGTTTGGACAACTTTACAAAATGGTTAAATCAAAATGACTATTCATTTGCCTTTTTAACAGAACCAAAAAATGTCTTTTATTTCACAGGGTTTATGTGTGACCCGCATGAACGGCTTCTAGGATTGGCTGTTTTTCAAGATGGAGAACCCTTTCTAGTATGTCCCAATATGGAGGTTTCTCAAGCTAAGCAATCAGGATGGCCGCACCTTATTATAGGTTATGATGATCACGAGGATCCCTGGAAAACGATACATAGCAAGATGAAGGAACGATTCACCAGCCCTTCCATGAAAGCAGCAATAGAAATGGATACCCTTCCCTATGCACGTGCGCAAAAATTGCAACAAATGTTTGACCACGCACAATTTTTTGCCGCTGAGCCTGGTGTCAATCAATTGAGAAATATCAAAGACGAAACTGAATTAAGCAGTCTTCGTAAAGCTGCAGAATTAGCTGATTTTGCAATTAGTGTAGGGGCAGGGGCTATAAAAAAAGGAAAGACCGAGCAAGCACTTGTCGCTGAGATAGAATACGAGCTAAAAAAACGCGGCTGTGAGGGCATGTCCTTTGCCACTACTGTGCTCACAGGGGATAAAACAGCCGCCCCTCATGGTCACCCAAGCGATCGACAAATTCGCGAAGGCGATTTTGTGCTGTTTGACTTAGGAGTTATTGTCGACGGCTATTGTTCCGATATTACTCGAACCTTTGCTTATAAGCATATCTCTGATGAGCAGCAAAAGATTTATGACACAGTTTTAAAGGCTGAAGAAGCAGCAATTCGAGCAGCTAAGCCAGGCACTGAAATCGGCGCCGTCGATCGTGCCGCTCGAACCTTAATAACAGAAGCTGGATATGGGGACTACTTCACGCATCGCATCGGACACGGTCTTGGTCTCGGCATTCACGAAGCCCCTTCCATGAGCTCTAACAATACAGCACAGTTAGAGACAGGCATGGTCTTCACAATAGAGCCAGGCATTTATGTCCCAAGTATCGGCGGCGTCCGCATTGAGGATGATATTTACCTGGGAGAAAATGGTGCGGAAACACTGACCAATTATCCAAAAACATTACAAATCATTGACTAGTATATGATAAAAGGGGCTGGGACATAACTAGTCAAAATAAATGAAAAAAGGTTCCCGTTATCTATTTTTGGATGATGGGAACCTTTTTTAGTTGAATTATTATCATCATCAATAGTTATATTTAGCGCTTTGGAAATCAACCTTGCCAGTTCCGATGATAAACAGAATTTTATACTTTTTAATTCAAAAGAGTGGTGCCCACCAATTTTTGGTAGGTGCCACTCTTAATTTACTGGGTTTTGTCCCAGTCTCTTCTCAATTTCTATATCAAGAATGTTGAATTAATAGCTCTTCTGCATGTTTATATTCCAAGCCATGGGCATCAGCAACCGCTTGATACGTTACAAACCCATCCAGCGTATTGATCCCTTTTAGTAATGCAGGATCCTGCGAGCAAGCCTTAACGAAGCCTAATGATGCAATTTTAACAGCATAAGGAACAGTGACATTTGTCAGTGCAATCGTCGAAGTGCGCGGCACGGCCCCTGGCATATTAGCCACTGCATAATGAACAACACCATGCTTGACATACGTTGGATCATCATGAGTCGTGATATGATCAGTGGTTTCAAAGATACCGCCCTGATCAATCGCTACATCAACAATAACAGACCCCTCATGCATGGCTTTGATCATATCTTCTGTGACCAATCGCGGCGCCTTAGCTCCAGGTATGAGCACAGCACCAACGACAAGATCTGATTCTGCTACAGCTTCAGCAATATTCAGTGGATTAGACATAAGGGTGTTCACGGCATTTCCAAAGATATCATCGAGCTCCCGTAAACGGTTAGGATTCAAGTCTAAGATCGTCACATCAGCACCGAGTCCAACCGCTATCTTAGCAGCATTCGTTCCAACGATGCCACCACCAATAATGGTGACCTTTCCTCTTTTAACACCTGGAACGCCTCCAAGCAATATCCCTTTTCCACCATGTATTTTCTCAAGGAATTGCGCCCCTATTTGTGTGGACATTCTACCTGCCACTTCGCTCATCGGAGTCAATAAAGGCAACGTACGGTTTTCTAGCTGTACTGTTTCATAAGCAATGGCAACCACCTTGTGGTCCGTTAATGCTTGAGTTAATTCAGGTTCAGGTGCAAGATGCAAATAGGTAAATAAGATAAGCCCCTCACGGAAATAGTGATATTCTTCAGGCAGCGGTTCTTTTACCTTCATGACCATCTCTGCCACCCATGCTTCCTCAGCTGTGGAAACAATGGTGGCACCAGCTTCTTCATATTGCTGATTTGTGAAGCTAGAACCTAGTCCGGCGTTTTGTTCAACATACACCTCATGTCCTGCTTCCACCAAATGCACAACGCCTGCAGGTGTTATGGCGACACGATTCTCATTATTTTTGATCTCTCTTGGCACACCAATCCGCATGGCAGCTGCCCCCTTTAACAAAAATTGTCCACTTTTTTTAGGCTAAAAAAGCAAGCATTGAATACATTATGTACAACCCTTACATATCTGAATTTACGCCAAAATTTGCAATTAATCAAGCAGGCGTCAAATAGAAAGATTATTCATTTTCCTCATAATTTTCCCGAAAACGATGGATAACGTCTACAGCTCCAGTTAAATCTAAAGCAGTACCTGTAATCATTTCGGATTCCTTTTTACAAAGAAAAGTAATTGCCCGGGCAATATCTTCTCCCGTCACAGAGCGCCCCAAAGGCGTGCGTGGCTCCGACAGCTTCTCAGCCTCTGACACATCGGCCGCCTTCATGTCATTTAAAATAATACCAGGACATATCATGTTGGCCGTTATCCCATACTCAGCCTCTTCCAAAGCAATCGTGCGCGTCAAAGACACCAAACCAACTTTTGCAGCGGCAAAGGGACCCCGATGTAACCAACCCGGCGCTGCTTCAGCATTCTGAAAGCCATAAGTAATGATCCGTCCAAAATGCTGGGCACGCATGATCGGTAAAACCTGTTTTGCCAACCAAAAGACAGCACTGAGATTCCCATGAAGCAACGTCATCCATTCGTTATCCTCATAATCAGTCAATGGTTTCCGTTCAAATACAAAAGGTCCCGCATTATGAATAAGACAATCAATACGTTGAAATCTTTTCATGGTTTCTTCGACAAGAAATGTCATGTCTTCTTGACGAGAAACATCTCCCTTAATAAACTGTAGCCGATCTGAATACTGCGCCCACTCTGCCGCTCTCACTTTCGCCGCCTTTCCATCACTGCGATAATTGACTGTTACCGAGTAGCCTTCCTTGAGAAATTCTAAGGCCACACGTTGACCGATCCCTTTTGTCCCTGCAGTTATTAAAACATGGCGCATACTTTCACCCTACCTTTTATTACTAGTGTAAGTTTATTATACCGATTTTTTCATGATGGAGATAGCGCGTCAACCCTTTTCCACTATAGGCAAAATGGCTTTAACAGGAAAATCACCGTATCCTAACGGAGAGGTACGGTGATTTTGGGACGATCGGGTGCATCATCCTGAAGAGACTACTGATTCTTTTTTGTTTGCTCATCCTTCAGCTTCTTACCATTGAAAACATTGTAAGGTTCGAGAAAATTATCAACAACACCACTTTGATAGGCTTCATTAATATAGTGATGTACGAGGGTATTATTCTCATTTTCTTCTTCAGCTGTCCATGCCCTTTTATCCGTCATACGAGAAGCCTCCTAAGTCACCTTTAAAGTGCGTGAATTCTTGCTTAGCTTCTGTATGATTGAGAATGATTATGCATGACAAGCTTACATATTGTGCTTAAACCACTGATTGATTTTTTCCATGATGTTGGCTATTGCCTCATGATTCTTAAAGCTTGGAAGCTTAACGAGCAAGGCCTGTTCCGGACGTTTTATGCCTTGTCCATTCTTTTGAAGCAATAAAATACTTTTAGCATGACGTGTATCCTTAAACAGTGATTCAGGAAGCTCAATTAAACCAAGGATCACCGCTTGACTCTGAAGCAGCTGGTGAAGCTGTTTATCCTTATCCCCTTCAAAGAGGTTATTAGGCACAAGTCCAATAAAATAGCCAGATGGATTTAAATAATTCAAGGATTGTTCGATAAGCAGATAATGACTATAAGGCTGCTGTGACTTCCCCAGCATAAAACTTTTCGCATGCTCTTTATTGTAATAAGTGCCAACAGGCAAATCGGTCACGACCACATCTGCTGGTTGGATTAACAGCGGACGCAAAGCATCTTGATGATAAAGCTCAACATCCTGCTGTTGAAGCGTTACATTAGCATGAGCTGTATTAATTAATAGATCATCAATTTCTACCCCAAGGGCCTGTCCCGGTCTTTTATCGACATGATTCAATGCTGTTGTCAACAAGTTGGCTGATCCCACTACAGGATCGAGTAATCGATAATTTTCAGGAAGTGGCAGCTTGTTTAACAAATAACTCATGAAAATCGCAATGCCATCAGGAGTCATTTGATGCTGTGGTTGCGCCGCCTGCTTCATGCCCTTCAATAATGCCAATTGGAAGGCCTTGCGTATATCCTCAGCCCTCATTCCATCTACAAAAAAATCGGCGTAAAGCGGCTCGAGTTGATCTTTGATATCTGCTTGCTTGATCGTCGCTTCCGTAATGTTATCTGCTGTTAGACAAAGTGCCTCTAGGTAGCTGACTTCTTCATGTTGTTCTATAATTGAAGCGGTTTGATCCAGCCGTTCGAATAAATGATTGAGTAATTGTGATTGTTCCATGCTTTCCCCTCCACCCTCCCATCATACTCAATTTCATTCAAACACGCAAAAAACTCCGGTTTCCCGGAGTGTCCTTATAGCAAGCAGGTTTAAAAATAGTCATCCGAATCTTGGTTTTGTCCACGATGGCGGACAACGCCACGGCCACCTTCTGATTTTCCTTCTTTTCGAGGAGGTTTCTCCTCTTCGTTTCCGGCTAGCATTTGCTGAATTTTATCAACCGCTTGAGGGGCAAGATCGAGTAGCTTTTCGTACAAGTGCGTGCTGTTATCTAAATGTATAGTTTTCACACCGTGTGGACCAACAATGAGAAAGGCAATAGGCGTAATGGATACACCACCACCACTTCCTCCACCAAAAGGAAGGACACTTTCTCCTGAACTGTCGTCATCCGATTGACCACTCGGTTTAAATTCACTTCCACCAGCAGCAAAGCCAAAGCCTACCTTTGATACAGTCAATATAACGTTCCCATCTGGGGTTTCGATTGGATCTCCAATGATCGTATTGACATCTGTCATTTCCTGTAGACTTTCTAATGCAGTCTTCATCAAACCTTGTATTGGATGTTCTTCTGGCATGTCTCCTGCCTCCTTTTCTTATCCTTGACGATCTTTAAGGCTTTAGAGATAGCATGCCCGAGGCGAAAGCGAATCATGCATTTAAAATGCGTTCTAAATCCAAGCTTCTCAGAATAGTCCGGGTGAACTTGAAGAACAGGTTTTGTCATTTTTCCTTTTAACACTCTATTCATCGTCGATAAGAGATTACTCTTGAGCGCCCATAGAATGCCAACCGAAACCGCGGTACGATCCGCTTCTCCTAATCCAACGGTAGAATACCAATAAATATGAGAAAGGCGCAAGGACTTGATTGTTAACTGCTCGATCTCTTTTGGCCATTTTTCATGTTGCATCAAATCCTTTATTCCTCCTAATATTGTATGTATCGATCTCTTTTCAATCTGTTCTGCTATTTCACTTTTCTCCATGAAACGCTGAAACCATTGAACCAATGATGAACCGTGAACCATGTCGTTGTCAGGCCATTCAATTTTTAATAAGCGCAGACCACAAAACCTAACGCTGACATTAAACTCAATATTCATATTGATGACTCGTCCATCTACCATCACCTTGACCACGCCAAAAGCGATGAAAAAAAACACTATTGCCAATAAAACGAGGAGGATGAGCAAAATCAATCCGAACACAATCATGCAGCGCAACACCTTTAGAAAGTATGATACTTCTTATCATCGACAACGTCACCAAAAATAAACATTCACGCCTTCTTTATGCGTAAGAAAGACTTGGGGACAAACCAAGTTGGTCTAATAATGGTCTTGAATTATGTTTAATGAAGAGGGGTTTTGGGAACTTTACCTACCACACCATACAGCTTTAAGAATCAGTGGGTCGGTGGGAAACGGACATCTGCCGCCCGTTTAAAAAATACTAGGCAAAGTATGCAGGCTGTTCATTGTTTTTTGAGAATGCTTTGTTATGATTTAAGAAAAACCGGGCGAAAAGCATGCCCGGTCCTTGTCTAGGTATAGAGCATCATCTAATATGAAAGAGGCTTCGTTGCCTGGTTAAGTGGAATGGAGCGCAAGGCGCGAGATTCGGAACACTCTAAAATCGTGTGTTCCTCGGGCGCCGCTGACTCATGATGCGGAGACTAGAATCCTGCGGGAAGTGGGAGATCGGTAAGACCTTAGCAGTGCGCAGGCACGAGGAGGCTTACCACTCCCCCGCAAAAGCGAGCGGCCTGGAGTGGCATCGCGCACCGTCCTCATGAACAGAAATTGTATACTTTCTGATCTTTTAAAAAAGGAGAGTGACCAAAAGGTCACTCTCCTAGCCATTGCTATTTAATTATTAGAATTTGCCACCAAGTTGTTGTTGTGCAGTTGCAACAAGGCGCTTAGTGATTTCACCACCAACAGAACCGTTAGCACGAGAAGTTGTATCAGCGCCAAGTTGTACACCAAATTCCTGAGCGATTTCTTGTTTCATTTGATCAAGAGCTTGCTCAACACCAGGAACTAGGATTTGATTGCTGTTATTGCTAGCCATGTGTCTCACCTCCTTGTGTACCTATAGAATCTGTCAAGAGATGAGACTTCATTCATATAATTTCATGGTAATTTTTTCTGCACAAGAATAACGTAAAAGATAGATCAGAAATCCACCTTATTAAGAGCTTTAAGCCATCTTATAAATTATAAAAGATCCTCTAAAGCTTCTGTCTGTTTCCCAACATCAATGGTTTCTACTCCAGCAAGAGCTTCTTCCATCAATTCCTCGATAGGAAGATTTTTTTCAAAACGATTTGCCTGCTCTCTTTTGGGCTTGGTTTTAGGTGCTTTGGGTAAAAAGATCGTACAACAATCCTCATAAGGTCGAATTGAGATATCATAAGTTCCGATGTTCTTTGCAATCTCGATGATGTCTACCTTATCTGTTGAGACGAGTGGGCGGAAAACAGGATAATTCGTTACTTCATTAATGGTATTCATGCTTTCAAGTGTTTGACTTGCCACCTGTCCTAAGCTTTCCCCCGTCGCAATACCTAAAGCTTCACGTTTCACTGCTAGCCTTTCTGCAATCCGCAGCATCATTCGTCGCATAATGGTCATGCGATAATTCTCAGGCATCCGATCACGAATCGCAATTTGCGCATTGGTAAATGGAACAACATGTAGCTTCAAACGCCCGCCAAACTTTTGTAATGCGGCCGCTAAATCAAGTACTTTTTGCTTGGCACGATCATTTGTGTAAGGCGGACTATGAAAGTGAATGGCTTCAACCGTAGCCCCACGTCTCATCATCATATAGCCAGCAACCGGGCTATCAATGCCTCCAGAGAGCATGAGCATCACTTTACCAGCTGAACCAACAGGCAGACCCCCTGCGCCTTTAATTACCTTGCCATAAATGCGTGTCGTGTCTTCCAATACTTCAATTTGCAGATTCATATCCGGATGATGCACATCGACAGTCACATTCTCCGTATTTTTTAATATGAATGATCCAACAGAATAGTTGAGATCTTTAGAAGTCATTGGATAATCTTTATTCTTTCTCCGAGCGGAAACCTTAAAGGTGGCAATATGCTCCTCTTCCTTTATCACGCGTAAAGCCCCGGAATGAATCGATTCTAAATCATTATCTACAGTAATCGCCACGCGCATGCTTTGAATGCCAAAGACATGGCGAATACGGTCGGCAACCTGTTGATAATCCATGCCATTTAAGACTACTTCTATATGATCAAAGCGTTTTTTAAGCTTGATGTCTTTAAGATCAAGCAACTGTTCACGCACACGATCATAGAGCGTGTCATAAAAACTTTTTCTATTTCTACCCTTTAGGGCAATTTCACCATAGCGAATGATTAATGTATCATATTTCATATTAAGCCTCCATCGCTTTCATAAGTTCTTTCGTTTTTTTATCGAAACTGGCGATAAATATGTCCAATTCTTCCTGGGTATTTTCAAAAGACAGACTGATTCTAATCGCTTGTTTGGCTTCTTTTTCAGGAAGACCACATGCCAATAACACATGACTAGCCTCTGATGCCTTTGAAGCGCAAGCAGATTTTGTGGATACGTAAATATCTTCTTCCTCCAAAGCATGAATGAGGACTTCTGCACGGAAACCTTCAATAGTAAAATTAAGGATATGAGGTGCAGCGCCAAATTCTGGCGTGTTAAGAGTGACCAGTGGATGCTGGGCTAATCGCTGCCTTAATCTATTCATGACGGTTTGTAGATAGGGAACACCATCACGCGCTTTTTCCATTACAAGCCTTAAGGCTTTGACCATGCCAACAATAGCAGGCAGATTCTCCGTTCCCGATCTGTGGTCAAATTCTTGCCCACCGCCTGCTAATAACGGGGCAAGCTTTACGCCCTCTCGCATATACAACATTCCTGTCCCTTTTGGACCATGAATCTTATGTCCGGACATTGTTGCAAGGTCGATCCCTATATCTTTAAAATTTAAAGGCACTTTCGCAAGGCCTTGAACATGATCAACATGAAATAAAGTCTTCGGTTTATCCCTAAGAAACCTGCCGATCTCTTCAATCGGTTGAATGGTTCCAATCTCATTGTTAACGTGAATCAGCGAGACAAGGAGGGTATCGGGACGCCAAGCATCCTTTAATGCATCAATAGATATTCTCCCCTCTTCATCCACGTCTAAATAAGTGACATCAAACCCCAAGTCTTCTAATTGAGCAAAGGCATTTAATGAAGCGGGATGTTCGATCATGCTGGTGATTAAATGCTTCCCTCTTTGCCGATAACCTAAAGCTGTCCCTTTAATGGCGAAGTTATTTCCTTCCGTTCCCCCAGAGGTGAAGATGATCTCAGTTTCTTTGACCCCAAGCAAAGCAGCAGCCTGCTGTCTCGATTTATGAAGTAAATCCTCAGACTCACCACCCAATTTATGAATGGATGAAGGATTGGCAAAAAATCGCTCAGAAACGACACGATACGTATCAAGAACCTCGGGATAAGGAGGGGTTGTCGCACTATTATCTAGATAAATCATTCCCTACATCTCCTCCTTTATATTTTATATCGTAAACGGCACACGTCCGAATGTTCTAAGATGACCTAAAAGAGTTATAACATACTTTATATTGCCTGTCATCTGTCCTTACTTTCCCGTAAAAATGAGAAAATCCTCGTACTGAGGATTTTCTCATTGGACATCTTCCACTTCGACCTTGAATTTTTTAATGACGCTCTTGTCCACTTTATATATCGCACTGGCTGCAATTTCAACAGCCTCACTATAGTTATAGCTTCGGAAGGCGTCCTCTGCCCGATTCAATTCATCGTTTATCACAGGATCCTGGCTTCGATAACGATTCCCATATTGAATGAGCTGTTCTGTCAAGATCGCCGATTCCACCATTTCATCAGCCTTATCTAAAACCATATGCATCTTTTCATTAGCCTCTTGCATGAGCAATTTAATGGCATGCATCTCTAATGGACGTTCATCTAACTTGTCACTGATCTCTATGAGAATGTCTTCACCATCCTCTAGAACTGTCATAAATTCGGTGGGAAGTCCAGGAAGATTACTTTTTTGCAGCTTGCGGCGTGTATCAACAAGCTGTCGTTTTAATTGTCCTAAGGCATCTTTGGCTGCCATTTCGTCTTTTCTAAGCGCCGTTAGCCTTTCCTTAAAAGCATCAACATCATCATGAAGATGGTCAAGCTGGCTGCGCATTGCAGCGACCTTCTCCAACAAAATGCTATAAGCTTCCTTTTTCTCTTGCAATACGTCATCGACTTCTTTAAACTCTTTGTCCAATTTCACAAATGCCGCATCGATATCCCCTTGCTCTTGTAAATCCTCTTGATCAATGCGATAGCTTTGCTGAACAACAGAGGTTTCAGCATTAATTTTTTTTATTTTGTCGCCGACGATGCGAAGATCATTTTTAAGGACTTCAGCTTCCTTGGCAATCCTCTGTCGACTGTCGACTTCTTTTTCAATGTTATTATATATGTCATCTAATTGGTCCAGCGTGCTATCGATGCCAGCAGCCACTTCACTAAGCTCAAGCTTCTCCAAAGCTTGCTCATAGATCGAAAGATGCTTGCGCATATCCGCCACTTGTTTATCAATTTGCAAATGAGTCAACACATAGTCCTTTTCCGCCATCTCCTGAACGCCCAACTCTAATTCGTTTAATTGCTTTGGGATATTAGACTGAATTTGGTTATAGTATGACGGGATTACTTCCATATCTTCTGCAATCGCTTCGAGACTTGCCTTTGCTTCAGAAAGAATCTCTCGCGCTTTAATCACATTGCCTTCCTGAGTTTCCTTCTCAAATTGACTCAGCTGTTCATCGATGGTGTTTAATTCATTCTCAACATATGTCACAGCTTTTTTGAATTGAGGACCATTTGTAATCAGCTTCTTTTTTAATTCGTGAAAGAGTTCTTTAACACCGACACTTTCTTTCCGATTTAATTCATCGCTTTCCACGACAACATTTAATTCTTCAAGCATCTCTTTAAGACGCCATTCAATCTCATCCATTGTTTGCTGAAGAGCGTTTAAAATCGCTTGAGCTTTACCGAATTGGAACTTATCCGCCATCTCTTCTGCATCAAACAATCGTTCTTCAACTTGTGGCAAGGATTCAGAGACAATTTCATCCCAATTTTCCCGCCACTCTTCAAATTTTTTCTCTGTTTCTCCGACCATTCTTAGCTCTTTAACCTTCGCTATTTCATCCTTAACTGGCCGATTTAAGATATCTATTTTCCATGCTTCATAATGATCTATTTGTTTATATATTTTTTTGCGCATGATTGCCCCAATAACGACAATCGCCGTAACGATCACAATAAGTGCGATGATTACATAAATCATGTATAAAGATCCTCCATTCAGCCACGATAAATCGGTACGATGCATGTATAATATCGTCACTCGTCAATCATCGACAAAAATGACGATGTTTCTCCTATTATGTACTATTAATAATATCATGGAATAGAGGTTTTGCGACACACATTTTCAAAATTCCTGGAGTTTTTATTCATCATGGAGGAATTGTTCTCATAATATAGAAAGGAAATTCCCCTTAAAATGACTGTCTAATCTGTTCAATCCAGGTTCTGATCATTCCAGAATAACGGTCAATAAACAGGCGCTGTGAGGGTTCTAACACATGGACCTTCCGCAAATACAAAGGCTGTAAGAAAGGCGTAACGATCATATCTCGATATTGAAGAACTAATAAATCGATGGGAATGTCGCGAAGTTCATGCTTTTGAATGCCTTCTTCGAAAAGCATTTCCATCAAATATTTTTCTTTCATCAAATAGGTAGTCATCAATTCTCTCACTAAAATAGAATCGATGGTGACTTCACGGTGTACGATTAGAGATAGGTAAAAATTCTTTTGCTGATAATGCAGCAGCTTGATGGCTAATTGAAATAAGCATTCACACACCGTAGTATTGCTTTTATGAAGTTGGACGGCTTCTTCTATCTCTTGAATATATTCTTTAAAAAACATTTCCATTAAATATTCCAATAAGGCCTTCTTACTTCCAAAGTAGTAAGAAACAAGCGCAACATTCACATTGGCCTCTGCTGCAATATCCCGAACAGATGTCCCGTTGTATCCGTGCATTTGAAAGAGCGCAATCGTCGCATTAATTATCGCTTGCTTGGTTTCCTTTTTCCTACCCTTTGCTTTCACAATCACGTGCCTTCACCTACTTTCAATAAACAACTTCTCTATTACGCGCCATTTCCCTCTAAAAATCTCTCGGCAAAAAAGCTGAAAAAGCTGCATTTTTCTGCTAAACTATTATTATTTCTACATGAAAAGGAGCGCTGATGATGTTTTCTGTCACAAAATATACTGGCAGTTCCAAAGAACAATATGCCTTACTCAATAAACAATTGCAAGCCTTAGTCGAGGACGAACCCAATCGCATCGCTAATCTTTCGAATGCTTCTGCCCTTTTAAATCAATTCCTTGATCAGATCAATTGGGTTGGTTTTTATTTGAAGGAAGGCAATGAGCTCGTATTGGGACCCTTCAATGGACTACCAGCATGTGTACGTATTCCCATTGGTAAAGGGGTTTGTGGAACAGCCGCAGAACGTCTAGAAACCGTCATCGTCAAAGATGTGCATGCCTTTCCTGGCCATATTGCCTGTGATAGTGCATCATTATCAGAGATCGTTGTCCCGATTGTTAAAGATAATGAGCTGATTGGCGTTCTAGACATAGATAGCCCTGTTACAGACCGTTTTAATGATCAAGACAAGCAAGGACTAGAAGCTTTTGTTACAACACTTATTCAACATATCTGATAGGCTCCGTTTTGGTCACACTATTTAAGACGTGCTCATTCTAAAAGGCGTATTCCTATCAGAGAGTATAAAAAATGCTGGTCATATTTTGTGCCAGCATTTTTACTTATTTATCTGCGATATAAATACGATTTTTGCCGAGGCTCTTTGCCATATAAAGTGCCTGATCAGCAATTTCGAGCAGATGTTCAGGACTATATTGCTCCTCTTCCTTTGTCCAATTGGCAATACCACAAGATATCGTCACTTTCGGATGGGTATCTCCCTCTACTCGCACCAGCAAGCGGCGAGCGATTTTTTCTACCACATAAAGAGAGCTTTTCGGCAAATAAATCGTCAATTCCTCACCGCCCCAACGGGCAGCAATATCTTCCCCTCTAATATTATCCATTAAGATCAGTGCGACTTGCTTTAAGATTTGGTCGCCAACGGGATGCCCGTATGTATCATTAATCTCTTTAAAATTATCAATATCAATGAGAATGAGTCCGCCACCTTCACCTTTTTCAAAGGATTCTGCTATTTTGGTATTTAAATAATGGCGAGAATATAAGCCGGTCAGCTGGTCTGTAATCACCATATGCTCTAATTCTTCTCTCAACCTGGCGTTGATTAATGCTAATGCCGAATGCTGCACCAGAGAGCTTGCCAATTTGTAGCCATCAAAGGTGAAATGATAGGCAGCTGAGTGCACGAGAACGACAAGGCCTACGATCTCATTATCCTGCTGGATGGGAATAGCCATTAACGAGCGATAAGGCGCTGCCTTTACCGTTAATTCCTGTAATAGATCAAAGCTAAACAACGCATCCCCTGTTTTCTCAACTCTCGCTTTAATATAGTCAACAAAAGCATAGGATTTGTGACTGAGGAAAAAGTTTGAACTTCCAGGCAGTGCCTGCAGATGTTTATCAGAGTATGAATAAAAGATAGCGATCTCCTCTGGCTTGAAGGCTTTGGTTAAATGATTGATCAGATAATCCGTTGCCTCTTTAAAGCTTGAATTCGCATTCAAATGCTTGGAAGCTTCGTTGATGATTTTCAAGTCGGAAATCAAATGCTGTGATTGTTGGTAAAGCCTAGCATTTTCCAAAGCATGTCCGGCAGTATTCGCAAGCAGTTTAATCAAATTAATGTCACTTGAAAAAAAACGCCTGGTTGTCGTGATCACTTCTAAAACTCCATATATCCCTTGTTGTCCTCTCAACGGAACATACAGGATATTCCGATTTTCATCCATTTGGATTTGCTTAACATCGCCAGATAAAAAAACCTGAGAAGCTTCATAGTGATGAGGCGTCTCTCGGCGATTTTCATCGATAAATAAAAGATTAATTATAGAACTGGGATACATATGATACAGTGAGTGTGTAATTTCCTCTAAAACTTCTTTTTCATTCATTGTTGAGTGGAATTTATCAGTGACCAAAAAAAGTTTTTCGTATTGTTTGCCTAGCTTTGCCGCTTCCATATGGCGTTTGACACGAAACAACAATTTTGAACACTTTTCGGTGAGCTGAAGCAGTTCATTCCTTAGAGTTGCTGTCAAAGGCATCTGATGCATCAGCAAGACACATCCGATGCATTCCTTGTCATACGTTAAAAAAACGATGTATTGCTCATCATAATGGCTGGTCTTCTTTAATAGAGCGGTCTTTAAGGGATTTAAAAATAAAGGGCATTCATTTACAGATAAAAAGTAAGGTTCATGGATCAACGCTTCAACTTCTGAGTGATTAAGCGTAAATTTATCCAAGTGTTCCTCTAAATGCGTGTCAGAGCTTGCTTCAATATAATAATGCTTTCTGCTCATATCCCTCATAAATAAAAAAGCCATACCGTTCAGGACTCGGGCAAAATAATCAACGATTGCCTGACTTGTCCTATTTAAATTTTCAGTATAATCAGTTTTTAAAACAAGCTCCAAAAGCAGGTCTTTAAAATCAAGTACGGGTAAAGTATTATTTAATTTACTGATCATTTCAGTACCTCCGCACCAATCCATTATCCATATTTATAATGAGAAAACTAAGCTGCTTGTCGGCTAATCATCATGTTGAAAACTACAGCGACACGTGCACACTCTTTCTATAGAAGCATAAACGCAATACAACACTTTATGATCATATTATAAAACATCTAGTCCATTTTTCCTAGTGTTTTACCAAATATTATTTTTCAACTTTAATCATTTAATAATGTTTCTATGCGTATCCCTTTGGTATGTGTAAAATAGTTCTCGGTGGTATTTCTACAAAATCCTAGCCAAAAAAGAAGAGGCACTCTATCATAAATGTATGCCTACCAGAGCAAATACATCGTAGA
>NZ_BMIR01000021.1 GCF_014642655.1 Pullulanibacillus camelliae
TACGATGTATTTGCTCTGGTAGGCATACATTTATGATAGAGTGCCTCTTCTTTTTTGGCTAGGATTTTGTAGAAATACCACCGAGAACTATTTTACACATACCGTTATTTTTCACTTTTATTTTCTTTTTATTCATACGTTATAAGGCAATAGTAAACACTTATCTCATAGGAGAAAAATACAATTTTATTCTGTCTGAAACAGGACAGTTGTTTGCCCGTCAAAGAACCGATATAATAATGTCATATTTATTATATGCTGATGTTTTAATTGGATAAACAACTTTAGTAAAAGGTTAGACTTTTAACTAATCAGTTGGTGTCAGCCAAGTGTTTCTAATAAAAATAGGAAAAAAGTGAGGCATAGTCATGGGATCAGCAAACCAAACAGAAACAACCATCATTTTATTCGGAGCAACAGGAGATTTAGCTGTACGTAAGCTTTACCCTGCTTTATATCAATTATATAAAAAGCAAAACGATGTCGAACGTTTTGCCATTATCGGTACAGGTCGGCGGGCCTATGATCACGAAACATATAGAGCGGTCGTCAAAGAATCCATCAAGGCCGAGGGGGTAGAAGCAGATGATTTCTTAAAACGCTTCTTTTTCTACTCCATTGATGTAGAGAACGTCGAAGCTTATAAAGGGCTTGGTGAGCTTGCCAATAAGGTGGATAAAGACTTTAACTTATCGGGGAACCGCATGTTTTACTTAGCTTTAGCCCCTAATTTCTTTGGTACGGTCACAACTCATCTTAAGGAATCAGGTTTGACAAATACATCAGGCTGGAAGCGACTTGTTATCGAAAAGCCGTTTGGACATAACCTCTCTTCCGCTCAAAAACTTAATCAAGAAATTAATCACGTATTTGATGAACAAGAAATCTATCGCATTGACCATTATCTTGGTAAAGAAATGGTTCAAAATATCCAAGTGATTCGCTTTGCTAACCCACTCTTTGAATCGATTTGGAATAATCGTTACATTTCTAATATACAAATCACCTCAAGTGAAACATTGGGCGTAGGTGAACGCGCTGGTTATTACGACAGAACAGGTGCGCTAATGGATATGGTACAAAACCATATTCTGCAGATGACCGCTTTAACAGCAATGGAGCCGCCAAGCCGATTGGAAACCGAAGATATTCGCGATGAGAAAGTAAAAGTATTGCGGTCCATTCGCCCTGTGACCATTGAATCAGTAAAGGAAGATATTATCAAAGCACAATACAAAAGTGGGATTTTAGAAAATGGCGAACAGGTTAAGGGCTATCGGGATGAGGACAACATTAAGGAGAATTCTCAAACGGATACATTTGTTGCCGCTAAGCTCTATATTGATAACTTCAGATGGGCGGGAGTCCCCTTTTATATTAGAACTGGGAAGCGCCTGAAAGTAAAATCTACGCAAATTGTCATCCAATTTAAGGACGCTCCTTTAAACCCTTATTTGGATCAACAACCTAACCGCTTGGTTATTCACGTTCAGCCTGATGAGGGACTTTCATTGATTCTCAACGCCAAAAAAATCGGAGAATCTCAAGAGACGATGCCCATCAAATTGGATTTTTGTCATAATTGTACCAATGAACTCGGGACGTCTGATGCCTATGAACGGCTCATTCACGATTGTATGCGTGGTGATTCCACAAACTTTACACGCTGGGATGAAGTCGCTCTTTCTTGGCAATACGTTGATAGCATTATCAAAGCATGGGACGAAGCCAAAGCTCCTCTAGATTATTATGAAGCTGGAACGAGGGGACCCAAAGCGGCTGATGAATTATTAGCAAAGAATCATTTTCATTGGTGGCCGATCACTACTGTTGAACATTAAAGACCATCAAAAAATCAAACAGTGGGCGAGCTGCCTGGAGCAGAATCCCGCACCATCCTCATGATCAGAAATTTTATGTTTTCTTTTCTTTAAAAAAAGTCGAACGCATCCCTTTGAATTTGTGAATGCGTTCGACTTCTCTACGAGCTGAATCCTTATGTTCAAGCCCTTTTATTCGTTAACGTAAACAAAGGCTGTTTTTAAAGACTGAACGACTTTCTGTCTGCTTGAAAGAAAGTCGTTTTTCTAGAACATTAGAACACCCTTTTTTATCTTAAGCATTGCCTTTCCTTGATTAGCTAACGGGATGCGGGTTCCCCTCTTTTGACGCTTTATTTGTGTCGGGTTTAATGGCGATGATCGCTAAAGCAATGGCAATAATGGAAGTGCCACCTGCCATTAAAAACATCCAACGCACAGACATCTCCATAACAAGGGCAAAAAACGGTGGTCCAGCGGCTACACCAATATAGCGCATGCTGCTATAAAGACTGGTCATCGTTCCTCGATTTTCCTTTTCTATTCCTTCAGTAATAAAAGCATCCAAGCAAGGCAAAACCACGCCAATGCCTATGCCACCAATGAAAAGATACCATAAAAACAAGCGAATACCTGGTTCAAAGCTGAGCAAAAACATCGCGAGTGCCATCAAAATCATGCCGGCGAAGGTTAACCATTTCATCAATAGCTTATTTTGACCGATTTGTTTACCAGTAATAAGAGAAGCCACGCATAAAGCAAAAAGTGGAATGGCGATGATAAAGCCTTTGCGTACACCTTTTAGATGATATTCAGTCTCCAAAAGCTGCGACAAATAAAACAAGGTACCAAAAAGCACAAACATAATAATGCCACCAATAAGGAACACGGCACTGATCCATTGCCAGTTATTCTTATAAATCTGCCAAATGTTGTGCAGAAATTGTTTAAAGGGTTTAGGTTTTTCCTTTGATTTAGGAACATGGACGCTTGAGCCCACCATGACAATGGAAATGAGACAGAGCACGGGTATCGCTAAAAAAGGCACATACCAAATGATGGCCGCAAACAATGCGCCGATGATAGGACTTAGAACCTTTCCTGCGGTATTAGACGTTTCCAAAATTCCTAAAGCATTGCTGACCTTTTGTTCATTTTTAAACATATCACCAACTAAGGGGATGACGACAGGAAAGGCACCAGAGGCCCCAAGTCCTTGCAAAAGACGACCTATTAATATAAAGGAATACGAATGCGCAAAAAAAATAGACCCAAGCCCAGCGACAAGGCCTCCTATTGCAGTTATAATCAGACTCGGAATAATGACCTTTTTCCTCCCTATTCGGTCGGATAAATAACCGGCTATCGGGATAAAAACAATGGCAACGACAGAAAACGTCGTAATAATTAAACTGGATTGAAATGGAGAAATCTTAAGCGTCTCTTCTATCAAAGGTAAAACCGGGATAAGCATTGAGTTCCCTAAAGTCATAATGAGCGGGATCGACGCTAGTGAAATCAGTTCCATCGTTTTTTTATCGTCCATTTTGATCCTCCAACATTATTGTTTACTTATAGTGTGCAATGGATGAGAGTGGAATATTCACTATGGAATAAACTGGAATAAAGAATGTGGGCAGCATGTTTCAACTGCTATTGGAAATAGTAAGGATAATATCGAAAAGAGGAGTGTTGAGAATGGCACAATCAGATCAGATTCAATCCAAACAAAAACTAAACCCATTACAGCAAACACAAAAATATTTGCAGGCGGCACTTCAATCTGTGACACAAGCCCAAGCTTTAGAAAATAATCAAGCGTCACAGCAGCTCGAGCAAAATATTCAAAAAGCACAGCAAACACTAACCCAAGCCCTTTCATCTGCCAAAAATCCTGAAGAGCAAAATCATGTGGAAATCGCTCAGTCTCAGCTTCAGGCAGCGCAACAAAAAGTGCAAGAAGCCCAATCACAACAACAATCTTAGGGCTCATCTAGCCTCACCAGCTCGATACAATGGCAAAGCCCGACGGTTGATCCCGTCGGACTTTAATACATAGGTTGACATAATATAATTAAAGTAAACTTATTTGTTAATCAAAGTTTCAAACTGTTTTTGAAGCTGCTGAGTTAGCGGCCCTGGCTTACCACTGGCAATGACTACCTTATCGACAGTAACGACAGGACTCACTTCTTGAACAGTACTTGATACAAAGACCTCTTCAGCTGCAAATAAATCGTCAATTGAAAACGCCCGCTCAACAACTGGAATACCTAATACTGTAGCCAGCTTTATAATTTGCTGCCGCGTAATCCCGTTTAGAATCAAATGGCTGCTCGGATGTGTCACTAACTGCTGGTTTTGTACGATAAATACATTTGAGGACCCACCTTCTGTTACCATCCCATCACGGTGGAAGATGGTTTCCTGACAGCCCTTCTCAAGTGCTTCCTGTTTTGCTAAGACATTGCCTAAAAGGTTCAGACTTTTGATATCACAGCGTAGCCAGCGAATATCTGCTGTCAAATGAGCAGAAATACCCGAAGTCATCTCTTTTAGAGGTCTGTCAATGCTTTTGGTGTACGCTGTAAGGACACTTTGGGCAGCTTTGGGAAAGCCGTGTCCTCTTGGTGCCTGTCCCCTTGTCACTTGAAGATAGACAATCCCATCGGTCAATTGATCGTGTTCGACTAATTGATACAGGTTCTTCTCAAGCACCTCCATCGGATATGGAGGCTTGATGCGAATGGCAACCAAGCTTCTTTTTAAGCGCTGAAGGTGCTCATCTAACGCAAAGAGCTTCCCGTTGTATACCCGGATGACTTCATAAACACCGTCGCCAAATTGATAGCCACGATCTTCAATATCAACCTTAGCTTCTCCTCTTGAAAGCCATTGATCATTCACAAGAATCATGGTCAAATCTCCTTTGCTTGAATTAAGATCACTATTTTTTATTACTATTCATTATTTTAACACAAATCAAACATGATGATTTTTATAAAAGGCCTTCCATTGAATAGAGCTTATTTACTTACGGCTATAAAAACGGGGCCGAGACAGAAGTCTTCAGCTCATAGAGAATCCGAACGCATTCACCATTTTGAAGGGATTGAAAAGCCCCCTGTTCCTGCGTCTACGCGTATGGCTTCGAAATCAGCTTTCTCGGAACAACTCGAAGTTTACTTGTGAAGTAAGCTGCTCCCGTAGGAGTCTCCGTATTTTGACGACGTTTCCCGTTTCCCTGGCTACTATCATTCGGTATGAGGGTGATTTCTTTTCGTTTTGTCTCACCCTTGTTTGTGTCTTCTATTTTTCTATTGTGTTAAGTAAGCGTTTGGCCATTAAATGATAACCTTCTTTATTTGGGTGAAAGTGATCCGTATAAAGCAGCTGATCAGTCTTGCCATGAAAGAGATCATAAGTAGGCACAAAAGTGGTGTTAGGATATAAATTCAATATCGTCTGTGTCGCATTATTCCATTCATCAAGAATGGTAACAAATTGACTATTCAGTTCACCAAAATAATCTTCAAATGGATTATAAAGCCCAAGATAATATATAGTTGCTTGGCTATTAAGCTGCCTAATTTTCGTCAATATCGCATACAGATTTTTTGTATATGTGACCCTCTGGGCCTCGAAATCATCGAGATCAAGCTGTAAAAAATGTTTTTTTAATACACCTACTAGATCATTCCCACCGATGGTTAAAAAGATATAATCGGAGTGTGCTAATGCGTCCTCAACCTTACTTTTATTCAAAACGTCTAATAAATCACTAGTGGTATCCCCGCGTACACCATAATCTTCAAAGTTAACCTGAGCGACTGCCGATGATGCTTGCAAGCCTTTAGCCGTGATCCCAGCATACCCTTGCTCCTCAGGATCCCCGACACCTTGGGTTAAGGAATCACCAATAGCCGTTATATTTAAGTCCATTTGCATTGTCACGTGCTCAGATGGTATTGTGTGTAGTCTTTGTGGCTTGCCTTCATAATCCTTAAAATAATGCGTGTACACATTGAAAAGTATAACAGCTAAAAAAAGTGCCACTAAAAGGATCGTGATAAGCCGCCACAGTACTTTCCTTTTAAATGTCTCCACTCCCCTTTTATCCAATCTCACAATCTCTCTCTATAACGCCTCATTTGGATAGACTGAAGCGTTGGATCTGCTCCAAGCAATTTTCTTTCAATAAGATCTGATATTGTTTATCCCCTAATAAATCAAAATGTGGATACCCTTCATGATAGTCGATCCATTCTGCTTCAAGGCCATATTGAGCACCCCAATCAATCAGCCGCTCAAGAGTACTACATCCAGCTTTAGTAACGGTTTTATATTGTGGAAAGCGGGGATCAAACCAATAGTGGGTTAGAAATGCAATCTGACCGTTGCTCACCTGCTCCTTCCACCGCTCAACATCATGTTTTGTTATACCGAATGCCATGTAATGCCTTCTTTCATCTCTCTATAAATCACCTTCATTATTTTATCATAGATTATGATTAAATTTGGGCAAGCATTAACAAATTCTTAACAAACTAATAACAATCCATAAAGTTCCATTCCCCCCGCACCCTTTATCACTTAATGATGATAAATGATAAGCTGTTCTCCCATAAAATAAAGCAGAGGCCTAAGCCACTGCTTTATTTTGGACTATGTTTTTTTTCAATTTTATCCTCAATTTTTTGAAGCGCATTATTATCTTTTAAAATTTCAGACTTATTTTTGCTGATGAGTTCCTGAAATCCAAGTCTTTTTCGCATGTTATCCCTTCTTTCTCTAATTATATTATATACTACAGGATGGACAACAAGACACTCAATTATTACAAAAATAAGAAATTTAAGTGATTCATTTTATTTTATTTTGCGCCACTCTTCTTGTAATAGGCTATAAATATTTAAATCAACCCATCTATCCCCCCACTTCTCCCACTGTCGCAGGCAGCCTTCACGCTTAAAAAACCCCTTGTTAATCAATGCATTAGCCGCTTTGTTGTCTGGCGCAACCATTGCCATGATACGATTGAGCCTGAGCACATTAAACCCATAGTTAACGATGCCGCTCATCGCCTCAGTCGCCACCCCTTTACTCCAATGCTGTTTCAGCAGCTCACCACCAATTTCCGCTCGTCTATGTTGGAGATTAATCTTATAAAAGCCTCCAGTCCCATAAAAAATACGCCCATCCTTTGAGCGAATGGCCCAACGAAGCACCGGGAACTCTGGATTGTACACAGAGAAATATTGAACAAACTGATAGGCCTCATCCATGCTCTGCATCGTTTGACCACCATCGAATTTCATGGTTTCTTGATCAGAAAATAATGTATAGAGATTGGGTACATCCTCGTATGTGACAGGACCAAAAGAAAAATGTTCTGTTTCAAATGTTGGAAATGCGTGCATCATATTTATCACCTCAAAATTCCATCTTTAACAATAGAATATTAAGCGTTGGATAGAATGGTACACCCTTCCCTCTTTTTAGACACCTACATAAAGCTGGCATGCAATAAGACAAATGAGGCAAAATACGCCTCGCCCGTGCCTATGTTGGCCTTAAAAATGAATTGAAGCCAATATACATATCCAGTGGATTGAACTGGAAGCAAGTACAAGTCACTCAATGACACCAAATTTTGCATTATTATCATTAGAAAAACCGGGCGAAAAGCATGCCCGGTCCTTGTCCTTAGTATAGAGCATCATCCAATATGGAAGAGGCTTTCTTTTCTTTAAAAAAAAGCCCTTCAAAGGACTTTTTAGTTTACCTTATTAAAAATGTATAAAAAAGACAATCATTGCGCCGATAATATTCGGAGCTGCAAAGGATATCGTCCGTCCAACCCATTGCAACCGCAATCGTCTATATTGCTGCGTCTCATTAGCAAGCTTAATGTTCACATGATGACCGTTGGCAAAAACTCGTGATAATATAGGTGCGGCGAATAGACAAACCAATCCTAAGCCACCCGCAAATGACATCGCAACCTGCATATCCCCAATGAGGACCGCCCCCAATACGATTGCACAAAAAATGATGAAGCCGTAAACCAATGAACGAATCACTGAGTCAATCCTCCTTTATACTCTTCATGTGGGTGTTTTCGATATCTTCTATTTTTAATTTTAGCACACTTTGTGAAATTTACTAGATAAATATGGCCAAATTCACATAATTTAATACACCTTTTACATTTTCCTATCCCCTTCCTAACGTTTGATTACTTTCCCGCACTTTATTCATGAAATCTTTGGTTTTTGCATATTTATCAATTGGACAAGTTTAGATATACTAAAACTATACTTCATAAAAAGTAGGTCATAATAACATGGAACATATTCTCACACAGCTTCTTGAAACAATCATAAGCATGGGCTATTTTGGTGTGGCTTTGGCACTTATGATCGAAATTATCCCCAGTGAACTTGTTCTCGCCTATGGCGGTTTTATGGTGGGATCAGGTCACTTGAGTTTTATAGGAACCGTCATCGCTGGGACCATTGGTGCAACAGTTGCTCAAGTCTTTTTATATTGGATTGGCGCTTATGGTGGTAGACCGTTTCTAGAAAAGTACGGGAAATACTTGCTCATACATAAAAAGCATCTGGATGTCTCGGAAAGGTGGTTTCAAAAATACGGAGCTGGTGTTGTCTTTTTTGCGCGTTTTGTCCCTGTTGTCCGTCAGGCGATTTCCTTACCTGCAGGGATTGCCAAAATGCCGCTATCTAAGTTTATTTTCTACACACTGCTCGCCACTGTTCCTTGGTGTATTCTCTTCATTTATTTAGGAGAAAAGCTGGGCCAAAGCTGGGATCAAATCAAGACGGTCACAGCTCCATATCTTGATACAGCTGCAGTGATTATCATTGCTATCGCTGTCTTGATTATCATCATCAAGATGTTCTCCTCCCGTCGAAAGTTCAAGCCGTGAAGCAATGATTGATTTTTGATACACTTATGATGACTATACATATTACATTGAATGTTTATTAAAGGGGGCATTATTTTGACTTCAACACACCCGTTTTTAAAAGAACATCGTGAAAAGCATTTGCAAGAATTAAAGCAATTTCTTAGCATTCCTAGTATCAGCTCCGATTCCTCATATAAGCAAGATGTTCTAAGAGCAGCAGAATGGACAGCTCAAGCTCTTAAAGAAGCAGGAATGGAAAAGGTTCAAGTGATGGCAACGGATAAGCATCCCGTTGTCTATGGGGAATGGCTCCATGCCGACAATGCACCAACGGTTCTCATTTATGGGCATTATGATGTTCAACCTGTCGACCCTATTGAATTATGGGAGACACCGCCATTTGAGCCGACAATACGAGATAATAAGCTCTATGCACGAGGTGCTAGTGACGACAAAGGCCAGGTCTTCATGCAGATAAAAGTGATCGAAGCGATCATGCAAACCGAAGGCAAATTGCCAGTGAACGTTAAATTTATCTATGAGGGTGAAGAGGAAATCGGCAGCCCCAGTCTTGATCCTTTTGTAGAAGCCCATCAAGAGCTATTAGCCGCTGATCTCCTGCTCGTTTCCGATACAACAATGGTAGGTGAAGGACAACCCTCCATCTGCTACGGACTTCGTGGATTAACAGGACTACAGATTGACATCAAAGGAGCTGCAAGTGACCTCCATTCAGGATTATATGGCGGCGCGGTGCAAAACCCACTCCATGCGCTTTCCGAGCTGTTGGCAAGTATGCACGACTCAGAAGGTCATATTTCCATTGAGGGTTTTTATGATAAGGTGCGGCCTTTAAATAAAGAAGAAATCACTACCTATCAACACTTAAGTGATGATGAAGCATTAAAAAAACAGCTGGGTATTTCTGAACTCTTTGGAGAGGCAGGCTTTTCCACCAAGGCGCGTTTATGGGGACGACCCACCCTTGAAATCAACGGCATTTGGGGCGGATACCAAGGCGAAGGCATAAAAACAGTCATTCCAAGTGAAGCTCATGCCAAAATCACGTGTCGATTAGTGCCGGACCAAGAGCCGGCAGAGATTGCTCGGGTCATTCAGACGCATATTGAAAAGCATCTTCCGAAGGGTGTAACTGTTGATGTCACGCTTTTCGATCAAGCCAAGCCTTTTATTACGCCTTATGATCATCCAGCCATCCAAGCAGCGGGCCAATCTTTAGAAAAAGTATATCAACATGAGGTTCTCTTTACGCGCATGGGGGGTTCGGTTCCTGTCGTGGAAACCTTTAACACGTTGCTTGGCTTGCCTGCAGTATTAATGGGCTTTGGATTGGAAACAGAAAACTTTCACGCCCCAAACGAGCACTTCCATCTTGATAATTTTGATAAGGGAATGGAAACGCTCATCGATTATCTACACCGAATTAAGGAAGCATTATAGGTTCAATAAGAGTGGCGCTAGAGTCCGATTGATGGATGCTAGCGCCTTATATTTTTTTAAAAGATCAGAAAGTATAAAATTATGGTCACGAGGACAGTGCGCGATTCCGCTCCAGAGCGCTCGCTTTCCTCATGCCCACACGATGGGGGTAGGGTCAGTCCTTAGTGGCCTCAGCTCACTTTGGAGTGATCTATTTGTGCCCCAAGTGGATCTTCGGACACGTGCTGTTCCCGAAGGCGCCAGAGCGTCTTTCGCCCCAATCCAATTGAAAACCGACGATGCTTTTGGTATTAAAACTCTCACTTATGATGTTTTTCCCAATCCAACGGATACACGCACGTTGATTCCTTTTCTAAATAACATCGAGAAACATTTTTTTCGAACTCCCGCATTATATCGTCGCAGACGCCGGTTATGGAAGGGAATCCTCGAAGAGTTTATGACAATGAGAAATGAGAACCACAAAAAGAAACGATTAGAAAACAGCTTTTGGAAGAGAAAACTGGTGAAATCTACGGCAAGCGTAAAAGTGACGTAGAACCAGTTTTTGGATTTCTGAAGGCGAATTTGCGTTTCACTCGTATGTCAGTGTAAAGCAAAGAGAAAGTAGAAAATGAATTCGGCTTTGCGTTTATGGCAGTGAACTTAAGAAAGTACACTGCCAAAACGCTAAATATAGCGATTGATGAATAATTCAACTAAAAAAGGTTCCCATCATCCAAAAATAGATAACGGGAGCCTTTTTTCATTTTTTTTGACTAGTTATGTTCCAGCCTCTTTTGATATATTTTATAGCAAAACACTTACTTAGCTTCTTGGAATTTACGACGAAGGACCATTTGTAAGATACCACCGTGACGATAGTAGTCAACGTCCACATCGCTATCAAAACGAAGCGTAGCTTCAAAGGTTTTGCTGTTGCCAGCTTCGTCCGTTGCAGTAACCGTAACGGTTTGACGTGGTTTAACATGATCGTCAACATCAACCGAGAAAGTTTCTTTTCCTGTTAAGCCAAGAGTTTCAGCGTTTTCGCCTTCTTTGTATTGCAATGGCATGACACCCATACAAACAAGGTTAGAGCGGTGAATTCTTTCATAGCTTTCAGCAATGACAAGCTTGATGCCAAGAAGGTTCGTACCTTTAGCTGCCCAGTCACGGGATGACCCCATACCGTAATCGACACCAGCAAGAACGACAAGACCTGTGCCATCTTCTTTATATTTCATTGCCGCATCATACCAAGGAAGAATTTCTCCTGTTGGCCAGTATGGCGCAAAGCCACCTTCTGTACCAGGAGCCAGCTCGTTGCGAATACGAATATTGGCAAATGTTCCACGCATCATCACTTCATGGTTACCACGACGGGAACCGAAGGAATTGAAGTCACGTGGTTCGACACCATGCTCAATCAAGTACTTTCCAGCAGGACCGTTTTTAGCAATGGCACCAGCTGGTGAAATGTGATCCGTTGTTACCGAATCCCCAAGCTTAGCAATCGCACGCAAGCCTTTAAGTGGTTTGATTGGCTCTGGATCGATAGATAAATTTTCGAAGAATGGTGGGTTTTGAATATAAGTTGATTCACTATCCCAATCATAAAGCTCGCCTGTACTTGTTTCCAAGTTGTTCCAGCGTTCATTTTCTTCGAAGACATGCTCGTATTCTTTCTTAAACATTTCTGGGCTAACTGACTTGCTAAGCACTTCTTCGATTTCAGCAGAGGTGGGCCAAATGTCTTTAAAGTAGACATCATTGCCATCTTTATCCTTACCGAAGGAGTCTTTTTCAAGATCAAAGTTTACAGAACCAGCAAGAGCATAAGCCACAACTAGAGGTGGTGAAGCCAAGTAGTTCGCACGTACGAGCGGGTGAATACGTCCTTCAAAGTTACGGTTACCTGAAAGAACTGACGCAACCGTCATATCTTCTTTTGTGATGGCTTCTTCGACTTCATCTAATAATGGACCAGAGTTACCGATACATGTTGTACAGCCATAACCGACAACATTGAAGCCAAGCTCATCAAGATATGGAAGAAGACCGGCATCTTTAAGGTAGTCTGTAACGACCTTAGAGCCTGGAGCTAAACTTGTTTTGACGTAACCAGGGACCTTAAGTCCTTTTTCAACAGCTTTTTTCGCCACAAGCCCTGCTCCGAGCATAACGCTTGGGTTTGAGGTATTCGTACAGCTTGTGATCGCCGCGATAACAACGTCACCTGTTTTCAACTCTTCTTTGCGACCATCTTTATAGCTGATCGTTGATTTTTTATTGATTTCGTCCTCTCCAAGTCCAAAACCATGAACGCCTGCTTCACGAGTTAAAGCATTTTGGAATTCTTTTTTCATATCAGAAAGCACAATGCGATCTTGTGGGCGCTTAGGTCCAGCTAGAGATGGAACGATTTCAGAAAGGTTCAATTCTATAACTTTGGTAAACTTAGGATCAGCTTTATCAGGTGTATAGAAAAGACCGTTTTCTTTACAATACGTTTCAACAAGCTTAATTTGTTCCTCGCTACGACCTGTTAGTCTCATGTAGTTAAGGGTTTCATCATCTACAGGGAAGAAGGTCGCTGTCGCACCGTTCTCTGGAGACATGTTGGAAATGGTTGCACGGTCAGAGAGTGACATCTGTGCCATACCAGGACCAAAGAATTCGACAAATTTACCGACTACTTTTTCTTCGCGAAGAATTTGCGTAACAACAAGCGCCAAGTCGGTTGCTGTTGTTCCGTTTGGAAGCTCACCTGTTAAGCGAACACCAATGACTTCTGGAACTGGAATGTAAGAAGGTTGACCAAGCATACCCGCTTCCGCTTCGATGCCGCCCACACCCCAACCAAGAACACCAATACCATTGATCATCGTGGTATGAGAATCAGTACCAACGAGAGTATCAGGGAATGCGATATATTCACCATCGCCTTCTTCGAGACCATGAACCACAGAAGCTAAATATTCAAGGTTAACTTGGTGAACGATACCTGTTGCTGGTGGAACCGCACGGTAATTTTCAAAGGCGTTTTGCGCCCATTTCAAAAACTTATAGCGTTCAATATTGCGTTCAAATTCACGCTCCATATTGAACTTCAAAGCATCATTGGAAGCAAAACGGTCAACTTGCACCGAGTGGTCAACAACAAGGTCAACCGGCTTTTCTGGATTGATTTTTTGTGGGTCACCACCCATGTCTGCCATCGCTTTACGTAAGGAAGCAAGGTCTACTACAGCAGGCACACCCGTAAAGTCTTGTAAAATAATACGTGAAGGATTGAAAGGAACGTCGATATCATTATTTAATGCGTCCGTTCCCCATTTTGCTAGATTTTCAACATGCTCTTTTTTAATTACTTTACCATCATATTGACGTAGGACAGATTCAAGCAATACTTTGACGGAATAAGGAAGTCTTTCGATATCTCCGTATTGCTTCAATGCATCAAGCTTGTAGTAATTGTACGTTTTGCCATTGACAGTAAACGTATCACGTGCTTGATAGACATCATTTTTCTTTCTGTCTTGTACAGATACTGACATGTGTTTCACTCCTTTACATCTCTATCAATAAGACATCACCTATCATTTTAATAGAAAATATGACATAAGTAAAATACAATGACGTTATTAACAGTCATAAGTTTTCCTTATTGACTGTAAGAACGGCCATTCAAGCGCTTAAAAGCGTCTACAATGACAGAGAGCTGCTTCTCCCTAATCGTGCGCACATCGAGTAGAAGACGGTTCTCTTCCACCCTACCAACAATGGCTGGTTGCTGCGCTCTTAATGCCCTCGCCAAACCTTCAGCAGAATATCTAGCGGCTTGGACGACAACGGCATAGCTAGGCAGGGTTACATCCGGCATGGTGCCGCCTCCGACATAAGCCTCGGTGGCTTGCACCGCTGCCCCAATCCCTTCTAACGCATTCAATCCAGTGCATAAACAGCCCGCTCGCTCATGTAACGTTTCTTCATCAACAATGATATCCTGAATCGTTGGCAGTGTGGCTTCAAGTGTGGCTTGATTTAAATACGCCTGCAGGGTCATAGCCAATGCCGCAAGTGTCATCTTATCGGTACGCAAGGTTCGCATAAGCTGATGCTTTTTCAAACGATCAATATAACTTTTTTTCCCTAAAATGATCCCGGCTTGGGGGCCGCCCAAGAGTTTATCCCCACTCATCGAAACCAGATCGGCTCCCTGTGCAAGAATCGCTTGTACAGTCGGTTCCTCACCAATCCCCTTTTGTTCAAATGGGTAAAAAGCACCGCTGCCCAAATCCTCGTAGTATAGGATATTTCGCTCCTGAGCGAGTGTAATAAGCTCTTCCCTTGGCACTTCTGCAGTGAATCCAGACATTTTAAAATTACTGTGATGGACCTTAAGCACCATGGCTGTTTGATCATTGATAGCCTCTATATAATCCTGCTCATGGGTTTTGTTAGTCGTGCCCACCTCTATTAAATGCGCGTCACTTTCCTCCATGATTGAAGAAATGCGAAATGATCCACCGATTTCAATGAGTTCACCTCTGGAGACAATGACTTCTCGATGCTTGGCATAAGCTCTGAGGATTAGGAAAACAGCAGCCGCATTATTATTGACAACCAATGCTGCTTCCGCACCGGTTAAAAGCGTGAGCAACTGCTCCACTTTTTCATTTCGGGAGCCACGTCGGCCCGTTGTCAGGTCAAATTCTAAATCACTATAGCCAGCTGCCACCTTACTCATCGCGGCGGCAGCCTCTTCATTCAATCGAGCACGGCCAAGATTCGTGTGGAGTACAATACCTGTAGCGTTAATCACAGCTTGAAAGGCAGTGGCTGTCAGCGTATCATGGCGCTTTTTGAGCTCTTCCATGATGTCTCCTAAAAGCTCTTCACGCGTCATTGGCTTTGATAGTTTACTGCCTTTGAGAAGCGCCCCTCTTTTTTCCTGCACGATCTCTTGAGCCAAACGGGTCAAATAGTGCACATCCATCTTTCCCTCTTGCACTAAATCAGCAAAGGCTCGCTGATCTTGTATTTGTTTTATTGATGGAAGATGCCTTATCCATTCAGACATTGCTTCACCTGCTTTACAAATCGAGTCAATTCAGATTATACTTTATCAAATTTTTGGTATAGTATTCATTGTAGTCCATTCTACACTTGGATAAAAGAAAACGCCCGTTCAAAGCGACGTTAGGTCTCTTTACCACAGCGGGAACAAAGAAGGAGGAGAGGACCACATGACAAATCCAATACGTTTAACTCACCTATCATCCAAAGCTGGCTGAGGCTGCAAACTAAGTCCTGAGGACTTGACGCACGTGTTGCGTCGTTTACCTAAACAAAAAGAAGATCCGAATCTCCTTGTCGGCAACGATACATCGGATGATGGCGGTGTCTATAAATTAACAGATGATGTTGCGCTCGTTCAATCATTGGATTATTTTACACCAATTGTTGACGATCCGTACATGTTTGGACAAGTCGCTGCTGCAAATGCCTTGAGCGATATTTATGCCATGGGCGGCACACCTAAAACTGTACTTAATATTGTTGGTTACTCTGTATCAGAACTCGGCTCTGAGATGCTCACTGACATTCTACGAGGAGCCAGCGATAAAGTCGCTGAAGCAGGTGCAATCACCATTGGGGGGCATTCCATTGATGACTCAGAACCCAAATTTGGGCTTTCTGTCACAGGTATCGTTCATCCTGATCACATTTATAAAAATGTCGGGGCAAAGCCAGGCGATTTCCTTGTGCTGACAAAACCCATCGGTGTCGGCATCCATACCACAGCCATTAAAAGAGATCAATCCACTCCTGAGCAAATAGCGACAGTCACTCAAACGATGGCGCTGCTTAATAAAACAGCTGGAGAAAGTCTCAAAATGTTTTCCCCTCACGCCGTGACCGATGTTACAGGCTTTGGTCTATTAGGCCATGCTAAAGAGGTCGCCGAAGGCAGTGGCGTCACCTTACAGCTTGACTATGATGCTGTACCAATCTTGGCCGGCACTGAAGACCTTGCCCTTGCGGATGTTGTCCCAGGTGGCTCGAAGAAAAACTTAAAATGGTTAGCTGATAGCGTGGACTTCGCTTCCCGTTTGCAGGCACACCAGCGTCTCATCTTAGCTGATGCTGTCACATCAGGTGGCTTGCTTGTCAGTCTGAGTCCATCAGAGGCCAGAGCCTATGTCCAAACACTTCATGATAAAGGGATTGATCAGGCAGCCATTATTGGACAGGTTGTCGAACAAGAGAAAAAATGGATCACAGTCAAATAGAGTTGCTCAAGTAAAGAGCAACTCTATTTTTTATGTCGCCTACAGCCAGCGCCTTGAATGTCCCTCTCTTGTAGTTATCTTAAGGGCATCACACATTTCCAAAAATGGAATGAGATATTTTCTTGATAGCTCAAGCACTTCCCGTGCTTCTTGTAGCGTAAAAACCTCCGCCGTCTTTTGGCGCAGCTGTTCAATCGCATGAGTAAACACTGACTTATCTACAAGCTGATCTTCTTCAATTTGCAGAGCTTCTCCTGAATTGAGTAAAAAATATTTGTAATCCGTTGCGATATCCTCGGGTAACTGGAAATGTTGCACAATATGAGCCCAGCCTGCTGCTTGCAGTCCCGATCCCTTTAGTTGTTCCTTTACCTGCTCAAGGCGCCTTGCCCATTCCTTTGGATAGTGTGGAACAAAGTAGCTCCAACTGACCAGAGGACCATGATAGACGACTTGTTTATCGGCCACTAACTGCTGAGCAAGTGTCTGGGTAATTTCTGCCGGCGCAGGCGATCGACTAAACCATTCACTGCGTGGCATGCCGAATTTTAGTGGATAGCGCTCATGATAAGTCTTTAAAATGTCAAGCAGGCTCTCTATATAGTAGCTGTATGTCTCGCCCAATAAATATTGCTTGGAGTCGATGGCTATGATTTTTTGATCAGCCTGTAATTGTTGCAGCAGCTGGTGTCCTTCATCTTCATAAAAGGAGCGTATGGCGGCTTTTAAATTCTCTTCGGACATGACTTGCTGTTTTTCAAGCGCGGCAAGTAGAAGGGTTTCAGGTGTGCCTTTTGCCAAGAGAGACAATTGTTCAACCGTTTGCTCACCAAAACGATGCTTAGGTGCATCCGCATCTAAAACCTCTCCACCGCCAATGGTTTCTGCAGGCGTTGGGCGCCTTAAAATAAAGCGATCTCCTCTTTGCGTCACGACTTGTGCATCGAGCGCTAACTGGGCAACAACAGACGTCCCCTCTTTCAAGCGCTGGCGATCGAATAAGATCAAGTTTCCTCTCACCTGCGAGGTGCCAATATGCAAAGTAATGGGCATCCTTTGTTTAAGAGGGGTTTGCAATGAGGACAAAGTGTGTAATTGAATATCAATGCGTTGTGTCACATGATAGGCGCCGGGAGTGACAAGGACATCTCCCCTTTTCACTTCAGACTGCTCTACGCCCGCAACATTCACAGCAACACGCTGTCCTGAGATGGCTTCATTTACGCGTTCATGATGGACCTGAAGCTGTTTAATCCGGAGCTTTTTATGAGCGGGAAGGAGCTCATAGTTTCCTTGATTTGTAATCTTCCCATCAAAAATAGTCCCTCTAATAATGGTCCCATGACCATGTAACGTAAAGACATCATCAATGGGCAGACGTAAGCTTTTTCCATATCCTTTATACCTTACTGTCATGGCTGTCTCTCTAATCGCCTGTTTCAATGTCTCAATTCCTCGTCCAGAAAGACTATCCACGCAGTATATCGCAGCATTTTCATAAATTGATCCTTGAATGTATTCCACAATTTCATGCTGTGCAAGAGAAAGCATCTCCGCATCCACTTTATCGCTTTTTGTCACAACAAATAGCGCTGGAGTAATGCCTAGGAGCTCTAAAATCGCCAAGTGTTCCCTCGTCTGTGGCATCATCCCTTCATCAGCCGCAATGACAAATAAAGCGACATCAACGCCCGCAACTCCGGCAATCATCTTTCGGATAAAGCGTTCATGCCCCGGAACATCAATAACAGCTGCGCGCCAGCCTGGTTCTAGATCAAAAAAGGCATATCCATTTTCAATGGAGATATTCCGCTCCTTTTCCTCCGCTAATCGGTCCGTTTCAATATGAGTTAATGCTTTTGTTAATGCTGTTTTTCCATGATCGATATGTCCTGCAACACCAATGGTGATGGGTCTTTTCATCACTGCTCACCTTATCCTTAATCGGTACTATATAAGGTATTATAACGCAATCCAAGGGAAATAAAGAAGATTTGGCTTTCACCACTGCCAGTACACCGGACGTGATTATACAATCATAAGGGAGACCTGCAAGCCCTCAAGAAGTGAAAGACAAGCCGGAGCTATACGATCATCCTTAAAGAACGTCAGCAAAAGGGATAAATTCTAATTGTACAAAAAACTATGCCTTCCTCCCCTATTTGCTTACTGTTGCTTTGTCAGGTTCGTTAACTATACAAGGTGATCAAATGTAAAAATAAATGGACTTGACATTTCCCAATCGCTATCATACGATTATCAACATAAAAAACGAAAAAATGAAATCAATGCAATGAGGAAGAAAAGTAAGCGTGCGTAAGGATTTTCTAGAGAGCAGGCATCAAGGTGGAAGGCCTGTAATCCCCGTCGCTGAATGGGCTTCTGAGCTTCTATCCCGAACATTAGAGTAGGGATGGGCGGCACCAACCGTTAACATGGCTTAAAGTGCGCTTAACTAGCGAATAAAGGTGGTACCACGGGTTCCTCGTCCTTTTTTTGGATGAGGGACCTTTTTGTATGACTGAGGTTCAACACGATGCCCTCTTTGCAGAACGGTGAAGAGCGGGCAGCTTTAATTATTGGAGGGAATCATATGACAGAAAAAATTGTATTAACAGGTATCAAACCGACTGGTGATTTACACATCGGAAATTATGTTGGAGCGATTCGCCCGGCTATTTCACTCATCAAAGAGTCTGATATCCTGCCGCGTTACTTTATCGCTGATTATCATGCCTTAACCACGATGCAAAATCGTAAAGAACTTCATGACCGCATCTACCAAATTGCCGCTGCTTGGTTAGCTTTTGGTCTCGATCCGGAAAAAGTGCTTTTCTATCGTCAATCCGATGTTCCGGAGATTTTCGAGCTGTCGTGGATCCTCTCCTGTTTAGCAAGCAAAGGGTTGCTTAACCGTGCGCACGCTTATAAAGCGAAAGTCGATGAGAATATCGCCAATGATCGCGACCCCGATAATGGGGTAAATATGGGTCTATTTAATTATCCCGTCCTCATGGCTGCTGATATTTTAATGTTTAACACCAATCTTGTGCCTGTTGGTAAAGATCAAATTCAGCACGTTGAGATCGCTCGCGATATTGCTGAGCATTTTAATAAAATCTATGGAGAAACCTTTACCTTACCAGAGGCTTTGATCGAGGAAGAAACAGCTGTCATCCCAGGCTTAGATGGTCGTAAGATGAGTAAGAGCTACGGCAATGTCATCCCTTTATTCGCGGAAGAAAAGCAGCTGCACAAAGCCATTTTTCGCATTAAGACCGATTCAAAAACACCTGAAGAGCCAAAGGATCCCAAGACGTCCACTCTATTTGATATTTATAGAGCCTTTGCCAGTGAGGCAGACATTGAAAGCCTGGCTAAGCGCTACGAGGAAGGGATTGGCTATGGAGAAGTCAAACAAATTTTATTTGACGCGGTCAACGAAAAGCTCCAGGAGCCACGCCGTCAGTATAACGAATTGATCAATGATACACCGAAGCTTGATGCATTATTACAACGCGGAGCAGAACGTGCCCGTGACTATGCACACCCCTTTATGCAAGAAATCCGCAATAAAATAGGAAGATACTAAAGCCATATCACTCCCTCAAGCAGAAGTATAAGAGATGCTCCTGACGAGAGAGTCATTTGCATTAGGATAAAAAGTGAAAAAAGGGTATCCTCAAAAAGCACTAAGCCTTTGGGATACCCTTGGTTTTTAGAAAGAAACCTTGAGTTCTTTTTTCGTTTATAAAGGGAAAACAAGAGGTAGCCAAATGGGGCATCACCTTTATATACCAGCATCTATTTATCTTCAAGCTGATGATATCTTCCTTGATAAAAGACCAAGGGCAGACCATCTTTTACTTCTAAATCAACCACTTCAGCAATAAAAAGAGTGTGATCCCCCACCGCATAAGTATCGTGCACACGACAAAGCAAATAAGCAAGGGCTTGACGAATGACTGGAAAATCATTGAACCAATCAAACACCTTGTCATCTATTTCTTGAAGTTGGCCAGCAAAATGCTTTGAAGCCTGCTTCTGTGTATTTGCTAAAATACTGATCGCAAACACTCCAGTTTTTTCGATTTTTCGTAATGTCATCGCCTTTTGATCAATCGAGATGAGTACAAGCTGCGGATGGAGGGAAACAGACATGAACGCATTGGCGGTCATGCCATGGATCTCCTCTTCATCTAAGGTCGTCACAACCGTTACCCCAGTGGCAAATTTCCCCATCGCCTCTCGATACTGTCGCTCATTCATCACTCTTTACTCCCTCCCATCTCCGACAGAGTTCCTTGACTACCAGTGTATGAAAGAAAAATAAACCTGAAACGGCAATGGGGAGTGGAGATAAAAAAAGGATGTAAACAAGCGAAGGCTTCCTTTAGAAGACTTATGATAAAGTCACGAATTGTATCACACTTCATATAAAAGCGAAGAGTGTGTTCACAATCAACGTAAAAAAATACCTCGGTTCATAATAAACCGAGGACAAGAGAATTATTCTCCAATGTTTTCTTTTTTCAATGTTGCTTCAATGCCTTCAAGCGCTTCTTTAGCATCTGAGCCTTCAGCACTGATTTCAATCTCTGCGTCTTTGCCAACACCAAGTGACATAACGCCCATAATGGATTTTAGGTTTACGGTTTTCCCTTTATAATGGAGATTTAACTCTGATTGATACTGGTTCGCTTGATTAACAAGCACCGTAGCAGGACGAGCATGTAAACCTGTTTCACTTGTCACCTTAAACGTTTTCTTTTCCATTGTCTCTCATTCCTTTCTTTATGCAAAAAAGATACCATTAAATCGCGCGCTCGTCAAAGCAAATTGACGAATTTCAAACAAAAAAATTATTAAGAACGTTTCATATTTATAAGAAATTTATATCGGTCTGCTCTATAAACAGATTTCACCCACTCTAACGCTTTACCAGAGGTGAGATAGGTGTGACGATGGATCAGCAAGACTGCCGCGCCTGGTTTCATATCTAAGCGCTTGGCATCCTCAGGCAACACAATACTCGCTTCAAGGGCCTGAACAGCGTCCTCTATTTTCAGCTGCAGCGTATCCTCAATATATTTATAAAAGGAATCCTGAACAATGGTTTCTGTTAGATTCGGCACCAGCTTTACAGGAATATAAGACATTTCCAAGGCCATGGGGATGTCATCCGCTAACCGAATCCGCTTAATTTCATAAACAAGCTCTTGCTCAGAAATCCCTAATTGTTTGGCAATGGAGACGCTTGCTTTTTTCTTGTCAAAATGGAGAACACGAGTAGATGGCGTCATTCCCCTTTTGATCATATCCTCCGTAAAGCTTGTCAACCCTTGTAAAGGCTGTTCAATCTTTTGCTCAGCTACAAACGTTCCCTTTCCCTTTCGCCGATATAAATACCCCTCATTCACCAGGTCACTTACCGCTTGCCGAATGGTCATGCGACTGACTTGAAAGGTACCCGAAAGTTCTCGTTCAGAAGGAATGACTTGATTAACAGCAAATTTTCCGGTTTCGATCATCTTCTTTAAATATTCCTCAATCTGATAATAAATAGGGATCGGAGACTGCTTGTCAATCATCAGAACGCTCTCCTCTTCTGGTCCTCCACTAGAGCTAAGGCTTCCTTATCTGCGATGATGGTCACATGTGGATGCAAATAAAGGGCTGAAGCAGGAAAAGCCTCATCCGGTTGCTCAGCATTTAACAATCGTGCCATCGCCTCTGCTTTACTACTACCTGAAGCCAATAAAAGGACACGACGACTCTCTAAAATATTCTTAATCCCCATTGTAATCGCATGGGTCGGAACATCCTTTAATTGTTTAAAAAAACGAGCGTTAGCCTTTCTTGTATTATGCGTCAATTCCACCACATGCGTAGTCATCGAAAAAGAGCTTCCTGGTTCATTAAAACCAATATGACCATTTTGCCCAATGCCAAGGACTTGCAGATCCACTCCACCGAGCTGACGAATTTTTTCATCGTATCTCCGACATTCCTCTTGGATGTCCGTTGCCTCTCCATTGGGTAAGAAGGCATGAGTCTCTGGGAGATCAATTGCATTAAAAAGATGGGCTTTCATGAAACTTTTATAGCTATTGGGATCGCTCTGATCCAGACCAATATATTCATCTAAATTGACGGTATGAACCTGTTTATAGCTCGTTCCATGCTGCTCATGGTCACGAATTAATGCCTCGTAGGTGCCAGCAGGAGTACTCCCTGTCGCTAAGCCAAGGACCGCTTGTGGATTGGTTTTGATTTCTTTGATCAGTATCTCAGCAGCAACTCGGCTCATTTCTGCATAATCTTGTGTTTGTATCAGTTCCATGAGTATCCCTCCTAGTGCTTAATCATTGCTCCACGACATAAGGTCATGACAATCTCATTGTCTTCGTTCAAAATAAGAAGATCAGCATCCTTACCAGCTGCGATACTTCCTTTACGATCAAATACATTTAATTGCTTAGCAGGGTTTTCAGAACCCATCTTAATTACTGCAGGTAAATCGGTATCAGCAAAGGCCATCATATTGCGGAGAGCATCTGCCATTTTTAACACACTTCCTGCAAGCTGTCCCTCAGGCAGTGTCGCTTTGCCATTTTCTACAGTAACTTGTTGGCCGCCTAAATCATAAATTCCATTCTTCATGCATTTTGCTCTCATAGCATCAGTAATTAAAATAATGCGGTCTTGGCCTTTAATTTGATAAGCAAGCTTTACAGATTCTGGAACAATATGAATGCCGTCCACAATCATTTCTGTAAATAGAGCATCATGCAGGAAGGCCGACCCGACAACACCAGGCTCGCGATGATGCAACCCGCTCATCCCATTAAATAAATGGGTCACATGCGTTGCTCCAGCTTCAACCGCTTGAGTGACTTCTTTATATGTCGCTGCAGAATGCCCGATAGAAGCGACAATACCTTTGTTAACAAGATGACGAATGAAGGCTAGGCCGTTTTCAACTTCTGGAGCTAAAGTAACCAGCTTGATCCGCTCACCTGATAGAGTATTCCAATGGTCAAATTGTTCAATATCCGATGGAATGATATAATTCGGCGGTTGCGCTCCTGCTTTTTCTTTATTAATGTAGGGTCCTTCTAAATGAACCCCCAACACCTCTGCCCCCTCTGCAACAGGATGCTGCAAATAAGTATCGACATTGGTTAGCGCTTTTTCAATCGCACGAGGTTCTTGAGTGATAGTCGTGGCTAAAAAGCTTGTTGTGCCTTCTTTAGGCAATACGGTCGCCATATTCGCTAAGGCTTCATACGTCGCATCCATGACATCGGATTGATTTGCTCCGTGTATGTGGACATCAATCATTCCAGGTATAAGCTTATAACCGGGAGAAAATGATTGATGTTCAAATCCTTCACCGTTCTCAGGCAGCCCCTCACCTACTTCTTCAATTTTTCCGTTTTTTAATAAAACATACCCATTTTGAATCACGCGATCTTCTAAATAAACCGTTAATCCTGATAAAAGCATTGTGAGTCACCCCTTTCCTCTAGTCTACAATAAAACTAGTGGTCTAGACAACTATATCTTAAAATGGTACACTCTATATGTAAACGCTTATCTAAATTTGTCTGATAAAAGGAGGTTTGTGTTATGTTAGGATTTTTACAAAAAATCGGTAAATCGTTGATGCTCCCCATCGCCGTTTTACCAGCCGCCGGACTTTTATTACGTCTCGGGCAACCTGACCTACTCAACATCGATTTTATTGCTGAGGCAGGCAATGCCGTCTTTAATAACCTGCCGCTGATTTTTGCAATTGGTGTGGCGATCGGGTTTGCCAAGGATAATAACGGTGCTGCGGCCTTGGCCGGTGCCCTTGGCTATCTTGTACTTAATGCTTGTGCCACCGCTATTAATTCTGACATCAATTTGGATGTCCTCGGTGGAATCATTGCTGGGATTATTGCAGGAACACTCTATAATAGGTACAGCAATGTTAAATTACCAGATTGGTTAGCCTTCTTCGGAGGCAGGCGCTTTGTCCCGATAATCACCTCTGGAGCTGGTGTTGTCGTTGGTTTTATTTTTGGTTATGTATGGCCTTTCGTCCAAAACTTTATTAATTGGCTCGCCAATTGGATGATCGATGCTGGAGCACTCGGTGCAGCGATTTATGGGTTCCTCAACCGTATCCTTATTCCACTTGGATTGCACCATGTCATCAATACACTCGTTTGGTTTGACTTTGGTTCATTTACTGATCCAACCGATCATAAGGTGTATCACGGGGATATTACCAGATTCCTTCATCATGATCCATCTGGAGGAACATTTACAGCTGGTTTCTTCCCCATCATGATGTTCGGTCTTCCTGCTGCCTGCTTGGCTATGATCGTCACTGCAAAGACCACACGTCGAAAAATTGTATCCGGTTTATTATTAGGAGCTGCTTTAACCTCATTTATTACAGGGGTTACAGAACCCATTGAATTTTCATTTATGTTCTTATCACCACTTTTATACGTTGTTCATGCCCTATTAACAGCAAGTTCATTAGCTATTACTTATCTACTGGGAATTCATGATAGCTTTAGTTTTTCGGCGAGTTTAATTGATTATCTTTTAAACTATGGTATCGCCCAGAAGCCCTTATTACTCTTATTGATTGGTATTATCTATGGCGTCATTTACTTCGTTGTCTTCTACTTCCTGATCAAATGGCTTGACCTTAAAACGCCGGGACGCGAAGACGATGAAGACGTAGAAGCCGAAGAGGATCCTGCTCTGACAGGAGACGATCGTTTTACAGCAATGGCTGGCCATTTCCTTGTTGATTTAGGTGGCAAGAAGAATGTGACAAACATCGATAATTGCGCCACACGGTTACGTTTAACAATAGACGACTTATCTCTTGTTGATGACAAAGCCTTAAGGCGTCACGGCGCTCGCGGTGTCGTTAGAACAGGCGGAAAAAGCTTGCAGGTCATCGTAGGAACAACCGTGGAATTCGTGGCTGATGCAATGAAACAATTAGATGATCAAGCGCTTAGTCAATATGCCGGAACATCTGCAGTTACACCACCATCAGCAGAGGATACCTTGCCTTCTATCGATGGCAAAAGTATTAAAGCACCGCTTTCTGGAACCATCGTTCCAATTGACAAGGTTCCAGATCAGGTCTTTTCTCAAAAAATGATGGGGGATGGATTTGCAATTGATCCCAGCGATGGACTCGTCACCTCACCTGTTGATGGTACAGTGGTCACTGTTTTCCCAACCAAGCATGCCATTGGTTTGAAAACAAAAGAAGGTCATGAATTATTAATCCACTTTGGATTAGATACCGTCAATCTAAAAGGCGAAGGATTTGACGTTTATGTCAAAGAAGGCGATGAAGTCAAAGTGAATCAGCGCCTGGCTAAAATTGACATTAACGCGATTAAAGACAAAGTCCCATCACTTATCACACCGGTTATATTCACCAATCTACCTGAAAACCAGCACGTTAAACTCTTAAAAACTGGTCAGATCAAACAAGGTGAAGATAACATCATCACAATAGAATAAAAGAATAAAACGTCATTCACCCCAGTTTCGTAGACTGGGGTGAATGACGTTAATTAGAAAGATTCTATTTTTACAGATACTACTATGCTCTGAATTGCTAAATGCATCAAACCTTTTGAGGGTTATCTAATACATCCTTTGTAAACGTACTGCTATTGAAGTGACTGTGGCTATAATTTCCAAACAATTTATCATATAGTACACCCTTCTGCTCCAACCACTCTTCCCTCAATACACCATAACGAATAGAATCATAGTAATTCCCATTATAAAAACGACATTTTCTTAAACGGGCCTCAAGGGTCATGCCTAATTTTTCCCCAACTTTCATCATTCGTCCATTGCCAGACCATGTGGTAAATCCACAACGGACAATCGGTAGCGTTGCAAAAAGATGATCGATCCATAAATACATAGCCTTAGTCCCGTACCCACCGCTCCAATAATCAGGATTGAAGATAACAATACCTGCCTCAAGCCAGTTAGACGAGCGATGCTCCCAATAATATGTCACCATGCCAATGATTTGACCGGCATTAATAATTAAATAGCGCATCCCTTCGACCATTCCATCTAATATCTGATTCCTAAAGGAGCGAAAGGAGGGCCGTTTATAAGGAAAATAGGGCGCATCCCATTTTTTCCACTCGGGTATACCCGTTTTCTTATCATGCATCATAGCGTAAAGCGTGTGAAGATCGTCCTTTTTTATAGGTCTAATGATTATATTCTCAGCCATAGGGTCCCTCCTCGTGTTTAGTTTAACAAATTCTAACTGTAATCACGATAGAAATGACCGACAACAATTTCTTCCCCTATCCGAAAGCTTTGATAAATGATTTTTTAGGTAGGTGGAAATTATGGAGCGCGATGCTTATTTTGACAATGCTAGGATATTTCTCATCCTCTTTGTTGTCATGGGTCATTTAATCACTCCGATAAAGGCAGATAGCGATCTATTATATGCCCTGTACAAGTTTATTTATCTCTTTCATATGCCTGCCTTTATTTTAATATCTGGATTCTTTTCTAAAGGATTTGATCGGCCAGGGTATGTCAAAAAAGTCTTCAAGAAAACACTTATTCCCTATGCCTTTTTTCAATTGATTTACTGCATCTTTTATTACGCAACAGGGTATGAGGATCAATTAACATTAAAATTATTTGATCCACACTGGACATTATGGTTCTTAATGAGCCTCTTCTTCTGGAATCTTTTATTGAAGCTCTTTGCAAAGCTTCCCTATGCCTTACCCATCGCTTTTGCATTAGGGATCGCCGTCGGCTATGTCCCCTTTTTTGGTTCGTATCTTAGCATTGACCGCACCTTTACATTTTTCCCGATATTCTTACTCGGGTATATGCTCAATAAAAAAGACTTCTTAATTTTGAGGCGGTCAACATTTAAATGGATTTCAATCCCCGTGTTAATTGGGATTTTCGCTGTGTGCTACACGATATTCCCAGATTCTTTAAGAACATGGCTGCTCTGCTCCAACTCTTATGCAGATATGGGCGCTGGGGACTGGACAGGTGGTGTCTTTAGAGCCTTCTTTTATCTGGCGATGCTCGTCACAACCTTTAGTTTTCTAGCTATTGTACCGTCTAAACAGTTCTCTTTTACCAAATACGGGCAGCGCACGCTCTATATTTACTTGCTCCATGGCTTTTTCATCAAGATTATCGGCTTAAACAATCCATTAGAAAATCTGAGTTCCTTCTTACAGTATTTTACATTGTTATTGATTGCAATAACCCTTTGTCTTATACTGGGAAGTCGGCCTGTCAAGCGGCTGACACAGCCTTTGATAGAGCTAAAGCCTCCTCGCTTTCTTGCTGCTCAGCGAGAATAGCAGGTAGATGAGCTCCTTGCCAAACCCCTTTTATTAAGGAGGTTTGGTTTTTTTCTTGTCCTAGCGTCATTAAGTCTTTATAATAGAAATCGGCGTGAAAAAATGGGGCTGGTTGCGTAGCTGGTGCTTGCCTGAGTCTTCAAAACTTTTTGAGAGGCGCGTGTTCGTCTCTGGTCGGTTCGATTCCGACACAGTCCCGCCAAATTGCCTTAATGCACTTTTCCCACTCCTACAGCTAATTGCTCCCAAAGAATTTTCTCTACCTCTTGTCCATCCGAATCTTTGCATTCTATAATGAGAACCACCTCTGTTTTTTTCCCTCTAATCTCTCGATGACGTTTCTTTTTACGCGTCTGTCTAAATAGATCAATACAGAAGCCTACGATAAATCCAAATCCTGCTCCGATCAACCCCCAATAAATGGGTCCCCAATTGAGGGCAAACCCTCTGCTTGCCCCAATCACTGAGAAAAAAACGGCAAGAATCATCCCTGTGCTGAACAGCGAGATTCCATCTGATCGATGAATGGTATCAAATAGTCTAGGTTGCTCAGGTCTATTGTCCATGGGTATAGCAAAGATGTCATTTATCCCCATCTGTTCCATTTTAGAGATGGCCATTTCTAGCTGTATTGAATGCTCAAAAGTTGCTACGATTTGCATTTCCTGTCACCTTGTTACCTTTAATCTTCAAATTTTTGGTTTGATATGCTCTTTTTAAAAAAAGCCTTTGCTCGGTTTTAAACAATTTATTATTTTCAATGACATTCATGTAGGTTTCAAAAATGTTAAATAAATATAGAGAGGGCATATAGAGAAGCCACTGTTTGTCCATAACAGCAGTGGACTTCGGTATATTCCCTTGCAATATATAATGAATGCCCTCAATAAAATGAGAGTAATGAACGAAAATAACTGTGACAACCAAAGTAAAAAAGGCAGAGATAATCTGGTTGAGATAGAGCTGCCCAACACTGGGGACAGTTGCTGACCAAAGGATAGCCATAAATGGATTCCTTTTATCAAGATAGTTATTTTCTAATGGTTTAATCGTGAAGGCATTGACGGAAGGTTTTTCTGTTTCAATTAATTGATAAAGATTATTGAGCTCGACTGTTGTCCGGTAACTGTCCCAAATAGCAAATAAGTAGAGCGGAATGTACATGTAAACATAATTGACGTCTAATACGTGCTTGGCTGCCTCAATATGTCCAGTGAATGAATAGACCATAGCAAGATTTAAATGGGAACTTTGGTTAATAAATATTTCCCATATGATTAAGGCAAATCCACGTATATATTTATGTAATAACAGATGCCCATACCCCGGAAAAGTGGTTGACCAAAGTGCAACGATATAAGGATTTCTCGGGTGAATATAGGATGTTCCCCAAATGCTCAAGTTGGCAATCTCACGACGAGACCCCCTCTTCCACTGAATCACGATACACCCCTCCCGTTTGAATGACAAAAGGTTTCACTAGTTGTGGTGATTCTCATGTGATACTTTTATTTATGACTTGACCTTTGTTTTTTATTGTAAAGTCGATCTTCTATGTAAAAGCCAGCGTCTATTTATCAAAGGAAGAAAGCTGTCTTTCGTCAATGACATCCATTCTAAACGTTAACTCATTATTACTATCTCCAGCAAAAAAATATATATGAGCCTGATTTATTCATACTTCGGGAGAAAACGAGATCTGGGATCAAAGCTAAATTTTCCATGCCCCTTTTATGGAATTTATGTTGGAATTGTCTCCGATTGAGGAATTAAAACGGTCACTCTCCACAAAATCACCTGTTTTTGGGCATACTGCTCCCTTGGGGCCTAAAATAATGTTAAAAAGGTCTTCTAAAGATTTGTAGGTTATTAGCCTTCTGAAGTTTAGGCATGGTATTGGCAGGTGATTTCCGCTCCAGGATGCTCGCTTTCCACGGGCACGGCCTCAGCCTCCTTGGAGGAAAGGGCTCCTCCATCATTTGACAATTTAATTCTACGATTGAAATCAAGCGTTATTTGCGGTAAAGGAGCCATTATAAGAAGCCTTTCTGATGGTTATTTCTTCGTCGTTTTAACCTTATCAGAAACGGATTCTTTTTTCATTTATTTGATGCGTTGAAATACAGAATAAACCACTTGATAGATAAGCCTTTTTACTGTGTTTTGGGAACTTCTATGAATAGTCTAGGATGAGATAAATCAGCGCTCTTTGACAAAGCTGTGTGTTGACCTTTAAGGCGCTTTGAGTTTATAACAAAACAACACCCAAATCTTTTAGAAAAAAAGCTCAGGATGCGAATAAAGGAAAGCGAATTGGTTCATGATAAGTATCGACAAGGCGCCTTAAGTAAATTGATGGGCCATAGCCAAGCGGTAAGGCAATGGACTTTGACTCCATGATGCGCTGGTTCGAATCCAGCTGGCCCAGCCATTTAGATAATGCCTTATTTTTTATAAATGACTTGCCTCTCTAAAACCTCTCGGGCTATAATGACGATAATCAGACGATTATAGCTAGAGGTGATTTTAGCATGTCTTCTTACTTTATGCTTTTCATCATATTTTGGTCCGTTCTTCTCATTGTTTTCATGGGCATCGGTGGTTTTTTTATGTTTCGCAAATTTTTAAAGAGCCTACCAAAGAGTGATGGTAAATCATTATTAGATTGGCAAAATTACTATATCAAAAAAACACGCAAGCTATGGTCTGAAGAACAGCTCCGCTTCTTAGATGAACTCGTTTCCCCCGTCCCTCCGCTCTTTCGTGATGTGGCCAAGCAAAAAATCGCTGGAAAAATTGGGGAGCTTGCCCTGAGAAAGAAAGCAAAGCAGATGACTCAGGCACTCATCATTGAGGGATATATCAAGGCTACACCTAAGCGAGACCATAAGTTTTTACGCAAGACACTCATCAAGCATAATATCGACACATTGCCATATGAACAATTTTTCTAAAGTTAAATAAATCATGGCTACATACAAATGAGTCCAGCCTTCATGAACATCCGGATGATAGTGTCAAATTTCTTTAGCCACTGGTGAAGAACAAATAATTGTAAACGCTTTACAAAAGGTTTTATCCTGCAAGAATCCGTTAAGTATTGACTACATATGGGGAGTTGTATCAATGAACTTGAATTTACCTGATCAAGTCAATCTATATGATGAAATGAGAAAACAAGCCAAGCTGCATCCCAAAAGGGTTATTCTTGAGGAGCCTACCGGTAAACTGACGTATAATCAATTTTTGCTAGCCGTTAATGTTCTGAGCTTGAAAATCAAAGAAGTCACTGTCCATGAAGAAAGGGTCGGCTTTTATTTACCTAATGTGATCGCTCAAGTGGTGGCGCTGTTTGCTCTTTTTAAAAATGAACAAAATCCCTGCCTGTTAAATTTTTCTATGGGGACGCAAAATTTGATGGATTGTATTGAAACTGCCCGCTTAAAAACTGTCTTTACATCCAAAGAATTTATTAAAGTGGCGCAGTTAACCTCTGTAATAGATGAAATGGAAAAAAAGGTAAGGATTGTTTACCTTGAAGATTTGAAGCATGGTATTACCCTTACTCACAAATTAAAGGGAGCTGCTGAAGCTAAGCTGCCTTCTCTCAAAAAGCGGCAACAAAAAGAAGTGATATTGTTTACTTCAGGGACTGAGAGTAAACCTAAGGGAGTGATTTTAACGCATAGAAATATTTATGCCAATATCAAACAATCCTTATCGACGGTTGATTTGACTGAAAAGGATCGTATCTTTAATCCGTTACCACTCTTTCATGCTTTTGGGCTAACGGTTGGGGCAGTCCTTCCGCTCATTTCCAATGTCAAATCATTTTTATACCCTTCTCCCCTACATTACAAAGAAATACCGAGAATGATTGGAAAAGATAAAAGTACAGTTTTTGTTGCAACCAACACATTTTTTGATCACTACGCGAAATACGCAACACGGGAAAATCTAGCAACTCTACGTATTGTCGTCGCCGGGGCTGAAAAATTAAAAAAGAATACCTATGATAAATACCAACAAGATTTTGGCGTTACTATCCTGCAAGGCTATGGCGCCACCGAAACCTCTCCAATTATTTCACTTAATACGCCGACATTTAGCAAATACGGCTCAGTCGGTAAGCCGCTCCCTTCAATGAACTATAAGCTTGATAAAGTGGAAGGCATTACTGAAGGTGGCAGCTTACTCTTAAAAGGCCCCAATGTCATGAAAGGTTATTTGATTCATGGCAAAGGCTTTATCCCTTGTGGCGAATGGTATAACACAGGAGATATTGTCACCATTGACGAGGAAGGATATCTCTTTATCATCTCAAGATTAAAACGCTTTGCTAAAATTGCTGGCGAGATGATTTCATTAAATAAAATTGAGGAGCTCGCCCTGGAATGCTTTGGAAAGTCAGGCTTTTATGCCGTGAGCATTCCCGATCAGCGCAAGGGTGAAAAAATTGTGCTATTCACAACAGAAACGAACATTTCCGAGAAGGTATTCAAGAAATTTATTAAAGAAAAGCAAATGTCGTCTTTATATATTCCGAATAAATTGGCGTTTATAGAAGAAATTCCCGCCCTTCAAAGCGGCAAGGCGGATTACCAAGCCTTAACTAAAATAGCAAAAGAAGAAGCTTAATACCAAGAGACGAACAAGGCGCAGCACTGAAAAACTGCTACCACCTGAAACAATAATCTCCTATCAGCAGGAATGGGACAAAAGGGGCGTGATGGGAAAACTTCAGACATGGTATGTTCTGCAGCTCGCTGACTCTTAGGTACTCAATCAGAATCCTGCGGATCAGCAATCCCCCGCAAGGCAGCAGCTCAAGGAGACTCCCCCGCGGAAAGTGAAGTGTTTGGGCGAAGCGCTTCATGACATACTAAGAAAAACCGGGCGAAAAGCATGCCCGGTCCTTGTCCTTAGTATAGAGCATCATCCAATATGAAAGAGGCTTCATTGCCTGGTCAAGTGGAAGGGAGCGCAAGGCGCGAGATTCGGAACACTCTAAAATCGTGTGTTCCTAGGGCGCCGCTGACTCATGATGCGAAGACTAGAGCCCTGCGGGAAGTAGAAGATCGGTAAGACCTTAGCAGTGCGAAGGCGCGAGGAGACTTACCACTCACTCTCCCGTAGAAAGTGAGTGAGCTTCCTAGAGCGGAAATCCGCACCGTCCTCATGACCAGAAATTTTATACTTTCTTTTCTATGAGGTGAATACTTCACTCCAGCTCTATTTTCATTTTCGACTTTTTGAAGCCTTCACATTTTGCGAAGGCTTCTCTGGCAAACACGTTATCACTTTTCTTAAGTTTAATCCGTCAGCTACTGCAACTCATCCCTTGTAAACGCCCATATTGTCTTAGTGACTGATGAATTTGCATGTCCGAATACAAATTGATAGTTATCGGTATTCCAAGTATCAAAAACCAATTCACCTTCAGCAGCGTTTCCGGGTTGAATTTGCCCTTTATTACTCAATGGATCTTGAACACCCTCTATTTGGTTAGCATAATCTGGTGCGCTTCCACCATTTTCCCCGAGATCTAATAAGTCGACAAAACCTGTTAAATCTGCAAGATCCATCGTCTCTTTACCAATATTTTCAACTTTTACTTTAGCGACGATAAACAGATCGTTATTTGGCTTTTCAATGCCTATCTTATCCTTTTTTTCTACCGATTCTAAAGTGACCTTAAAAGTTCCCTGATATGCGATCTTTACTTTACCGGTATCACCGATAGTCAGCTTTCCCTGTTGCTTAGTGGCCTTGGGATCCGGCGCTGAATCATCATCTTTATTTTCACTTTGTTCTGTTTCTGATGGATCATTTTTGCCACTTTTCTCACCAGAATTTCCTTTTTCTGAACAAGCTGCTAACATGCTGATCAATAATAACATGCCTAGCATCACCTTCAGTGTTTTTGTTTTCATAAATTGTCCCTCCTCAATCCACAGTTTTATAAGAATATAAGAAAATAAATCCATCCACTTCATAGTAGAATACTAAGGTAGCCGCATTCTGCAAGCACACTCCCAAGACACTCAATCGAGGATATTGAGGTGCTAGCTTCGGTGTTGTCACATGGATGTGACGCACTTAACCGACGTTCCTTAATGAATGTGACAGGTTTAGCTGATCGCCTTTAGTGGCCTCAGCCCATTTTGGAATGGCGATTTGTGTTCCAGGTATTTAAGCTACCAATTCCCTGTTCCTGCGCCTACTCGTAGCGCTTCCACTTTGGTGCTCCTATGTATTTTCCCAATTAAAGTTATAAATTCTGGTGTTATAAAAAAGTAACGGCCTGTAGCCTGCTTATTCCATTAATAACAATAGTGAAATAATCTAAGCTATAGGCCGATATCCATTTCATTGAAACGGTATCTGGTTAGACATCTAGGCTATGGAGACAGCCGCATTTATGTTGATAGGATATCTCCATTGTTGATTTGCTTTTCCAAGCGTTTGTACATGACATACATTGCAATCCGCCATGGAAGGATCATGCCAAAGGCTAAGGTAAAAAACAAACCGGCAGTTTGTCCGATATCAATGTTCATATCCTTTTCGAGGACAATTTTTAAAATCGTTCTTACCAAAAGGAGGCCAACGAGGATAAAAATAAAGGCCTTGGACCGTTTTAAATAAATGTCACCATCATGCACACTAAATTTTGACGTCTTAACAAGCAATATCGAAAAGATGACACCCACTAAGAACGCTTCCAAAAGCTCAACGACCGATACGCGCACCTGTGGGGCAATGAACATGAGAAACCCCGTAGACATAAACAAAGGCGGCAATAAAATTTTTCTGCTGTTAGTGGGCTGATTCGCAGCCTTCAATCGGACAATAATAATCGACGTCGCAAAAAGGATACCAATCAATAAGCTTATGATTTCAACTAACAAGGGTATCTACCTTCTTCACAAAGTAAGTCGTATCCTATTATACCACATCTTTTAAAAAGGAGACGAGTGGTTTTATCGCCACTCTCTCCGCCTTTAGTGATTATTGATGCTGCAAGTACTCCTCTAACGTCCATCCATGATTGTAGATGTCCGTGGCAACCTTAACACCGACATAGCGGATATGCCAAGGCTCATACTCATAGCCGGTAATCTGTTCTTTCCCCTTAGGATAGCGAATGATAAAACCGTATTTATGGGCATTGGCTGCCACCCATTTTCCTGCAGCAGTATCTCCAAATTTTTCTACTAACGGATCGGCCGAGTTATTATCCAGCATCTCTTGTGAGGTTATATCAATTGCCAGCCCCGTTTGGTGCTCACTAGTGCCAGGATGCGCACTGATCGTGCTTGCTTTAGCGGCTCCATATTTATCGACATTTCCATTATAAATATTCACTTGTCGATCATAGGAGCGATAACCTGATTCACCATACAGCTTATACCCAGCTTGGTCTGCGGCTTTGAAAAGCTGTTTCAGTGCTTTAGCAGTGACCGAGCGCACCTGTCTTTTCTCTATCATATCAGAATACGGGAAACGCACATCTGGATAGACAAGATTTGGTGGTACATAACCATCGGGCAATTTATGTGTTTTATTTACAAGCACTAAAAGAGATTCTGGATTTTGATCAATAATCAGCCCATCCTTATCACGCTTAACGGGCGTCGGCTGTTTATTTTCCTGACTCTTTTTATCAGCCTTTTTTTCACTACTCCCTTTATCTGCTGGGCTCTCTGTCTTATTCTGTTCAGTTTTCTTTTCAGATTGCTTCTGTTCTGACTGACTGGACTTGTCCGATGAGCAGCCAGCGATAAGCAGTAATACGCCTAAACATAAGGCTACAATTTTAATTATCTTCATGGTGTCATATGTTCTCCTTCTCCCTCGCCTTCCCGCTTGGCAAAGGGCAACCCTAGCGTATCATGTTCACTTCGAATTGTATAGTAATAATGGATAAAAGAGATGTCTTTATTCTCTTCAAAAAGCAGCTTAATAAAAAGGTGGCTGCTTAAGCAGCCATCCACCCACATCTGTTGCATTATTCAGCGATTATTTTTGACATCATATCGGCATGTCCACTTCCACAAAAGACGCTACAGTGCACCATATAGGTTCCAGGCTTTAGCTTAACTTTGGCCATTCCCTTCCCTTTGATATCCACTTTCGTCCCCTCAATACTCATGCCGTGGTTCCCTTCTTTACTTTCAAAGTGTATCGTTAATTCTTTATTTGCAGGAACCTTATATGTTTTACTATCAAATTGAAAGTTGGTTGCTGTTACATTTAATGTAGTCCCTTTGATCGTCTTGGTTGATGATTGATGATGATCACTCTTATCACTGCCACAGCCTGCAAGACCAATACTGATCAATAATAGCGCTAGGCCTATAAGCCATCTGTGTTTCTTCATAGATGTTACCTCCAAAGTCATGTTCTCATGCCTATATTAATGGATGAAAACAGCTATTGCAAAGGCGATCATGTGAACTTTTCTATTTATCCGAGCGCTGGCGCGTACAGTGTATTAAGGATAGCTTCGACACCTTCGACCCCTTCAGCAACTGACGTTATCGAGAGACGCTTCGCTTCCTTTGGATACTTTTTTAATTGATGCTGATACCTTGGATCGTAATAATGCTCAAGGAGCTGTTCTATAAATAAAGCGTAATCCTCGTTCTGTAATGCTGCTTCTAATTCTCCAAGGAATGGTTGTCGTAAATATTTTTGTAAATGCCAAAAGGCTTCATTCACCGCTGCCTTATTTTCTTCCGGATTATACTCTTTTAAAATGGCCTCAACCCGCGCCTGAAAAGGATAGTCAATCATGATACGCTCCCCTTGTGCCTTTCCCTCATTAATGAATGGTGGGAGGACCACGCGACCAATCCGCTTACTCTCGCCTTCAACGATATAATAGGGAGCATCCTTTAAATCACATAGCCGCTGCCATAGCCCACATTCAAAAGCCTTTTGTGACTGCGGGTTAAGGCCCACTGAACCAAAAATCGACCCCCGATGACCGGCTAGCCCTTCAAGATCAATAACTGGATATCCTTTTTCGCTTAACTGCTTGAGTATGTCTGTCTTACGACTCCCTGTATACCCTTCAATGACAACAAAAGGCTTTTTTTCTTGTGAAAAAACATGAAGCTGTTCAGTGACGAGCTTCCTAAAAGAGCGAATGCCCCCTCTTAGTTGCCAGCACATGACACCCATGACAGTCATAAAATTAGCAAGGCTTTTACTGCGCATCCCCCCACGCCAACAGTAAATCACAGTTTGCTCAGCCTCTGCCGCCAGAGCCTTAATCTTCTTATAAAGGGAAGGGAGCTTGTGTGAAACAATTTCAACGCCACGCTCCTTAGCTTCTTCTGGTCCTTTCTGCTTATACAAAGTCCCAACCTCTGCCCGCTCATCATTTGAAAACAGCGGAAGATTTATAGCTCCGGGAATATGAAACTCTTCATATTCTAAAGGTGAGCGCACATCGATAAGTGCCAGTTTATGTTGAATCGCTAAAAGATCATTGATTTCGATTTGCTTTAAGTCCATGATTTCATCCCTAACATAGTATAATAAGCCGTCATACCTCTATTCATTGTTTTGACAAAATAACTGAAATGTAATCGTCATGAGCCATTTATTTTCTTTCGGCTACAACATTTACTCAACATTCCAGATTTTAAACCTCATCCCTCAGTGAAATGTGTATTTTTTTGTTATTTATTGCTGATATTTATTTCAATAAATGTCGCTAATTTGACAAATTCGATAGTCCCTTTGCCTTATAATACTTACAAGTTTATACATAATATCAGTCCATAGTTTTACAAAAAACAAACCCTACATTGGAGGAATGAGAATGGAAAAAATACTAGACACCGAATGGGTACTTCTTATTTTAAAAGCGAAAGAATTACATCTCTCAAAAGAAGACATTCGTCTTTTCCTACATAAAAAAACGATTGAAACACAGAAAAGAGTTACTTCCTAATCAATAGAAATTAACTCTTCTGGCTCTTTCTCCATTTTTGATAATCTAAAAATTCTTTGAATTCTTCTTTATCCATCCCGGAATCCATTGCCTCTTCAATCAATTCAACCCATTCTGGGTCTAGCCATTCCCGTGGATCTTCTTCACTATGAATCAAGCTTAAAACACTGACCCCCAGCACCTCAGCAATCTTTTCTAAGAAGTGGACAGATGGGTTCTGTTGTAAGTTTCTCTCAATAGTACTCAAATAGGATTTAGAGACACCTGCTTTTTCAGATAACTCGGTTAGTGAAAGGCGTTTCTGCACTCTTAATTCTTTTATTTTTTTTCCAATCATCTAATCACCCATCATCATAACATTACACCGAACTTTTAGTAGAAATTCATAACTTATTATATACCATTTCGTTCATATTGTCTTTAGCATTGTGATGACAACTATAAAAAATAACCGTCCAAAATTTGCCTATCCACATCTTATTAAAATTTATTCGATTGACACTTCTAGATTAAGGGGATGATACCACCTTTGAAAGTGGCTCTACGTCTGAATCGACCGCATGACATGTTCCGCAGCACCACTAGGTAAAGGAATGCTTGAGCTAGAGTTCTGGGGAAAATAGAAGCTTGAGGAGGTTTGCGTTGATGGGATGAAGAAATCACTCCCTTAGTTCATCAACCAAAGGAGCGATTTATCAGCGTGCATGCGTTATACCCGTTGTGTTTGATAAAATCCGGATCCCAACCATGCTTTATTCGCTTCGAGCAATTCATTCAATAAAGGTTGAGCAAGATCATAATCCCCGATAAATGGATGGGCTAAAAGAGCCAGCAATGCCCTATCTCTATTTTCACTCACAGCAGCTTCCACTGTAAGTGATTCATAATTTTTCACTGAACTAATCAGCCCCCGTACAGTGTCTGGAATATCATCAATTTGTAGTGGTTTAATACCTGATTTATTTAATAGGCAGGCAGTCTCAATGGTTGCGTCATTTGGCAAAAATGAGAGCGTACCTCTATTTTGAACATTAGCCACGATCCACATATCCTGATCATTATAAATAGAATGAATCGCTTGAAGGGCAATTTCTGAATAACCACCACCGCCACGCTTCTTTAAGAGCTCCGGCTTCTCAACCTGATCCTCTCTTGAGAATGCCTTAAAAATCTCTGCCTCTAATTCCAATATCGTTTCACCCCTAGTCTGCTCCTGCTTTTTCAACTCGTTATATTTCCTTTGCTTGTGAAAATAGTATTGGCAATATTGACTAGGGAGCATTCTCAGCTTCTTAATTAAAGCTGGATCAATGGTTGCATGAACTTCGGCAACTTTATCAAACTCTTCATCTGTTAAAGCTCTGCCATTCACCTTGATGTTATAAGCAAAATTCATATGATTCAAACCAATAAAATCATACTTAACCTGCTGATAAGGAATGCCAAGCGCTTGCTCAACCCAAGTGCGCGGGCGCATACCGCCAGCGCATAGCCCAATAAATTTTGCTTTTGTGTATTTATTGACTGCTTCCGCTACAATCCCTGTGGGATTGGTATAATTGATAATCCAAGCATTAGGACTGTGTTTTTCAACAGCTTTGGCAATTTTAAGCATGGCCGGTAGGGTTCTCAGAGCTTTCATAAATCCACCCGGTCCTGTTGTTTCTTGACCAATGATCCCGTATTTTAGAGGAATTTTTTCATCATTGACACGGGCTTGGTTGCCACCCACCCGAATTTGCGTCAAAATAATCTCCTTGTTTTTTACAGCTTCCTCAAGATCCGTTGTCCTATTAATAGTCACATCTAACCCATGAAACGCTGCATAACGTTTAGAAAAATGATACATGATCTCTAATCTTTCAGGGTTTATATCCATCAGCATAATTTCTTCAACAGGTAATGTTGCTTTATGGCTAGCAAGCCCTTCCAAAATCTCAGGACTATAGCCGCTTCCAGCACCTATAATCGTCAGCTTCATTTTAGACATTTTAATTTTTCCACTTCCCTTTTTAAGTCATTCATTTCTTGATAGAGTTGAATATGTTCCACTGCCATATCCCTAAAATTGATCGCATTCATTAAATGGTCTTCCGCATGAATCAAAATAAGGTTAATGTCCATACTGATTCCTTTGGCTTCCTCTGAGATTAACTGTGTTTGAATATTATGGGCCTTAAGCAAATGTATTCTAGCCTCTTCTAGTAAGTCTAAGGCTCGAGTGAATTCCTCTTTCTTGGCTATGGTTATGGCCTCCTGACATAAACACTTCGCATCACCGGCAAATAAGATTAATCGCATGGCTTGTTCTTCAAGGCTCATGATTTTCACCATCATTGCTCAACTGGAAGGCGAAGGCTATCGCCCGTTCTCCATCTAAATTCCCATAAATGTCCATAGGGATCACTCCACTATGAATATTAAATTCTGCACACATTTTCTGAATCGCGGGAGCCTTAAAGCGCGCCTGTGGTCCAATTAAAACCACATCATACTGCTGGACAAAGTCCTTATCCAGCTTATCCATCGAGACCGCTTGCACACTAATGTCATTTCTGCCTTTCTTTATTAAACTTTCATTCATTCTTTCCACTAATAATCCCGTCGACATTCCTGCAATACATGCTAATAAAATCTTCAACCTCATTCACACCCCTTAATAATGATTAGATATCTAGGTTGTTTTTGTCCGTAATTTCGAAAAAAACTCGGGATAAACGCTCGTATCAGGATTAAATCCCGTGAGCAGTGCCAATTCATTTGCCAAGACTTGAAAAGGGATGACAAATTTGATAGCTTTCGAAAGTTGCCCTTGACATTGAATAGTTAACTCATATTTCGAATGGGGTTCAAACACTGTCAAAACAAGGATATTACGGTTGACCCCTTCAATAAATTGAGTGATCGCATCTGTCATCGCCCTTCCACTCTCATCTGTTTTAATAAAAATATGAAAGCTATCGCTTTGAATCAAGCGATGGGGGCCATGTGTAAATTCCTCAATGTCATAGGCTAAAACAGGAATTCTCAACGTTTCAAGAAGCTTGAGCTGTCCTTCATACAATGTCCCAAGCTCCTGACCATAACCAACAACAGTGATATATGGCGCCTGTTTCCAAGCCACATGTTGCTTTACCCAGTGCTTCATTTGTAAAATAAGTGTCTGAATATCATTAAGGTCTTTCTTCAATGTATCCATAAGCTGCTGATGATCACGTCTTGATAGGGATGCATGCTTTTCACCAAATGCTACGGCTATTTGTATCAATCTCATAAGGGTGGCTGTATAGCCTGCGGTTTTCGGGCCAATAGCTTCTTCCCCACACCCAATGTCAATGACGCTATCCCCTGCTTTTGCAATTGGACTAGTCGCATCCGCCGTTAATGAGACCACAGATAAGCCCATTTGTCGGGCGACTTGGATACAGTCTAACGTTCCTGTGCTTCTTCCCGACTGTGAGATAACTATGGCTATCCCTTTTCTACCTTGATACTTTTTAAATGCATAATGCCTGAATTGGAATGCATTGCAGACAACGATCTCAGCAGTGGTATAGTGTTCCCATATTGGTTTGACTGCCATGGCGGCGTTTAATGAACTTCCACATGCAACGAGACACACTAAGTAATTCTGTTCTTCATCAATGCTTTTCACCACATTTTTAATGGACTGTTCATCTTCTAGTAGGTCTAGCAATGTCTCCTGTTGTTTGTTGATATACGCTTCCATGAGATTTGACTCCATAGCTCTCCTCCTTATCCATTCATAGGTTGCGTCAAATCTGACTCATGCTGTTCACCACCTTGTTGCCCTTGGTTTAAGCGCTGTTTTTCTAGAGCTTTAAAGAAAGGATAATAGATGACTGCGGATATGATAATTTCTATCACACCGTACACTGCTGCACGCCAATCACCTCCTGATGATAAGTACTGCATGAGTATGGGTGGCATCGTAAAAGGAACGTTGACGACCGGCTTACCAATTAGACCAAAATACATCACAAGGTAAGTGGTAAAGGTTAGAATGATATTTCCGAGGATATAAGGAATCATCATAATAGGATTTAATACGACAGGAACGCCGAAGACAACAGGCTCATTGATCTCAAAAATACTTCCAGGCAAACATAGCTTACCTAATGTTCTTAAACCCTTATCCTTTGAAAAAAGCATGAAAACAACCAGCATTAAGGTCGCGCCACCGCCGCCAATAAATACATAATTCATGAAGCCAGCTGCCGTAATGAACGGGACAGGGTCTCCATGGGTCACAGCACTTGTATTGGCGCCCAACATTTGCAAGAATATCGGATCAGCAACAGATAGAACAGCTGCTCCATGAATTCCCACACACCATAAGAGTGATCTAAGGAGCATAAAGAGAAGAATCCCCCAAAGTGTGTTTAACGAGAAGACAAGCGGACTAAAAAGTAAATTCAAAACATGATTAATATCTATACCGATGACAACGCGGATCAACCAAAAGAACATAATCACAACAGCAAGTGGGGTGAGCAATTCAAATGATTTGCTAATTGTAGCCGGTACAGATGCCGGCATTCTAATCACCCAATTCCGCTTCAGCATAAACCTTAAAATCTCAACAGAAATAATCGCTACAATAATCGCTGCAAAGATGCCTTTTGTACCAAAATTATCAATGGTGAGTGTGTACTCCTGACCTACTTTGCCTGTTTGCACAATCAAAAAAGCGATTAATGATAGAATCGCGCTTAATATTGGATCCAAGCCGTAGTTTTTAGCCAGGTGATAAGAGATACCTATAACCGCAATGACACCAAGCATATCAAAGGTTACAGAGACTGGAACTGTCAATACTGCTTGATAGGGCTGAATGAAGTCCGTCCAAGCCTTGACAGGAAAATAAGCAATAATCAAGAATAAGGAACCAATAATCGTAAAGGGAATGGTGACAATCATTCCATCCTTCACACCAATCATGTAACGGTTTTCCCCTATTTTGACTAAAAAGGGGGTAATCCTATCATCAAATAGCCTCATTAACCTATCCATTGGTCTCGCCTCACTTTATAATAGATTGGAAAAATAACAGTGATCTTCTATCCTGTAAACAGCTCTACTAATTCAGTTTCCGTGCGGCATGTAGATATAGCTTTAAGCGCCTCCTGTGAGTTGAAAAGCGTGTATAAATCCGAAATAATACTTTGAATATGTGCAGGGTCATCTATCTTTAATCCCGTAAGAAAAACAATAGTGACTGATTTATCCTCCCAGACGGTGTCTCCCCAATCCACACGTCCTCGTAGCACTGCGATTGCAATGAAGGGCTTTATAATATATTGACTTTCTCCATGCGGCAGAGCCACGCCGTTGCCAAAACATGTTGGTGCCTGTTTTTCGCGATTAAGAACAGACTGAAGGTACCCATCCTTTACATAGCCCCTTTGAATGACCTGATGGCAAAGAAAAGTAAGGATTTCTTGTTTAGTGCTATAATTAAGGTCTAAATAAATCAACTCATTGTCCAAAATCTGCTTTAAATGTCGGCATTGAATCAGCTTCTTTTCATCCTTCATAATAAATTGGTGTATCGTCTTGATATCATAAAAATTGATAAGTTGAGAAATCACAATGACAGGGACTGAAGAAATCTGTAAAGGTACTGTAGATATAATCAAGTCAATCGCATTAAGATTCAGCTGATTTAACTCTGGCACAGCTAGACAATCGACAATGTCAAGCTGTGGCACACTATGTTTGATTTTGTTTGCAATAAGTTGAGAGGTCCCAACACCAAAGGAACAGACAATAACTACTCTTTTGTACACTTTGCTCTCTTCAATGGCCGCTTGAAAATAGATGGTTAAGAATGAAAGCTCATCATCATCTACCTTGATAGTGTAACGATCTTCCATCAATGAACACGCCAGTCTAATCACACTAAATAACGCAGTATATTTCTTTTTGACATCTTCAAGAAGTGGATTTTTTACTTTGATATGATATTGAAATCTATGAAACATGGCTTTGATATGTGATAAAAGACCTAAGTAGAGTTTTCTATTCTCTGAAAAGTTAATGTCGATATTTTTGGAGATGACCGAAATCAGCTCATTTGTGAATGAAGCAACCAGCGACTTGTTAGCATCATTAAAAACAGTAGGATGTATAGAGGATTCCTGATGTTTTTGATAACCCCCGCTTAACAAATAACAATACACATTGTGAATTTCAGCAGGAGAAACATCCACTATATGACACTTTGATAAGTCAAAGACGATCTTCTGGGCAGTAGCATAAAGCATCGTGCCATTTACGGCTTGAAAATGCTCTTCTGCAATTCGAAAACGATCCGTGACATGTTCTTTAAATACTGAATCAATCAAAATATTTGTAACGATACTCACAAAGTAAAGTTCATTCATTAAACCCAAAACTTTGTCTTCCACTTGTAATAGAGTGGCTTCCACACGTTTTACATGCTCTTCACCAAAAACAATCGAAAGCGCTTGAAAGGTTGCAGGTGGTATTCTTTCTGAGCGTCCCTTGTTATGTCTGCCAATATTTTTTTCCAACGCATTGATAATTTCCACTATCGCTTTTCTAAAAGCTTCTGCCTCTCCCGCCAATCTTGTTCCCTTTTTTGTTTTAAGTAAAGCAAGGTTACAATTTTGCGCCCATTTTTCAACAAAAGTGAGATCATTTACAATGGAGGTTTTACTTAAAAAGAATTGTTCAGAAAGTCTATTAATGGAGGTTCCCTTGTCTTTACTCACCAATAGTTGCGCAATCATTTTTAATCTTCTGATGTTAATGCTATCTGTTTGGCCCCCTGCACGCTTTGTTAAGACCTCACTTAAGAGTCGAGCTCTTTTACTAGTAGAAGCTTCTAGCTTAATCCCAACACCTGGTTTCTTAATGATAATGATCTCTTCAGTGTTACAGAAATCCTTTAGGTCGTGTAAATAATTTTGAATCGATCGAATGGACACCCCCATCTTTTGTGAAAAGTATTGAAGAGGCTGATAATTGTCTTCTGACAACATTAATTTCAGCATTTCGTTTTGCCTTGAAGTAAGAAAAACTCGCTGCATCTTTTCATCCCCTTTATACTCTCTGAATATAAAATCTCTCCCATAATAGCTTTTAGGAATCACCCTAACCTGATTAACAAGCCGCTGTTTTTGGTGAATTTAGAATCTTTTTTCTTTATGGATTTAATTATAACGAAATGAGAAATGCTGCATATACCAAATGTCTTCGCCTTGTTTGGCAATCTCCTTACCATCAGCAAATTCTGATAGTATGAAAAAGGATTTGTCGTTTGATTATTAAAGTCGCTCCTACCAGCCCGCTCGTGTCAGCGCATTGGTCTGAGAGCAAAATAAAAAACCACTTATTCTGCGGTTAAACAGAATAAGTGGTTTTAAAAACATCCGATTGAAATGATGCTGTGCTTCGTATCACTTGTTTTGCTGATTTTGCATCGCTTTCATCATTTGATTGATTTTCTTTTGCGACGGGTTTTGTCCCATTTGCATCATCATGACACGTAACATTTTTTCATTAATCGGCGGATTCTTTTTCAAATAATCCATCATGTATTTCCGGGCAATAAAGAATCCTAATAAAATGCCTACGATCAGCGCTAGGACTCCAATTAATATATATAGCCACAACATACCGCCTGTGTCCTCCTTCTAAAATCTTTCCATATGTGCCAAATTTCGTTCTTATAGCCAAAAAGACACTATAGAGTCATTCCCTTTCATAGTGTACTATAAGCCCTGTTTGAACACAATACCTTATATATCCTCAGTGCTTTTATGATTCACTTAATGCTGATTTATCGATCCAGCGCTTGAAGCAAAGTGCACCTTTACATCTATTCATCTCAAACTTCTGATTTTGTTTTAATTAAAGCCACTGTCTTTGGCGGCTTTAGCCATCCACTGTTATAGTTTTGACAATCAACTGCTAAAAAATAATCGTCTAATGTTCGTAGGACTTCAAATACCCACGCTTCTTGATTTAAACTTCCTGTTGCTTCAACAATAAGATGCCCCGAGAGACAGCGCAGATTGACAAAGCCTTTACCATCCGATATTCGCAGGTCTTGCCACGCTTTATGTAAATATTTATTTTGAGTGAATCTCGCTTTTCGCTCAACACAATGAAAAACAGTCAGAGCAGGAATAGTTTGCGTCACATACTTAATTTGCTTATTGATAATTTCCTTTAAATCCATATCTTGAGTCGTTTTCATTTCTACAAATAATTGAAAGAGTTTTTCATCCTTACCGAAGTAATCATTTGCAACATGCTCATGTACGAGATAAATTTCATAAAGCCTCATGGCAACCCCTCCCCATATTAGCCTGTCTACCTACCATTATTATAATGATCGAAGACTTCACATTATGTCTAAACAAGGGAGCCATGAGGCGAAAATATTATAATAATTTGTCGTTTTTCATAATAATGGCAAAAGGCTCGGATTACTTGCCAATAACAGCCTTCATTTCTTTCACAACATTATCAACAGTAAAGCCATATTCTTCAAGAACTTTATTGCCGTTAGCTGATGCACCAAAGCGATCAATGGTAATTGTTCGTCCCTTATCACCAACATAACGCGCCCAACCAAGTGAGCTTCCTACCTCTACTGCTAAACGGTTCTTCACTTCAGATGGAAGAATACTGTTTTTGTAATCCTCTGACTGTGCTTCGAAAAGATCCCAAGATGGCATGCTTACAACGCGAACATTGATACCATCGGCTTTCAATACTTTTTGAGCCTCTACAGCAAGATGAACCTCTGAACCCGTAGCAAGAATAATGCCATCTGGCTGTCCATCAGCTTCAGCGACAACATAAGCACCGCGCTTTACCCCTTCAGCTGCATGGGCGATCGTTCCTTCAAGTGTTGGCAGCCCTTGACGCGTAAGAACTAAAGCAGTAGGCTTGTTCACACTCTCAACTGCTAATCTCCAAGCTTCGCGCGTTTCATTGCCATCCGCTGGACGAATAACCGATAGATTCGGAATCGCCCGCATGGAAGCAAGCTGTTCAATAGGCTCATGAGTTGGGCCATCCTCTCCGACTGCAATGCTATCATGTGTAAACACATAAATAGATGGTACAGACATGATAGCAGATAGCCGCATCGCTGGACGCAGATAATCGGAAAAGACAAAGAATGTCGAGCCATAAGGTTTGACACCGCCGTGTAGCGCCATACCATTGACAGCTGCCGCCATAGCAAACTCGCGAACACCAAACCAGACGTTGCGCCCTTGATAATGCTCAGGTAAGAAATCCTCACTATTTTTAATCACTGTTTTTGTTGATGACACTAAGTCAGCAGCACCACCAAATAATGCAGGCACTGTGTCTGCTAAAGCATTAATGACTTCATATGAAGTTGCTCGCGTTGCCTCATTATCACCAATTTTATACTGAGGAAGATTTGCATCATAGCCTTCTGGTAATTCATTATTAATGACTTGCTTAAATTGCTTAGCAAGCTCTGGATAGGCCTTTTCATATTCTGAAACAAGACGGTTCCAATCGGTTTCAATCGCTTCACCTTTTTCAGTGAGCTTAGCAAAGTGATCACGAACAGCACTTGGGACAGTGAACGGCTCTTCAGTCCATTCATAGAATTTCTTTGCAGCACTGGCTTCTTCTGCACCTAAAGGATTACCATGGACCTTATTTGTTCCGCCGTGTGTAGGCGATCCATAACCAATAGTCGTTTTCACTTCGATTAGAGTGGGCTTGTCAATGTTTTGTGTTGCTTGGGCTAGCGCCTTGTTTAAAGCGTCAAGATCATTACCATCTTCAACACGTAACACATCCCAGCCATAGGCTTCAAAACGTTTTTGTACATTCTCATTAAAAGATATATTAAGATCACCATCAAGAGAGATGTCGTTGGAATCGTAGAGGACGACCAATTTTCCTAATTTAAGACGCCCAGCTAAAGAAGCAGCTTCAGACGCTACACCTTCCATCATATCGCCGTCACCACAAATGGAATATGTAAAATGATCAACAACATTATAATCGTCGCGGTTATAAGTAGCAGCCAAATGGCGCTCAGCCATTGCCATACCGACAGCCATCGCTACCCCTTGCCCTAATGGACCTGTTGTTGCATCAACGCCAGGTGTATGTCCAAATTCGGGATGTCCAGGCGTTTTGGAACCCCATTGACGAAATGATTTTAAGTCTTCAATACTCACATCGTAATTAAACAAATGCAACAGACTATATAAAAGCATCGAACCATGCCCAGCCGAAAGAACAAATCGATCGCGATTAAACCATTTTGGATGATGTGGATTATGGTTCATAAAATCTTTCCATAATGCATAGGCCATTGGAGCAGCGCCCATTGGCATCCCAGGATGCCCAGAATTGGCTTTTTCAATGGCATCAATGGAAAGCGTACGAATCGTATTAATAGATAATTGATCAATGGATTGTCCCAATTTAAGATCATTCCTTCCAATAATTGATACTTATTCTCTTATTTTAGCACAAAAAAGAGCTAAACTGTTAATACTTCAGCGGCACTAAAGACCTTATCTTTCATTTTATCTTTTCCCAAAAGGATAAAGCCTATCACTTCTCCATTACCTTCCCAATCATACACTAATTAGCAGTGTTGCCCAACCTCATATTGGATTTGCTCCTGCCACTCATTGAACTAAAGCAGCTATGATAAACGAAATCACCCAAATGACCTTTGGCAATATAGCAATAAATTATTATAATGAAGATTAGTGTTTTTTACGCCTTTGTTTGCTTTGCTTTAGCTTTGGAGGCGTGACATCGTTGCCTTCTTCATCAACAACTGTAATGGAGTGCAACTGTTCTTTAAAGCGATTGCGAAAAGCTTGTAAATATTTTGCACGTAATTCTTGCTGTTCAATTTTTTCTTCTTTTGTCAACCCATCCTGCTTAGCTTTGCGAGCTAATTCATTAATACGGGTTAGCAGATCACTTGGTAACATAGTATCTCCCTTTTCATACATATTGACATCAGCTTAACTTATCTCTCTCTATTCTTCAAGCTTTTTAGTATGAAGGGAATGACGGCTTTATTGAGAAGCCATTTCATTAACTTCTTTCTTAATAGGAATCACTAGCTTATCCCCTGAATGAATACTATCTCCCTCGATACGATTATTTTTTTCAACCCAAGTAACAAATGAAGAAATATCTGTATCTTCGCGCTTTCCTTGTTTTTTTGCGATGGCCCACAGTGTATCGCCTTTCTCAACGGTGATGGTTTGATAAGATGATTTATCAACGGGTGTAAGCGCATGAATAACTGCCCAAATACAACCCAGAGCTATTGCAATAAATAATCCATATAAAATGATCTCATTCTTAATAGTTTTTCGTTTGTTCATGACTAACTCTCCCATCCATAAGAATAAACGTTCGTTTTTGTTGTTTTTATTCTAAAACGAAAATACGTTCGTGTCAATGCTTTTTTTCGAACGAATGTTTGCGTTAAGAATTCATAAATGCTATACTGATTTTAGAAAAAACGAATAAGCGTTCTTTTGGTAATTTAGGAAGTTATTAATCTATGAATGGAGGCCTATTTATGAAGCTTTCCAAAAGACAACAAGCCATTATTGATTTTATAAAAAATGAGGTTAAGGCAAAGGGATATCCACCGTCCGTTCGGGAAATTGGAAATGCTGTTGGGTTAGCATCAACCTCAACGGTCCACGGCCATCTAGAAAGACTTGAGAAAAAAGGCTATTTAAGAAGAGATCCAACAAAACCACGCGCGATTGAAGTCATCGATCCGGATACGGCTTCCCTTCCAAAGCAAGGAAGCACGCTTTTACCTGTTATCGGAAAAGTCACTGCAGGCGAGCCGATTACTGCCATTGAAAACATCGATGAATACTTACCCGTCCCTGAAAGCTTAGCTAGTGGCGGTGATGCTTATATCCTTAATGTCGTTGGGGACAGTATGATCAATGCCGGTATTTTAAGTGGTGATCAGGTGATTGTCCGTTCGCAACAATCGGCGGATAATGGAGAAATCGTCGTGGCAATGACCGAGGAAGATGAAGCAACGATCAAACGCTTTTTTAAGGAAAAAGATCATATCAGATTACAGCCTGAAAATCCGAACATGGCGCCTATTATTGTTAAAAACTGTATAATATTAGGGAAAGTGATCGGCGTTTACAGAAGAATTCATTAATAAATGTGTAGAGACTTCCTTGTGTCTTACATAACTTAATGCAAAAGAAAAAGCTTAGAGACGCTTTCTTGTCCTCTAAGCTTTTTTAGTGGATATAAACATTGGTGCCAATTGGAACACGTGCCGACAGTTCCAAAACGTCCCAATTGTTCATTCTTACACAGCCATGAGAAACATCTTTACCGATCGATGAAGGATCATTGGTACCGTGTATTCCATAGTGCGGCTTAGACAGTCCCATCCACATGGCGCCGAATGGGCCTCCAGGATTGGGCGCCTTATTTATAATTTGAAAATTTCCTGGAGGAGTCGGTGTTAGCATTTTCCCTATCGCAATGGAATAGCTTTTAATCTTTTGATTCCCATCATAAAGAGTGAGTTGATGCCGTTTTTTATTGATATCGATCCATAGTGCCACAATCAACACTCCTATTTTTTAGGTGAAGTCCCTCCCTATTGCATATGAATCTGTCACACAAAGCGTGATGTGAAAACCAGACGGAAACGCACGGCATTTTTTATAGATTCAAACAAAACATTTATCATGTGTTTAGTCCTGCAGGAAGTGGGAGATCGGTAAGAACTTAGCAGTCCGAAGGCGCGAGGAGGCTTACCACTCCCCCGCGGAAAGCGAGCGGCCTGGAACGGAAATCCGCACCGTCCTCATGACCAGAAATTTTATGCTTTCTTTTCTTTTAAAAAAGGCTGCTGTATGGTAACAGCAGCCCTGGTTTCTTGAATTAATGAATATTTCTTTTTTTGAAATTTCCACCCTTGACATCATGAATGTCTCCAATCGCCAAAAATGCGGAGGGATCGATTTCACTGACAATATTTTTGAGCTTCGCTTCTTCAAGTCGGGTGACAACTGTGAAAATCACCTGCTTATCATCCCCTGAATAAGCACCCTCACCATTGAGATAGGTCACACCTCGTCCTAAACGATCATTGAGGGTATCCCCAATCTCGGTATGCTTATCACTGATGATCCAAACGGATTTAGAGGATTCAAGCCCTTCCACAGTAACATCGATCATTTTAAAGGCAATAAAATAAGCGATCAAGGAATACATCGCGTGATTCCATCCAAAGACGAAACCTGCACTCCCTAAAATGAAGATATTAAAAAACATCACGGTTTCTCCAACAGAGAATGGAATCGATTTATTAAAAAGAATCGCTAAAATCTCGGTACCATCTGATGTTCCACCGTTACGAATGACCAAACCGATACCAATCCCAAGAAAAATACCACCAAAAACAGCAGCGAGAAGCGGATCATCAGTAAAGGCTTGAATAGGTGTAAAGAGCACGGTCAAAATCGACAAAACAACTATGGCACCCAAGGAAGTAATCGTGAAGGTTTTCCCCATGTGCTTGTACCCTAAAATAAAAAACGGCAGATTGACTATAAATAGAAATAGTCCAAGGGATATTCCAGTAATATGCGATAGCATGATGGATATCCCGGTAATTCCCCCATCTATAATCCCATTTGGGACAAGAAAAATCTCAAGTGCGACAGCTTCTAACGAGACACCGATAAGGATAAAGATCATGCGTCGCGTAACTTCCGCTTTGGTTATTTTACGGTGTTTAACTTTTGGTGTGTCTAACAACTTGCCACCTCTTTTATTAATGCTTTTATCTATGTAGGTGTGGGTGTTTTTTACTCTTTTGATATTTGTTTAGAATGCTTCGTCTCTTCATCGTCATCCGTCAAGAGACCCTTTGTTCCTGCCTTAAATTCACGCAGTGTTTTCCCCATTGCTCTTCCTAATTCAGGAAGTTTTTTAGGACCAAATATAAGCAAAGCAGCTATAACAATCAATATGATATGACTTGGAGCAAAAAGATCACCCATCTATAACATCTCCTAATCGTTTTATTTCATTATACATTAAATCAAATGATTGCGCATTTGACAGAGCCTGGGCAAGAGATTTTCAATTCCCCGTCCAGCCTTCATCAAACTCTCTGCCAATTTTATTAATGAAGGACCAACTCAAGAATATAATGAAAAGGACAAGGCATTAACATATCAGATCAATAAGGGGTCGACACGATTGAGCAACAAAAAAAAGATATTACAAGTCGCAGCGACATATATAGGAACCGTGGTGGGGGCCGGCTTTGCTACGGGTAAAGAAATTGTAGAGTTTTTTATTAGCTCGGGAGTGGCTGGCTTATTGGGGATTTTGTTCACAGGCTTAGGCTTTATTTGGATTGGCACAAAGATTATGCGCCTGTCCAGCCAGTATGGCTTTGACTCCTATCAAGCCTTTAATGATTATTTATTCGGGAAAAAATTTGGCCTGTTTATCAACAGCCTTTTTCTTGTCATTTTATTTGGCACAACATCTGTCATGATTGCTGGCACAGGTTCCCTGTTTCAAGAGCAATTAGGGATTGCAAAAATTTGGGGGATTCTTTTCATTGTCCTGTTCTGCTTTTTGGCGATGTTAAAAGGGCTGCAAGGGATTCTTACCGTCAATTCGATTATCGTTCCGATTATGATTGGTTTCACACTTTTAATCGCCTATTTGACACTAGGGAACCCTACCTTATCACATTGGTCCTTTCCATTTCCAGAGCTTTGGAGCGATTCACGTTGGTTCATCAATGCACTCGTCTACGTCTCTTATAATGTCACCATGGCTATTGTTGTGTTGGCTCCCTTGGGCAATGAAATTAATGATGAAAGAATATTGAAATGGGGCGGGTTCATAGGGGGACTTGGCTTAACAGTGATCCTCTTATCCTCGTTCATTGTCTTGGGCACCCTTCCTCATGTTAAGACATTTAATATCCCAATGGCTCAAGCTATTAAAGCTTATGGTCCACTCATCCATTATGTCTATGTTGCCGTCGTTTTTGGAGAAATTTTCTCGACAGTTATTGGTAATGTCTTCGGCTTAGGGCGTCAACTCCAAAACTGGCTCCACCTTTCGCAGAATAAAATCGTTATACTCATTTTATTGATTTGCGTCTGTATCGGGCTAGGTGATTTTGGCACTCTTCTGGCCTTCTTTTATCGCTTATTTGGAACCATCGGTTTATTTATTCTTTTCTTTATTATTTTTTTCCCTGTCTTTACTCTACGTTCACAAAAGCGACTGAAGTAGGTCTGTATTGAAAAAAAGGCTCATCCCCTTTTTCATAGCATGAGCCTATGCTTAACCTTATCTATCAATGGCCTTTAGCATGTAAATATTCTACATAATTTTTCATTATCTTAGGCACGCGGCCAATCAATGACCGGTTCCCAATAGCACCAAATCCTACTTTTCTACCTAGAGAACCAAGAGTCCCTTTATGAGTCAGTCCCTTTTTTTGCTTGATTGCTCTATGACTCAACTCATCTAACAGACTGTTGCCAACAATCCTCCCCTGCTGCTTAGCAATTTGAGCGCTGGGGAAAAAGGGCGTTGAGGAGCAATCCCCAACCACAAACACCCGCTTATCACTGATTAATCGACTCTGGCGATTGATAAGGATTCTGCCAAACCGATCCTTTTCTACCTGAAGCTTGCTAACAACATGACTCGGCTGGATGCCAGCTGCCCATATGATGAGATCCGCATATTCTCGTTGACCATTATTGTATATGGCGTGATCGCTAATGTATTCGAGATGAGACCGTTGTTTAACTTGAATATCATGAGCATTAAACCACTCATTCACATAGGATTGAATCATTGGCGAAAAATGTTTTAAAACACTGTGTCCTCTTTCAAGGATATGTATGTTTAAATCCTTTCTCGACTCCCTGAGTTCACTCGCTAATTCGACGCCTGTTAATCCGCCCCCGATGATCTTGATAGTTCCATAGGGCTTTGTATTTTGTATCTCTTCATAGGTTTTTCTAGTCTGTTCTATCGTTTGCAAGCTTCTCGTAAACGTTTGTGCCCCTTTAAGCGACTGCCATTTATCTTCAGCGCCTAAAGCAATGATCAAATAGTCATAATACACTGTCTCCCTATCGGTTACGACACATCGCTGTTTGAGATCGACACGAAGGATTTCTGCATAATAAACATTTAAACACTCATGCTTTGGGAATTTCATTCTCGTTTTTTCATCTGAAAGAGTTCCAGCTGCCAAGGCATGGTGTTGAGTTTTTAAGGAATGAAAAGGATGACGATCTACTAAAGTGATATAAAAGGGCTGTTTAGTGTGTTTTTTAATCAATTGCTTAATGGCCTCAAGTCCTCCATATCCTCCACCTAAAACGACAATGTGACTCATGAGGTTCCTCCTCGCTTTTCACATCCCGGTGCTTCAACCGCCTTTATATAAGTCAGCTCAGCAAACGAATCCTCTACAAATCTTTACTAAGCGACAGCTTAAAATATGCAAATTGCATGACGTTATTTTAAAAGTATCTTCTAAGCTTAATCCGCCTTATTTCTTATTCACTGTTTCCCTCTTCAACCTCCTCTGTTTCCTCTTTAATTTGTCCAATTAAAGTGACAACAGAACCTATTGCTTGTACCCAATTTCCAAGCACACCAAGAAGGTTCACATCATTGGTATTGAGCCTTGTCGTCTGTTCGAGTTGATAGGTGCCACTCATTGCTTGCAACGCATTCCCTATACCTTGCAGGAGATTCCCAATAATGTTATAGGCACGTCCCGACTCTGTTGTATCCTCAAATTCATCCGTCAGAGCGACAAAGCTCCCTAAGGCTTGTAACCAATTCCCAGTGATGATCAGCTTTTGCCCCTCTGTTTGATTAAGGTAAATGAGCATTCCAGAAATGACGGTGATATTTCCAATCGCTTGGATTTCATCTCCAAGCATCTCAAGAGAAATCGTATCTTGACCATCCGCTTCTAATCCGTTGCCAGTCGCTTGCAAAACATTGCCCATAAGCTGCAAATTATACCGCATATCATAGCTCAGTTCCTTAAGCGGCGTACTGCCGATTGCTGATTCAATCGTTCCCAAAGCGACGGTGATTGCACCCCATATTTCTTTTGAATGATTATTCATTTGTAATCAACCTATTCCAATTTTTACTTATTATACATTATTCATTTAGAAGCCCCAGGGAAAGGTGCATGCGCATAGATTTGTCTATTTGTGCGTTATTCCCAATAGATGAGAATAGTCACTTGAACCTTGACAGCCTTTTGTTATGTTGAGCCGAGCATTGTTAAAATGCCCCACTCTTTATTAATTTGGAAGCTTGCATCCTCTGATTTGTTCTATTTGGTTCATGCTAAAAGCATTAAAATCTCATCAAAACATGCCCTCTAAGAGCTCCCAATTTATAAATTTTTATAGCATAAGGAAAAATTAAAAAAAATGGACCCTATAGGTAAACTTTTTAGTGTCTACGCAATAGGATACACTTCTCCTCAACATTTTAAATTCTTACTTAGGCATGGGCCAATGCAAACGCCTTGATTTTCTCTCCAATTTGATCTCTGACCCGTTGGAAGACCGCCCATTTTTCTTCATCCGTCCCTGTAGCTCGGGCAGGATCCTCCAGCCCCCAATGCAAGCGTTTGACATGTTGCGGCGTCATTGGACACTTATCCTTAGCATCTCCACATAAGGTAATAACATAGTCTGCTTTTGCTAATAAAGACGCGTCAATAATCGTCGACTGTTGAGTGGAGATATCGATGCCTACCTCCTGCATCGCTTCAACTGCTTTTGGATTTAAGCCATGGGCTTCTATACCGGCCGAATACACATGATAAGCTTGAGCAAGGTACTGATGTCCAAAGCCTTCCGCCATTTGACTTCGACACGAATTTCCTGTACACAAAAAATAAATGATCGGTTTTTCTTTCATCAGAATCCTCCTATTTAACTTATCCAAACTAACCAAAGGTACAAACCTAAAAGTGTAATAAATAGCGTGGGAATGGTCAGTATAATGCCCATTTTAAAGTAATATCCCCAAGAAATCGTGACACCCTTTTGTTTAAGAACATGCAGCCACAGTAAAGTCGCTAAAGAACCAATCGGTGTAATTTTAGGTCCCAAATCAGACCCTATTACATTCGCATAGACTAAACCATCTTTGACACTCCCAGTAATGTCTGTATGAGCGATCGCAAGCGCATCAATCATGACAGTAGGCATGTTATTCATCACGGAGGATAAAAGGGCAGCTATAAACCCCATCCCAACGGTGCCTACAAATAACCCTTGATGTGCCACGCTTTGAATAACTGTGGCTAACACTTTTGTTAATCCAACATTCTTTAAACCATAAATCACGACGTACATGCCAACAGAAAAAAAGACAATGGCCCACGGGGCCCCTTTTATGACTTGACGAATTGACACAGCCGCACTTTTCTTCGCCATCCCCAATAAGAAAATCGCCATGATCCCGGCAACGAAGGATACAGGGATATGCAACCACTCTCCGAAAAAATAACCGATGAGGAGTATCGCCAGAACAAACCATGATAGCTTAAATAATCGCTTATCCTTAATTGCTTCTGAGGGAAGCTTAAGTTGCGTCATATCGTACTGCTTAGGTATGCTTTTTCTAAAAAAGAGATAGAGTACTAGAATACTAGCCCCTAGAGAGAACAGATCTGGAACCACCATATGTAACGCATAATGTCCAAAACCAATGTGAAAAAAATCTGCTGATACAATATTCACGAGGTTGCTCACAACCAAGGGTAAGGAGGTTGTATCAGCAATAAATCCGCTTGCCATGATAAAAGGAAGAACCATTTTGTCATTGAGATTCAATGCCCGTACCATCGCCAATACAATTGGGGTTAGGATCAACGCCGCCCCATCATTGGCAAACAACGCTGAAACGAGCGCACCCAAGAACGCAATGAATAAAAACATTCTAGTGCCGCCCCCTCTCGCTGCCCTTGCCATGTGGAGTGCTGACCATTCGAAAAATCCAATATTATCCAAAATAAGGGAAATGATGATGATGCCTACAAATGTCAGTGTCGCGTTCCAAACAATCCCTGTCACTATTGCAACATCATGAAAATCAACAACACCCACAATCAGAGCAAGCAGGGCACCACCGCATGCTGTCCAGCCAATGCCTAACCCCTTAGGCTGCCATATGACCAGCCCAAGAGTAATGATGAAAATAACCACAGCTAAAATCAATGCCATCACAAATCAGATCCTCCTTAATCACAGCAGCTCATGCGTAATCCTTCAGCCTCCAACGCTTCTAATCTTTCCTTTTGATCAGGAACGTGTGGTAATAAAGAGCGGATCAAAGGATAAGCTTCGTTTTCTTTATTTAAAGAAAAGAACATCCATTGACCACTGCGCCGTTCTTTGACCAGGCCGCTATCCTTCAGCTTCCTGAGATGCTGGCTGATTGCCGGTTGACTCATTTGAAAAATCTCTACAAATTCGCATACACAGCATTCATTATGGGCTAATAAGCTTATCATTGCTAGCCTTGTTTTATCGCCAAAAAGCTTGAGTACCCCAGCCACTTGTTCAATAGCCATGATTGTCTTCTCCATAACTTGCTCCCCCTCTCCTTCAATGCTCACAGTCAAATATAATTATATAAGCATATAATTATATGCTCAAGTGAAGAGTAAGTGCCTTCCATTGCAATCAGTACCCGAACCTTCTTTGTATAGGATAAAAATAAGATAAGGAAACTTTTTCAGTGGCCTCAACAGCGAGCTAGGTGGGACTCCGCAGGCTCTAAAAGGACGAGCGTGAGAAGGCTCATGGTTTACCTGCGAAAAGCAACACAATAGTATTCGATTTCAGCATCACCATTTCTATTATGAGATGGATTCATTTAAAAACGGTCGATAACTAAAATTGTCTATCCCCATATCCTTCAATAATATAGTAAATCACGACAAAAATACTTTGGACCAGCAAATAAATATCAAATGAATAAAAGATGTTATACCCATGTTGATAATGAAAGACACCTAAAAGAGAATATAACTTCTCTATTCCGATGCTTATAAATGTCCATATCAAAATATAGACTAGCGCGAATCGGAGCCTGAGTTTTAAATAATCGTACAAATAAAAGAAAAGATAGCCAAACGCTGCGTACATCACTTGGGATAAAAAGTCAGTCACTTCAAATTGCGAGCTGTCATTTAGATCATAATAGTTAACTGGAAGAACACTTAACGTGTGATCAAAGCAAAAACCAAAAAATACCCCGCAAAGGAGATAAATCGCCGACTTCTTTTTCGTAAATCTTTTAGGTAGGATGAGCACCACTAAGATTCCAACGATGATCGAAATGATTATAGCCCACTCATTAGCATTAAACCCTCTGTCATAGTGAATAACATTCAAGATTGCTTAAGTCCTCCTCTTTCTAAGCGGATAAACCACCTAGCAATGAAAGCCAACACCACAATAAACACTCCATACATGAGAAAAGAGTATAGAAAGTTCCAGTGGTGAAAAAAGATTAGCCGGAACCGTTGCATTATCCAATCATTCGCCATCAATAACACCATAATTATGGAGCCCATTGTCAGCCGCCAACGGAATCTTAAGGGAGCATTAAGCATACCAGCAGCGATAATGACAAGAAGAGGGATTATAATAAAGCGACATATATCCAGAGCCAATGATTTTTCTACATTTCTCGTGACCGGAACCCAGTGTAAATTCATATCTAGTACTGTAAATAAGGTGACAGTCACAATGCCAATAATGAAGTATAAAAAGACCATTTCGGTGAGGGTTAACCATTTAGGCACAATGATAAATAAAATCATAACAGACCACGCAATCAGAGTAATAATGGCAAGATACATCGCAATTCTCCTTCAAAAAATAACGTCACAGATATGTGTATAAGTTACCCTAGAAGCATACGAATATACACTTTTTTCCATAGTTATGTGAGCAATACGAACGTTGCCGCACTCCGCATGAAAAGCAGCCTGCATTAAGGCGTCACATCGTTAAACAATGCTACAAAATGGTCTAAAGCGCTCATTTATTATGAAACATTTTCCATTGAATAAGAAACATACATTCGCATATAATAACAGAAAGGGAATATATGTACGCCTTTCGGAGGGGTTCGCATGGTACAAAAAGTCATTTTTTTAATCGATATACAAACCTTCTACGCCAGTGTTGAAAAAGCAAATCGCCCAGAGCTTCATCACAAACCTGTTATTGTTTCTGGTGATCCTAAACAAAGAAGTGGCATTATATTAGCAGCCTGCCCCATCGCCAAAAGCTATGGCATAAAGACGGCTGAACGATTATGGACAGCAAAGCAAAAGTGTCCACAGGCTGTTGTTGTAAGACCTAGGATGCAGCGTTATATTGATGTTTCCTTACAAATCACTTCAATTTATAAACGTTTTACTGATTTGGTTGAAGCCTATTCTATTGATGAACAATTTTTGGATGTCACAGGCAGCACGCGCTTATTTGGTGAGCCACATATTATCGCTAAGCAAATTCAAAAAACAATTATGGATGAGATCGGTGTCCCTGCCCGTGTGGGCATCGGTCCGAATAAGGTTTTAGCTAAAATGGCCTGTGATAATTTTGCAAAGAAACAGCCTTCAGGCCTTTTTAAACTTAACCACGCTAACTTACAAACAAAACTGTGGCCGCTCCCTATTCAAGCGCTTTTTGGCGTAGGCTCTCGCATGGAGAAGCATCTCAGAGGAATGGGCATAAGCCAAATCGGTCAACTGGCCACCCTCTCTCTTGAATTTTTAAAACGAAAATGGGGAATCAACGGTGAGATACTATGGCAAACAGCAAATGGCATTGATTATTCTCCCGTTACCCCCAAAACGCATGATCAGCAAAAAGCGGTCAGCCATTACATGACACTCCCGCGCGACTATGAAAGGAAACAAGATATTAAAGTCATTTTGCTTGAATTAAGTCAAGAGGTGGCGCGGCGATCACGTTCTAAACGTTACATAGGAAATACTGTTTCGGTTGGTGTTCGTGGAGCAAATTTTGACCATCCAACTGGCTTTTATCGCCAAGTTAGACTCTTGTCCCCCACTAATTTTGATATGGATATTTTTAAAGCTGCTTATCAGCTTTTTAATCAATATTGGGATGGGTTACCTGTTCGAAGTGTTGGCATCACCCTCTCAGGATTACACTCTTCTTCTTGCTACCAATTGGATCTTTTTAACGACTCCATCACTAAAGAAAATTTAAGCAAGGCAATGGATAAGATTTATGCCAAATTTGGTGCAACAGGCATTTTACGAGCTTCCTCATTAACAGAGGCTGGTCAAGCTCTCGTTCGCTCCCAAAAAATTGGTGGTCATTTTAAATAAAGGAGGTATTGACAGATGAAGAGGAATAAATTGACACCGGGATATAACTTGAGATGGGAATCCAGTCGAATGATGCTGCCTGAGCATAGAGAATCATTGTTAGAGCAAGATAAGGAAATAGAAAAAAGTATAAGGCCTATTTTGGATGAACAACAGATTGATCATTTCTCACAGCTTCTCTCCCTCTCTATACATCAGGGATTAACACTTAAACTTCAACTCTATCATCCTTTTCAAAAACGATATATTATTGGCAAGGTTATTGATTTTAAACATCATAGTCATGAAATCAAGGTTTTAACTGCCAACGGCATGAAGTGGATGAATCTCCATGATATTATTGAGATCACAGAACAATGATTAGAGATCTTGTTATTATGAAATAAGCAATAACTAGGTCCCATTATGATTGGCAATTTCTCAATCCATTTCCGCGATACTCTAAGCGCAGCTTTATTCTATTCTCTTTTTGTTAACAAAAAAGAGAGCACTGATCCTTACATCATTGCTCTCTTCCCCATATTACCAAGTACTCATGCCACCTTTGACATTTATCACTTTATCAAAACCATGTTGCTTTAGAATTTTACTGGCCTTCGCACTTCTCATCCCACTTTGACAAATGACAACCACTTCTTCCCCGTCACCTGATGTATCCATTAAGCTATGGCTATGGAAGGAGTGGGCACTCCTTTCCGTTAAATGGACATGACTAAAGCATAGACTTCGGGAGACACCATTTGCTTTTTCACTTGAAATTGCTGCTCTTCAAACAGTGCCTTTAACTTTTCTGAGGGAATTCTAATCTTTAATGGAGGACCTTCATTCATCTCAACAGCCTCCCAATCTAAAATAAGAAGTTTCCCATTCACTCTTAATATCCTCTTCATTTCACTCAGCATCGCATTTAAATCAGAAACTTCGTGCATAACCAGTGAGCTAAAGATCTTATCTACGGAATCATCAGGCAAGTCGATGTCAATCAAATCAGAGGTAACCGTTTGGATATTCTTTACCTCCTCTTGATCGGCATAGACCTTTAAGCCTTCAAGCATTTTAGGCTCAATGTCAACTGCATAAACTGTTGTCTCTGTTTTTTGAGCAATTGGAACTGTAAAAAACCCATTTCCAGAGCCCAAATCAGCAACAACATCTCCCCTTTCTAATCCTAACAAGGCTAATATCTCATCCGGGGGTAGTTTCTTTTTTCGGTTAGGATCAAGTAGCCTACCTGCTTTTTCTGGATTGAAACGATGTTCATGACTCATTGGACCATCTTCCTTCCGACAATATCATTACTTTATTTATGCACGCTAGTACGTTTTGAAAGTTAAGACCGTTTTGAAAGAACTGATCTTAACATTTATACCTCTAGTATGAAATACAAAGAGTTTCCCTTTCAAGTTTTAAAGATAATCACTGAGTTTAGGGAATAGACGCATAACAAATTGTGTTATATTCGGCATATTAGGGAATAGGGTGAGAATTATCGCAAACAAACCTGTCACGATACAAAGAGCAAGAAAAACTATACGGTCCCGTCGCTTATGAATATTTGACCAATCAAAAATGATGATTCCAAGGGAAAGCATCAAGATAATGCCTATGATTAACCCTTTCATCCCTTGTCGCCTCCATTGCTAATTTGCTGTTAACTCTAAGCCTCTCTGATAAACCTTCAAATCAACATTGATAAAAACTTTAATATGCGGAAAGATAGTATTCCAATTCTTTTTATGCGTTTCCCATAGGTTGGGGTATTTTCTGTAGTAGACTTCATCAAACCCAAAAATATCTGCACTCCATTGATTTTGAGCCTTTTTCATCACTTCATCGATGTTACTTTTTATTTGCATGACTGCCTTTTTCTGAATGCGGTCAATCGTTTTCGGCTCCATGATTTCTTTTCCCAATGAACTTTCAATGATGTCTTCCTCTCCTTGTACATCGATATGCATTTCCCATTGATCACCCGCTATTTTTGGCCTCAATGTGGTTTTAGAATAGGTTAAATTTAATCCCGCCCCTTTGCCATGATCTACCTTTACACTGGTCACTTTATGCTTTATCTCATTCCGTACCCAAGCAATTCCCTCTGTTTCCCTCATATTGGCAGCTCCTATGAATTTCCCGTTTTTAAAAATAGCTCTGCCACCAATATAAGGTACACCGTTTTTCTTATCATAAAGCACCCATGGCAGACTCATTGCTTCTGATACACTATTAAAGTTCTGGAGCATTTTGTTAAAGGTGATTCGCCTTTTAAATTGAATTTTAGATTGATTACTCATAAGATCTGAGAGGTCTGTTTCCAACGGAAAAGTTTTTACCAAGATATCTACTGCGTCCCCTTTCGTTATAAAAGGATAGAGCGTCAATCTTGCTTCTTTTTGACCACTAAAGAAAGAGAGCTGATTTAACATACCGGCTTTGGCCAGCTTATCCCCAATCACGAGAATATTGACTTGTCCCCAAAATAGTCTTCGGGGTACTACACTTTGTAAATGATTAAGCGCATCATTGAAATCTTCTCCAATCGCGGAGCGCACCATTTTTTGGCTGCCACCACTTTGCCCCCCTGCACTTGATTCCTGTCCAGCAGAAGCGTTCTTCGGTACAGCGATTTCAGCTGAAAGCTTGATTTTATTGTCAGCCGTTAAATCTATGCCGACAGCTGAAATGATAGCTAATTGATCAATCTCCGTTTGATCCCAACACCCCGCCAATAGCCCTAATAAACAAAAACTAGTGAACCACCTTATGTACTTTTGCATCAGAGGTTAATCCCTCCTTATCTTCGGCTTTCGTACAATGGCAATAAGAAATAGACCGAGTGGATAGATCAAAAAAAATATCATGGCGTAGAAAAAACTCGTATCCTTTAAATAAGCTGATAAATCCTGCATACTTGAGGCACTCCAAAGACTGAATAAAACCATCAAAAAGCCTAATGGTAATACCAAAGGCCGGAATTTTTCTACGTTTAACCATTGCGCACAGCCTGACGCAATACAGTATTGAAATAAGACAATTTTAAGGAAAACACCAATCACCCAAATGATTAATAACAGTGCATCAATATGCTGAAGAAAATCAGCAATATTAACATATCGAATCAGCGACATAACGGGATAAGTGAGGGTGGGGACAAGGTTGCCAAAAACAAACAGGCTAATGATATTTAAAATGGATAAATTAATAGCTGCAAACACTACCATAATAATCATCCATTTTTTAATAGGACTATTCTTTTTCAGATGAGGCAACAAAAACGATAACAAAAACATTTCACTAAACCAGCCCTGAGGGGTGATACTTCCACGAATGGCGGGCAAGATCCCGCCATCGAAGGCAGGAAAGATATTCATAACATCCCAGTCAGGAATCGTTAACAACAGGAGAATAACCCATGTCAGCATGACTCCTGGAACAAAAAGCTGGGCCAAACGCCCAATCACCTCAATTCCGGATCGGGTCGCATAGGTAGACAGTATAACCATGCCACATATAATCACCAGCAGTGGCGTTTCATCAAGAAACATTCCCTTAACAAATTCAGCATACTCCCTAACGATAATGCTGCCAATGTGCAGTACAACGAGCAGAAAGATTCCAGATATGATCTTTCCAGGCCATTTGCCAATGCAGTATTCACTATACTGAATTACCGTCATGCCCGGAAACCGGCGATTTAAATGAATGGCCAAGAAAAGAACAATAATACCTGAGACAGAGGAGAAAAGCGGTGAAAGCCAGAGATCCCTTTGTGCATATTGCACCGTGATGGCAGGAGCAGTTAAAATGGCTGTACTATTCATTGCCATAGCAAGCAGCAAAGCAATTTGAAAAACAGATATTTGGGTCACGTTCCTTTGGATGTCCATTTTTCATTCCCCCCTTTTTTTATTAGCAGGCTTTTGATGTTTTGCTTGCCGATACTTATTCCATCTTCCTGTCAAACGCGGACGGCGATTCAGCTTCCACCAAGGAGAGCGTATCCAGGCATCCTTCCACTCACTCAGATTAGCAGGTGCAATGGGGGTGAGATAAGGTACACCTAGAGAGCGAAGCGACGATAAATGGATCGCGATACCAATCAACCCAAATACCACCCCTAATAAACCAAGAAAGCCCCCCAAAAGGATTAATACAAAGCGAAGGATTCTGATGGCCATTTCCAAAGAATAAGCGGGAGCAGTAAACGATGTAATACCAGATATTGCGGTGACAATTACCATTGTCGTCGAAACAAAGCCCGCTGTTACAGCAGCTTCTCCTACAACGAGAGCGCCAACTATTGTCACAGCCGACCCTACCTGTCGAGGCAATCTAAGACCCGCTTCACGTAAAATTTCAAAAATAAGCTGCATAATGACTGCTTCAACCAAGGTAGGGAATGGAATCAGCTCATGGGAAGAAGCGATACTGACTAATAGATCAGATGGAATCATCTCTTGATGCAATGTAGTTAAGGCGACATATAGAGCGGGTAAAACAAGCGAAAGAAATAAAGAACTAATGCGCAAAAAGCGAAAGCTTGAACCAAAGAGCCAGCGATTATAATAATCATCAGCCGCCTGAATAAATGAAATCAGTGAAACCGGGGCAATCATTACTGTAGGTGTCCCGTCAACAATGATTGCTAAGCGGCCTTCAAGCAGATTTGCCGCAACGACATCAACACGTTCAGTTGATTTAATCTGCGGAAAAGGTGAAAGTGGACTATCTTCAATCATCTCAGCAATATAACCACTCTCTAGGACCCCATCCATTTCAATTCGTTTCAAACGATCCATGACTTCTTCAACAAGTGCGTGATCGGCAACGGAAGCCATATAGGTCACAACCACCTGGGTTTTGGTATATCGCCCCGTTTCTAACAGTACCATTTTTAATTCTGGCGCTCGAATTCTCTGACGTAATAATGAGGCATTGGTCTGCAAGGATTCATTAAAGCCGTACTTTGGTCCCTGAATAACGGGTTCATTTTCAGGATCTGTAATTTGACTGTTTTGCAGCTTGTTTAATCCAATACGAATAGCCTCTTGTGAGCCATTAATAAAGAGAATGGGATTACCTAACGAAATATCATCCACACATTGTTTAATGGTTTCAATGGGCTCGACGGAGGCGACAGGAAGGCTTTCATTTATAATGTTCTGTATATTGACTAATGTGCTATCCTTGCAGGTCATTAAAACATCGAGCACCTGAGTGTCTAATTGTTCCCTATCGACCATATTATCGATGAATACAAGCTCAGCTTGAAGCATTTCACCGATAAGAAAAGAGCGAAAAACAACATCATAGCAATCACTGTATAATGCTTTTAAAGTACTTATATTTTCCGCTAGTACATTACTGATCCGCTTTTCTGAGTGCTCTGTTAGCTCATTCTCATTATTTTTTTGGTGGCTATTCGCTCTCAATCTACGACCCACGCAAATATCCTCCCTTATACGGGCGATTTGAGTGCCATAATAATTTTTCTTAGTATCCCTTTAGTGCATAGATCTATTCCAGAAATAACACTTACACCCTTTGAGGCAAGCGAAAAAGTTAATGAGATTTTAATAAAAAAGGTTTAAGTTTATTTTAGGGGGTAGCTGGGAATGAAGCATAAATGGTTATAGCATGTGAAGTGGCATCTTAAAAAGGCTAAAGCGATGTACTTATCACAGACATTTTGAAAATTGTCACACAATCCCTTATTCAGTCGATTCTATCGCTATACTTAAGATAGAAAAATTTCATAAGGCGGGTGTTTTAAAATGGGATACTATAGTAATGATAATGATGGGTCTAACAAAAAGCCCAGTCGCTCACCACGCTATGCGCGTAGCGGTTGGTTCATTTCAGGCTTGCTTGGGGCACTCGTTGCGATCGTCGTCTTTTTTATTGCCTCACCGTATTTAGCAAAACATAATCTACTCCCTGGCTCTAATGATTCAAGCCAGGTCAGCGGCATCCCAACAACGGATGCAACAAGCAACAGTCAAAATCACCACACAGAAAACTTGACGATTAAGAACAGCACGGACAGTGTAGAATCCGCTGTCGATAAAGTATCCCCTGCAGTTGTTGCAGTCATTAATATGCAAAAGCAAAGTGACGGCACAAACTTTTTACAGAGTGATACGCTTCAAGAGGCCGGAATGGGCTCAGGCATTATTTATAAAAAGAGTGGTCAATATGCTTATGTCGTCACCAATAATCATGTTGTTTCTGGTGCCGATAAGCTAGAAGTTCAATTTGATAACAATACAAAGGTAACAGGAAAATTACTTGGTGAGGATTCTCTTTACGATTTGGCTGTAATCAGGATTCCTAGCGATAAGGTCAATAAAGTCGCTTCGTTTGGACAATCAAGCGCGCTTAAAAGAGGCGAACCGGTTATTGCCATTGGCAATCCTCTAGGCTTCTCAGGTTCAGTCACCCAAGGTATCGTCAGCTCCAACAACCGAATGATTGAACGCACGGTTGATACCCAAGGGGGGCAAGTGCAATACAATGCACAGGTCATCCAAACGGATGCAGCCATCAACCCAGGAAATAGTGGTGGTGCCCTTGTCAATATCCAAGGTCAGGTTGTCGGCATCAATTCTTTAAAGATTGCTGAAACCGACACAGAGGGCATTGGCTTTGCCATTCCAATTGATGTTGCTATCCCTGTGATTAACCAGCTTGAAAAAACAGGAAAAGTCGAGCGTCCTTACATGGGGATCGGACTGGTAGATCTTTCTGAAGTCGCTGGCAATATTCAACAACTCAATCTGCCAAAGACTGTTACGTCTGGTCTCGTCGTTTCACAAATCAGCTCCAATTCTCCTGCAGGTAAAGCTGGCTTAAAAGAAGGTGACGTTATTGTGGCTGTCAATAGCCAAAAGATCAAAGATTATGTCGACTTCTCAACCTACCTATACACTAAGCTTAAAGTCGGGCAAACCGTGAAGATTGACTATTATCGTAACGGCGATAAAAAGACCACAAGTCTCACACTCGGTGGTAAAACTTTCTCATAAAGAAAAGCAGGCAGTCATTGAGGCTGGAACATAACTAGTCAAAGTAAATGAAAAAAGGTTCCCGTTATCTATTTTTGGATGATGGGAACCTTTTTTAGTTGAATTATTCATCAATCGTTATATTTAGCGTTTTGGCAGTGTACTTTCTTAAGTTCACTGCCATAAACGCAAAGCCTAATTCATTTTCTCTTTTCTTTTTGTCCCATAACGGACATGCGAGTAAAACGCAAATTCGCCTTCAGAAATCCAAAAACTGACTCTACGTCACTTTTAATTATACGTGATAAGGGGTGCTTCTTCATCGATGCGTAATTTAGGGATACTTTAACTTTATCAGAAGGTATCCTTTCTGCGAACTTATTTTTAGAACTTTTTAAAGGCAAGAAGGCTCAGTCTTGCTTAGCTACTAAAAAAGGTTTTTAATATCAAAAGCATCGTCGGTTTTCAAGTGGATTGGAGCGAAAGAGGCGAGGCTCCTTCGGGAACAGCACGTATCCGAAGATCCACTTTGGAGCACAAATAGATCACTCCAAAATTAGCTGAGGCCGCTAAGGACGATCGGCTAAAAACGTCACGTCCTGTGACAACGCCGACCCTTCCCACATCGTGTGGGCATGAGGAAAGCGAGCGTTCTGTAGCGGACATCAATATTGCCAATTCCGATGACAAACAGAATTTTATACTTTTTAATTCAAAAGAGTGGTACCTACCAATTTTTGAAGTGCCCCCTGTCAAGTAGACAGTGAAAATAATAAAACGAGTTTTAAGCGGCTTTAGTTCTATATTCCATAGGGCTAAGGCCGTTTAATCGTT
>NZ_BMIR01000022.1 GCF_014642655.1 Pullulanibacillus camelliae
TAGACACAGAAAAACTCCCCTTACGGTAAAACAGATTTTTGTTTTTTAATCTGTCTACCGTAAGGGGAGCATATCATTTTGGTAGGTACCACTCTTAATTTACTGAGTTTTGTCCCGGCCTCTTCACTCAACCTTATTTTAAGGTACTATTTTTATTAAACACATCGTGTGAGGCAGCGACAGTGATGGTGCGAAACTCATTGCCAAAATTGCGTGTGCGATCCCCCTCTTTGGACCTTCTACAAGAACAATAAAAGTGATACAGCACCCCATTATGGGTGATGACTGCTGGTTTGTGAGCGAATACCGCATCGATCTCGCCTTCTTCTCCAACTCGAAGGATTGGCTCGGGGTATTTTGTCCAATGCAAAAGGTCTTTCGATAGTGCTAGCCCTTCCTGCGCTTTTTTGTAGTCATATCCGAAGTAAAACATCGCCCATTCTTCACCATTTTTGAGCACACAAGGGTCGCTGGCAAATTTGCTATCCCACGCTCCTTCGGTTACGGGAAGGATTGGATTGTGCTTATAGCGGTCCCAATGAATCAAATCATTAGAAAAGGCAACACCCGTCTGCTCTATCCATTTCTCCTTTTGATTTTTGGCATTATAAAAGAGGTAAAAGGTTCCTTCATGTTCAATTAAACACTCTTTATACAGCCCTGCTTGTTCCCATTCTGCTCCCTCTGAGGGGATAAGAATAGGCTTTTCAATGCGATGCCAGTCTAATAACTCTTCATCCTCTGTCCAGGCAAGACCAATTTGAGCTGCCCCTTCCTCATATCCCACTTCAGGATAGGCATGATAGACAAGCCAATATTTATTTTCCCATTTTTTCAAAACAGGCGGCGCATCTATTCGATTTTCTTTTAATATCCAAGTTCCAGCAATGCTCTTGGCGTCCCAATCTGACCCTTCATCTCTTTTTAAAATTAATCCTTTTGGTTCCCAATGCACTAAATCATCACTCGTCGCAAGCGCAGTCTGATAACCTTCCCCATCAAACCCGACATACATCATATAGAAGGTGTCATGATGTTGAAACACAAAAGGGCAATCAACCGCCCGCTCATCAAACGTGCCAGGCTGGCCCGAACCCACTAAGACAGGCTGACCAAGCTTATATGGTGTAACATAAGATTCAATAGTCATCACTTCCACCCCTCACTCTTTTGTTGAATCATTAAATTTCGATGCCCACTCGCTTCAATTGCTCCCGAAGTTCTTGAGCCATGATGGTATATCCAAGCACATTAGGATGAAGACCATCGTCAGCAAGCTCCGACCTTAATTGTTTTCCAGTATGATCAGTCATGGCAGAATGATCATCGACAAATATCCCACCTAATGCTTCCATCTTTTTCCTTAAGCTTCGATTAATATCAAGAATCAGTTCATTGCGGATGGCCGTCTGCTTATTGGTTGCAATACATGTCGGGAGAAGAGATGAGACAATCGGCAAAATATCTGCTTGTTTGGCTAATTGCACCATCTCAACAGTCTCCGTCACCACTTCATCATGGATGCTTTGCGGCGTTTTTAGGTCCTTCTGTTGCCACGCATCTAATGCCCATGTATTGTTGACCCCAACTTTAATTACGGTATATTTAGGATGGAGCTGCACAACATCTGCGGGAAATCTCCGTAACACATATGGCGTCATATCGCCACCGATCCCCCGATTAACGATCCGCCTTCCTCTTCCTCCAAAATAGGTGTCCAAATCCCACATATCCGTTATGGAATCGCCAATAAACACAAAATCAATGGGGGCCTGATGAGCAATAATCACTTCATTATGATAATCAAAAACCTGACGTCGCGTATCTGCGGAAATGACGCCACCGAACATCCCTGGTCTAATCATTGACGGGCGTTTCATGCCTTCACACCTTTCTCATCTCGTCATCTAACTGTTTTTGTTAACGCTCACCTCATGTTAATATCTACACTTAAATGGGCAGTTGTAAAATGCGTACACCCTTTGCAGGAATTTCTATCCTTCCAGAGACGGCCTCACCACTCAGCACATCCTCCTGAGATTCTGAGTCAAGGATGACTTGAGCACGCTCTTTATTATGATTTAAAAGAAACATAAACTGCTTGCCGTCCTTTTCCCGAACACTCACCTCTATATTTTCAGGTGCGTTTAGAATGGGATAAATATGTTTTTCTTGGGTAAGCTTTCGAACAAAATGTTTTAAGAATTCTGGTTCTGGACTTGTTCCAACGTACCAGGCCTGACCCTTTTCAAAGCGATTACAGGTGAGAACAGGAATACCCTGATAAAAATCCTGGCCATATTGAGCGAGGACCTCTGCACCTTCTGCGTGAATTAAATCACATAAGAGCCCACAATCATAGGAAGCTTTAAACCCCTCAAGCTCTTCGACCATAACCATCGTATTCTTTTGCTCCGGAAAAAGGGCATCAATCTCCTCTACCCAAATGCCGAGCAGGTGTCGGAGCTCTCCTGGATAGCCTCCTGTCGTTACCAAATCACTTTCATTGACAATCCCGCTGAAAAACGTGGTAACAAAGGTCCCTCCTCTTCCAACAAACTGTTCAAGCTTTTCTTTTAGCCCTGCTTTAACCATATATAATACCGGTGCCAAAATTAGATCATAACGACTAAAATCTGTGTCAACCCCAATAAGGTCCACTTGAATGTTTTGTTCATAAAGCGCATCATAATAGTTTTGGATTTCATTAAGATAGTTCAAGTCAACACTTGGACCACTTGAATAGTCTATCGCCCACCAATTTTCCCAATCAAATAGCAAGCCAACTCTAGTCTTGATGCGACTATCCAAAAGCCTGTCTCCAATCCTCTCCAATTCCTTGCCTAATTCCGCCGCTTCACGAAACACGCGGGTATGCTCATGTCCCGCATGATCAATCAAAGCCCCGTGAAATTTTTCAAAAGCTCCGATAGAACGCCTCAGTTGAAAATACATGACGCTATCCGCTCCATGAGCGATGGCTTGGTAGCTCCATAGCTTTGTAATCCCCGGCCGCTTCAGCGGATTTTGCGGCTTCCAATTAAGCTGACTCGGGCAGGATTCCATTAACATATACGGCATGCCGTCCTTTAGCCCTCTCATCAAATCATGACGCATGGCTGTGTGACTCATGGGCATATCATTGGTCGGATAACAGTCTAAAGCGACCACGTCCAATGCCTTTGCCCATTTAAAATAATCAAGTGGCTTATAAGTGCCGTTGCTTTGAAAATTCGTCGTTACTATCGCCTCAGGAATAACCGCTTTTATGGCATCCCGCTCTAGAAGATAGCAATCTAAAAGGCTATCAGAATTAAAGCGAGTATAATCCAAAGAGATCCCCTGAAAAACAGTCACCTCCGGCCGCCGGCTATCAATATGCTCACTCAATCGATTAGGCAGCACAATTTCATCCCAGTCATAAAACATATGTCCCCAGAATCTTGTATTCCAGGCTGTATTCAAAGCATCTAATGTCCCATATTTTCGCTGCAGCCACTCTTGAAAAGCCGTTTGGCACTGATCACAATAGCATTGCACACCATATTCATTATTCACATGCCATAGCAAAAGCGCAGGATGAGCTTTATAGCGTTCTGCTAATCGCTGTACCATTTCCCTAGCATATTTCCGATAGGTCGGACTATTTGGACAGGAATTATGACGCCTACCAAATTTTCTCTTCCTTCCTTCGAAATCTACTGTTAACACATCTGGATAACGTTTAGCCATCCAAGCGGGATGTGCAGCCGTACCCGTTCCTAGGCATACCTTGATCTGATGCTTATGAAGATAATCCATGACTTCATCCAGCCAGTCAAAGCTGTACGTCTTTTCATCAGGCTGATTGAGCGCCCAGGAAAAGACATTTATTGTCGCAATATCAATGCCTGCTAATTGAAACAGTCTCATGTCCTCATCCCAGATATCCTTCGGCCACTGATCTGGGTTATAATCGCCACCGTATGGTATTTTTGTAAGTGCTTGCTTAAACATTATCTTTAACACATCCCTTTCTATCTCCTGCGCTTTCCCTCAGTGACTACACGTTTTAACTCTTGAATTCCTCTCACTGGACTAGATAGAACAGGCCGACCGGTTTCTTGACTAAGTGTGTCCTCCATTCTTGCCATAGAGCCTTGAGCGAGGACTAAAACATCCGCTTTTTGAGCAACATGTCTCGCTGTGGCTAATAGTAAGCGATCATGTTCCTCCGGACGCCCACTCACTAAAGCAGCATAAGCCCCTTCGGCTAAGCCATCGATGAGCTGAACCTTCCTTCCGCTGTTTGCAGCCTGTCTTTCGATCAAACGCATGGTAGGCTGTAAAGTTGTCGGTAATGTTGCTAATACACCAATCGTTTGATAATGCTCAACCGCTTCTTGAGCCATTTGTTCATCGATTTTTATGATGGGTGTATCAATCAATGCACGAGCTATATCCGCAACTTCCCCGACCGAAGAACAGGTATTCAGTATCGCATCCGCTCCCATGTCAACAGCATGTTGATAATATTGAAGCAGTCTTTTTTTTACAGAGGCTGTTACCTCCCCTGCTTTCACAACATCATATATCAAACTGTCATCGATAATATTCACTAACCGCTGGTTTGGGAGGTGTTGGGCAAATGCTTTTTTCACCATTTCATCGAGGCCTTGACCTGTATAAACCGCTACTACAGTTTTCATTACAATCTCTCCTTTTGATCCGTGCCATTATTCTTACACACCTGAAAAAAATCTACCGGCCCCACTTGGCCTCCTTTTAAACACAATTCAAGGCCATCGAACGTCAAATGCTCAGAGTAAGCTTTACATAAGGGGCCACCGGGCGTCAGTGGTGTGACCATTTCTAACGCATAGATCTCGAGTTCCTTTAAAACAAAGCCAGAAGTATCCCCACCAGCCACAACAAGCCGACCGATCCCTGTTTGCCTAAGGATCTCTCGACACATGCTTCCTAACGCTTGTCCAATAAGCGGACTGGTATCTGTGGATTTAAGACCACTCGACACTAACCTTTGCTTTATCCTTGCAATACTCGCATCTGCTGGACCATGCGCGCTGTATATCACCACGCTATTTCCTTGCTCAATCAGCTTTGTCGCTTGATGAATGATCTCCAAACAATAATCGGCGCACGTTAGCGGGTCAATGCATTGCTCACCCGAAACCTTGAGGCCTTTAAAGCCATGGTCAAGCGCATAATCAATTTGACTTTGAGTAAGCATTGAACAGCTCCCAGAAATAACAAGGAGTGGATCAATGGATGGAGTGACATTAAATGAGGGCATTGCCAAAGGGATGGCATCAGAGGCCTGCCATGCTTCTGTTAGACCGTATTCAATCCCCGAAGACCCAACAACAAAAAGGGGTGTATCCAAATCCGCAGCCTCTTCCCATATCAACTGACCAACCTTTTTTAACCTGTCTTCATCTAACACGTCAAATAAGAGTCCCATAGGGTGACTGATGACCTTTTGATCAACGATTTGTTTTATCATCTGAAGCTCGCTCGATAATTCTAATATATTAACGGATGAAAACTGTAAATCGGTTTGATAGGACAGATGCAGCCTTAAGTCGGACTCCTTCATGGGTGTCATGGGATGCTGAGACATGATAGGATGCCGATCTAAACGATAGGTTTCTTGATTCAACGTAGCAAAATGATGTCCAAATAGCGTATAGCGTTTTAAAGCAGGTACACCTGCAACAATTGGAATAAAGCGTTGCTCTGAAAAGCATTTTAAGGCGATATCGATCGCTCTTCCTATACTTCCAACCTCTGGTGATGAATCGAAGGTGGAACAGATTTTATAGTGGCAAACACGGGCTTGGGAGGCTTGGATGAAAGAAAAGGCTTCTAAAAGTTCCTGTTCCATCTCTTCTGGTGACAATGACCGACTGACACCGGCAATCCCAAAGGCTTGAATATGTGGAAAGGCTTTTTTGAGAAGATCGCTGGAAGGAGGCTTTAAGAAAAGAACCGTTGGCATTCCCCCACAAGTAAGGGCCTCCATGACATCGGTTGATCCTGTAAAATCATCGCCATAAAAGGCAAGTAATGGCCTTGGCATTCCCTCTTCGAAAAAAGCTGCTTTTTGATCACTCATATTTCCTCATCCTATCTTCAATAAGTAAGCGCTCGCAATGCTATTCTCCCATGATCCTGATTAAAAAAAAATGAACAAATCTAAGCATGAGATGTTCATTTTAAAGATCGCTAGTTTATAGTAGATTGAACAAATTATGTCAGGAAGTATCGCTCGCCCTTCTCTGTTTGAAACACTACTCTTCCTTTGCTGTCCCGATTCGTCTGCAGCACTTTTCCATTGGTTTCTACTCTAAGTGGGCATTGGCTATAGACACGACAGATTTCTCCCGCATGAGAAAGAATCTCTGCTTGAACAAGCTGATGATTGTCCCATTTTATAGTCACTTCAAATCCCTCGCGCGCTCTTAAGCCCTTTACATTTCCAGAAGGCCATGCTTCAGGGAGAGCGGGTAATAAACGCAGAAAGCCTTCATGAGATTGTAGGAGGAGCTCGGCGATTCCTGCAGTCACCCCAAAATTCCCATCGATCTGGAAGGGAGGGTGGGCATCAAATAAATTAGGATACAACCCCCCTTTATGAAAAGCTTCCTTATTTTCAGTGACCAGCATGAGCAATTTTGACAAAAGCTTAAAAGCGCGGTTTCCATCTCCCAAGCGCGCCCATAGCCCGATCTTCCAGGCCAAACTCCAACCCGTTCCTTCATCTCCACGACGATTAAGCGTCGATTTTGCCGCTTCATAAAATTCCGGTGTCTCATCCTTGGTAATTTGACGTCCTGGCAGGACAGCAAACATATGCGCCATATGACGATGCTGGGGATCGGCTTCCTCAAAATCCTGAAACCACTCTTGAAGTTGTCCATATTTGCCAATCCTCATTGGATGAAGCCGTGATTTTGCTTTTTGTAGTTGAGCGACCATCGCTTCGTCTACCTTTAATATTTGTGCCGCTTCAATACAATTGGTAAAGAGATCCCAAATGACAGACATGTCCATAGTCGTTGCTTGACTAATGGCCGCAGGGCCTTCTTCGGCTATAAATAAATTTTCTGGAGAGGTTGCTGGGGCTGTGACCAAATAGCCGTCCTCCCCTTCAATGAGCCAATCCAAACAGAATTCGGCTGCCGCTCTCATTATGGGATAGGCCTTTTCTCGAAGAAAGGATTCATTTTTACTAAAGGCATAGTGCTCCCATAAATGTTGAGACAACCAGGCACTCCCAACCGGCCAAATGGCCCAAACTGCATCCCCGTCCCCATATCCACCGCTCGGGGCAGTCTGACACCAAATATCCGTGCAGTGATGCACCATCCATCCCTTGACCCCGTAAATTTCCGCCGTCCTTTTGCCATTTTCAGCTAGATGCCCTATAAAATCTAAAAACGGAGCATGACATTCCTCCAAGTGACAGCTTTCTGTTAACCAATAATTCATTGGTGTATTAATATTCAAAGTATAGTTACTGCTCCATGGAGGTCGTGTTTCCTTATTCCACAAACCTTGTAAATGCGCTGGCTGCGTTCCTTGCCGTGAACTGGCAATCATCAAATAGCGCCCATATTGAAAAAGTAATTCTATGAGCTTAGGATCACTGGCTCCATAGTGCTGTAAACGTTCATTTGTGGCTAACTCTTCTCCTCCAGCACTCTCCCCTAAATGTAATGTCACGCGATGATACAGGGATTGATAATCAGATAAATGTCTCTCACGCAAAACTTGATAGGGGGTGCCTAGCGCTATTTTAAGGTGATGACAGGCAAGCAGCACTGGCCGCTTATCAGAGGCTTTTGGTGGGCAATTAAATGACTGAAAATTTGTAGCTGCACTGAAAAACAAGACCGCCTCAGTCGCCTCGATGACATGTAGCCCATCCTGGTCAACATGTAATGTGCCATCCACAGTCTTGGCAGTCAGCGCACCGGCAAATTGCAACGCTTGAGAGGCCTTCGGATCATCATATCGGATAGGATTTCCGATCGGTTGATGATTAGGGGCAGAATAAAGAGGCGCTTGGCCCTGCACGACGAAACTCTTCTCCTTCTGTTTCGTTTTATGTCTAAGCAAGCTATCTAATGTGGCATGAAAGGATAGACACCCTTTTTCACTTGCTTTGAGATGGAGGACAATGACTTGATCAGGATAAGAGGCCCAGATTTCCCTCGTATAATCGACATTGCCAATGCGATAATTCACTTGACTCATGCCTTTATCTAAATCGAGTCTGCGGGTATAGGATTGATAGAGATTGCCATGTTCGAAGCGAAGTCGCAATTCCCCGAAAGGCATAAATGATTCTGTATAGGGACCCATTAAATGTTTGCTATACTTATCTGCCTCCTGATAGCGTCCTTTCTTTATGAGGTGTCGCAATGTCTCCAAATGCGCCTTAGCGTCGGGGCATTCCCAGCTTGTCGGCTGTCCAGACCATAAGGTATCCTCGTTCAATTGTAGGATTTCATCCTCCACTCTCCCAAAAACCATTGCGCCTAAACGCCCATTACCAATGGGCAGTGCTTCTGTCCATGCTTTCGCTGGTGAATAAAATTTCAGTTCCATTGTTTTCTCCTTTAAGCAGATTCATTTCATCATCATTCATAATGCAAGGTGTACTTATAATGCGCTCTAAAATCGCCTGGAGTAACGCCGCTATACTTTTTAAAAACACTGAAAAAGTGGCGCACATTCTCATATCCTACCTTTTCCGAAATGACGTTAAATGAAAGGTCAGGTTCCTTTAACATCAGCTCTTTTGCCTTTTTGATGCGATACAAATGTAAATATTGAATAAAGGTAAGGCCTGTTTCCTTTTTAAAGAGCGAGCTAATATAATTTGGATGCAAATACACATAATCAGCAATCTGATCTAAGGACAAATCTTGATCATAGTGTTCATCAATATGAGCAATAATCTTTTTAATATTTTTAGAGATGTTCGCGCTTTCAATCTTTAGAATATGGGATTCTTTTAATGGCACTGTCTGATGGTGATGCTTTGTCTCCCTTAATAAATCGATAGAGACATTTGAAAGAATATTAAACAGCTCCGTCTTATTAACAGGTTTTAATAGATAATCGAGCGTCCGGCAGCGAATCGCTTGATGTAAATACATCTTTTCATCATAGCCTGTTAAAATCACAAAGTTTTCACACAGCCCACGACCGCGAACCTCATGAATTAATTCAAAGCCATTCATCTCTGGCATCTGAATATCGGTAATTAAGAGATCTGGCTTAAAGGAATTGAGCTTTTCTAAGGCATCTACACCATCCCCAGCACTTACAATATCCGTCCAGGGCGTGTTTCCTTTATCAATGATTTTCTTAAGACCTCTAACGATAAGCGGTTCATCATCTACAATCATGAGCTTCAACATGTGCTTTCCCCCTATCCCTTTTTATCAGCATGATATAGGAAGTCCCTTGACCCGGTTCGCTTACAATGTCTAATGTCGACCCCACCCCAAAATACGCCTTTACCCTTTCACTTACATTGTATATTCCCAATCCAGTATGCTTCGTTTCGAGCAAGCTTCTCTCCAGTGTATTGTTCATCACCCCATGAATCACCGCCAGCCGCTCCTCTGTGATCCCCTTCCCGTTATCTGCTATTTCTATTTTCAGGTCTTCCCCTTTTTCTGTAATCATCACTTTAATTTGACCTGGTTTTCTTAAAGTTGAAAGCCCATGATGAATACAATTTTCTACTAACGGCTGTAAGATAAAACGAGGACAGTGCACCTCATGGATAGCTGCATCTATGACGATCTCATATTGGAGACGATCCATCATGCGCAGCTTATGAATCTTGAGATAATCTCTGATATTCTCTATCTCTTTCTCAAGGGTTGTAATATTTCCGCCTGAGGATAAACTATATCTTAATAGCTTACTCAACGTATACATGGCTTCAACCACTTCATGATCATCATTCATTTCTGCAAGCATTCGAATCGCTTCCAACGTATTATATAAAAAATGGGGATTCACCTGCGCTTGTAAAACGAGATAATCTGCTTCTTTCTTCCTAAGCTCAGCACGATGGACTTTATTAATTAATTCGTCGATTCTCTGAATCAGCGCATTATAAGACTCGGTTAAAAATCCGATTTCGTCGTTTCCTTTATCCCCTTTATAGATACTCAGTTTATTTTCATCTACTTTACGCATATGTCTCGCAAGATTGAGCACCCGCTTGGTTAACACCGATGCTATCATATAATAAATACTCGATAATAAGCCAAGAAGCATGAGAAAGACAAAACCATAGATAAACGCCTTTTGGCGGATGTCCTTAAACACTTGGTCAGTGGGGCTAAAAAAGTAGATGTTAAGATGCAAATCTTCCAGATTTAATGAGTTAACAAGTAATTCTTTTTGCTTCCAAATCCAATTGGGCTGCTTAGAGGCATGCAGTTGATGCATCACTGTCTTTACCTCTTGGTTAGTGAAAGGAAACTTCGTGCTTTTATATATAGGCTTGCCATTTGCAACAATTAGAACATGGGAGTCATGGTTAACGTTAACCGCCTTCAAAAATTTGTTTAAGAGATTATCATTAAAAGTCACTTGCATGACAGCAAGCTCTTCTGTATATATGTCATTATAGATTTTCTTATAGTAGGTAAGTTGAGGTAATTGCCTTTGATTGCCCTTTGGGCTTGGACGCCACTCGCCCTGCCCCACCTTTAATCCTGTAACAAGCCTCTTAATGGCTGGAGAATGAATGGCATCCATATCTTCAATCTCATTTTCAATCGGGAAAACATTTTTCTTCATTTTAAAGAGCTTAATAGATTCAATCGCCTTGTCACCTGAATAAGCAAAGGTCAGCATAGGGCGGATATTTTTAAGATAGGTGTATACTTGATTGGAAACAGTCTGATATTGACCATTCAGATAGCCAGTGACACTGGGATTGTACTGAAATAAAGAGTAAATCGAATTCACTTGAGCCAAGCCAATCCGTAAGTTATTCGCTGCTTGATTGATTAGGCTTTGATTAGACTGTGAATAATTTTGCATAATATTGTTGTAGGAGCGCTCATAAAGAATCACCCCAAACAACACAACAGGTATAAAGACAAGAAAGATATAACCAATTATCATTTTTGGTAAAATTCGTCCTGTTATCTTGGTCCTTTTCTCCTTCAACCATCGCACCCATCTACCCATCCATATCCCTACTTTAAGAAATTCGCCATTTACTGCTTCTCTTTACCCTGATAATAACAACATGATGCTTCTGATAGAAGCACTAAAATTTTGGTAGATCAATAGACCTCCCAAAATTTTAGTTTTTTATGCCTTGATTTGCGTCTCTTATTTAGTTCTTGACCTTATTATACTCGTCTATCAGCTTATTATATTGGCTATTCGCATAGTTATCTAGTTTCGTTAAACCAATTTGCTTTGCTGTTTTCATCATATTGTTATAGGCTTTTTTCGCTGCTGAAGCTGAATTGGCTAAGTAGATTTTAGCTTCTTCATTTTGAATCATATTATCTAAGTTGGCTTTAGTCACCTGCTCTTCTGAACCAACAGGCGGATCAATCGCACCTAAAATCGGATCATTTTTTGTATACTTTTTAGCATCCATCATCGCTTTTGTGACCGACGTTCCCGGTACGTAACGTTGCACTTGTTCATTTATACCATTGTCGGCCAAAAGTCCCCACCAAACAGCACCTTTTTTCTTCTGCTCTGATGCACTTTGTGAATCATACTTAAATTTAGGATAACCGCCGTCAGCAATGGGTTGATCTAATGTCCAGTCCTTCCCTTTAATTCCCCACAAGCCCAGCTGCTGACCTTTTTCACTATGCATAAATTGAAGGAATTTAATCGCAGCTTTTGGATTTTTAGCATTTTTGGTAATAAATAACCCTGACCAACCTGCACTATTTGTGGTCAGTTCCGCGTTATCTCCTAACAACTGTGGCACTTGATCGATCTGAAAATCCTTACCTGCCGCCTTAATCTCTGCATTAATGGTCGCCATATCGGTATTATTACAAATCGCAAAGGCTTGCCCGTTTTCTATCATTTCTTTATCTTTATTTGCATCCTTCCAAGTAAAATTCTCTGCAGAAATCAGACCCTCACGATACAATTTATTCATAAACATATAATAGTCGTATTGCTTAGGATCAGCAATATAGTAGGCTGCTTTACCATCAACCTTCGTGAACCCTTGGTAGCCTACGCCAAAATTTACACGAAAATAGTGACTAAGAGCGACTGGGCTTAAGACCAACGGGGTCATTTTTGGATATTTTGCTTTCACTTCTTTTAAAAGATTTACCAAATCATCAAGAGACTCTAGTTTTGGATTGCCAAGCTCTTTCATAATATCTGTTCGTATGGAAAGCGCAGGTACGTTGCCAAGCGCCTTAGGTGTGGACTTAAATTCTTCAGGATTAGTAAAGCCATTCTTTACAGAGTAAAGCTTGCCATCACTCGCCTGATTAAGCACTCTTGCCAATGGATCAATATTAAAATCCTTTACATTATATTTCTTAATGAGTTCATCCCAAGTATAAGAGATCTTAGGATCTGACATCTGCTGAAAATGATCAGAGGTGAAAACCAAATCGGGTAAATCCCCAGAGGAGATCATCAATGGCAATTGCTGACTGTCGGTAGCAACCTGGACTTTAAGCTTTATCCCTGTTTCTTTTGTGATTTCTTCAGGAATTTCTCCTTTCCATTTATCTAATGGCCAATAGCTTTGATCTACAAATATGGAAAGTGTCTGTGTCCCATCTGATGATTTTTTAGAACTTGAAGCATTATCAGAGGCTGACTTTGACGTTTTGTTACCGCTGTCACAAGCAACCAAAAGAGATAAAGCAACAATAATGATAGCCAACAAGTTAAGGCGCATGCGCAGTTTTCTTTTCATGTAAAATCCTCCCTTAATATTTATTCATCTAATCAATCGTTTACTAAAAGCATCTGGGCTTCTAGTAAACGATGAATAGCGTTTTAACCTTTAACCTTTTACGGCCCCAATCATTGCACCTTTGACAAAATATTTCTGCAAAAATGGATAGACACAGATGATGGGAATAATCGATACTACCATGGCCGTAACCTCAAGTGAAAAAGGCGTGGCTTGGGCAACTTTGGCTGCATATTCGGCACCTGGTCCCTGAATATTTGTAGGAATAGAGGCCTGATTAATGACCTGGATCATTTTATAGGTCAGTGTTCTAAGATGCTCATTTTGTACATAATAGGCGGAATCGAGCCACGAATTCCATTGTGTGACTCCAATAAATAGAGCCATCGTCGCTAATACAGGCTTAGAGATGGGCAGGATAATCTTCAAAAAAATTCTCAGTTCACTTGCACCATCTATTCGTGCAGATTCCTCCAATTCTGAGGGAATTTCTCGAAAAAAGGAAATCGCGATAAAAAGTAAGAAGATGTTTAACATAGAAGGCAGAACATACACCCAAAATGTATTCAATAAATGAATCTGTCTAAGAATGACATATAGAGGGATAATGCCTCCCGAAACATACATACCAATAATAAAGATAGCAAAATACACTTTTTTAAACATGAGCTGTTTATAAGCTAAGCCATAAGCGACAAGACTTGTAAAGCCTACGCCAAGAAATGTGCCTACAACGGTTCGAGCGACGCTAACAAAAAATGCTAGGATCCAAGAAGGATCGGTGACGAGCGTTTTGTAATTGACCAGCGTGAAATGCCTCGGCCAAAAATAAATGCCTCCGAGAGATGAATCTAATCCATTATTAAAAGAAATCACAATCAAATAGTAAAAGGGATAAAAAGTAGCGATAAAAATAAGCGCTAATAGAAAGTAGTTAATACCATCTACAAGATAATCTTCTAATGTCCTTCGTTTCATAATGGACCTCCTTTCTAACTGTTAAAATAAGCCCGTTTTCGTTGTCTTTTTAGCAATCCAGTTGCTTCCAAAGATCAAGATGACCGATATCACAGACTGTAAGAGGTCGATAGCTGTCGCATAGGAATAACGTCCTTGAGCAAGTCCCATTTGAAAAGCGTACGTTTGTAATATCTCTGATCGTCCCGAGTTAACTGAATTACCCAAAAGGAACGATTGCTCAAAATTGGAGCCCACTAAACCGCCGCCAAGCAAACTGCCAATGGCTAAAATAAGCACAACCACAATGGTGCCTCGTATAGCAGGAAGTGTGATATGCCAGATCCGTTTTAAGCGACCAGCCCCATCAATCTGTGCTGCTTCATACAAGGTTGGATCGATGCCACTTACAGCGGCTAGAAAAATAATCGTCCACCAGCCCGTTTCCTTCCACATCGCGGTCCCAACCGCAAGCCCCCAAAAATGATGAGGATCTGAGAGAAAGTCGATCGGATGATGAATAATCCCTAATTTCATGAGAAAATCGTTAAATAATCCTGTGTCAGTAGATAAAAAGACAGAAGCAAGACCCGCAACAACAACCCAAGAAATAAAATGAGGAAAATAGCTGGTTGTCTGTACAATCCTTTTGACAACACTGATACGAACTTCATTCAGCATGAGTGCAAGAATAATAGGAATCGGGAAAGTAAAAATCAACTTTAAAAAGCTTATAGCTAAGGTATTCGTTACAATCGTTTTAAATTGATAGTCATGAAAAAACTGAATAAAATATTTAAATCCCACCCAATGACTTGTAAAAATGCCTGAGATTCCATCTGTTATCGAATAGTCTTTAAAGGCCATCAATATACCGAACATCGGCAGATATTGAAAAATAAAGAGAACGATGAGCCCTACGATCACGAAGAGTTGTGGAGAGGCCTGTTTTCTTAAGCGCTTCCAAACAGAAGGCTTAGAAACAGAATATATGGGTAATCTCGTATCTTGCACTTTCGGCTTCAAGGCGCACTCTCCCCTTTCAAAAGAAGTGGTCTGACTTATTTTTGAACTTTCACTATATTTATTGTACGACTGATTAAACACGCTGCGAAATTGTCTATATTTAAGATATAAGTGTTCAATTTTTAGATTCTTGGAACATTTCAACCCACTATTTAGTCGAAAAATGGTCTATAGCTGCTTGCAGCACTGGATATTTTTCTGCATAATGATGTAACTCAATTCCTTGAGTCGCAGCCTCCCATGCATATTTCATACTCTCACATCCTGCTGCCACACCATTAGGATGAGCCAATATTCCCCCCCCTGCCAAATGCATCACATCAATCGATTTTATATTGCTGTAGGTTTCTTGAACAGTTCCTGCCCATTGACCAGAAGAAATGACAGGCATCGTCTCATAGCCTCCTAAGAATGGCTTCAAGGTCGACTGGATAGAGTGAACAACTGAAGCATTGCTCTCGTAAAATTTGCTATTAAGTCCATTCACATGAAGATGGTCAGCCCCAGCAAGCCGACATAGCTTTTGATAGACATTGAAGTCCATGCCTAAGAAAGGAGCACGGGTGTACATCCCCCACTGATTCCGATGCCCATGAATGGGGACCTCACTAAACCTGCTAAGATAGCTCAAGCCAGAAAGACCTATGCTATTGATACTGACCATAACGCAATTACCGCCTGCACTCACAACGCAATCATGATGGGCTCTTAGCTGATCGATATCACCTGTAATATTAAAAGCATACATGACCTTTTTCCCTGTTTTATCGGCAGCTCTATGAATCGCCTCCATAACTGCCTTCACCTTTTTTTCTAACGGGGCATAAGGCGGATTCGCATTGAGTTCATCATCCTTGATAAAATCTAATCCCGACGTGGCTAGCTCATAAACAAGCTGCTGCAAGGCCTCTAAAGTGAGGCCAACACTCGGTTTGATAATCGTCCCAATAATCGGACGACGATAGACACCTATGAGCTTTCGCGTTCCCGCTACCCCATATCTAGGTCCTTTATACCCCTCGCTAAAACCTCTAGGAAACTCAAGATCTATCAATCTGATTCCTGTTAACTCTTGCAATTCAAAGAGATTGCCAGCTACTGTTGCTAAGATATTGGGCAGAGAGATACCGAAGTTACAGACTGGAAATGCAATGACCACCTCCCCGCGATGGTACACCCCATCATGATGGGAGGGGATTTTTCCTCCAGGTAAACTCGGGTGGGTGACATCCTCTAGTGGCGTCACCTTAACGATTTGTGCCCTATGCCTCTCTTTTAATGCGTGGGTTTCACCGGGGACGGTAACAAAGGTGCCTGTCGATTGCTCCCCAGCAATTTTTTCAGCAGCATAATTGAGAGAATAGGGGGTTTCTACTAGGTACGTAGCTAGTAATCGATCCTCGTTCATTTTCCAGCCTCCCTCAATGTATCTGAACTTCCTCAAGGATCATAACCCCTTTAGAAGGAAGATAAAGCTCAGATTTTACTGTCTCTCCATTGATCCATTCTTTGTAGCATTTATCGCCTAAATCAATATGTTTTATTTCATCGGCATGATTGAGTAAGAAAATATAGTCCTTGCTTGCTTTTGAGCGGCAGGTAACTTCAACACCTTCAGGAACCTCCATGACTGGCCGAATGTCCCGGCTATCACATAGATGCTGAACAAAATGTTCGAGAAAGGCCGCTTCAGGGCTTGTCGCCACATACCACGCTTCGCCTGCTCCAAATGAATTTCGCGTGAAGCATGGCATGCCTTTATAAAAGTCTTGCCCATATTCCGCCATCACCTCAGCCGTTTCAGTATGAAGAAGATCACATAGGATCCCACAATTATAGGCTGACTGTAAACCGTTGACTGCTTTAACCATTCTCATTTGATTAGATTGCTCAGGAAAAAGCGCATCAATCTCTTCTACCCAAATCCCTAATAGCTTTCTGAGCTCACCTGGATAACCACCGAGGATCACGCGATCATGTTCATCAACAATCCCGCTAAAAAATGTTGTAACCAAAGTCCCACCACCTGCAACAAAGGCTTCAAGACTTTGAGCGACCCCAGCTCTAACCATATAAAGGACTGGAGCAACAACAAGATCATAATCACTAAGATTGGATTCAGAGTGAATAATATCTACCGGGATATTTTGAGAATAAAAGGCATTGTAATATTTTTGGACTTCAGCAACGTAATTCAACTGATCGCTTGGGCCACTTGATAAGTCCACCGCCCACCAGTTTTCCCAATCAAACATGATGGCTACTTTCGCATGAATTCTAGAGTGGATAAACGTGCTGCCCAAGGTTTGTAACTCCTTGCCTAATTCGGAAACTTCACTAAAAACCCGGGTATGCTCATGCCCTGCATGTTCAATGACCGCACCATGAAATTTTTCAGAAGCACCGATAGACCGACGCAGTTGGAAAAAGAGAATGGCATCTGCTCCCCTTGCCAGTGCTTGATAGCTCCATAATCTCATCACCCCTGGACGTTTTAACGAGTTATAGGGCTGCCAATTTTGCTGGCTAGGGGTTTGCTCCATGATCAAAAAAGGAGCCCCCTGCTTCATTCCTCTCATCAAATCTAAACGAAATGCCGTTGTGCTGATGGGCGTATCAAAAGCCGGGTAATTATCCCAGGCAACAATATCGACATAGTTACTCCATTTAAAATAATCAAGAGGTTGGTAGGTTGCATGACCATGATAGTTAGTTGTGATCGGGATATCCGGTGTAATCTCTCTAAGGATGTGATATTCATCCAAATAGCGCTCCAGCACACAGTCTGAATTGAAGCGATAATAATCGAGTGAAATACCTTGAAAGACCGTTTGATTGGGATCGTCTCTATCAATATGCTCACTTAACAAGTTCGGCAGGACAATTTCATCCCAATCATAGAAAGTATGCCCCCAAAAGCGTGTATTCCATGCCTGATTCAGTTCATCTAAAGACCCATACCGCTTCTGCAGCCATTTTCTAAATTCACGCTCACAGCGCTCACAATAGCATTGACAGCCCATCTCATTGTTGACATGCCATAGCATGACAGCTGGATGATCCCCAAAACGCTTAGCAAGGTTCTCTACTAAGCGTTTTGAATAAAGTTGGTAGGTCGGGCTATTCGGACAGCTATTATGACGAAAACCAAATTTTCGCTTACGCCCTTCAAAATCAACACTTAACACGTCTGGATAGCGTTTGGCCATCCACGCCGGATGTGCCGCTGTACCAGTCGCCAAACAAACATGGATGCCATTAGCATAAAGCTTATCGATAATCTCTTCTAACCAATCAAAATTATAGGTTGCCTCATCCGGTTGATTCAGCGCCCATGTAAACACATTAATCGTTGCAATATTAATATTAGCGAGTTTAAAGAGGCGCATATCCTCATCCCAAATCTCTTTCGGCCATTGCTCAGGGTTGTAATCTCCCCCATATAAAAGTGTAGGAAACTTATTACTCACCCGCCTCATCCTTTCTTTTTCATTATGGTGTCATCTTCATTAACTTTACTGGTCCAAAAAGACCTCCTGAAGCAAATTGCTGAGGGGTTCCCGAGGTATTGCTCTCATTCCAATATAACGGTTCCCCTCCAACCACATGACTGGGGCGACCGACTTCATAATGCGTCCCCAACGTATTGGTCACTCTAATCCGTAGCTGATGACGTCCTTCTTTAAGGACCTGAGTTGCTGTGAAAATATAAGGTCTCCAGACGCGTATTCCCAACGCCTCATCATCAACCCATAGCTCTGCCGTGCCTCTAACATGACCAAGATCAATCGCTACTTGGGCTGCTTCCGACAGTTCGAATGTCGTCACGTACTCTACAGCGCCACTATGATGAGGTAAACACAGCTGTGTGCGCCAGTCCCCTAATTCTCCTCGACTATAAGTCGTCTCAAAACGAATGGGAGCATTTAAAACATCAGCCTCTGCATAAGGACCCTTCGGCTCTACACGGACAGTGGCCAGTGCTCCTGCTTTCTGAGCCGGGAACGTCGCCTCGCCATGCTGCACTGCGACCTCGTTCCCATCAATCCACATTCGCAGATCTCCTTTACAGCCTATCTTGATTTTCTTTGTGCCAACAGGCATAGGCAGCCTTAACCATACAGCCTGTCCCAATTGGTTGGGTTGATAGATAAAGGGTAATGGTTTGGGATCTGGAACAGAATGAGGCATCAGCCAACCCACATCAGGTAAGGGATGAGGACGAGAGGTCATCCATAAGGATTCTGTTTCTGCAAATTGCAAGACCGCCTCATGAAGCACTTTAGAAGCGCCGCCTTGTTCATCTTTCCAGGCTTCGGTTGTACAAAATATAGACGTCTCACCGTCGGCGTATTCAATAACGCCGTCAGCAAACACTTCTCCTTCACCCTCTGGCAATTCAAAGCGAATGACGTTGTCCCCTTTATGCCACAAGCCGGTAACATCAACTTCCTCTTGCCCCTGACGTATATACGGATTAAAGTCACCATGCTCCGTCACCTTGTTGCCATTAACGTACAGAGCAACCCGCCCTCTAGCAGCGAACACCATCCGCACATTTTTGATAGGCTGCTCCCCATCATAATAAAGAGAGGTTGTTATCGCTGATTGAGCATGCGGATGTTTGACATGTAACCATTTTGGTAAAGGCGCTCTTTCAATTCTATTGACTTCTACTCCAGCTCGAATTAAGCCCGTGATAATGGCTTCCGCTACTAAAATCAGTTCATTTTCACCTTGTTCAAGCTCTATCCATGCCGTTTGTTCTTCAGGACCTCCCTGCCATTGAATCGCTTGTTGATTCACTGTTCCAGTCACCTTGGCGTTTGATTCAACACGCATCCAATACCGTCCTTCTTTAGGAGCAATCACATGTGTTCTGACACAAACTGAGGCCCCCTTCTCAACCTCCCCTAAGTTAAGGAATCTTCGCGGAACGCGTCCCATCCGCCCCGCCCACGTCTTAAACGCTTGATCTCCTAGTGTGTGACTATAAATGACAGGCCAAGCCGCTGATTCCTCAAAGTGCTTGCCGTGACAGGCCATCCAGTAAGCCGCCTCACTCCAAAGCCGCTCCTTCCAAGAGGCATCCTCTGTCTCTAGCTGAAACCATGCTTCCTTCAAGCCTTGAGAAGCGAACGTTTCCTGCTTCACCTTTACCATTCGGCGTTCGATTGGCATAAAGGCATTCCTTCCATGTAAATCAAAATCACCATACCGATTATCTAACGTTGAAATAGCCAGGACACGCCATTGATCATCGGGGAGTAATTGCACTTTTCCGCTATTCAAAAACTGGCTCACTAGATCTTCTTGCACTCTTGATTGCTTCTTTGTGTCCCATGCACACACAATCAGCGCTGCTGGCCAAGAATGAAAAGGAACCTCCACTTCTATCCAATCCCCATCCCGTGTGTAATCAAGAGATAGCTTTTTGCCCGTTACAGGATCCCATAGCTCAGGGGCACCAGACGTTCTTAAGCGATACACCGTACTTTTCTGCAGTGTCTTCCCCGGTACAGCTGGCTGATGCATATTGAGCAATTCTCCGTGTTCTGGGAGCAACAGAAAAATGTCAGCATCCTCCACGTGGCGCTGAAGTGCCATCCCGCCCCCTTCAATTCGCTTCGGAAGCTGGCCTTCAATCACCTCAACCGCTGCCTCAGCGGAGTTAACATAATGAACACCCGCAAGTGTTTGCTGAGCCTCGGGGACTTCAATGGCAATGACAAGACCTCCCTGCTGAATCCATGCCTGTACTTTATCGAGCGCTTCTTCCTCCATAATCGTCGTCCCGCAAAGGAGAAGAACAGCGAACTGCTCGCCTGCAATATGCAGTCGCTTTCCAGCAACCGCCGCTTTAACAAGAGCCGAATCATCAACGATATCGAAATCTCTTTGTGTTTGCCGAAGTGCCCCAGTTGCCGTTAGTTCTCTGCGATTCCAGCGCCCTGTCAACGATTTATAGACCTTCTCAATATGTTTAAGTTCATCATTAGGCAATCGATTGGCAATCAGCATCGGATGCTCGGCGCTTGTGCCATCGCTTAATGACATCCAGCCACTGGCTGCATAAGAAGGATAATGAATAGCAATGTCAGCTACATGATCGCCCTCACTCAATAAAGCACAGACTCGACTGACTGTATCTGCAAATACTGAATAATGCTCAAAATAAGGCTGTCGCCATCCCGTATCTGGTGGTGCCCATTCCCACCATCCACCACGCGTACTGTAGTATACCGCATGGGGACTATATAAAGTCGCTCCAGCCTGAAACCATGGAATAAGCCAATGCATCGTCTCTTCCAGTGTCCCGCCCCAGCCACTGGAATGAAAGGCTTCCAGCCATACACGCTTACCACCATGTAGATGAACCATCGAAGAATGGGGTTTGATCTCGCCATCCATATCAGCCCCCGGTGAGCTATACCAGCGATGGGTTCGAAAATAATTCAAGTAGAGGCGCTGAGCTCCGTGGGGATCAACTTTTCTAGCTGGTCCCGCCTGATCACACCCAATCAGCATATGGTGTTTTTCATGCCACTCTGAAATGGGAATAAAAAATGCTTTTTCTGCTAACTCCGCTGCAATTTTATAGACCCGTCTCCTTACTTCCGAAAAGCCTTCCAGCTCTTCAAATAGACAAGGCAATTTGGCAAGCAAATCATCCTGATAACGCTCTTGATATAATTCTGGCATTTCCTTCGTCCATAATGGCAATGGAGGTAACTCATCTTGAAAGCTCCCTGCAATGGTTTTGCCTAGGTCATAAGGAAAGCGCCGTTCAAATTCACCATGGATTTTATCTAATAAGAGATGCGTTGCCCTTGCATCAAGCCAATTGAATCCTTGGCGCATCGCAACATAGGTATAATCCCCTATGTGCCCTAAGAAATCAGCCCCTTCAGGAATGACCTCTTCTTGCCGAAATCTTCTCAAAACATAACCTGAGTATTCGGGATGCTCCGATACAATGCGTGCTGGAAAATTAGCACCAGAAAAGCCAATTTGATCATAAAACCACAGCCGCATGCCTAGACGCTCTGCCTCGCGCAAGGCCACCTCAAACATCTCCCACCATGCCTCACTAAAATAGGCCGGCTGATCACTTACACTGCCATACTGCGGTCCAGTCGGAGCAATATTGATGATACCGATATTACGCAAGCCACCCTCTCTAAACTTCTTCAATTGCCAACGGACACGTTCAGGTGTAATTTCTTCTGCACTCCACCACCAAAAAGGAACGGGTCCAAATCTTGGATCAGCCTTCGTAAAACTGTGCCGTAATTGCTCTACGTTCATACACCTCACCCTTTACCCTTCAAATTAATCCGCTTTCAAAAAGTCTTGCCCACTATCTAACCGTTTCTCTTTCACTCTCCATGTTAAATTTCCACTAAGGTCGTGAATAGTGATTATTTTTAATTAAAACTCTTAAAATTTAAGAATATTTGCCTCAAGCAAAGCGTGTTATTCTTTAACTAACTAAGTAAGCGTGAGAATAAAAGCAAGGAGCTGAGCATTTGAAGGTAAAAAATATATTTGTAGATGGACAAATTCAGCCTTTAGGAATAGATAACTTGCTTCCCACCTTTCACTGGGATTTTGCAGAAGCTGAGGAAAGAGGAACTATCCAAACCGCCTATCGTATCCTTGTATCCGAGACACGCCAAAACCTCGCTGCGGATATTGGAGAGATCTGGGATACTGGACTGGTCCGTTCAAATCGAAATGTCGGGATCACTTATTGCGGCCCCACACTTCAGTCCCGTCAGCGTTATTATTGGAAGGTTCAAACATGGGATCAAAAGCAGCAACAATCGGAAAGTCCTATTTCATGGTGGGAAATGGGCCTCCTTTGCCCCGAGGATTGGACCAGCCAATGGATAGGCCATAGCACCCAAAGCATTGGCAGCTCCAGTTCCGCGATGCCTTTGTTTAGACAGACTTTCACTGTCAAAAAAGACATCAAAAAGGCACGGGTTTATATATGCGGTTTAGGACACTATGAGCTCCGATTAAATGGAAATAAAGTGGGAGAAAGGGTGTTAGACACCGGCTGGACAAATTATGATAAGACTTGTCTTTATTCAGTCTATGACGTGACCGCCCAGCTTCAAGTCCATGAAAATGTGCTAGGAGTTTTATTAGGCAATGGTTTTTATAATGTAACAGGCGGGCGCTACACTAAGTTTAAAAATTCCTTTGGCTTACCAAAATGTCGCGTTCAACTAGAGATTGAGTATAAGGATGGTAGCTTTGATACCATTACCAGTGATCGAGAATGGATGACAAGTCAGGGGCCGATAACGTTCTCCTGTATTTACGGCGGAGAGGATTACGATGCGCGTTTGGAGCAAGACGGATGGGACAAACCTGGCTTCACACTGCATTCTAAATGGCAAAAGGCTACCGAGGTTCAAGCCCCGCTTGGCAAATTATCCGCCCAAAAACATCCACCTTTAAAAGTAATGCAGACCCTAAAGCCTGTTAATGTGTCTGAGCCCTTACCTCATGTGTTTATCATCGATTTTGGACAAAATTTTTCGGGGTGGGTCAGGATTAAAGTCAAGGGGAAGCGCGGGGAAACCATCAAGCTAAGTCCGGGTGAATTATTAAATAAAGACGGAACGGTCAACCAACAAGCGAGTGGGGCTCCCTATACATTTAATTATGTTTTAAGAGGTGAGACAATAGAAGTTTGGGAACCACGGTTCAGCTACTATGGGTTTCGCTTCTTACAGATTGAAGGGGCAATCCCTAAGGAGTTACAGGATAAATCAAATGAACAGGCCCAGCTTCTTGACGTTCATGGACAAATCATTTATCCAGATATACAAAAAATTGGCGACTTTTCGAGTTCGAATACACTTATAAACCAGACCCATCAACTGATTAACTGGGCAATGGTAAGCAATATGAAGAGCGTCTTAACCGACTGTCCGCATCGGGAGAAGCTTGGCTGGCTAGAACAAGTCCATTTAATGGGACCGTCTTTGATGTACAATTTCTCCCTCCAGCCGCTGCTTGAAAAAATCATTGCAGATATAAGCGATAGTCAGCTTGATAATGGCATGATACCAACAATTGCCCCGGAGTATGTGGCTTTTAAAAAACCATGGGATATCTTCCGTCATTCTGTCTCGTGGGGAGCCACTTATATCATCATACCATGGCGCCTGTATCAGATTTACGGAACAACCCAAATTTTAAAGCAGCATTACCAAGGAATGAAGAAATATATTGACTATTTAACAGCGAAAGCTGACAATTTTATCATTCAAGACGGGTTAGGCGATTGGTATGATGTCGGGAAAGAGCGGCCTGGCTTTTCACAAAACACCCCTGTTGCACTACCAGAAACTGCTATGCTGTATCATGTAGTCCAGCTTTTTCAGCAAATTGCTGATCTATTGGGGCAAAGAGAGGATTCACGTTATTATCAAAACACTGCCAAGCAAATAAAGCAGCAATTTAATGACCATTTTTATCATCCCAACACCCATCAATATGGAACAGGCAGTCAAACCTCACAGGCAATGCCGCTTGCCCTTGGTTTAGTTGACAAAGCCAATCAAAAGCATGTTTTTCAACACTTGGTTCAAGACATTCTTAAGCATGACTATCATACCACTGCCGGAGATATCGGCTTTCGTTTTGTTTTAGCGACGCTTAGACAATACGGAAGATCCGATATCATTTATAAAATGACACAAAAAACAGACCACCCTAGCTATGGATTTCAAATTCTGAACGGGGCAACGAGCTTAACTGAGGCATGGGATGGCCCCGTTGTTGGCACCTCCCAAAATCACTTTATGCTGGGGCATATTGAAGAATGGTTCTACAAAGGCCTTGCAGGCATTACTTATGAATTGAATCCAATAACGGGAACCACTCATATCACTTTAGCACCTTATCTTGAAAAGGAACTGAAACGCGTATCGGCTCAGCATAGACTTGTGAGTGGCCTTATGAGCGTTAAATGGGAATGGCTGAGCAACACCCATTTTCAGCTGGAAGTCCGCATTCCTGTCAATTGTCATTGCACGGTTTCCCTTCCTGCTAAATCGCTACAATCCGTTTACGAAAAAGCACACAGCCTGCAGGATATTTCCGCCATTCGTATAAAAGGATATGAGAATGGGCGTGCACTCTTCACCCTGGCATCAGGCCATTATCATTTCACCGCTGAAGTGTAATCCTCCTTGTGCTAAAAGACACCGAGCACTTTACCTCCAGATCGGATAATAAGCTGTTTGGTGTCTGTTTATGATTTAAACCAGCCTTTTTTAATAAACCATGCGACCATCCCTACCCCAATCGCCAGCATGATCACCATCACGCCGTAATACCCATAATGCCAGTGAAGCTCTGGCATGTTATCAAAATTCATGCCATACACACCAACGATAAAGGTCAGTGGGATAAAAATAGAAGAAATGACGGTCAACGTCATCATAATGGAATTCATGCGATTAGAGTTGAGAGAAAAATAGCTATCACGCATATCTGCCGTCATTTCACGGCTTGAGTCAACGATTTCTGTCAGCCGGATAAGATGATCATAGATATCATTAAAATAAACCTTGCGCTCTGTCACTTCTTTGAGCCGCTCAGAATTCAGCATTCTGTACACCAGCTCACGCGTGGATTGAAAGGAGCGTCGCAATTTGATTAAATCCTTACGCATGTCAAAGATTTGATCAATGAGATCCCCCTTAATACGTTCTTCTAACTTGTCTTCTAAGTCATTCAGTGCGTCTTCAATATTATAAGCTGCAGGAAAATACATATCGACGATTTTATCCAAAATATGATATAGCAATTGTGCTGGGGAATCGACCTTTTTAGAAACGAGAATACTATTCCAAACCTCATCAATTTCGACTACAGGATCATGATGGAATGAAACCAGAAAACGCTCGGAAACAAAGAGATCTACTTCTTCTGCCCCTAATGTTTCTTGGTTTAGAGAATGCAAGACATAAAAGTTATAGCCATCATAATAATCCAGTTTTGGTCGCTGTAGAAAATGCAGACAATCCTCAATGGCCAGTGGGTGAAAGTGAAACACTTCACTTAATAAGCGTATGTCCGCTTCAGTCGGTAAAGAGAAATCTACCCAAACCCACTGATTGTCACTGCTATCTGCCATCACATCCCCGATATTCACAGGCTGATGGATTTCTCCCTTATCGGTCATCATTCTGATCAAGGCGCTTGTCATTCCTTTTATTTTTATTGTATTGTTTATATTTCCTCTTAATGTGGCATTTAAACTTCATTCTATTAGAAGCTTCATCACCATTTTAACGAAACTTTGTACTTTAGAACAGTGGATAGATATCACCACGTCTGACCCATTTTTTAAAATTTAAAACAATAAGATATTTCCTCACTTCCAGCATGTCTCACTGCTACACTTATTCTTAATATCTATTTGAGAGACCTATCAATTTGAAGACCAAAGCTGAAGACAGGCTTCCGAATCAAGACGCGAGCGCGACAAAGGGCGAGGCAAGAGAACAAAAGCCAGTTTCAATGCAACAAAAGTCCAGCTCCTTTTAACAAAAGCCTCGGGCGAAATAACAAATAATGCTTGAAGTTTCCGAAAAGATAAGAAAAACCGGGCGAAAAGCATGCCCGGTCTTTGTCCTTAGTATAGGGCATCATCCAATATGAACTAGGCTTCATTGCCTGGTCAAGTGGAATGGAGCGCAAGGCTCGAGATTCGGAACACTCTAAAATCATGTGTTCCTCGGGCGCCGCTGACTCATGATGCAGAGACTAAAAGACTCCTGCGGGAAGTGGGAGATCGGTAAGACCTTACCAGTAAGAAGGCGCGAGGAGGCTTACCGCTTCCCCGCGGAAAGCGAGCGGCCTGGAGCGGAATCGCGCACCGGTCTCGTGACCAGAAATTTTATACTTTCTGATCTTTGAACAAAAACCGTAGGCATTTTAACAAATGCCTCAGCAAAAATAACAAATAAAACGCGAAGTGAACAAATAGCGAGCAAATCCGGGATTCAAGTTTCCGAATCCAGGGGTGGGCGTAACAAAAAGCATTACAACTTAACGAAAGACCAGCCCCTTTTAACGAAAGTCTCGACTAAATTAACAAATAATGCTTGAAGTTTCCGAATAGAGAACGAATCCCCGGTGTAAGTTTCCGAATCAGAGTCTGCGTGCAACAAAAGGCTGAGGCAAGTTAACAAAAGCCAGTTTCAAAGGAACAAAAGTCCTGCCCTGTTAACAAAAGCCTCGGGCGAAATAACAAATAATGCTTGAATTTTCCGAAAAGAGAACAAAACCGCGGGGCAGGCTTCCGAATCCAGGGCTGAGCGTAACAAAAAGCTGAGGTAAAATAACAAATTCTCCCTCAATGAAACAGAAGATGTAGACCTTTTAACACATGCCATTAGCTTATCCCTAAAAGGTAGCAACGAAAAGTTATACCTAGACTATTCATAGAAGTTCCCAAAACACAGTAAAAAGGTTTATCTATCAAGTGGTTTATTCTGTATTTCAACGCATCAAATAAATGAAAAAAGAATCCATTTCTGATAAGGTTAAATCACCACAAAATAACCACCGGAAAGGATTCTTATATTGGCTCCTTTACCGCAAATAACGCTTGATTTCAATCGCCAAATGAAATTGTCAAATGATGGAGGATTACTTTCCTCCGATACCGGTGAGTTCATTTTCCGAGAATGCGACGAAAAAGTGGATTTCTCCCAAACTTTGATTCAACATCTCAAACTAAAGGATGAAAGGCATTACTTTGTTCACTCGAATGAAGTCCAACGCCAGTTTACAAAGTCTCGCAAAAGAGCTACACCCTAACTCAATGCCGTCCGATGTATCAAAGACGGAAATGCATTATGAAGAGATGGACTATCAAGCGCGGTCATGGGCTAAACCGCGAAATGTGATTGTCCAATCCGTTCGGCCGGCTGGAGAATTGTTTTTCACCCATTCTTTCTTTGTGACAAACCTATGGATGCTTTTTCACCGAAGGCGATTGTCCGCGCTTATCAGAAAAGAGGAACGATGGAAAATTACATCAAGGAAGTAAGAATGGTTTTAACTTTGATAGAATGTGCAGCCATTCCTTCCAAGTTAATGAGGTAAGAATGATGCTTAAGCCTGCTGGCGTACAACCTACTGGCTTCGTACGCATTGCTTTCCAGAGGGACAAAAGAATATGCCAATCCAACCCATACGGACAAGGATCATTAAAGTGGCCAGCAAATGAGTAAAGTCAGGGCGATCTTTGTACTTCAAATGTTCTTCCAGTTTCGTGTATCAAACGTTTTTTTGGGACATACTTCAACGCATTCAAGCATTAAAACTCGAGTGATTGGAGCGTATGGCGCGAGANAGACCGCCCGCGGAAAGCGAGTGCCAGGAGCGGAAATCACCTGCTGATGCCATGCCTGACTTCAGAGGGCAAATAGAAAACTCCCTTTCAGGAAAGAGCTTTTAAAACTTTTTTAGGCACCAAGGGTGGAGTATGCCCAAAAACAGGTGATCGCACAGTGCCTAATTATTTTTATTTCTTCATCGCAGTATAACGCCGTCCTTTTCCTAATAAAGGAATGAAAAGTATGGTTTTGTACTTAAACCTCGTTTTCTTTGCAGGTATGAATAAATCAGGTCTCTTAATGATCAAAAAATAGACTTTCTAATGAATGCTTCATTAGAAAGTCTAACACTTCATTTAATCTGCTGTTACTCCGCCACGCGACGTGTTTTTTTAATGAAGAAGGATAGTGCAATGCCAATAATACAGATACATGCTGCGACAAAAAATGCGACATTCACACCGTGGATTATCCCTTGAATACCGTGTGTTTTAACATCTAATGCTGTGTTGGCCATAATGGTGAACATAAGCGCCGTACCAATAGAACCTGCCACTTGCCGCATCGTATTATTCATCGCTGTTCCATGTGGGATGAGCTTTTGCGGCAATTGATTGAGACCGGCTGTTGTAACTGGCATCATGACCATCGCTATACCAAACATGCGAATCGCCCACATGGTTGCCAAATAAGTATAAGAAGTATGTGCTGATAGATTCGTAAAGGTAAAGGTTGTGATAGTCGTAATAATTAGTCCGACAAGCGCCAGCCAACGCGCACCTATTTTATCAAAGATTCTTCCTGTGATCGGAGATAAAACGCCCATCACAATAGCACCTGGGAGCAACATCACACCTGATTTAAGCGGCGAATAGCCTAGCATATCCTGCATATAAAGAGGAAGAATAGTCGCCCCTGAAATCATCACTAAGAAAACGATCATACCAATAGCTGTTGTTAAAGTGAAGGTCCCATACTTAAATACTCTAAATTCAAGGATAGGCTGTTGCAATTTCAATTGACGGATGATAAATAGGATTAGCGCAACGGCACCGACAGCCAGCGTCACAATGACTTCGATGTCTCCCCATCCTTTTGTTCCCGCAGTACTAAATCCGTACAATAGCCCGCCGAAACCTATTGTCGATAATATAATAGAAAAAATATCGAGTTTTGGATATGTCAGCTTTGTCACATTCTTTAAAATAAAAAAGGCAAAAATAAAATCCAAAATTGCAATAGGAAGAACAATGTAAAACAGCACTCTCCATGAATGATTCGTAACGATCCATCCTGATAATGTCGGACCTATCGCTGGAGCAAAGGCAATAACCAAGCCGAACATCCCCATTGCTGCCCCGCGTTTTTCGATAGGGAAGATGGCGAAAAAGATTGTCTGCATAAGTGGCATGATAATCCCTGCCCCCGATGCCTGAATAATGCGTCCAACGATCAAGAAGCCAAAATTAGGAGCCACCGCACAGATCAATGTACCAATCCCAAACAAAGCGATAGCTGTTAAAAACAGCTTACGCGTTGAAAAACTCCCGATCAAAAATGCCGTAATGGGAATCATAATCCCATTGACTAATAGAAAAACTGTTTGTAACCACTGAACCGTTGTATTGTCTAGACTTAAATCCTTCATTATATGAGGAAGGGCGGTCGCCAGCAATGTTTGATTCAAAATAGCAACAAAGGCACCTGAGATTAAAACAGCGACAATCAAACCTCTTTTGAACTCAGGGGTCGCTTGTTGTTGCGTCGTCATTTAAAACATTCTCCTTTCTCATTTACCATAATAAAAACAGAGTGACAATATTGTCACCCTAACCTGTCTAAGGACTTAACATTGATTGTACCAAACTTATATAAAGGCAAAAAGGAATTCGCTCAGCTCCTCCTATTTCATATGCTGACTACGCGTTAAGCTATCGCAAAAATCAGCAAAACCATTGACGTCACCTGTTAATGGTGGTACATTAAATGTCGACTTTATTAATTCCTAGTAAAAACATAAGAAATGAGGTGTTTTAGTTGACTACAGCTAATTTAAACGGTTCTTCCACTTCTAAGTTAGAAGGTCTAGTAAAAAAACTAGGCAGACCTCAATCTTTATTGATCGGTCTTGGTCTTATTTTAGCTATACTCATAGATATCCTGGCCTTTCATTATGGCGGCACAAGCCTAGGCGTACAATTATGGCTTGGCCTTGCTCTTGGATTTGCTTTATTTCATTCAAGATTTGGCTTCACATCTGCTTTTAGACGCTTTTTAGCAGTTGGTAATGGGGAAGGCATTCGGGCACAAATGGTGATGCTTGCGGTTGCAAGTACTTTGTTTGCAATTATTCTCAGCACCGGCTATTCCTTTTTCGGAGGGACGCCAACAGCTTCTGTTTCACCAGTAGGCGTCAGTGTTGTTGTCGGCTCCTTTCTTTTCGGTATCGGTATGCAAATGGGAGAAGGCTGTGCATCAGGAACACTTTACCATATTGGTGGAGGCAAAAGTGAGAATTATATTACGATTATTGGCTTTGTCATCGGTTCCGTTATTGGGGCATTGCATTGGAACTTCTGGATGAATGATCTCCCCGCCTTTAAACCTTTTTCTTTTGCTACATCAACAGGACTAGGGTATTTTGGTGGCTGGGTCATTCAGATGATCATTTTCGCTGCCATCTTTTTCATCAGCCTTGCTGTCGAAAGAAAACGTCATTCTCCAAAAATGGCGCCCCTTCCAACGAGTCATGGGATTGCACGCATCCTACGCGGATCTTGGCCAATGATGGTCGGTGGCATTGTTCTTGCCGTTCTTAATGCGCTTACGCTGATGACAAGAAATTCGCCATGGGGAGTCACATCTGCTTTTGCACTATGGGGATCGCAAATCAGCCAGGCACTCGGTATGCATCCAGAACATTGGATTTATTGGCAAGGTAAAACCGCTGCGCTTCACCAGTCTGTTTTTGCCGACTCTACGTCAATAATGGACTTTGGCGTGATTATTGGAGCGTTTATCGCAGCGACAATAGGTGGATTATTTTTCTTTACAAAAATGTCCGGTAAGCTCATCGCAAGCGCACTTATTGGTGGTATCTTAATGGGATATGGAGCACGGATTGCCTTTGGCTGTAATATCGGGGCCTATTTCAGTGGCATAGCTTCCTTCAGCCTGCACGGTTGGGTCTGGTTGATCTTTGCGATGCTCGGTTCGTACACAGCCCTTTATATCCGTCCATTATTTGGCATGAAAGTACCAAGCTCAGACGATCGTTTTTGTTAAGTCAAAAGCGCCGACAGTAGAATGACTGCCGGCGCTTTTTTATAGTGATCACAATTCACCTTATAAAAGGTCTGGACATTTGTAAAGCATTTTGGGATTTTGGGGTTTGGGTCAGTGCTTATTCACCCATATTGATCCAAACGGTTTTGACTTCATTATAATTGTTCAAAGCGTAAGAGCCCATTTCTCGTCCCATTCCTGACTCTTTATAGCCTCCAAATGGGGCTGCCGCATCAAAAACATTGTAGCAATTAACCCAAACTGTTCCTGCTTTTATACGTTTGGCAACATAATGAGCCGATTTCACGTTCTCCGTCCAAAGTCCCGCTGCCAAACCATAATTTGTTCGATTGGCCCGCTCAATCACTTCATCTAAATCTTCAAAGGGCATCGCTGCCACTACTGGACCGAAAATCTCTTCCTTAGCAATGGTCATACGATCATCAACATCAGCAAAGACTGTTGGCTCTACAAAATAACCTTGTTCAGTAAATTTACCCCCTGTTAACAGTTCAGCCCCCTCTTCTTTGCCTTTATTGATATAACTTATGACACGATTTTGTTGTTCTTTTGAAACCAGCGGTCCCATCTCTGTCTCTTGATTCAACCCTTCGCCCTGTTTAATAGATTGAGAGTGAGAAACCAGATCTGCCAGAACATTATCAAACGATTTCTTTTGGATGAATAGCCGAGAGCCTGCACAACATACCTGACCTTGGTTGAACATAATGCCTGACAGTGCTCCCGGTATTGCCCGAGTCATATCCGCATCTGGGAGAATGATGTTTGGTGACTTTCCGCCTAATTCCAAAGTGACCCGTTTGAGAGATTTCGAGGCCTCAGCCATGATTGACTTTCCAACTTCAGTAGAACCGGTAAAAGCAATTTTATTTACTAGCGGATGTTGAACTAATGGAGCACCAGCCGTTTCACCATATCCAGGCAATACATTTAATACACCTTTAGGGAATCCTGCTTCTTCAGCCAGTTGTGCTAAGTATAATGCTGATAACGGAGTTTGCTCGGCAGGCTTTAGAACAACTGTACACCCAGAGGCAAGGGCGGCACCAAGCTTCCAAGCTGCCATTAAAAGTGGAAAATTCCAGGGAATGATTTGCCCGACAACGCCAACGGGCTCATGTCTTGTATAAGTAAAAAAGTCACCTTGAACTGGGATGGTTTGCCCAACAATTTTTGTTGCCCATCCAGCGTAATAGCGGAAATGCTCGATGGCAAGCGGGACATCCGCAGCGGTTGTTTCACGTATGGGTTTACCATTATCCAATGTATCGAGCTGCGCAAGCTCTTCCTTGTGCTCTTCCATGAGATCAGCAAGCTTATAGATCAGCCGACTGCGATCCGCTGTACCAAGTCGCGACCATTCTCCCTCGTCGAAGGCATAGCGAGCGGCCTCAACGGCCCGATTCACGTCTTCTTCTCCGGCTTCATACACTTCAGCAAGGACCTCTCCCGTTGCAGGGTTTAAGGTTTCAAATGTTTTACCAGTTGCCGATTCTACCCATTGACCATTGATATACATTTTCTTTTTCCCTTTAAGAAACTCTGCTAATCGTTCCGAGATGGATAAAGCTGGTAATACCATACAAAAACCTCCTTAGTAAGTTTTGTAAAACTACTTCTATATTTAATGAAGAAAACCCTTTCATAATGAGTGAATTTATTGATTTTTTTATCGACAATCTTCGACTCGACATAAGCATTTTAGTAGGGAGGCCTTACTTTTGGCTTTTCTCTCCAACTTCTCATGGTAAAGAAAACATCCCTTCAATGGTATGAAGGGATGTGATCACTTTTCAACTAATTTTCAGTTACAGGGACAACTTTTTGTTCTTTCGAATCCTTCCCTTGTTTCTTTGGATTTTTAAGGAAGAAGGCCATGACTAAAGCAACAACTGCCAAACAGGTGACAACAATGAACGAGATATTCACACCATGAATGCTCGCTTCAATCGGATTAGGAATCGCTCCCGAGGCTTTGGCGTCACTTAGCTGATGCTTTGATACATTACTCATAATTGTAAATAGTACCGCTGTTCCAATCGAGCCCGCTACTTGTTGGAGCGTATTTAACATCGCAGTTCCATGTGGATGCATGCTCTGTGGCAATTGATTTAATCCTGCAGTAAAGATTGGCATCATCGCCATCGATAAACCAAACATCCGGATGGCATACATGACAGATAAAAAGGCAAATGACGTCGATTGATCTAGAAATGCAAAGGGAAGCGTGCCAAGGGCGACTATAGCTAATCCAATGACAGCCAGCCATCTTGCACCAATCTTATCAAAAACCATTCCTGTAACTGGAGACATGATGCCCATGACAATCGCACCAGGCAACAGCATTAATCCTGAATCAAACGCTGTAAAATTACGCATATTTTGCATATAAATAGGGAGTATGGTTTCAGCCCCGATTAAGGACATCATAACGACCATACCAAGGCAAATAGTTAGAGAGAACACACCGATTTTAAAGACTTTAAACTCCAATAAAGGCTGTTTCATCGCAAGTTGGCGCCAGATAAAGAACATTAATACAATGCCACCAACGATCAAGCTGATGTAAACATAGGGACTCCCCCAGCCTTTATTCCCTGCATTACTAAAGCCATACAGAAGGCCGCCAAAGCCTACGGAAGAGAGTAAAATCGATAAGATATCAATTTTGGGCCGTGTCAATGGAATAACATTTTTCATATAAACAATGGCAAGAATCACAACGATAATAGCAATAGGTAAAACGACATAGAAAAGAGAGCGCCATGCATAATTCTCTACCAACCATCCTGATAACGATGGCCCGATAGCTGGAGCAAAGGCGATGACAATGCCAGACAGCCCCATTGCTGCTCCCCTTTTCTCTTCAGGGAAAATCGTTAGAAAGACGTTCATCATCAAGGGCATCATAACACCGGACCCAGCCGCCTGCACAATTCTTCCCAAAAGTAGAACTTCAAAGGATTGGGAGAGCGCAGCAATTAATGTACCAAGGGTAAATAACACCATAGATGTTATAAAAAGCCTGCGGGTTGAAAATTTCACGATTAAAAAGGCACTGATAGGAATCATAATCCCATTGGTTAATAAGTAAGCCGTCGTCAGCCATTGCACCGTATTTTCTGTAATATTAAAGGCAGCCATGATATGCGGGAGCGCTGTGGTGAGAAGCGTCTCATTTAATAAGCCAACAAACGCGCCGATCAACATGATCATGACAATAGGTGCTCTTTTGAAATTTTGTTCTGTATGTGAAGCCGTATCTGTCATATTTTTTCCTCACTTTCTAGACTTGCCGGTCAGTAACTACAAGTATAAATGACCAGTCGGTCACACGTCAACATTTTTGTTCAGACTTCTAACATCCATAAATCACGCTCAAAAAGTGGAGCGACCCCATTCATGACTGAAAAAAAAACAGGCAATACCCGATCCTTTTTAATTAGAGGGTAATGAGAGGAAACTCCCATAGCAATGCCCTATGATATTCGTGTTATTTATTGTTACACTATCAAAATTTATAACGTCACACTGTCTCTCTTTTTAATATAAGAAAAACCGAACAAAGTCGTCCAGTTCTTGTCCAGGTATAGAGCATCATATATGGAAGAGGCTTCATTCCCAGGTCAAGTGGATTGGAGCGGAAACGTGCATCATTTAGTACGTTATGATCCTTTTAGAAACTTGGCCTGTACCGCTTCGCTGGTACTCCTGATGGGATTTTTTTTTGCACATCACACACTTAGGCTGGCGCTAAGCTTAGGTGGCGAAAGTCAAAGCCCGACCTATACCATTCTTCCTTTGAGAGTGCCAGCGAAGTTATACATTCTGATAGTACAAAAAAAGAGATAGCACGGTTCACCGCACTATCTCTTATGCTTACCATTTAGGCACAAAATCATCAATTTCCTTTAAGAGGCCAGCAATCTCTGCTAACACATCGTCAGAAAGTTCAAGTGTTGTCGCTTTAACATTCTCCTCAATTTGAGCCGGACGGCTGGCACCCACAATAGCGGAGCTTACACCTGGCTGTCTTAACACCCAAGCAATGGCCAGCTGTGAAAGCTTAGCATCAAACGCATTCTTAGCGATTTCTTCCAAGCGTGCAACCCGCGCCAATATCTCATCCTTCAGATAGGTTTTAATCAAGCCATTAATCCGCTCATTAGCCGCTCGGCTCTCCGCAGGAACCTGTTGTCCTGGCTTATATTTCCCTGTCAAAATACCTTGGGCCAGTGGTGAAAAGACAACTTGACCAAGGCCTTCTCTCTGACTTACAGGCAATACCTCCTTCTCAATATAACGCACAAGCATATTATAAATTGGCTGATTAGATACCAAGGGGTGCAGATTGCGTTGTTTCGTAATATGCACAGCATCCGTAATCTGGGCCGCAGTCCACTCACTAACACCGTAATAAAGAATTTTTCCTTGGCGGACGAGATCATCTAATGCCATTAATGTTTCCTCAGTTGGAGACTCTTCATCAAAGCGATGGCACTGATATAAATCGATGTAGTCAACACCCAACCGCTTTAAACTGGCTTCACATTGTTCGACAATGTGTTTTCGTGAAAGGCCTCGATCATTTGGCCCATCCCCCATTGGAAAATAAACTTTTGTCGCTAAAACATAGCTTTCTCTAGGAAATTCTGCCAAGATTGGTCCGACCACACGTTCTGCCTCTCCGCGGTTGTAGGCATTTGCTGTATCAAAAAAGTTAATACCGGATTCATAAGCCTTATGAATAATGGCTTTAGCATTGTCTATATCAACGGTTTCACCATAGGTGAGCCAACTCCCTAAACCGATCTCACTTACCTTTAGTCCACTATTCCCCAAACGTCTATACTTCATCTATGTTTCACTCCTTGAACACTTTTTCATTGCTTTAAATCTGTCGGTGCTGTTATTTGACATTCGCAATATCCACATGATCACGCCATTGATGAACAGGCTGCCAATTAAGAACGCTCTTAGCCTTCTTATTGCTTAGTAGTGTCTCGTAGCCTTCCAAAGGCTCCCTAAAGTCTGTAACATTTGGATAGCACTCAGCCATAAGCTCGCGACTTTTAATGGCCATACTCGAATCATCAGCCGTAATATTGAGAGCTATACACCCTAGATCGTCGGTTTCAATCGCTAATCGATAAGCCACCGCCGCATCACGGGTATCGATGTAACTCCACAAAATATTTTTACGCGCCTCTGGTTCATAAATAAATCCAGGAAAATTTTTATATTTTGCTAGAGAAATCACATTTCCCAAACGCATCGAAACAATTTGCATGCCCGTCCGTTGATGAATCATCTCAGCTGTCTGCTCATTGACAATCTTAGATAAGCCATAGCTATCCTGTGGAAATCTTGGATGCTCTTCATCTATTGGGACATATTGAGGCTCTAACGGACGACGAGCAAAAACAATACCATAAGAAGATTCGCTAGATGTAATGACCGCTTTTTGAATGCCGAGATTGGCAGCTGCTTCCAAAATATTATAAGTGGACATAACATTATTGCGAAAAGTCACCTCATTAGGATGTGAATAAGCAACCGGAATAGCTGCTAGATGAACGACCGCATCAGCACCTGCTAAAACACCATAAACTTCACCAAGCTGAGTCAAATCCGTAATCACCGTTGGACATAGCTCTTCTTTTGGCTTCACACGATCGGCATTTATAACGTCATACCCGTGATCAATAAACTCCTGAATTACCGCTGGCCCTAATAAACCACTTCCGCCTGTAATAACAACTTTAGACATAACCCATTCCTCCTTAAATATAGCAAACGCATTCATTACCCCTGTATTCCTATCATAACGTCTCGTCCATATCATTTGAAGAACTGAAATAATTTTCATATAATTAAGGCAAGCTCATTTAGTATCAATTTTATAGTAAATATTAAAATTATACATGAGGTGATGTTGTGGAGGCATTAAATACGGAAACCATTGAGTGTTCCATTGAAAAGGCTTTAAATATCATTGGTGGTAAATGGTCCTTTCTTGTCTTGAAGGAATTATTTGAAGGAACGCGTCGTTTCAGTGAACTCAAAAGGGCCATCAATGGCATTAGCCCTAAAGCATTAACAAGTACATTGCGCCACCTAGAAAAGAATACGATCGTCATTCGAACCATTTACCCTACCGTACCGGCAACTGTCGAATATTCCTTAACTGAAAAGGGACAAGCGCTTCACAAAATGATTAAGGAAATGAAAATCTGGGGATCCAAATGGGCGTAATTGAAGGGATTTCAGCAAACTAGCTGCTAAATAGTCCTTAAGACAAAAAAACCCCCATGGAGTAACAATGTCCATGGGGGTGATGGCTATTGAATCCTTAAGAGGATTTTATCACGCGTTTATTCGCTTCATTGTTCCCAGCAAATCGCGCGCGGCTTGCTCTGGATTGTCAGCTGAGAGAATTGCTGAAATCACAGCGACACCTGCCAGCCCTTCATCTGTTAAACCATCGATGTTACTTAAAGAGATCCCGCCGATCGCCACAATGGGAAGAGGAACCGATTGCTTAATCAAACGCAGAGTCTCTAGAGAGACGGGGGTTGCATCTTTTTTTGACTGTGTTGGAAAGATGGAGCCTACACCTAAATAGTCCGCCCCTTCCTTTGCCGCTTGCTGAGCTTGTTGAACGGTTTCTGCTGAAACACCGATGATTTTATCCTTGCCGAGAAAACGTCTGGCCAGGGTAACAGGTAAATCCTCTTGACCAACATGAAGCCCGTCCGCCTCAACAGCCAGTGCAATATCAAGTCGGTCATTAATGATAAGAGGTACCTTGTATTTTCCCGTCATTCGCTTTACTTTTTGGGCCAGCTGTAAAAGCTCCCGTGTAGAAAGACTCTTTTCTCGAAGCTGCACAAGCGTGACGCCACCTCTTAGAGCAGCCTCTAATTTAGCAAAATACGCTTCCTCCTGATCAAAACGATACGGCTGTGTCACGAGGTAGACTGAATAATCTATGGGCTTAAGAATGGACATAGATGCGTCCTCCTTCCAATAGAGTGTTAGATGACAAGAGAGAAATCGCATCGAGCAACCGAATGTGAAAGGTTCCGGCCCCTTCAAATTCTCGTAAATTATTAAACGCGATTTCTCCTGATCTTCCCATCGCATAAAGGCCAGCTATCGTTGCCGAAAAACTATCACTTGTCACTGCAGCAAACGAGGCAATCAGTGAATTGCTCATGCAGCCTGTCCCCGAGACCTGTGCAAGCAGTGGGTGACCAGCCTTGATGGTCGCTACTTTTATACCATCGGAAACGATATCTTCCTTACCAGTTACCGCGACAATGCAATCGTAACGCTTTGCAAGCTGTTTGGCGATGCTTACAGCATCATCCATATCATCTCCAGCATCCACGCCTTTAGCATGGGTCTCTAATCCAGCAAGTGCCTTAATTTCAGACATATTTCCACGGAGCACTGAGAAATGAAGCGTTTCAAGAAGTTCCTTAGCAACCCTCATTCGAAATGGCGTTGCACCGACACCGACTGGATCAAAGATCACTGGAATTCCTTTTTGATTAGCCTTTTCTCCAGAAGCAATCATTGCGGGTATAGTCCGCGTAGATAATGTTCCAATGTTAATGACTAAAGCCTGAGCATGTGTTGTCATTTCTGCAGCTTCTTCTACTTCATCTGCCATAACTGGACTTGCCCCAATTGCTAACGTTATATTTGCACAATCATTGATCGTTACACTATTGGTAATATGATGAATTAAGGGCTTTTGGGCTTTGATTTGTTCAAGGAGTTGTTCAATTGTTGTGAGGTCTTCCATTATAAAGACACCCCTTTCTGGTAAATATGGAGAAACACTATACAGGCGCAATGCTTTCAACAGTAAACGCTCTTACTTTTTGATTCCCTCTTTGGTATACCATTCATGGAAGTGATGGGTCGGTCCATGCCCGTGTCCTATTGATAATCCTTCTGCAATCGCTCTTTGTATATAACACTTGGCCTCCGTAACTGCTTCCGCTAACGGACGACCTTTAGCCATAAAAGCAGCGATGGCTGAAGATAACGTACATCCTGTTCCATGCGTGTTTTTCGTTTGTACGCGTTCGCCTGAAAAATGATGAAGGTCCGTGCCATCAAATAATACATCGACTGCCTCTCCTTCAAGATGCCCCCCTTTAACAAGTGCCGCCCTTGGCCCTAAGTGCACGAGTGCCTTAGCAGCTTCCTCCATTTCTCTTAGTGTTGTAACAGGGTAACCCAACAGGGCTTCTGTCTCCTTTAAATTAGGAGTAATCAAGGTAGCCATAGGCAAAAGCTCAGTGAGAAGAGCGTTCTTGGCCGCTGGACGTAACAAATCATAACCACTTTTAGACACCATCACAGGATCCAAAACAACCGGATACGGCCGATAGACATTTAAGCGTTCAGCAATCACCCGAATCGCTTGTTCATTGGAAAGCATACCTATTTTAATGCTATCCACATCGATATCTTGAAAGATCGCATCGATCTGTCCGGCAATGATTTTCGGTGAAAGCTCTTCAACATCGGATACCTCTTGGGTATTTTGGGCAGTCACAGCCGTCAGCACACTCATTCCATATACGCCTAAAGCTGAAAAGGTTTTTAAGTCTGCCTGAATACCTGCACCTCCAGAGGAATCTGATCCGGCAATCGTCAATGCTGTCTTCATTTGTTCATCCCGTCCTTTCCCATCCATTTCATAAAGGGCCGATAATGCTGAAGGCTTTTTAAAATAATATAAGCAAGAATACTTCCCGCAATTGTAGCAAGTGAAAAAGGCGTAACAAAGTAAAAAGCTGCCACATCCATGCCATACAAGAGCTTTGCTATTGGATAGCTTGCAAGCGCCCCAATGAATCCTGTTCCAATGATCTCACCAATAACCGCCAGCCCTATGATTCTTGTTTTTCTAAAAAGGTAGCCTGCCAGAAAGGCGCCGATCATACTGCCTGGAAAAGCCAGTAAAGACCCCGTCCCTAGACCATTGCGGATGATTGAAATTGTAAAGGCACAAATGACGCTGTACCACGGACCAAGCAAAACAGCTGTTAATACGTTAATCACATGCTGTACAGGAAAAATCTTCGAAACACCAATGGGAATAAAAATAATATCTCCAGTGACGACCCCCAGCGCTACAAAAAGAGCTGTGAAGACAAGCTTTCTCGTTGTCATAATCGATAAGCTCCTTTCTCAATAATGCAGCTAGGGGATGTTGATGGGGACCAGGGTGCTTTACACCACCCAAAGCTCTCTAGGTAAAGAAGGCGAGAATCAAAATAAACTTGGGGCTTTTAAATTAGAAAACTTGGCTTATACTTTACCGCTTCGCTAAGCGTATGATGTTCATACTTTCGCGCTCATACATTAAGGTGGTCACCAAACATGGCGAATGTCAAAGCCCGACTTATACTCTCATCCTTTGAGAGCGATAGCAAAGTTATACATTCTGATACAGTATAAATAAAAAACGCAAGCCCCAGAATAGGCTTGCGTCTGAATGACTCTATTAAATAAAGACAAGGATCAGTCGCGACTTCCCTACGCTGGTCTAAACCAGATCAGGTTCCAAGGGTCAAAGACTGCGATGGGTCTTAATCTCAGCTGGCCTTACCAGCTCCCCTAGTGCTCATTTCTCTATTAAATTGTAATACACATAAACTGTAGCATGTTGTTGCGATGAGTTCAACTCTTTTATCATCAACAATCCCTAACAAGCAAATAGACAACTTTGACTGGACCGTGTACCCCAACGACTAAATTCATCTCAATATCTGCACTATTGCTTGGCCCTGAGATCATATTGATATAGGGCTCAATGGTTTCACCCGCTTTAACCCGTTGATCAATGATCCGCATCGCTTGGGTGATGCGGGGGACGAGCGTGCTTTTAGCAACAATCACAATTGAGCAATAAGGCAATAAATTGATCGAACGCGCTTTATGTTTATCACTTAAGAACACCGTTGTCCCCGACTCAGCCAGTGATATATCGCTAAAAGAAATACCGATATTAGCTTGTGCTGCCTTATCAATATTTTCTTGTCCCAATTGTATATCCCATTCATGAACATCGAAAGGCTTTAAAGTCGGCATTAATCCGAAATCAACAAAACGCTGATCCTTCCCAATCACAATTGAGCCGGAACCGTAGTCCATGATTGTTTCTTTAAGTTGGTTAGGAAGTTCACTTACAGAGGTCTCTCTTACTTCTGTATGGACAGGCTCACACGCTTGCTTAAAGCGGTCGAGCAATTGATCTTGAGTTGCGCCTTTGTACACGTCAAACTGTGGTTGATCGTTCCATTCAGGTTTGTTGACACTTTGCTTACGCTGTCTTCCTAATCTTTCAGCAATGGTATTCAAAAAGCCCTCACGATTTTGAATCGTTCCCTGCATCACTGGTCATCACCTGCTTTCTTTTTATGCTCATCGAACCACTTGCGAAAATTATCTCGGCTAGGAGCAGGAAAATCTCGGATTTCAGTCCACGGCTTCATCGGTCCAGGACCTTTCTCAATGCGCTTCTCCTTTGTAAAGGGGCTTAACATTGCTGGAGCCATTCCCTTAGCCATTTGAAAAAGCGATGGTGAACTAGCCCCGATACCGAAGACCTTCATGGATAGTTTTTCACTGGCCTTCGGATGGCCCCCGCCTGAAACATAGCGCTGACGGTGCTTAATCAAGAGCTCGTGTAAGGGAATTTTCACGGGACAGGCTTCTGTACATGCTGCACATAAGCTTGAAGCATATGGCAATTCCCCATACTCCTCATAACCACCTAGAATGGGGGAAAGCACAGCCCCGATAGGCCCCTGATAGATCGAACCATAAGCATGGCCGCCAATATGGCGATAAACGGGACAAACATTGACGCATGCCGCACAGCGAATGCAGTGTAATGCCGACTGAAATTCTGTTCCTAATGCCTTAGAGCGCCCTCCGTCAACAATGACCAGGTGATAATCCTTTGGACTATCCACACTATCTGCTTCAAGATCTGGAGATAAGCCTGTCACATAGGTTGTTAATTTTTGTCCAACAGCACTTCGACAGAGCAGCGTGACGAGCACATCGAGTTCTTCCCAAGAGGGGACAATGCGCTCCATTCCCATCACCGTTATTTGCGTGTCTGGCAGGGTTGTGACCATATTGGCATTTCCCTCATTGGTCACAAGAGCAACTGTTCCTGAGTCAGCAACAGCAAAATTGCATCCAGTTATCCCAACCTCGGCTTTTAAAAAAGCCTCGCGCAGTTCCTCCCTAGCAAAGGCGGCCAGTTCCTCTGGCTTTTCAGATTTTGTATACCCGCGCTTTTCCCTGAAAGTATCACGGATTTGTTCTTTATTCTTGTGTAAGGATGGGACAACAATATGAGAAGGACGGTCATGGTCATCAATCTGTAAGATGTATTCTGCAAGGTCTGATTCAAGAACATCGCAGCCTACAGCTTCCAACGCTTCATTTAAACCAATTTCTTCAGTGACCATTGATTTGGCTTTGACAACATGCTTAGCTTGTTTTTTTTGAACAACCTCCTGAATATACCGATTAGCTTCTTCAGCCGTTGCTGCAAAAAAGACATGTCCCCCTCTAGCCGCATAGCTTTCACTTAATTGCTCAAGATAAAAATCAAGATTTTCAAGTGTATGGCGGCGAATCTCCTCTCCAGCATTTCTCCATAGCTCCCAATCGATTAAAGAGTCATCACCGACCGTTGCCTCAAGCTTTCTTCCTCTTAAGCGATCTTGAGCAGATGCCATTGCCTGCCGCATAAAATCATCGTGAATGCTGCGATCGACACGCTCAAAGAAGGGCTCCGTCCCTATTTTCATTGGCATATTCAGCGCCCCCTTTCTGTTGATGATTCAGAATTTCAGCTATATGCAACACTTTGATCCGCTTGCCTTGACGGTTGATTCTCCCCTGGATATTCATCAAACACCCATTATCGGCGCCAATAAGGACCTCTGCCTCTGTCTCTTCGACATGTCTAATCTTCTCATCGACCATCTGTTCAGATATGGGGACCATTTTTACAGAAAATGTACCACCAAATCCACAGCAGTCATAATTATTTTTAAGCGGGACGAGTTCTAGCCCCTTAACATGACTTAATAATTTAAAGGGGGCTTCCGTTTCTCCCAACAATCGGGTCATGTGACAAGAAGTATGATAGGTCGCTTTAGCAGGAAATGAAGCACCAAGATCCTCCACACCTAACACATTAACGATGAACTGGCACAATTCATAGGTTTTATCAGCAAGTGCCTCCGCCTGCTGTTTCCATGTAGCATCATCTGCAAACATGCTTGGGTATTCTTTAAACATAGCCGCACAAGATCCGGAAGGGGTGACCACGTATTCTGCCCCATCAAATGCAGTAATCATCTGCTTCGCTGCCTTTTTAGCATCCTCCAAATACCCACTATTAAATGCTGGCTGACCGCAACAGATTTGTCCTTTAGGAAACTCCACGTCACAGTTAAGACGCTCCAATACTTCTGTCATATCCTTGGCTACATGAGGATAGAACATTTCAGATAAGCAGGTTACAAATAAAGATACTTTCAACAGTCCTCTCTCCTTTTCAGCCTCTATAATTTTTCACCCATCCTATTAATCAGGTCATCTGATGACTTAATCATAACTAGAGGAACCCTTTTTAGGGACGGCTCCTCTTACGATTTTGAGTTTTTATTCCTTTTTCTGATGGTATTTCAATAATGTCGCCTCCACTCTCTCTAAGTGGTTCAGCAAACAGCGCCGAGCCTTGACACCATCTCTTAATTCTACAGCTTCATAGATTTCTTTATGCTCTAAAAAAATCTGTTCCAACGTATTGTGTTGGGAAAACAACCACAGCTTGCGTGTTTCACGCATCGCTTCAACCATAATCTCAGATACGTTAGACATCAGATGAACAAGTAGCTGATTCTGCGTAGCAGTAGCAAGCCCCATATGAAAGGCAAGATCAGCTTTCTCTCCTAATTCTTCATCCCCTGCCTCTTTCATTTCCAGCAGCGCTGCTTTTAAATGTTCTAAATCCGTCTTTGTCCTGTGATTGGCTGCCGCCTCTACCGCACCAAGCTCTAAAATTCTGCGGACTTCTAGCAGATTCTTAATGTCTTTTTCATCCATTAAAAGCGAACTAAACATGGCTTTGGATAAGGCTGCCGGATTATGCTCTGTGACATAAGTTCCCTCGCCTTGGCGCATATCAACAAGCCCCATCACACGCAAAGCACTTAGAGCCTCTCGAATGGCTGAACGTCCAACCTGAAAATTTTCAGCAAGCTGCTGGACAGAGGCTAACTTTTCACCCGGCTTTAGCTTTCCCGAATGAATCATCTGCAAGAGTTCATCTATGACAACCTCATAGATTTTCTTGCTCCTAATCTTTTTATAATTCAACAATCCTCACCTCAGGGAAGCTCTTTAGGATACTTCCTTTAATCAACAGGTCATCTGATAACCTGTTGATTATAAGTATAAAGAAATCGCTTTCTAAAAACAATCAAAAAAGTGTATTTTATTAAAAAATGAAGCTTTCGGAGGAAAGATGCCGTCATTAAGACAAATGCTTATTTTGGAGGTCTACTCCTGCTCTTTATTCTTTTAAGCAGTATCATGGATCAATATAACGCCCATCTTATTCTTTCGGGATATGACGGGCTCACTTATTATATTCAAATGACAGCGGTTATTTGAAGATATCCATTGAGCAAAAGGCCTGCCATTCTAACAAAAGTCCCAAGTGGAATAACCAAATAGCGAGGGCAAGCTTCCGAATCAGAGAGTGAGCACAACAAAAGGCTGAGGCAAGGAAGAAAAACCGTGCAAAGTCGCCCGGCACCCGGCCCTTGGCTGGGTATAGAGATCATCATATATGGAAGGAAGGTGCTTCATTGGTAAAGTCAAGAAGATGGGAGCGCAAAGCGCGAGAGATTGGGAACACTCTAAAGTCGTGTATTCTCGAGTACTGCTGACTCACGGTGTGATACGAGAGTCCTATAGAAATGGGCACTATCCGCTCCAATGACCCAAACTTCACACATCTCATTATCCAAAAAAGAGAGCCCGAAGGCCCCCTCTTGTAAGTGATACGTTTATTCTTTTGGTGCCAGTTCAATCGCTGATTCAATCGCTGCAAGCATGCTGCGTTTATCCGCAATATTTTTACCAGCAATGTCAAAAGCCGTTCCATGGTCTACAGAGGTACGGATAACTCCGCCTTTTAAGCCAACGGTAATGTTCACCCCAGCCTCTAGGCCCAATACTTTAATCGGCGCATGGCCTTGGTCATGGTAACAGGCCACCACAATATCAAAATCACCGCGAGCCGCTCTAAAGAATAATGTATCCGCAGGGTGTGGTCCTGAAGCATTAATTCCTTCAGCCTGTGCTCTTTCAATACCTGGAATCAATTTTTCTTCCTCTTCACCATTCCCAAACAATCCATGCTCACCAGCATGTGGGTTAATACCACAGACCGCAATGCTTGGCTGCTTCATTCCAGCACGTGTTAGTGTATCATGAGCCAGCTTAATCACAGTATAGGTACGTTCAGGATTAATGCTCTCGATGGCTTTTATCAACCCAACATGGGTCGTTAAATGAATGACCTTAAGATTAGGTGAGGACAGCATCATGGAGTAGTCCTTCGTTCCTGTTAATTCAGCTAAAATCTCAGTATGTCCAGGGAACATATGACCGCCTTTGTGCAAGGCCTCCTTATTAAGTGGCGCTGTGCAAATGGCCTGAATCTCATGCTTTTTAGCAAGCTCGACAGCCTTCTCTATAAAACGAAAGGCGGCATCTCCTGCTGCGGGTGAGATTTGTCCGAATGGAAGATCAGCTGGTAAGACGTCTAAATCAATACAATCAATCGTACCATAAGCGAACTGGGCATCACTCACTTCCTTAATAACATGGATCTGAAGATCAGCTTCCACAATATCACGAGCACGTTCTAATATCTTCGCATCACCGATGACAATCGGACGACATGTTTCATAAAGCTCTTTCGTGTCCAATGCTTTGACGATGATCTCTGGTCCAATTCCTGCTGCATCTCCCATTGTGATTCCGATTACCGGTTTCATATCATACATCTCCTTGAAGCTTTTTAATTGAATTTAGCAACGAATAGTCTGTTCCAAAAGCACCTGCTTTGGTGATGGCAAAAAACTGCTTTTCACCTATTGCTAAGCCTAATGGAATACCTGTCTCCACCTCATCGATGAGATTAAAGCCAGCCACATTTAATTGATTACATACTTGTTTCGCAGTATCTCCACCTGTCAAAACCAATCCATTAAAAGTAAACGTCTCAACTAAAGCAGCCGCTACATGGCCTAATGCTTCAGAAATCGCGTTACTGACTTGACGTTCATCTAGGCCATGGGCATGACCAACTTCCTGAGCCTTGATAATATCCTCACGACTGCCAGAAGAATATAAAGCAAGATCCTTTTTATTCTCTAAAGCAAGAGTTGCTTCTTTTATAATCCGTTCAATTTCTCGTTGTCTTGTCTCTGCATCTGTTACAATCGCAACCGAATCAAGCTCTAAACCAACTAACGCTGAGGCTTCCAACACCTTATCAAGCTGAGTGCGAGTCACTTGACTTACACTTCCAACAACCAGCATCACCGGGTTTTCCGTGCTGAATGCTTTAGACTCAATCTGGCGTTGTTTTAAATGATAGGCCTCAGGTAAATAATTAGCTAGGCCTGCTGAGCCGACCCAGCAGACCTTTAACTGGCTTTGAACACCGATTGTTGCGAGCTTTTTAAGATCCTCTTCATGTACAGCATCAAATACAATATAGTGAATCCCATTTTGGACATGGTTCTTTATCTGTTTAATAATGTCCTGATTGTCACCATTCAATTCATTGTAGTTAATGAGGCCAATCCGTCTTCCCGTCTGCTCCTCTAATAGCTTAGGGATATAGGATTCCTTTACAGGCGTTTTCGGATCAAGCGCAATTTCCGTTTCATTTAAACGTTTATCATTCAAATAATGATGCCCGTCTTTGGTAAAACGACGATTTTTTGGAAAAGCAGGTGCAATAATGACTACATCCGGTTGAAAACTATCATACAAGGCATTGATTTCGACCCCTACATTTCCTCTCAATGTGGAATCAACTTTTTTATATATGACATCAAATATACCCTGTTTTAAGAACTCGGCAGCTTCTCTCACCTTTTTATAAGCTTCCTCTTTTGATAAGGACCGACTATCCGTATCAATAACAATGCCTTCGTGTTTCGTGAGAGCTTCAACTTCATTTTTAAATAATACTGACGTATCAATACCATATCTGGCAAGTTGAACACCGCTGTCATTTGCACCCGTTAAATCGTCGGCAATCATTGCCAGTTTCACAAGAGTTCCCTCCAATAATTCATTGCAATCTAATTTTTCTCACCTATATATTTTGCAAGCTTTCCTTTTTTCTCTAATCGTTTAACAAGAAAGGCAATATATAGTGGTAAAAGAATAGCGGTTGTCACTGTACTTGCCGCAACCTGTACCGTCGCTATTTTCGCAAGTGGTAAAAAGGCAGCATTCGCTGTGGCTATAGCTGCTGGTGTTGCAACAGCATTTCCCGCTGTTGAACCTTCTGATGCCCCGACAATTGGGTTCCAGCCAATGAGTTTGAAGACAAAATAACCTGCTGTACCCGTGATAAAAACAGTCATTAATCCTAATAAGATTCCTGCAAGACCCCCGTCAACAATTGACTTAAAGTCAATGCTCATACCTAACGCAAAGGCAAAGAATGGAATCAGCATATCTGAACCTTTTGCAAAAAAATCACGCATATCATGATCTAGGTTACCTAAAACCATTCCGACAACGATAGGTAAAAGAACAGAAATGAAGGATTGTACTGAGAACAGACCATCAACAAACCCCATAGCACCAAAAATAGATAAGGCCACCATAGTCAAGAATGGTCCGTCATTAAGCGCTAAAATGGAATACGCAGCTTTATCATCACTTTTACCATATTGACCCACAATCGCCATATACAAGCCACCGTTACTATTACTCATAGCAGCAATAATTGCAATAGGCGCTAAGCCTAAAAATAGACCATTCGCTCCTGCGAATAAATAGGCAATACAGCCGATAATAGCAGCGACAAGCCACTTTACTCCTAATAAAGTAGCACCTTTCCCTAATGAAACACCAACACTTCTCACATTAATTTGTGCACCGGCGCATAATAGGAAAAGGGCAATCAAGGTATTTGAGCCATCTACAAATAAAGCCTGCGTGAAATTACCAATTCTTAATAGGTTCGGTGCGAACGTATTGATTAAAGCGGCTAACAATAATGGTACGACCATCATACCGCCTGGAATACGATCTAAAGTTGCTTTAATTTTCATGATGCTTCCCCCTTTTGTTTAATAATTAAACAATAATAATCATATAATAGCTTTTAACAGCGTTTACATCTATTAATTTACAACATATCGTTTAATAAAGCAACAATTTATTTGATATTTTTACAAAAAACGAGGATAATGTTTAATTTTTAAACACTATCCTCTCTGAGACTGTTCATATTTCTTTAATTTTCTCCATAACGTTGCTCTTGTAATCCCTAGCCTTTCAGCTGTCTTAGTCTGATTCATATTTTCGAGCTCTAATATGCGCATGATAATTTGGTTTTCAATGTCTTCTAATGGCTTATTAATGTCAATAGGAATTGTGCGCTCACCACTAATCACTGCGGACTTATAATTTATAGTCGAATCAGCCAGCACCTGCTCGACATCTGTCAAATGAATATACTCTCCGTTTACATGCTGTATAAGCCGTTCAACAATGGATTCACACTCTTGAACATTGCCCTTCCATATCGATGTTGATAAAAGCTCTAAGGCATCACTATGAATCCCAGCCACCTGTTTTCCATACTTTTCATTAAATTGCCCTATAAATAACCGAATGTGTTCACCGAGGTCTTCGGTTCGCTCGCGCAGTGGAGGAATATGAAGAAGACGTGTAGAAAAGATCTTTAGAAATTCAGGCTCCAAGGTTGACTTAGGGTCAGCATAAAAGGCATAAATGACCTGTCTATTCTCTTGATGTTGATTGAGCATAGTTAATCCCCTCTGCTGAACTGGATCAAGTCTATGGGTCCCACGAATATATAAAATAACTCCCTTGCTTTTTTCCAGTAACTTTTTGAGCGCATTATAGGCGTTATCAGAGGGGTGGGTGATGGTTACAACCAAAAATGGACAATTATGAAAGACAGACTCTCCTCTCATGGCAAAAGCAATCGGTTTTTTCTCAACACCCTTTTCACCATAGATTGCCATTAGCCCTTCGTTCTTTAGCTTCCTCGCCTGATTGATAACTTTTCTAATCGCTACGCTCGTCCCAGGAATTTGAGTAAAAGAATGAATAGAAGATCGTAAATATTCGACAGTTAAGTCTTTGCTTTCTTTATTAAACGTATCATCGGTTTTCAATAAGTACTTCTCATCATCAAAATAGCGAATCTGGCAGTGTAGCTCCCGCCCCTGAACTACTTTTCTAAAGGCAATAGTTTGAAATGCCATGATATGTTTCAGTGCCTTTAATCCAGATAAAGTTCCTGATGATAAAGGAACTGTGGTGACGTCATCTGCAATATGCCACATTTTTAAAAATGGAGTATTACAATAATGAAGCTCACCATTAAGACTTATAACAGCGACGCCTTCACCAGATTGGTCCATTATCTTTTCCAACATATTTCCACGATTCTCATATTTATGCAACACTAAATAAAGCTGACGTGCCTGTTGAAAGGCCTCTAGTATGGACTCCCGCCCAGAGGTGAAAAGAATGCCTTGTAGCCCATGGCGTTTTGCCACCTTAATTGTGACTGTATCACCAACAATCAATTTGGCGCCCTTCGCCTTTGCCTCAAGAATTAAACGCTCAACATCTCCAGAATGTTCAATCACGCTATAAGGTATATGTATATCTAAAAGGTTTGAAACCGCATTGACGCCTTGGCAAATGTTTGGGAAAGCCACCATCTCTACCTTGCCCTTATAGTCTTTAATCAATGTCAAAGTCCTTAAAATATCATAACCTGATAAAGGTATTTCAATTACAGGTTGACCAAGATTCTCTCTCAACAGCTTAGCCGTTCCTCCTCGGCTGATCACAATATCAAACTGTTCACTTCCAATTTCATTAGCAACGGCGACCGCTTCTTCTAGGTCCCCTTCTCTCACCGTTATTTCCAACTCATCTTGCTCTTTCGTCAATCGCAATGCCAGTTCTTTTAAACCTGAGTATGGTGCAATTAGAAGTACTTTGATCTTCATGTTTGAAATCCTCTCATAGTTATCAAAAGCATTATTAACCAATCTACCTCTAATTTATCATAAACACAGGCTTAAATTCTAATCAATGAAATATAGGATAAAATAATAAATGAATTATAGAGTGCTGTCAAAGCTTGTTATGTTGGGCCATTAATGCATCAAGCATAGCGTCATCTCCCTGTTTGGCATGGCAACTATCAACCTACCAGTGCTTCTTGGAGGCTATCTCATGAATCCGATTATGAAAAAATAATATATTAACCACGCCTTGATCGGTATAGTACATAGTCTTTTGCCGGGCAACAGGGAGACCTTAAATATCCTTAATTGAACTCTTTGAACCATGAGTGGACTTATTTCAACTTGGGTCCTGCCTCTCTAATAGAGGAGGAGACATTTTGAAATCTTTTAAAGTTGCGATGGAAAAGCTTCATTAATTCCTGAGCCATATGATTATAGGCTTTAGTATCCTTCCATGCTTGGCTTGGATTCAATAATTTATCAGGGACATGAGGAAGAGATTGTGGGATGAACAATCCAAAGGTGGACTCCTCCCTAAAATTATTGGCTTCAATCGTTCCTGTAATAGCCGCGTCAACCATCACTCTCGTGTAATCGAGTTTTATGCGTTTTCCCACGCCATAGGGACCACCTGACCACCCTGTATTTATAAGGTAGACCTTCGAATGATGCTCATCAATTTTTTTACCAAGCATTTCGGCATAGACATGAGGTTGAAGGGACATAAAAGGCTCCCCAAAGCAAGCAGAAAAAGTTGCTTCTGGCTCAGTAATCCCACGTTCTGTACCCGCAAGCTTTGACGTGTAACCAGATAAAAAGTGATACATCGCCTGTTCTTTAGTGAGCTTTGCAATAGGTGGAAGAACACCAAATGCATCGGCTGTTAAAAAGATGATAACCTGAGGATGTCCCGCAACACTTGGTATCAGTGCATTCGGAATCTTCTCTAACGGATAAGCGGCACGGGTGTTTTCTGTAATTTGAGTTTCTTTATAATTCAACTGCCGCGTTTTCCTATCAATGGCGACATTTTCTAAAACGGAGCCATATTGGATAGCATTCCAGATTTGCGGCTCATTTTCCTCAGTAAGACCGACACACTTTGCATAACAGCCACCTTCAAAATTGAATACTCCAGCATCAGACCATCCGTGCTCATCATCGCCAATCAGCTTCCGCTCAGATGTCGCTGATAATGTGGTTTTTCCTGTTCCTGAAAGTCCAAAAAATAAAGCGACATCTCCCTTATCCCCAACATTAGCCGAACAATGCATTGGTAACACGCCTTCAAAGGGCAATAGATAATTAAGGATAGTAAAAACAGATTTTTTAATTTCACCAGCATACTCTGTTCCACCGATCAAAACGATTTTCTTTTCAAAAGAAATGACAATAAAGGTCTCTGAGTTAGTGCCGTCATACCGCGGATCAGCCTTTAAACCGGGTAAGGAAATGATTGTAAAATCTGACTGTTCATGATCGAATGGTTCGGGAGTTTGACGAATAAACAACTGCCGGGCAAATAAATTATGCCAAGCATATTCATTAATGACTCGAATAGAAAGCTGATGCTCTTCTTTTGCACCAGCATATCCATCGAACACAAATAACTGTCGCTCCGTCATATAAGCCATTGCTTTTTGATATAATTGTTCAAAGTGCTTTTGGGATAAAGGCTGATTAACTTTTCCCCATTCAATATGATCATGGACCAAAGCATCCTCCACAATAAATTTATCCTTAGGAGAACGTCCAGTAAATTCTCCTGTATAAGCAAGGAATGCACCGGTTTCCGTAAGCAGCCCCTCATTTCTGATCACTGCGAATTCCAGCAACTCTGAAACCGATAAATTATAATGGACCAATCCTTTAAAACTCTCTCTATCAAAAGCGGAAAAAATTTCTTTTGCAATGCTCATCCTCGCCTATCCTCCTCTTTCATTTCTTGGTCTAAAGGACATTCATGTCCTTGGCAAAGTCCATATAAAGTAACCACCTTAATCGTTGGAATCGTCTCAATTTCATTCCCACACTGGGAGCAAACGATGACACCCATATCAGGAAGTCCTTTGGAGCTTTCCATGGGTTCTCCTCCTTTCCAATAAATAATGAGCAAGCTCAGCCACTCTACAGGAATAAGCCCACTCATTGTCATACCAAGCGAGCACCTTAATTTGATTCCCCTTAACCATAATTGACGCGCCATCCACTACCGCGGATTTATCATTTCCAATGTAGTCCTTTGAAACCAATGGCTCATTACTCATCTCTACAATATGAGAGTATCTCTCTTCAATCGCATCACTAAAGATTTTTTTAATACTGTCTACTGTACACTTATTCTTGGAGACCTCAACGGTGAGATCGGTGAGTGAGACATCATGTATGGGTACACGAACTGCTGTCCCTTCAATAGACGGAGCTAGATGAGGTAAAATAGCTTTTAGCGCTTTCCCGATTCCCGTTGTTGTAGGAATAATCGATTGTGTACAAGAGCGTGCCCTCCGCAGGTCTTCATGCGGGTTATCCATATGATTCTGGTCTGATGTCAATGCATGAATCGTTGTCACCCAGCCCTGTTTAATTTGACATTCATCGTCAAGCATTTTCAATAGGGGGACAACACAATTTGTGGTACAAGAGGCGGCTGATAAAAAAGTGTGTTTTTCTGGATCGTAATCTTGATGATTGATCCCCATTACAGCCGTTAAATCTACATCCTCTCCAGGAGCAGTTATGAGGACAGAAGAAGCTCCTGCTTTAATGTGTTTAGTCATGCCTTCACGATTATTGAACTTTCCAGTCGCATCAATAACCAAGTCAATCTCTAACTGCTGCCAGGGAATGGTTTCGGGATCACGACAATATGTTACCTTAATAATCCTGCCATCAATGTACAACATTTCACCTGCTGCCACGATCTCTGCATCCCATCTCCCATGAACCGAGTCATACTTTAATAAATGAGCAATCGTTTCAGCAGGGTAAAGACTATTAATAGCCTTTAACATATCCTTTGTCTTTGTATCCGTCATCATTTTTCTAACGAGTAACCGGCCAATCCTCCCCATCCCACTTATGCCCATTCTTTTTCCCAAATTTCACGCCTCCTTTTATCAAAAATAGTATAACACATTTATCATTTAATGCACATTATTTAGTCAAAAAAACCAAAATAATTATATACCATTTTAAATCATAAACTTAAAAGGATATAAAATATAATATAGTATGTTTTATTTATTTATCAGTTCGTTATCTAGAGGTAAAAAATAATTTGCTTTAACTGTATGGCTAATACTTCTGATGTGATTTTAAATCTGCACAACTCAAGTGCTCGTAGGCCTCAGCTGGCGGAAAAGTCAAAGCCCACGCTCATACTCTCTTTCTTAGAAAGCATAAGCGATTATTTATAAATTCTGATAGTACGTACAAAAAAACACAGCCATTTCTGACTGTGTTTTCCATTTGGATGGCAGTTTCCCCTACTCACAAGATGAAGCCCCTAATTACAGTCGGACGCCCAACCTTTACAGCCCTTCCTATTAACTTCCCACTTCTCTGAACTACAGATCTCTTCGTTATCTTTATACATCCAAGTCACATGTAAGAGCAATTTATTCATTGCATAGCTAGCGCTTTAAACAAAATAAAGAGAGATTCAGGACAAGTTTTTTGTTATTTTGAGGAGGGCTTTTGTTAAAATGGTCATACCTCTTATTTTGAGGGTAGTTTTTGTTTATTTACCCTCCTTTTTGTTGCGCCCAGTCCTTGATTTGAAAACTACTCCCTGTGATTTGTTCTCTATTTGTTAAGTTGGATGTTTTTTTGTTTTGTTAACCTTTCCTTACCATTTGTTATCTTAAAAACGGCATATGTTGCTTGTCCTCTTCACTTGTTACGCTTTAACCCCTATTCAGACACACAACCTCGTTATTTTAATTATCATTTAAACTGCTGTAGTCTGGAGCGGAAAACAACATCATCAAAAAAAAACACAGCCATTTCTGACTGTGTTTTTTAGTGCCCGGCAACGTCCTACTCTCACAGGGGGAAGCCCCCAATTACCATCGGCGCAGAAGAGCTTAACGGCCGTGTTCGGGATGGGAACGGGTGTGACCTCTTC
>NZ_BMIR01000023.1 GCF_014642655.1 Pullulanibacillus camelliae
GGAACCAAGCGAAGACATTCGCGCGGTAGCTGGAAAAGCGTACAAATTTAGAGTGCCAGAAATACTGGGATGAATAGGGTACCGAGAAAAGTTTGACACAAACAATAAGCATTCGGAGATTGAATCCTATGTCTCTTAAGGTTATACTTAATAACTGATAATGATTATTATTATTATAAGACTATCATACTATAAATCTCATATTTTTTAAGTGAAGGGATCAGCAGGACTATGACTTATAGAAAGAAAGACAGGGCGCCAAGTAAAATTGATGAACAAAAGAAACATAAGCCCATAAATAGTCTCGTTGTCATCGTCTTAGGACTCGTTGCCTTGCTTTTTGCTTTTGGTTTCTCCGTCGCTTATGGGGCAGCTGATATACAACTCAGTACGGTTTGGAAAGCAATCGTTGCCTTCAATCCTGATATTTCTACGCATCAAGTCATCCGCGAAATAAGAATCCCTAGGTCTTTAGCCGCTGTGTTAGTGGGGGCCTTTTTAGCAGTTGCCGGAACCATCATGCAAGGACTCACGCAAAATCCGCTGGCTTCACCGTCCATCATGGGTGTTACGGATGGGGCTGCCTTTGCGATTGTCTTAGTTCTGGCCTTTGCCTCCAGCCCTTCCAATTTCGTTATATCCTTAATTGCTTTTATCGGAGCGGGAATGGGGGTTGCATTGGTTTTCGCCATTGGAGCTTTATCCAAAAGTGGCTTAACTCCTGTCAAGCTCACCTTGGCTGGGGTTGCTGTAGGAACGTTGCTGCGATCAATCTCATCAGCCATCGCCTTACAGAAGGATGTCGCTAAGAACATGAGCTTTTGGTATGCGGGAGGCTTAGATGGCACAACCTGGACGAGTATTCATATATTAATAGTAGCTGGCTTCATCGGCTTCCTCTTAGCTGGCTTCATTGCCCATTCGATGACTTTATTAAGTCTGGGTGATGAAGTGTCTACAGGGCTTGGTCAAAACACAACGGTAGTCAAAGTCATTGGCGCCATTGTCGTCCTCGTTCTTACCGGCTCAGCCGTGGCTGTTGCCGGAACAGTAGGGTTTATCGGACTTGTCGTGCCACATATCACGCGCTTTTTGATTGGTCACGATTATCGCACACTTCTCCCGGCATCTGCAGTGCTCGGTAGCCTGCTGCTGGTCCTTTCTGACTTAGTGGCACGAATGATCAATAACCCCTACGAAACACCTGTGGGAGCTATCACAGCAGCGATTGGAGTTCCATTTTTCTTATACCTCGCTCGCAGTGAGAGGAGGGGATTATGATGGCAAAAGAAAAGGGCGTAAAAAAAAGCCGTTATACCCAACTCATTATTCTGCTCGTGGTCCTCATCTTGGTCGTCTTTTTTGTAAGTCTAAATTTAGGGGCGATTCGCATTGCACCGCTTAATGTTATGAAGACGCTCATAGGGTTAGGGTCGTCTCAGGATCAACTGGTCCTATTTGATTTCCGTCTACCTGAGATTATCCTTGCTTTACTTATTGGTGCAGGGCTCGCCGTTTCAGGGGCTGTTCTACAAAGCGTGACACGCAATGAACTCGCTGATCCAGGCATCATTGGCATCAACGCTGGTGCAGGTTTTGCCGTTGTGCTCTTTATTTTCCTTTTTGATAAAAGCATGAGCAGTACCAATTTTCTCACTATCTTTGCCATGCCATTATTTGCCTTATTAGGGGCACTACTTGCCGCTTTCATCATTTATACTTTGGCTTGGAAAAAGGGGATTAGTCCCGTTCGCCTCATCCTTGTTGGAATTGGTGTCAATGCCGGTTTTGGAGCGGGTATTACTATTTTCCAATTAAAGATGGCCCCACAGGATTTCACTAAAGCGACCGTATGGCTAGCGGGCGATATTTGGGCCAACAATTGGTTATATGTGTTATCCTTATTACCATGGATTATTATTCTCATACCCTATGTTATCTATAAAGCGCACAGCTTAAATGTCCTTAATCTTGGTGATCACTTGGCCATTGGCCTGGGCACCAGCGTTGAAAGAGAACGGCGGCTCTTGCTTATTCTGGCAGTAAGTTTGGCTGGATTTTGTGTGGCCTTAGGTGGTGGAATTGCCTTTTTAGGATTAGTCACACCACACATTGCCAGGCGACTGATTGGCCCGAAGCACGAGCTACTCTTACCAGTCAGTACACTCTTGGGTGCTTTGCTGCTGTTGCTTGCCGATACGATCGGAAACAACATCTTCTCACCAACAGAAGTCCCTGTTGGTATCGTTGTCGCTGTCTTAAGTGCGCCGTATTTTATTTACTTACTGATGAAAACCGATTGAGGGAGAGATTCGCTTGGTCACACTATCTACACAACAGTTACAAGTAGGCTATGGTGACAAGGTCATCATACAAGATTTATCACTCCATATCCCTGAAGGTGAAATCACCTGTATTATTGGTCCAAACGGTTGTGGAAAATCCACATTATTAAAAACGTTAGCGAGGATTCAGCGCGCAAAATCCGGCTCGATTTTTCTTGATGGGAAGGCCATACAAGATATTCCGACAAAGGAAATTGCGAAACAAATGGCTATCCTTCCGCAAACACCAGGGGCACCCAATGGGTTAACGGTCTATGAACTCGTTTCCTTTGGTCGTTCACCTTATAAAAAAGGCTACGGAAAACTGACTAATAAGGACCGCGACGTCATTGAATGGGCGCTTGAAGTGACGGGAACAGATGAATTCCGGGATCAGGCCATTGATGCCCTGTCAGGTGGTCAAAGACAACGTGCCTGGATCGCAATGGCCATTGCTCAGGAAACCGAGCTCCTCATGCTAGATGAGCCAACAACTTATCTCGATCTCGCCCATCAGCTTGAGGTCCTTAAGCTCCTCGAACGCTTGAATAAAGAAGAGCAGCGCACCATTGTGATGGTTATTCACGATTTGAACCATGCCGCTCGTTTTTCCAATTATATGGTGGCTATGAATAGTGGCGCCATCATCAAAGAAGGGACACCTTTTGATGTCATGACGCCTGAAAACCTCAGACACGTCTTTAATATTGAGGCTGACATCATTCAAGATCCAAAATCAGGAAAACCTGTCTGCCTGTCCTATGACCTCATTGAACAAAAGACATTGGTCAAAAAATAAGCCGGTTGAAGCTAAAAGAGAACAACCCTCTGATGGATTTGTTCTCTTTTTCTGCATTCTAAAGGCACTTGCCTTGCGAGCAGATTGGCACAAGTTCCGATGTCTATAAAGGTGCATCGTCCCGTTGACCTTTCCGCCATAAACCGCTACAATCAGTGACAGATTGTCTTTTAAAGAATGGGTGTTAAGTTTGAAAGGGATTTTATTTAGGAAAAAGCCTGTTGAGCATCTGCTCAATAACCAGGCTAGCACGCAATTCAAGAAAACATTAGGGGCTTTTGACCTTGTCCTGCTTGGAGTTGGTGCCATTGTAGGCACAGGTATATTCATCCTTCCAGGAACAGTGGCCGCAGGGTATTCGGGCCCTGCCATTGTTTTTTCCTTTATTCTCGCTGCTGTTGTTTGCTCTTTAGCAGGCATGTGTTTTTCAGAATTTTCTTCATCCGTCCCCGTGACGGGGAGTGCTTATACGTATGGGTATATTGTCTTTGGAGAATTAACCGCTTGGTTTGTGGGCTGGGCCTTGCTATTAGAATATGGCTTAGCTGTTGCTTCCGTTGCAGCAGGATGGGCTTCTTATCTCAATTCATTATTGGCTGGATTTCATCTCATGCTTCCAAAGGCCGTTTCTGGTCCCTTTAATCCAGCTGATGGGACATATTTAAATGTTCCTGCTATGATCATCATCTTTATCCTTGCTTTTTTATTAACTCTAGGCATCCGAGAATCGACGAACTTCAATACATTGATGGTCATCATTAAAATAGGTGTGATTCTTTTATTCATCGGTGTCGGTATTTTTTATGTTAAGCCAGAGCATTGGCACCCCTTTATGCCCTTTGGAGTAGGCGGAGTTGTGAATGGTGCCGCCCTTGTATTTTTTGCGTATCTTGGGTTTGATGCAGTGTCATCAGCAGCGGAAGAGGTCAAGAATCCACAGCGGAACATGCCCATTGGTATCATTGGTTCCCTACTGATTTGTACATTGCTTTACGTCGCCGTATCACTTGTACTTACGGGAATTACACCTTATGCACATCTCAATGTCAATGATCCCGTTACTTTTGCTATGAAGCTCGTACATCAGGATTGGATCGCAGGCATCATTTCGCTTGGCGCGATTATTGGGATGATCACCGTTATCCTCGTGATGCTATATGGAGGGACCCGACTGCTTTACGCTATTGGACGCGATGGCTTGCTTCCGAAAAGCATGTGCGAGCTGAGCAAGAAACACCAAACCCCTGTTAAAAACACTTGGACGTTTGCTCTGCTTGCCGCAATTTGTGCAGGGGTCGTTCCCTTATCAAAATTAGCAGAATTAGTGAACATGGGAACCTTGCTTGCTTTTACCATTGTCTCAATTGGGATTATCTATTTAAGGAAAAATAAGAACATCCCCACAGGTGGTTTTAAAGTTCCCTTATTTCCGATCTTACCAATTTGCTCATTTCTTCTATGCATCTTTTTAATCACCCAGCTTTCACTTCAAACATGGGTAGCCTGCGGCATTTGGTTTATTTTTGGGCTCATTGTCTACTTCATGTACGGAAGAAAGCATAGTTTAATGAACAGATCTTAAAAGGATAAAAGCGTAGTGTCATAATGACGAGCTACGCTTTTTTGTTCATATGCTTGTTTAATCGATCGCTTTCGTCGACCTTTTTCTTAAAATGAAATAGGCAAAAATAAGAATGAGAAACCAAACCGGTGTGACAAATAGTGCAATACGCGTGTCTGCCGAAAATGCTAATACAACGATAATAAAAACAAAGAAAGCTAGAATCAACCAATTCATCACGGGAGCAAATGGCATTTTAAAGGTGTTCTGACTGGCCTCAACCGGCTTCAATTGACGAAACCTAAGATGAGCAATTAATATCATGGCCCAAACCCAAATGAAGCAAATCGTTGAAATGCTTGTGACTAGGGTAAAAACCTGTTCAGGCAAAAGATAATTTAACAGCACGCCTACCAATAACACAAGGGTTGAAAAAAGCAACGCTGGAGCAGGTACATTTCTTTTATTTAAAGTCTTTAATTGACGCGGCGCCTTGCCTTGGTCGGCTAGCGTATAGGCCATTCGACTTGTACTGAAAATCCCACTGTTACAAGAGGAAGCCGCTGAGGTGATGACAACGAAATTAATAATCCCCGCAGCGATTGGAATTCCAATCAAGGAAAAGACTCTCACAAATGGACTTTGCGCTGGGTCTAGCCCATTCCAAGGATAAATGGACATGATAACAAATAATGCTCCAATGTAAAAAATTAAAATACGGATAGGGATTTGATTGATGGCTTTAGGTATTGTTCGCCCTGGGTCAACAGCCTCACCTGCTGTCACACCAACAAGCTCAATCCCCACAAAAGAAAAGACAACCATTTGGAAGGAAAGAACAAATCCAGATACTCCATTTGGGAAAAAACCGCCATAGCTCCAAAGGTTAGAAAAGGAAGCCGCTGCCCCATTTCCTTCAAAGCCCATGAAAACTAGGATAAAACCAATGATAATCAATGCCAGGATAGTCACAATCTTAATCAACGCAAACCAAAATTCGATCTCACCAAAGGCTTTTACCGTCGCCAAGTTAATAAGAAGCAAAATAAGCACACAGGCAAGAGCGGGCAACCATTGCGGTACACCTGGTATCCAATATTTCATATAAACACCTATAGCCGTGATTTCAGCAATGCCTGTAGCAATCCAACAAAACCAATACGTCCAGCCCGTTATAAACCCTGCCCACGGACCAATAAACTGTTCGGCAAAATCAGCAAACGAGCCTGTTGACGATTGATAAACGAGTAGTTCACCTAATGCCCGCATCATGAAAAAAAGAGCGACACCTACAATAAGATAGACAAGCATAATCGATGGCCCAGCAAGATGAATAGACTTCCCTGCACCAAGGAAAAGCCCTGTTCCAATGGCTCCACCGATCGCAATTAATTGAATGTGGCGGTTTTTCAACCCCCTTTCTAACGTCCTACCCTTTGTTTGTTCCCCCATTATGTATGCACCTCACCTCTCTAGCAAAAGCGTGATCACTTTGCCTCACATGTCACATAATACTCCACCATGCCTCCCTCTCTCGATGACACGATAGACACTATGAGCCCGAAAATAATATCCCTTATCATTATATACAGAAAAAGTGACCCCTAACAGTTCCACACCAGCAAAAAGATAAGCCTGAGCCGGCTTACAAAGAAGATAAAGAAAACTTAACCTTCATCGTTTCAAGCACTCCTGATGTGATTATAATACAATCACATATTAGGGGTGCAAAACGTCAGTAAGGATATCAATTTGCTAGTATGAGAAAAACCAGACGAAAAGCAGGCGCGAGACTCCTGCGGGAAGTGGGAGATCGATAAGACCTTAGCAGTGCGAAGGCGCGAGGTGGCTTACCACTCCCCCGCGGAAAGCGAGCGGCCTAAAGCGGAAATCCGCACCACCGTCCTCACGACCAGAAATTTTATACTTTTTTTCTTTTTAGAAAACTTTGCTTGCACCACTTCGCTGGTACTCCTGATGTGATTTTTGCACATCACACACTTAGGGTGCCCGCAAGCCTCAGGTGGCGATAGTCAAAGCCCGACTTATACTATCTCTTTATGAGCGTCAGCGAAGTTATAAATTCTGATCCTCAAAAAAAGGAGCCCCTTTAAAAGGCTCCCGCTTATAAACTCTCATATTCAAAACAGTAAACTGTCAAGCTTGTGAGAGCAAGCATTCTCTATTAATCAGACTGGGGCAGACAGTCTACTCATAAAAAAGCCAGCACATTCACAATGTCCTTTTAAAAGCTTATATCGTTCGGTATTCATGTCACCTCTTTTAGTTTTATCCCAGCTTCTCTCTATTTATGTGCGACGCATATAGGCGCGGACAGTGATAGGCGCGAAAATCACTACAATAACGGCAGCACCAATCAGGGAAATACTAAAGTCCCACCCAATGGTGCCTGAGTTTGCAAGATTGCGAACCGCCGTGACAAGGTGTGAAATCGGATTGATTTTAACAAACCATTGAAGCCAATTAGGCATTGTATTTGCTGGCACAAAAGCATTTGAAAGAAAGGTTAAAGGAAACAACACAATCATTGAAATCCCTTGAACACTCGATGCAGTACGGGCAATAACACCAAAAAAGGCAAAGATCCAGCTAATCGCCCATGCGCAAACGATGACGAGCAAACCAGCGAGAACCACATAGCCAAATCCCCCGTCTGGCCGATACCCCATGATATAACCCATGGTGAACGTCAATACTGTCGCAATCGTGTAACGGATCGTATCCGCTAATAATGCACCCGACAATGGCGCAATCCGAGCTATCGGTAATGACTTGAAACGGTCAAATACTCCCTTATCCATATCCTCCCGAAGCTGAACACCTGTCACGATAGATGTTGTGATCACGGTTTGAACAAGGATACCAGGAATAATAACAGGTAAATAGCTCTTGACATCCCCCGAAATAGCCCCACCAAAGATGTAGGTAAACATAAGTGTAAATAAGATAGGCTGTAGCGTCACATCAAATAATTGCTCAGGTGTACGCTTAATCTTTAACAAGCCCCGATAAGCCATCGTTAAAGAATTTTGTAAGGATTGTTTAAAACTTGTGGTATTGCGCAGGCGCCGTTCAGAAACCGGCTTAATAGACGTAGAATTCATTGTGCTGCCTCCTTTACTTTCTCTGAATCTCCTTTGACCTCATCTTCCACGCCATGACCTGTGATCGTCAAAAAGACTTCATCTAAGGTGGGCTTTTGTACGCTCAATTCAGCAAGAGGAATTCCTGCGTCACGGAGAGCAATGAGTAGGTCAGTGACCCGATCAGCATCTGCCATTGGTGCAGTAATGATCCCACCCTCTGCAGAAACTGCCGACTGAACTTCAAGTACTCTTTCAATCGTTTGACGTGCACGAGCAATGTCCTGAGCCTCTTGAATTCTCAACTGTAATGAGGAATTGCCCACAGAGGTTTTTAATTCATCTACAGTGCCCTCAGCAACCACTTGACCACGATCAATGACGGCTATCCGATCGGCAAGCTCATCTGCTTCCTGCAAATACTGTGTGGTTAATAAAACGGTAGATCCGGTTTTAACCAAGCGACGAATCGTATCCCACATTTGGTTCCGTGTGCGTGGGTCTAGTCCTGTTGTTGGCTCATCTAAGAAAATGAGCGGAGGCTGGGCAATAAGACTCGCTGCCAAGTCCAAGCGCCGGCGCATCCCACCTGAAAAGTTTTTCAATGGACGCTTAGCAGCTTCAGTCAAACCAAATTCCTCCAGTAACTCGGCAGCCTTTTGACGTGCTTCAGAACGGCTTAACCCAAGAAGCCGAGAGAAAATCACTAAATTCTCAGTAGCACTGAGTGCTTCATCAACAGAAGCATATTGTCCAGTCACCCCGATAATCTGGCGGACAATTTGCGCCTCTTTTACCACATCATGTCCAAATATGCGCGCAGATCCGGCATCTGGTTTTAATAAAGTGGCCAGCATTCGAATCGTGGTTGTCTTGCCCGCTCCATTAGGACCCAGTACACCGTATATCGATCCCGCGCGCACATTGAGGCTGACACCATCCACCGCGCGATTATTTCCAAAGGTTTTGACAAGCCCTTGAGCTTCAACAGCCCATTCCTCTGAAACGGTTCTTTGTTCATTACTCATCCGCTATTCCTCCTATTCTTTGCATCATTAACTATAATGAGAACATATACCTTTTAACATGAACGTCCGACGGGATTTCCCTCCGCCTTAGGTTGGATTTTTAAATTTTTTCAACAGCACCATTCCTTGATATACTGAGGATACAACAGCTTTGTGAACAGAGTATGAACTAAAGAAAAACACAGCCTCTTAGGCTGTGTTGGTAAGAGATGAGCTTCTGAACCTTACTTAGTATACATTTTATAAGGACTATTTACCTTTTAAACCTATTTGATTGATTAAATTCATAACTGAACAGCTATCCCATATCTTTTTCCCATTTTGAAATTATCCTTGATTAGCTGGGGATATAGGTCCTGGCTAAAGTACAATTTAGCAGTTTTTCCCTTGTCATCTGGCTTCACTTGGAATACCATCGTTAACTGCGTGGACGTGTTAGGCGCTAAATGCTGCAGTTGGCTGGCATCAAATTTGCCTTGGTTGGTCTGATAGACGTCTAGTCCATATGCGAGTTGACTTTCAATCAATTTAATAACAGAGAGCGTTTGAGTTGACTTGTTATGAACCTGCAAGGTTACCGACACAGGAATATATTTATATGAACCTGCCTTTTGGAGGGCTCCCTCAGATACCTGCTTTACTCTAACATTAGCATAATCAATAGGAATACTATCATTTTTATGATAGGTTTTAATTGCATAGGTTTTGGCCACGCCAACATTAACTTTGTACACTCTAATCCCCCATACCGCAAGTGCAAGAGCAACAATTACAAGGGTTACTGTTAATTTTTTATTCATGCTTCCTCACCCATCAAATGATAATGATCAATGATTTTGCCATTTTCCATCAGAAAAATTTCATCCGATAAAAACTCGAGTTCCTCCTTATCATGGCTGGCAATCAATATACATTTATCCCTCGCCTTTAGATCAAGTAACAACGTCTTAAACTCTTCTATACCATCAGAATCCAAAGCATTGGTTGGCTCGTCCAATATAATGAGATCGGGTTCTTCCATGATAGCTTGGGCGATACCCAAGCGCTGCTTCATACCAAGGGAATATTTGCGATATTTTCGTTTATCATTCGGATCTAACCCCACCAAGCGAATTGACTCTCTAATTCTTTCGTCATCAATCATCTGATTTAATCGGGCCAGCATTTGTAAATTTTTAAACCCTGTATAGCTATTCAAAAAACCTGGGTATTCGATCAATACCCCTACACTCGGTGGAAAGGACAGCTCTTTTCCTAACACAACGCCCCCTACTTCAACCGTCCCTTCCGTTGGCATGATTAATCCACATAGCGCTCGGAAAAGCATCGTTTTCCCTGAGCCATTTTTGCCTCTGAAACCATATATTGAGCCCTTATGTAGAGAGAGATGAATATCCTTTAGGATCGGCTGATTTTTAATTGTCTTTGATAAATGTTCCACTTTTAAGTATGCCGATGTTGCCATCTTTACCTTCCTCCTAATAAACCTCTGATTTCCTAAATGTATAGAGCGTAAAAGCCGCTATAACAACAAAGCAAACTGCGCAATATATCACCGAAAAGCTTAATGTCAGATGGTGCTCTCTATTAAAGGTATCCTGCTTTAAAATCATAGAATGAATAGCTGGAAGCCACTTGGTACCAAGAAAAGTAGAGAGACTGCTAATGATGATCACACCTAGAAAGGAAACTATGGGTGATAGCCACTGCAAAAGCAATAAAAGGATGCTCGATAACACCAAGTTTGTCAGTATATAACCGAGAAAGATGCGCCAAACCAGTTGCCCAGGTGAAACCGAGTTATTCATTAACGACGCAATATAATGATGAAAATAAGCGGAGCTATGAAACGAAAAATCACCAAGCACTATACTTGATACAGCATAGATGACAATAAACATCCCTGCAAAGAGCAACATATTTTGGATGATAAGCCAACAAACCTTTGACAGCATATATTGAAGCTTAGAATGACACCGCAACACTACATAGGTACGATTATTATTAAGATCTTGATAGAGAAAATCTCCAATCAAAAAGAGAGTAAAAAATTGAATAAAGTCCCAATAATAGGGGAGTTCGTAATCAGAAAGTGTTTTTATATATCCATTATCCTTTAATAACAGATAAACTGTTCCAACGGTATTCCCATTAGCAACGGACTTGACTTCCGCACCCATCATCAAGGAAAGCAAAGCGATCAGGCCATAAAAAACGATAAATTTGTATTTGCCATAAGCCAGACTATAGCTTAGATCGTGGCTCAATAGCCTGTAAAAGGTTCGGCCTCGTGTCATTATATAAAATCCTTTCTTTCATATAAAAGCCCTGTTACCCCATATAATACGAGTGACAAAATGAATAAATATAAACACTGGTAGAATGCCATCATGGGATATAGCCAATCTTGAAGGGAAAGCGTCATTGCTCTTGTAAAAAATGATATAGGGACAACACCCGTTTGATCCAGTCCTGCCAGTGCAATAAGAATGATAAGAACAAGTGCACTATTCTTTAGCCACTGCTTTAAAAATAGAGTAAAAAAGGCAATGGTTAATAATCCCAAAAATTTACTGATAAACACTATGAGGATAACTTTATAGGTCACAACATGGGAAACAACTCCCCGAAACCGTACCTCGTCATGCAATTCATGGCTGATTAGCCCTGTGCGACTTACCCACGTATTATTAAAACCAGCAAAGCACCCCGCCCACAAAAAGGCAATGATTAGAATTAAACAAGTTAACACGAATGATAGACAAATGACAACAATAACGTGACGATGCCATAAATGAAATCGCGAGCCTATCTTGACTAGACATGCCCCTTTTTCTATGCTTTCAATATATTGTGTCAAGACGATGACTATTAGAGGGATTCCAACAGTGATGAACATAAATTGATTCGTGCTGCCCTCCAAACCACCTACATCTGCAATAAGACCAAAGAATCCGCGATCAGTTGAGCCTGCCCCCCTTGTCATCATGGTTAATAAATATAAAACAAACAAACTATACAGACTCCCTAGTAACCAAACCTTTTTAAATAAAAATAATCTTTCAATGGACTGCTGGATGCCTTTAAATCGTTTCATTACGCTGCCCCACCGCAAAATACCAAACAAAACTCCCAACAATGCCCACCAGTAAATAAACCGGAAGTTGCCAGGTCGTTTGGACATCTTTTAAATACAAAGAAGAAATGGGTGTAAAACCTGGAAATGCTGTAAAAACGGAGTCCAAGCCCATATAGACAAGAAACGGAAAAACGACAACAACATATCGATTTTTGATAACTGTTGAAAAAGCCAAAGCAAATGAAGAGAGCATTCCACCAAATAAAAAAATGATAAGGATTCGAATCCAAGTATAGAGAAACGGATGTGAATAAAATAAGGCTGGCCAAAAGGAATCCTGATTAACTAGTGGCATGCCAAAATAATAATTATTTTGAATCAATGGATACGCCGACATCTCAGCTAAAAAATTAATAACCAAAGGAAAAATTGTAACAGCGCCCCCCACGACAAAATTAGTCGAGTAGCGCACAAGAAGATACTTTCTCTTTGCCACCTTTGTTAAAATTCCTTTTATTAATCCAGTATTAAAATCTTCAGCATAGGCATCAGAAAAAGCCAAGGCCGCAAGTAGAGGAAAAATTAAAAGATAAATCGGATACGTGTCTGAAACAAAGAACATCCAACTGACATAAGCACTTCTTGGATAGAGGGCATAATCATTTTTCGTCAAGCCCTGAGGCCATGTTTGAATGACTGGCCAAAGAGCCAGAAATAACCCAAGGAGGAGCAACAGCCAAAACAAGGGTCGCCGTCCAATCCTCCTTATTTCCATGCTTAACATCGCTATCACACCTCTCACTTTAACGCTGAAATTCCTTTTTATCGTATAGTTTTAAACAGATAACCGAAAAAACTGTTATTAAGAAAACAAAATAAAATAAATTAAAGAATTGATCACCAGGTGACAACCAGGTATTGAGTGAAATGTTAGCTCTGCCTACAAAATAGCTAATGTTACCTGGTAATCCACTATCGATTCCTAATAAAATAAGAGAAACAAAAAAGACAAAACTATTCTTTGTTAATAGAGCTTTCAAGAAAACAACCATTACTCCTAAAAAAAGAGTGGCCAAAAATCGTGACATTATAATGTAGCTCCACACCTTTATACTAGATACATGGGGAATATATAGGGGAAAGAAAGCTTTATTTTCTAATAAGAAGTAAATGGTCCCTCCTTTGGTTCCCCAAAGATTATGAAGCTGTCCTGTAGCGAGAAGAGAGGCTACGATACCGCCTATTATCATTAAAAAAGTGAACCCTGCGCTCAACACTAAACAAAGCATAAAGTGTTCATAAAAAAGCCTCCTTTTTCGCTTGATTCGAATAACGATCATATCACTTTCAAACCGATCGATTAATAATGGTAAGCCTAACACCAATAACGGCAGGACACCTATGGTTAATGTGAGAAGACTAGCACTACCTCCCCATCTCATATTAACGAGATAGTCAAAGAGTGAATTGCTGGTGCCGCGCATCATGATGTTGAGGATCATAATGAATACAAAATAAGCGAAGCTTATTATTAACATCCATTTTGATATATATTTTCGCTCAATCATTGTCTGATCAACACCACCTTTTCAATCTACCCACTCTCAAGCTTCTCTTAACACGGATTCGCTTCCGTACATGTATTAGGAGCCTCTTTCTTGACGCCACCATTATATCCTGGCGTTTCTAGTAAAAAACCATGCCCGCTTACTCGTTTGTCACCAGTAAAATCTAGTTGAAATGCTTGCTTAGAAACACCATGGTTAATTTTAAGATGCCTAGCATTAACAAAGTAAATGACTTTATTCTTATGACCATAGCAATCTAAGCTCAGTAACGCTCCCGTGTCTTGAGATACAGTCATTTTAAAATGCCCTGCTAAATCCTCAGATATTGCTTTGGGAATGTCACCTTCAATGAGATAAACAGGCATGCCAAATTTTGTTCCAGAATGATAGTGCCAGCTGGGATAATCGTTATAGATCAATGTATACCACTGACTCTCTATTGTCTCTTGACCAACCTTAAGATAGGTGAAAATATCTGAAGACTTGATTGATTGTTTTGTATAGAGGTGTTTAAGAGGCAATTGTTCGCTCGCTGCTGCATGTTGAAATAACACATTTTCCTGCTGGGCCACCTGCCCCTTCTCAATATAATAAATTTTTGAAAGACTCATTTGCTTCTCGTAATCCACGCTAAATGTCTCTCGCATTTTGTTTTCACGGCTGTCACCCCATTCAACATCCCCCTGAGCATTTTCAATGTTATCCAGGTAATAATACATTTTTCTCACTATGTTAAATTGATCAGGATACTTCTGAGCCAATTTCTTCTCCTCAGAAGTATTAAACGGAAAGTGCTTCTCCAAATCAACGTCTCTATGTACTTCAGCATTTTCCCCAGTCGAACGTGATGACTTCCTCCCTTTCTCTTGCGCTATTTCTTCGGGACTTTCTTTCTTGTCCTTACTCATCATCAATTTAGAAAAGAGCTCAGGATGAGACTGATTAATCTTATATCCCAATAACACCAGCGCCACGAGCGTCACAATCCCTATTGATAGCCATTTTTTTAGCATTATAGCCCCCCCAACACGCCGTTTGTCTCTTCTATATCATGCGGATTGAAATTATCCCCATTTATTTCAAATGAAAAACCTTATTTTAACTCTACTAAATAAAATTCCCACTTTCAATATAAGTTTATCAAATAAAAGGAATAATTAATATTAATTGAAAATATTATAACTAATCATCCAGTATAAAAGTGCGCTAAGATGAATTGACAACTGATGAAGAATTTTTTCCATTCTTCATTTATGGAAGCTGAAGGCATAGACACACGTTCATGACAAGCGGACATTTCCCCAAAAAGTAATACAAGAACTTTGAGTATACTTATTGCTATTTTGAATTGAGGCTGATACTATAGAGGGGTGTTATTTGGAAGGCTAATTTTCTAATACATCTTTGAGTCTTTCCAAGCAGATAATTTTGACCACTTTCTTCGGGAAGTTGAGGCAACGGTGTGCCGGGTCAAATGCCGATTGGCAACCTTTAGTTGCCTTATTGATTGAGTTAAAAGCTCAAATTTTATAAGTTGGTTACTTTACAACCAGTGCAAAAGCACATCAACTTGTGAAACGGTCAATAAGAGTGGTAAAAGTAAATTATTTGCTATATAGACTCTGATCCTATTAGATAAAGTATTAATATTTAATTAGCTTCCACCCTAGCTGATTTGTGATGACTACATAACAATACGCTGATCATAGCTTTTTAAAATATTGATGACTATCTAAAAGCAAGTGTTGTGCGCGAGTAGAGCGTTTTACACTTGCTTTTTTTGTTGTGAAACGTTTTACAAAAGGAGATAGGCAAAGGGATTCCTTCCTTTGCCGCAGAAAAAATCTATGATGATGGGAGATATCGAGAATGGGGAAAGCACTGATTATCGGTTGCGGTGGTGTGGCATCTGTCGCCATTCATAAATGCTGTCAAAACAATGACGTGTTTGAAGAAATTTGTATTGCCAGCCGAACAAAATCCAAATGTGATGCTTTAAAGGCAAAATTAGATGGGGGTAAGACAAAAATAACAACCGCCCAAGTCGATGCCAATAATGTTGATGAACTTATTGCCCTAATCGAAGAGGTCAAGCCAGACATTGTGATGAATTTGGCATTGCCTTATCAAGATTTGACGATCATGGATGCTTGCCTGGCGACGAAAACGCACTATCTTGATACCGCCAATTATGAGCCTGAAGATACGGCAAAGTTTGAATACAAATGGCAATGGGACTATCGCGAGCGATTCGAGAAGGCTGGGATTACCGCCCTTCTAGGTAGCGGTTTTGATCCAGGTGTCACGAGCGTTTTCTCTGCCTATGCACTGAAACACCACTTCGATGAGATCGAGTATATTGATATTTTGGATTGTAACGCTGGGGATCACGGCTATCCTTTCGCAACCAACTTCAACCCAGAAATCAACATTCGCGAAGTGTCCGCAAAGGGAAGCTACTGGGAAAACGGCAAATGGATTGAAACGGAGCCAATGGAGATCAAGCGTGTCTACAACTTCCCTGAGATCGGTGCAAAGGATATGTACTTGCTTCACCACGAGGAAATCGAATCACTTGCATTAAACATCCCTGGCATTAAGCGGATTCGGTTCTTTATGACCTTTGGCGAGAGCTATCTGACTCACCTTAAATGCCTTGAAAATGTTGGCATGACATCCATTGAACCAATCGAGTTTGAAGGCAAGCAAATCATTCCACTGCAATTCTTAAAAGCTGTGCTGCCAGACCCTGCTTCACTTGGACCTAGAACAAAAGGCAAAACAAATATCGGTTGTATCTTCCAAGGAAAAAAGGACGGCAAAGAGAAAACCTACTATCTATACAATGTGTGTGACCATGAAGCCTGCTATCAAGAAGTGGGGTCACAAGCGGTTTCCTATACAACTGGCGTACCTGCGATGATCGGCGCGATGATGGTCATGACGGGCAAATGGAACAAACCCGGCGTATACAACATAGAGGAATTTGACCCGGATCCATTCATGGAGGCTTTAAATAAATGGGGCTTGCCATGGAAAGAGGACTTTAATCCAGAGCTTGTCGACGAGCAGACTGCACAGCAATTAGAGCCGGAGCACGCGCGTTAACATGCGATTTGAAGAACTTCCAACACCATGTTATGTCGTCGATGAAACCCTTCTGGAAAACAATTTACGTCTATTAAACGGTGTGATACAGCGCACAGGCTGCAAGATCGTTTTAGCTCAAAAAGCCTTTTCAATGTATACGATGTATCCACTCATTGGTCAATACCTCAGTGGTACAACCGCAAGTGGCTTATTTGAAGCGCGGCTCGGTCACGAAGAGATGGGAAAAGAGAACCATATCTTTTCCCCTGCTTACCGTGATGATGAGATCGATGAAATCATCGCCATCTGTGATCATATTATCTTTAATTCCTTCTCGCAGATTGAAAAGTATAAAGATAAAGTGCTACAGGCAGGAAAAAAGGTGGGCCTGCGCATCAATCCCGAATGCTCTACTCAGGAAGGACACGCGATTTACGATCCTTGTGCACCTGGATCACGTTTCGGCGTCACCCTAGAGCATTTTCGCCCTGATCTGCTTGATGGGATCTCTGGCCTGCATTTTCATACACTCTGTCAGCAAAACGCAGACGATTTAGAAAAGACATTGAACGCTGTCGAAGAAAAGTTTGGACCATGGCTTACGCAAATGGACTGGATTAATTTTGGTGGCGGCCACCATATTACTAGAGAAGATTATGATATTCCATTGCTTGAGTCCTGCATTCAACATATGCAGGAGCGCTACGGCTTAGATGTCTATCTTGAACCTGGCGAAGCCGTCGCCCTCAATGCGGGTTATTTAGTCACAACCGTCCTTGATACACTGCAAAATGGCATGGATATCGCGATTCTGGATACATCTGCCTCTTGCCATATGCCTGATGTGCTGGAAATGCCTTATCGTCCTCCCCTTCTAGGCTCTGGAGAGGCTGGGGAAAAACCTTTTACGTATCGCCTTGGTGGACAAACCTGTCTTGCTGGGGATACCATTGGGGACTATTCCTTTGATCAACCGCTTAAGGGCGGTGATCGCTTAGTTTTCGGTGACATGGCCATCTATACGATGGTTAAAAACACGACGTTTAACGGCATGCCGCTGCCAGCCATTGCCATCAAAGATAAAGACGGTGACTGTCACATTGTGCACCAATTCGGCTATCAAGATTTTAAAATGCGCCTTGCGTAAGGAAGAAAGACAGGAACTACGAAGGCACTGTGCACCCTCTGCACACTATAAATGCACTATTGGCCCTCGGTTGATTGGAAGGGCAGGTATGAGATTCAGAACCCTTCAGACAGAGTGTGTTCCTCAGCGTCGCTTACTTACGAGTACCTATTACTAGAGGCCTGCGGAAAGGAGATATCGGTGAGCCTCCACAGGGGGTCGCCCGAGGAGGCTCGCCACTCCCCCATATGCCTAAATACTTATAAAATAAGAACCTGGAGCCTTTTTAGTGGCCTCAAGAACTGCTTGGCCCTTTTTTAATGGGTTGGAAAGGGATCATGCCGCGCTATACACCAAAAGCACTCCCTTAATGCCCCTTACCTACACAGAGGGGGACTGATTATGATATTCTCTGGGGAAAAGTTAAGACCTGTAGCTTATGCGTTCCATCACTGAAACACGCATGGCTACAGGTCCTATTTACTTAACAAAAGGCCAACCCTTTTTAACAAAAGCCTCAACCAAATTAATAAATAAAGCTTGAAGTTTCCGAATAGAGAACAAAACCACGTGACAAGTTTCCGAATTAGGGTCTGGACGCAACAAAAGGCCGAGGCAATTTAACAAAAGCCAGCTCCAAAGAAACAAAAGACAGAAGCCTCTTAACATATCCCAAGCATAACGTAACAAATCAAAGCCGAAGTGAACAAATGGCGAGCAAATCCGGGGGGCAAGTTTCCAAATCCAAAGGTGAGCGTAACAAAAGGCTGAGTTAAAATAACAAATTCTATCTCAAAGAAACAAAAGATATAGGATTTTTAACACATGCCATGAGTTTATCCTTAAGAATTAGCAGCGAAAAGTTATACTTCCCTATTATAAGAAAAACCGGGCGAAAAGCATTGCCCGGTCCTTGTCCTTAGTATAGAGCATCATCCAATATGAAAGAGGCTTCGCTGCCTGGTCAAGTGGAATGGAGCGCAAGGCGCGAGATTCGGAACACTCTAAAATCGTGTGTTCCTCGGGCGCCGCTGACTCATGATGCGGAGACTAGAGCCTGCGGGAAGTGGGAGATCGGTAAGACCTTAGCAGCGCGAAGGCGCGAGGAGGCTTACACTCCCCGCGAAAAGCGAGCGGCCTGAAGCGGAAATCCGCACCGTCCTCATGATCAGAAATTTTGTACTTTCTGATCTTTTTATAAAGAGGGTACGTTAAGCGGTGACCTCTTCCTCTAGTGCCATAGATGGACCAAAGAATTCAAAGTGAATCGAGGATTCTTGCACGCCCCATTTTAACAAGCAATTATAAATAGCTTTCATAAAGGGCTCTGGACCACAAAAATAAAACTCAGCCTCTTTCGTATCTAGCACTTGTTTTAACCAAAGAAGATCAATATAGCCCTCTTTATCAAAGGCCTTATTCTCCCGATCTTCCTCGGTCGGTCTTTCATAGACTGTATAGCATTTGAATGTATCGTTTTCCTTGTCAAGGGTACGCATTTCTTCTTTGAGCGCATGGACCGACCCATTAATCGCTGCATGGATCCATGTCAGATTTTGGATAGCCCCTTGCTGTTTCCATGTTTTCGCCATGCTGGTTAGTGGGGTCAAGCCTACGCCTCCACTGATAAGTACAATAGGCTTTTTGCTTTCAAGGTTCAGTGTAAATTCTCCCGCAGGGGCACTTACCCATACACAATCGCCTTCTTGAATCTCGTGATGAAGATAGGTTGAGACAATACCATCAGGAAGTCCCTCACGCCCCGCTTCCCTTTTAACACTAATCCGGTAATATTCAGGGCTATAGGCATCTGACAGACTATATTGACGGATCTGTGTATTCGCTTGTTCGGTCGGTTGGACTCTAACACTTAAATATTGGCCTGGAGAATAAGTTGGAAGTGGACGTCCGTCCTGCGGCTTCAAATAGAAAGAGGTAATGACCTCTGACTCTGGCACTTTTCGAGCAACAATGAATGGTTTATAATCATCCCAGCCTCCACGCTCTTTAATGCCCTCACGCAATGCATTCTCTTCACCGATAAAGATTTTAGCTAACTCTCCATAAGCCTCTGCCCAAGCATTAATAATCTCATCCGTCGCCGCCTCGCCTAATACTTCTTTAATAGCAGCAAGAAGATTCTCACCGACTATAGGATATTGATCAGGGCGAATGCCAATGGAACGGTGCTTATGGGCGATTCCCTCGACCACACCTGCCAAGGTATGCAGCTCGTCAATATGTTTGGCAGCATGATAGACGACATTGGCCAATGCCTCTTGCTGACGATTTTTCTTCTGATTCGTTTGGTTAAATACATTTTTAAGTTCTGGATGCATTTTAAACATCCTTTTATAAAAGGCTTTAGTTATGTCGGTTCCATGCTGCTCAAGTACTGGAACAGTAGATTTAATGATGTCAATGGTCTCTTGATTTAACATTTCAATTCCCTCCGCTTCTTTTTTCATAACTAGTATAGCGCTTAAAGTTGTATTTAAAATACATCTTTTGTTGCATTTACATGGCTTTCTTGTGACGATTTTGTTACTTAAACTGCTCATACCTGCCCGCCAATAGGGCTTGGCATTCGCATAAATCCTTGCATTCCGATATACTTGAACAATAGAAATAGCTTGGGAGTTGAGCAATAGTGAGACTGACACAATATACGGATTATTCCCTGCGGATTCTTATTTTTCTTGGATCGCTTGATGAAGGGGAGCTCACGAACGTTCAAGACATTGCCTCGATTTATCATATATCAAAGCATCATTTGACTAAAATTGTGCATCACCTTGGAAAGCTCGGGCTCGTTCAAACCCTCCGAGGACGCGGCGGCGGCATTCGCTTGGCAAAATCTCCAAAAGACATCAACCTCGGTTGGGTCATCCGGCAAACGGAAGAGGATTTTTACATGGTAGAATGCTTCAATAAAGAACAAAATAGTTGTTTAATCAGTTCCGTCTGTATTCTTAAAGGGGTGTTCAACCAAGCTCTAAGAGCCTACATCACAACCCTTGATCAATATACTTTGGCAGACATTCTCTCCAACAAGACCACCCTCCAGCCCCTCTTTGCTGAAGGCAAAAGCCTGGATTGAGAAAAGAAGGCCTGCTTTATTTTAATAGTGCTGAAGCCTTAAGAGGCCATTGGATAGACAACACACTCCTAATGAAGTGTGTGACTTTTGCTGAATCCAGTGGTTTTTTGTTATTTTTACGTGTAATGTTTAGACCATGATTTAGAAACCCTGCCCGCAATATATAAACCTTCGCAGGTCAAATGGAGTGGAGCGCCACACCGTCCTATAAAAAAGAGACAGCCCTTTAAGCAATGCCTTTTAGGACTATCTCTTAGCATTCTATTTATTCCAGGAGGCTTGCACACCCCACCTAAAATTTTACACACACTGGATTGGGCACATGAACGTCTTTTTGCATAAGGGTTAATTTTCCGGTATCACCATCTCTAGCAAACAACACAAGATTGCTGGAATTTTGATTGGAGGCTACTAAAAACTTCTCAGTAGGATCTAACACAAAGTCCCTTGGCCATTCACCTTCGGTTGACACACGTTCAACAAGCTGGAGTCTCCCCGTTTTCTCTTCCACTGAAAAAATCGCAATACTATTATGGCCGCGATTGCCCGCATAGACGAAGCGTCCATCTGAGGATATATGAATGGCGCTGGCTTGGTTATTTTCTTCAAAATCTGCTGGCACGGCGGAAATGTACTGAACTTCAGTGAACTTCCCGTCTTCGTAGGACAAGACGATAACCTCAGAGCTAAACTCCGTAATGAGGTAAGCAAGTGAAGGGTCCTTCGGATGAAAGACAAGGTGTCTCGGGCCGCTGCCTGGACGTACCGATAAGCGATGAGCCTCCTCCAGCTCCCCACTGTCCTTCACAGTATAAGTCAGCAGCCAATCACAGCCCAGTTCACAAACGGCAAGATAATCGCCATCTGGTGTCAATCCGGCAAAGTGGGTATGGGCCTTCTCCTGCCTTGGATCAGGGCCACTGCCTTCATGCATCATAACTGAAACAGGGGCAGAAATACCTCCTGTCTCCTGATTGACCCGATAGGAGGCTACTGTACCTTTATGATAATTAGTGCTGAACACTAAGTGCCGGTCGTCATCTAAACTCACATGGCACGGCGGAGCTCCGGCCTCCTCTTCCACATTAATCCTTTCTAACCTTCCAGAGTGTTGGTCCATTGAAAAAGCTGCAACGCCTCCGTTTTTATCATCTTTTATAACTGAATAAAGAAAGCGATGGTCCTTAGTCATGTTCAAATATGTTGGATTGTCCAATACTGCTGCAACTTTCACATGCGTTATTTGCCCTGCTGAGGGATCTAATTCAAAGGTGTAAATCCCCTGACTCTCTCCATTTGTATATGTCCCCACATATCCTCTTATCATCGTCTCTCTCCTATCATGATTAATGCTTTCCGTATTTCATATATTAATTAAAACAAATCTAGCGTATAAAAAAAACCTATCTACTCTTCAAAAGTTGAAAAGGGTTATATTAGAAGACTTCAAAAGGGATACGAAGGTTCTATTTGCTTGAGCACTTTACTCTTTTAATTGATAGACTCTTTCAGTAGCTTGATCCCTTTCCATCGAAATCTAAGTGTCTCCCGCACTAAGCCCCTTGTCTGTTGATATTAAAAAACACTTGAGTGCCCTAATAAGGACCAGCCATGTTTTTTCTCATACCTATTAGGATTGGTCATATTATTTTCTTAAAACATATGCTCAATAATGATTTTCAAAAATAGTTACCGTTTCAAGGAATATTCATTTAACCACAAAAAGGCATAGACCTCCGTTTGGAATCCAAGTAAAATAAGGACAAGTATCCTTTTGCTCAAGTATTCATTCGAAGGTCTGTCTCCATAGTTTTTCTTCATTATCCTATATAGAATAGGTTCACCTTATGCCGTATAAGAGATGTATTAGCCATTGATGATTTGTGATCCATATTTTTCAAGTAGGTAGAGTAATCGAAAAATGGTGTATAGTAACAGTAATACCCCATCGACAATATCGGTCTTCAGATAGGAGTGGATAGACGTGTCACGAAAGACTACCATTAAGGACATTGCGAAAGCAGCCTGGGCGCGTTTGCACGATCAACTCACTCGCTCACTCCATTCAGACGCTTGTCATCAACGCCTAATGTTAACGCAGCACTGTAAATAAGAAAAACCGGGCGAAAAGCATGCCCGTTCCTTGCTTGGTATAGAGCATCCGCCAATATGAAAGAAGCTTCATTGCCTGATCAAGTGGATGGGAGCGCAAGGCGCGAGATTCGGAACACTCTAAAATCGTGTGTTCCTCGGGCGCCGCTGACTCATGATGCGGAGACTAAAGTCCAGCGGGAAGTGGGAGATCGGTAAGACCTTAGCAGTGCGAAGGAGTGAGGAGGCTTACCACTCCCCCGCGGAAAGCGAGCGGCCTGGAGCGGAAATCCGCACCGTCCTCATGACCAGAAATTTTATACTTTCTTTTCCTTTTTAAAAAAAGCAGCAGGACATGTTTTTCGCGCTCTTCGTCTGAAGAACCTGGACAGGTACTGCTGCTCGCTATATCATTTAAGTCATCGTCAAATCACGCACGCTCTCCCCTTTTTGCCTTGAATCTATCTGATTCTTTTCCGCCTCTTCCATTAAATACAATCAAAGGCAGCCAATCTGGCATGCTTCATCACTATGTTAAGATGCGAAAGAAGAGGGTTCATTTAGCTTCTGAAGGGCACTGACAGACTTATAAAGTACTTCTAGTAAAGCTTGGTGCATATTGTGCCGCGACTTTAATACACTCTTCCATACTGACGCTTGAAGCGATATTTTTACCCGCTATATCAAATGCAGTCCCATGATCAACAGATGTTCTTAAGAAAGGCAGACCATTTGTTATAGAAATCGTTTTATGAAAGTCGGTCATCTTAGCGGCTATATGCCCTTGATCATGATATAACGACAGTACTGCATCATATTTTCCATTTAAAGCATGGAAAAAGACGGAATCCGCTGGAACAGGACCAACAGCGTTAATGCCATCTTTGATAGCTAACTCAATCCCTGGTTTGATGTGCTCGACTTCTTCCCATCCAAATAATCCCCCTTCACCGCTATGTGGATTTAAACCAGCTACTGCAAACCTTCTGTTTTCAACACCCAACCTTTGCAGCGCTCGATCACAGCGAATCAGGTAATCATGCACTCTTTCCTTTGTCATTTGAGCAATAGCATCCTTTAGTGATAAGTGGCGGGTAAGGAAGAAAATTCTCATCCCATTCACCTCAAACATAGTTAAGGGATCTTCTGACCCCGCCAAGGCCTCAAGCATTTCTGTATGACCAATATAAGGGACTTGGGCTGCTTTTAAGGATTCTTTATTAATCGGTGGTGTAGCTAGAGCCTTTACCTCTCCTGCTAAGGCTAATTCCACTGACTTTTTGATGTATTCAAAGGCACCTTGACCACATTGAGCCGATACTTGACCGTAAACAAGTTCAGCTATATTGATATTGTTTAAATTAATCACGTCTACAGTACCACATTCATAGTGACCCTCTGCTGGTACCTGCACCTCATTGATTTTTAAATCAGCTCCGACAATAGAGATCGCCTTTTCTAGCACAGCTGCATCACCAATAACTAAGGGCTTGCACACATCATAGATCTCTTGCTTAGATAAAGCCTTCATTGTAATTTCTGGACCAATACCTGCTGGATCTCCCATGGGAATTGCAACAATTGCTCTGTCATTTGCCATTTTCTTGTCCTCCTAAATGGTTCTAATTTATAATGCTATAGATAAAAGCTTTATTTAGTGTTTCAATCGTCTTTCATTTCACACTTTTGTTTTTTCAATCAAAGTATTTTGGGTTAATAAATACTTAACACTTGTATAAATGGCCTTCTTATCTCCGGCCATCCCACCTTTGGTTACAAGGGGGATGCCATCTAAATGACCGCCTATAAATTGACCATAAGCCACTAGAGGAAGCACCTCATCTCTCAAACGAATCCCTTCTGCACTCCCTACGGAACACAGAGATGCGGTGACATCACCACCACTCGAAAAGCAACCGCCAATATCCTGATCTGTGCTTTGAATGACAAGACGCGTTATTTTTGCCAGACCATCAGCAATGCGTTTGGCCAAATAGTCTTGGGTTTGCCCTTCCCTTTTCACTATCTCTTCAAGATTTAATTGCTCATCACCAAGGGGAACTGTTGTAATAACAATGATGTCTTGCCTAATGATTTCTTTTAAAGCTCTTTTTACAGTGCTATCGATTTCTTCATCCCAAGACTCCGATGCACTTGCCAATTTTTCAGCATTGACATAAATAGGCTCTGCCTTTATTTTTTCAATTAAATACTGCATTTGTCTTTGACTATTAGAAGTAACACTCCCTACAGTGACAATGATTTTTTTATTTCTAGAACGCTGACTTGTATAGGCTTTAGAGTAGGCCGCCGTTAACGGACCTGGATCCGCAGGAATCATGAGATAATCTTTAATGGATACCATTGCCTGCGCAATCTCTTCAATCTCTTCATTGGTCACCGCATCTATCACGATAATACGATTTTTCTTTTCAATATGCTTCTGAAGTGCTTTGAATATTGCAGATGCCCCAGCCAGTACGGTATCCAGTCCCATGTGAGAGACAGCATAGTGACTTTGTTTCTGAATAATGCTCGGTATATAGGATTGCGTTAGTGGCCTCACAGGATCCTTGGCAACATCCGTTGCCTGAACAGGCACTCCATCAACCAGTAAATAGCCTCCTGAGGAGATTCTCCCTGAATCAGGGTATGATGCGACAACCACAGCAATTGACCTTTCCCCTAATCTATTGAGGACACTCTCCAACTCCACACCGATGTTCCCTCTCACCGTACTATCAATGCGCTTACAAATAACATCAGCCTTCCAATCCTTTAAATGGTCGAGCACTCTATTAACTCGCATTCGAGCGACTCGCTCGTCGGCATACCTGCTATCTGTATCGACGCAAATAGCATTGATCGACGCCGCCAAAATAGGCTGATCATAATACACCATTGTTGCTGCTTGAAAGCCTTGTTTTGAAAGCCTCACCCCTGTTGCATTAGCACCTGTCAGATCATCGGCGATAACACCAATCTTCATTATCCTCTCCCCCTCGAGCGATGACTAAAGTGAGCTGTTCTTTTAATAGTGAAGCATAATGCTCAGGCAAGTCCTGGTCAGTGATCATGCCATCAATCTGAGAAAAATCACAAACCTTTGCCAGTGATTTTTGATCAAATTTACTTGAATCTGTCACTAGCCATGTGGCTCCAGCAGCTTCTATCATGTGTCTCTTTATTAAAGCCTTCTCAAAGGTCGGAGCGGTCACGCCAGCCTTACTATGGACAGCATGTGCACCCAAGAAAAAGAGATCAACATGAACATGATTTAAAATCTGTTCCGTTAAGGGCCCGAATAAAGCACCCGTGTTATTCTGGAGCTCTCCCCCAGAGACAATCACCTTTATCGCACTATCCATGAGTTCAGCGGCGATCTTAATATCATTCGTAATGACCGTTAATCCCTGTTTTTGTTTAATCAATTTGGCAATTTCAAGCGTTGTTGTTCCAGAATCTAATAGAATGGTTGAATGCTCTTGAATGTAACGCGCAGCGCCTTGAGCAATATGCTGTTTCTGAGAACTATTCTTGCCTTCCTTAATATGAAAAGATGTTTCAGTAATCAACGACTTGTTCAGAACCGCTCCTCCATGGGTCCGGATGATCTTCTTTTCGGCCTCTAAGTGACTTAAATCCCTGCGAATAGTCATCGCCGAAACATTCAATTGTGACGCTAATTGATCAATATCCACCTTCTCATGTTTACTCAGTTCATTTAGAATTAAATACCTTCGTTCTACAGGCTGCATCGTCATCACCTTGTTCATTTCAAACATTTCTTATTCGCATTATGTTCATTTAAAACATATTTGTCAATAAAAAATTTTATGATTTATTTAAAAATACTACTCATTCCAAAGCGAGATAACGCTTCTCTTAATTTTGAGGTAGACTAACTCCCTCTAAAATGAACCATAGCAAAGGCCATACCTACTGCTTTCCATGATAGTTCCCGATACAATTCAAATAACCGATAAGCAGCTTGGCTTTCACCGCTACATTCGTGTTCCTGATATGTTTTTTAAAATCACCTGTTTAAAGCTGCCCCTTTGGCAAACCTCAGGGTAGCGAAAGTCAAAACCTGAATGTTATGCGCTCATCCTTAGAGAGCGTCAGCAAAAAGTTGTCATAGCACATAAAAAAGATGACCCCTGCTCCAATAACAGAAACCATCTTCTTAAACTCCACTGTCTTTAAAATTTATAGTTCTGACTTTATAGATCATCAAAAGAAAGCCTTTATAAATGAAAGGTTTGAGAGGTCAGCATACAGAGGAGATCCAACGCATAGATTGTTAGTCGTCTATTATGAATGGATTACAACGATGAAAGAGTGATTGGTTTTAATTTTGGGCAATATGATCATCTATATCTGGGCTCCCAGTATCATTTAAAACCATTGGTTTAATCTTTGTTAAAAACAAGAGTACCGATAAAATGGCGAAAACCATTGTACAGCCACATAAAGTAAGCGCAGCTGCAAAACCAAAATATTGAGCAACAAAACCTGTGATAGCTGGCGAGGCAATTGAAGCCACAGCTCCAGCAGTATTCATAATGCCACCTAATGATCCAGAAGTCCCTTTTGGTGCTAGATCCTGAGGAATAGTCCAAAGAATTGCTGTTGATGCTGATTCAGCAATCATCGCGATGACTAAGAGCCAAGCTGCTACGGTTACGGACTGCACAAAGGCGGCAGCCACAACTACAACTGCTATGAGTTGGGCGATCACAAGCATTGTTTTCTTCACCTTATTTACATCCAATCCTTTTCTAATAAGATAATCACATAATATCCCAACGAGCGGTTGAGCCAGCATCCCTCCAATCCAAGGAAGGGTCGCATAAAAAGCAACATGCCCCAGATTCATATGTCGTTCCGTGATTAAATAGCTTGGCATCCATGTCAGATATAGGTAATAAACATAGTCTTGAAAAAACTTAATAAAAATGATAGCCCACGTATTACGTTGTTTTAACAATTGACCAAAAACACGTCTATCATTTTTTTCAACAGGCGCATTGCTAACCTTTTGCAGCTTCTTTTCATTAAAAGTAAAGAACCAAAGCACAACCCAAATTAAACTACAAATCCCTGTAATAATAAATGCAATCCGCCAATCTGGATGAGCCTGAGTTCCCATCCAAACCATGAGACCAATCATGATGCTAGGCGTAAGCGCATAGCCCAATCGCAATCCAGCTAAATAAATCCCTGTAGCTGTTCCCCGTTTTTTCTCTTCAAAGTATTCCGAAATGATCTTTGTCGCTGCAGGAAAGTTAGCAGCTTCACCTATTCCAACCATTAACCTGCTCGTAAATAAGAGACCAAAGCCTCGAGCAAATCCTGTTAAGGCTGAAGCAAGTGACCAAATCACCCCCGCTATGCCATAAACCTTCTTTGTTCCTACTTTATCCGATAGAAAGCCTGCTGGAATATTAAATAAAAGATAGGTCCAGCCAAACGATGAAAGAATTATTCCCATAGTCCCTAAGCTGAGATGCAAATCCCTTTGAATAAATGTATTCGCCTCAGATAGACTTGAACGATCAACAGCATTTACCAAGGTTCCTGAAAATACAAGGAAAAGTACCCAAATCTGTGCTGGTCTAAAATAGGCCTTCATTCTGTCCCCTACCTTCTAATAAGTTTCAATCATGCGACCCGATTGGAAGCGTTTGCAAAATAGGCAAATAACGCTCCCTTCCTGCCTTAAAAGAAGTATAATTATGAGTTTTAGAAAAACAATGGGCCACTCTATCTCATCGAAATACTTGATTCTATTAAAACATTCAGAGTGACCCACGCATTTACCACCCATAACTTTACGAACTAGGAAATGGGATATTGAGATCATCACCCAGACGCATTAATTCATTGATGACTTCATCGGATAACGAAAGCTTTTGATGAAGGTGATTGACAAAGCTCCTAAAACGCCGTTCACCTGGATATAATATTTCTTCATTTTCTGCTTGTCTCGGTGATTGTTTTATTTCTGCTAATAATTGATGAAGGTTAGAAAGGTAAACCTCTCTATCTAGCATTTTCTCAATGTGAATGAGAATAAAACAATGTCCAGTATTTGTCGGTCTGCCGTCATCATTATACATATTATTGATATGAGGCCCAAAGGCTGCACCTGTTAAAATACCTGATAAAATTTCAACGGCTAGCGCTAAGGCATAGCCTTTCGGTCCACCCAGAGGTAAAAGTGCCCCTTCTAAAGCTGCTTCCGGATTTGTTGTCATGCCTCCCTCTCGATCTATAGCCCATCCTGCGGGAATCGACTTGCCCATTTTTTTGGCTAAGATAATTTTGCCACGCGCGACCACACTTGAAGACATATCGATGATAACAGGCGCGCCTGATCGTGTCGGAAAGCCAAAAGCAATCGGATTTGTTCCAAGATAGGGCTTCTTTCCTCCCCAGGGAGGCATCGCAGAAGGCGTATTGGTCATTGCGATTAAAGCCATGCCTTCCCTGCAAGCTTTTTGACAATAATATGCTGCTGTCCCAAAATGATTACTGTTGCGAATAAAGATGCCTAATATCCCGTGTTCTCTAGCCATGGGTATGGCTTGATTCAAAGCATAATCTGAAACGAGATGACCTAAGCCATTATCCCCATCTACTTTTAATAAGCCACCTTTTTTCTCAATTTTGATGTCAGGGCTTGCCTTGATTCGCCCCTCTTTCAGTCGCTTAGCATAAATGCCAATACGACTGAGACCGTGACTAGGCGTTTCTTCTAAATCTGCGCGAATTAAAGACTCACTGACAACAGTGGCGCCGTGCTTTGACAGGCCCAATGCCATAAAAATATTTTTACTAAATGCTTTTAAGTGAGCAATAGAATATTCCCTTTGAGTCATATCATTCCCCTACCTCAGGTTAAAACGTATCAGGCGCTAGGATAAAGCTTTGTCATCACAAACTCCTTATGTCCAAGTGCTTCAGCTGCAGTGAATCTCCCGTTAACCGTCCGAGTCAAGCACTCCATCAACATGTCTCCTGCATCGGAAAGAGTAATGTCCCGAGAAAGCAAACCGCTTACATCGACATCGATATGCTCACTCATCGTTTTTGCTGTAATCGGGTTAGCTGTTAATTTAACTACCGGTTCTATGGGGTTGCCTACAACATTCCCTTGACCTGTTGGGAAAAAGTGAATAACGGCACCACCTGCAGCCATTAATGTGACGCATTCTGCAGCAGCAGAAGAGGTATCCATAAAATACAATCCCTTACCATTTGCCGGTTTTTCTGCGGGCTTTAGCACCCCAATAATCTCTTTTGTTCCTGTCTTTTCTATATTTCCTAAGGCCTTCTCCTCAATCGTAGATAACCCCCCGGTGATATTCCCCTGTGTCGGCTGTGAGCCTAGCAGATCCACACCCTGCGAAACGATAAAATCAACATAGGAATTGTAGGTTTCCATAAACTTCTCTTTCAAAGCAGGCGTTGCCATGCGATTAGCAATGAGGTGCTCACCACCGGTTAACTCTGAAGTCTCTCCAAAAAACACGGTTCCTCCTGCATCAATGACTCGATCGACGACCTGAGCAACGGTTGGGCAGGAGCCTAGACCTGTCGTTGTATCCGATTCACCACATTTAATGCTTACTGTTAAGTCTTCTAGTTTAATAGGTTCTCTTTGTAACTCAGAAGCCCATTGTACAAATTCTTTGGCCTTCCAGGAGGCTTGGCGGATCGTTTCAAGATCCCCATTACGCTCGATAGAAAAAGCGGCAACTGGCTTTCCTGTTTCGGCTATACCATCCGCTATTTTTTTCGTCCAATTCTCTTCTATACCTATAACCACAACCGCTGCTACATTTGGATTAGAGCCGATCCCGATCATTGTTCGAAAATGCAAAGCCAGATCCTCGCCATATTGCAAGCGACCGTAAGAATGGGGAAGCGCCAACGTTCCTTGAATATTGTTTCCAACGGCTTCACATGCCGCATTGGAAATGTCATCTACTGGAAGAATCACTACATAATTTCGAATCCCAACAGCACCATTTTCTCTCCGATATCCTGTTAATGTTTCCATCTTTACCACCTCAATGTTTTTAGATTGTGAGTATGGACATAGTCGCCTACCTTAAGACCGTTCGGGGCAAATCCAATGGGAACTTTATATTCAATTACCTTAGCCTCTTCTTCCACATTCGCAATGGCTATTTTGTGTCCCAAAGGAATTGCAGCCTTTGCACGTACATCGATCGTCGTGTTATCATCCATGAACACGCCTTGAACTTTTTCATTAGCAGCAATGTCCTGAACGGCAACACCAACATGATCCCCTTTGTAATGAATAAGAAATTTGTGCATGTCTATCCCTCCCGAATGATAATAAAATTATATTTAAAGCAAGCACTAGGCTTGTTTTAAAACATGGAATTTGCTAAATGGTACGGTGACCCAACCACTATAGGAAAAAAGGCAAGCTTTACAGCACCTTGTGTTTAACCCGCGCCTTCAATATACCTTTAGAAATTGCCCGATAAAGAAAACGTAGCTGCACCGTTTCACTGGTAATTTCTGAGGTGATTTTTCAAAGCACATGCTAAAGGTGCCACCAAGCCTTAATGGTCCAAATCAAGGTTTGTACTTGCTGATGCTATACCGATTGTTGCCAGCCTATAATGAACATAGTCTGATCCTTTATACACACTTTCAAAGTAACACTAGGGAGAGCGCTGCCTCCCTTTTTTCTATCGTCTTATTGCGATTTTATCAAAGCCTTTTCAACACTTTCTAAGTGTTTCAGCATCCTGCGGATGGCTTGATCGGGGTCCTTTTTAGCAATTGCCCGAATGATGTCCTGGTGCTCTGAAATTGACTTAAGCGACCTACCTGGTATCTGAATAGATTTCCTTCTACTTTCCTTCAATAAATCTATGAGGTTATACATAAGGCGTTTTAAAACAGAGTTACCAGAGAACTCTGCAAGCAAGAGATGAAATTCTTGGTCAGCTTTAGCAATATAATCAAAATCATTATTTTTCTCAGCAACTTCATAGGCATTGTTTGTGACCAGCCACAATCGCTCAAGCTGCTCATCCGTTATTCTTTCAGCTACTGACTCGACACTTTTTGTCTCAAGGAGCTTCCGGATTTCAAATAATTCTTCAATTTGACTATCCGTAATAAAGACCGAAGCCGCCCATTGTTCCATAGAAGTATGCTCATTCGCTACGAATACGCCCTGCCCATGCTTAATCTCTACATATCCCAGGGTGGCTAGAATTTTATAAGATTCACGAATCGTATTCCGACTCACATTAAGCAACTCTGCTAATTCCCTTTCGGAAGGCATTTTCTCCCCCGATTTTAGTTTATGTTCAATAATTAAATCCTTAATATAATCAACGACCTTTTTTGAAATGGTTGTCTTTTCAAACATCTTAGGTTCATACATACGAGTCAGTCCTTTTTAAGTTATACGGCACAAAGTGACCTGCGCCCATCCAGTACCTTATTCACTTCAGTAGCAACCAACAGCGAGGTTCTAACTTGTGATTCCTCGGTTAGACCCGCAATATGCGGTGTGAGTATTGCTTTATTCGTTTCGATTAATGGATGATGGTTTGAAGCGGGCTCTTGCTGTAGAACATCCAAAATCGCCTTGGAGATCTGTCCCGCTTTCAATGCATCGGCTAGATCTGATTCATTCACTATTCCACCACGTGACGTATTGATCAAACAACAGGAAGGCTTCATGATGGCAAATTCACTTGCCGTCAACAAATTTTTTGTTGCTTCTGTTAGAGGAACATGAATACTTATGTAGTCAGATGCCTGAAGCAGTTCCTCAAATGTGCTTAATTTAATCCCCACCTCAGCAATAGGGAAATCGTATGCCATGATAAAAGGATCATAGCCAATGACCTGCATGCCAAATGCCGTTGCACGTTTAGCAATGCGCCCTGCAATTTCCCCGACACCAATGAGACCTAAAGTCTTTCCATATATTTCACGACCCGTAAACTGTTTTCTATTCCAATTCCCTTGCTTTACATCCCGGCTGGCCTCACTAAATGTACGGCTTACTGAGAGCATCGCCCCCATAACATATTCTGCAACGGAAATCGCATTGGCATTTTTGGCATAGACTACAGTCAAATGGCGCTGTCGACAAGCCGCCAGATTAATATTATCAAGTCCTACACCTAGACGCCCTATCACTTTTAAATGCGGAGCATGACGAAGAAGTTCCTCATCCACTTGCGTTTGATTACGAACAATCAATCCATCAACATCCTTTAGTTTTGCTAAAAGGCGCTTTCGGTCTCTCCATAACTCCTGATCATAGTCAACAGCACATTCGTTCCCAAGTGCTTCAATGCCTTCCTCCCACATCAATTCCGTGATTAATACCTTCATCATTTTTAACCTCCAAATACTTTTAGTAAAAGCCCTTTCATTTGGTTGGAGGTCAGAGGTCCAACCACTTACAGCCTATATTGAATCACATTTCTCATACTCAGTCAACCCATTAATTTAAAAAACTCCTATTATAATAAATATTAAAACAATTAGCATTAAAACGATGCCTTCGAATTTGTAAAATAACTATCAGCACTGTCTAATTGATACCAATGTATTCACTTTGAATGATTTTATGAATACATAACTGCTTTAGAAAACAACGTATCAGCAATAACACCATAATAAGGGTGTCGGAATCGGTGATATTCTCCACGTTCCAAGCACCCTATCGTATCATTCAAGTTCAACCATTTGACTTAGAATACATCTCAATTCTTTTGTGTCAATCCATTCCCATTGATCTAAAACCTTGCAGTGCATTAAATGCCACTCTATCTTTCAGGTTTTAACCCTACAAATGCTCACACACTTACTTTTAATGCTTCACCTTTGAATAGCGTCTTACGCGCAGAAGTGCCTGCTCCGCATGGCCTGCAAAATTTTCAAGCTGGCATAATCTTGCGGCATATTCACCAATATAAGCGCTGGCTTCAGGGGTGACCTTTTGATAGGTTACTGTTTTGATAAATTTCCCTACCCAAAGCCCACCTGTATATCGAGCGGCTCCTTTTGTCGGTAAAGTATGATTTGTACCAATCACTTTATCCCCATAGGCTACATTTGTTTCCGGACCCAAGAAAAGGCAGCCATAATTGGTCATATGCTCTAAGAAGTAATCCGGATTCTTTGTCAATACCTCAACATGCTCATAGGCAAGTTTATCAGCCTCTGCCACAGCCTCTTCAATATCCTCGACAAGCAATATTTGACCATAATCATTCCAAGAGATGCTTGCAACGTCGGCCGTTGGTAATACCGTCAGCTGTCTCTTAATCTCTTTAATAGTTTCATAGGCTAGAGCTTCAGAAGTGGTTATCAGTGCGCAGGGCGATGTCGGACCATGTTCGCCTTGTCCCAAAAGGTCTGTTGCGATCATTTCGGCATCTGCCGTTTCATCGGCGATCACCAATGTTTCAGTTGGGCCTGCAAATAAGTCAATTCCTACACGTCCATATAATTGGCGTTTGGCTTCGGCAACAAAAGCATTACCAGGGCCAACAATCATATCGACCGGCTTTATGGATTCAGTGCCAATTGCCATTGAAGCCATGGCCTGAATACCACCTAATAAGTAGATTTCATCCGCTCCCGCTAAGTACATCGCCGCTATTGTTGCGTTGGGAATCTCTCCATTGATCGGTGGTGTACAAGCTATCACTCGTTTAACTCCTGCTACCTTAGCTGTTAAGACACTCATATGTGCGGAGGCAACCATGGGATAGCGCCCACCTGGAATATAACATCCCACACTATTCACTGGAATATTTTTATGCCCTAAAATGACTCCCGGACTATTTTCCACTTCAATATCATTTAAAGATGCCAGTTGCGCTTCTGCGAATTTACGAATATTATGCTGAGCAAATTTTATATCATCAAGAACATCTTGAGGTACTTTTTCGACTATTTCCTTGATTTGCTGATCAGATAACCGAAAGGAATCTGGAGACCATTTATCAAATTTTTCCGAGTACTCCCTTACCGCTTTATCTCCGCGATTCTCAATGTCTTTAATGGCTTCGGATACAATTTTAGAAATCTCTACATCCTTTTTGGAGACATCCTCTTTAGATGTACCTGCTTTTATAACCTTCATCGTAAGCCCTCCTCCATAATGAATACGTATACAATTTTGTTGAATACGATTACACCATACCACATGATGAATACGTATGCAAATTTTTGATTTTGAAGAAAACTCCTTCAACTGAGCGCATGTTGGGTCTATCCAAACAAAGCTTTCTCTCTCGCATCAGGAGTTATAAGCCCTTCTAAAATGCCAAACTAAGTTGTTTTTCTTTCAACCAATCTTCCTTGTACTTCTATATTTCCTGATACACCTGAGTATTCTTTGATTTCCGCCATCATATAACGCACGGTTTGCTCTACCATTTCAACAATGGGCTGTTCCCAAGTTGTTAAGCTGTTTGTCGGCCAAGCCGACATGTCAATATTATCGAATCCTATTACTTTTGTTGTTTCAGGAATAGATATACCATTTTCCCGAAGGGCCCCTAACACGCCTAATGCCATAATATCATTTGCAACGAAAATACCCGAGGGGACCTTATTTTCAGTGACCATTTGTTGTCCGGTTGTGTACCCGCCGGCAAACGTGTAATCCGATGTATATTTTTTATAATGAACATGATGCTTCTTTAGTACTTCTACAAACCCCATTTCCCGTTCTCTACTCGTTGAAGTATCATGATTTCCTGATATATACACCATGTCCTCACAACCTTTTTGGATTAAAAATTCAGCAATGTGTCGACTCGCTTCATAATTATTTGTACAAACAGAGAAGAAATCCTTCATTCCCGCTTTGCGATTAAAAAAGACGAGTGGGATCTTATTTGCTTTAAAGTCCTCCGTCACCTTTAAAGACAAGGTGGCATCTGTGATAATAACTCCCGCTACTTTATAGTTTAAAAGGGTCATTATGTCATCCTTTTGAATTTCATCATTGTTCGTGTGGACAAACAAAATACTATAGCCCAAGCGTTTAAAGGCCGTAGCAAATTCCTTTAAAACATGTGGATAAAACGGATTTTTTACACCCTTCATGACCAGTCCAATAATTTTTGTCCTGTTTGTTATTAAACTGCGCGCGAATTCATTTGGACCATAGCCCAATTCCTCAGCAGCAGCTAATACTTTCTTTTTGGTCCTTTCTGAAACCATAGCTCCTTCGAAAAACACTCTAGATACCGTGGATTGGGAAACTCCTGCTAATTTGGCCACGTCCTTAGCTGTAACTCCTTTTCTCACGATCACTTCACAACCTCTTTCAAAGATTATTGCCGCATCTCTCAAGTAATATATAGTCCCAATGGAACAAGTAATCAAACCCTGCTCTAGCAACACAACTATCTTCTCTCATTATATAATAATCTTAAGCAAAATGGATAACTTCCTTTTCCCTTTTATGTACAAGCACTTCTATATCCCTTGACAAATTAAACAGGAATGGGTAATCTATAACAAAATTAATGAATACGTATTCAAAATAAAATAGTGCCACAACCAATAAAGGGGGTTAACAAATCAGAAAAAAGGTATTTTTTTCACCTATTATGAATACGTATTCAAAAGTGTTAGATTGAAGATTAAGAAGCACCTTGTTCCCGACACACGCACGGTCATTGCATTGAGAGAAAAATGCTACCGATAACAGTGCAGGATTTATTGACTTACAAACAAAAGAAAGCACTTACAGATTAAATCTATGAGTATATTGGACACAGTCAGCAAGAAGAGGCTATATTTCTATAAACTGAGGTGAATAAAATGGTTAAAGCAGGCAGGGTCCGCTGGATGGTTATGTTCTTAGTATTTTTAATTACTACAGTGAGTTATCTAGACAGAACGAATCTTTCCGTCTCAGCTCCCGTCATTACAAAGGAATTACACATTACACCGATACAACTGGGTGTTATATTGAGTGCCTTTTCATGGGCATATGCTCTCGCCCAAATCCCCGCTGGTTTTATAGCTGGTTGGCTCCGACCCCGTAAAACCTTTCTTTATGGACTTCTAGCTTGGGCTATTATTTTAATTTTGACAACAACAGCGACTTCCTATGGCGCATGGATTTTTTTCCGTATTCCTTTTGGCATAGCCGAAGCTATCACTTGGCCTGCAGCATCGGTCCTACTCAGCCGCTGGTTCCCTCGAGTAGAGTATTCTCAAGCCATGTCTCTACAAAATCTAGGGCTCGTAATCGGCGCCGCTGTATCGCCCCCTATCGTTTCATTCATTCTCATTCATTGGGGCTGGCAAGTTGCTTTTATTATCACAGGACTTATCGCTGCTTGTTTAGGCATCTTTTTCTATCTCTTTGTGAAGGATAATCCTGAAGAAGATAAGAAGGTCAGTGCAGCTGAATTAAAATGGATTCAAAGTGATCAAGTTGACATCTCAGATGATACCCCGGCACCGAAAGGATTCTTCTGGAAATTAACAAAGCTTCCCACTTTATGGTCAATTGGCATCGCAAATTTTGGACTGGATTTTATTAATTTTATGTTCCTGACCTGGTACCCTTCTTATTTGAGTGAAAAATATCATATGTCATTAAGTAAAATGGGGATATTAGGAATGGAGCCCTATATTTTCGGGCTATTTACAGTTTTAGGCGCAGGTGCTTTCGTTCGGCGCTTAGTAGACCGAGGAATGGATTCTGTTAAGGCCAGAAAATGGGTGATTTCCTCCGGACTTATTTTAGGAACAATTGCTTTATTTGTCGCCTCTTATGTTACCAATATGTATTGCTCTGTTACTGCAATGTCACTAGGCTACGCCTTTGTTATGTCCATCCTCGGTCCCATGTGGTCTGCACCAGCAGAGATTGCAGGCAAAAAAGGCGCTGGGTATGTGAGTGGTTTTGTTAACTTTATAGGAAATATTGGGGGTATTCTCTCGCCAATTTTAATGGGATTTGTTTTAGAAAAAACAGGCACTTTCACACCTGCTGTCTTTACTGCCTCAGGCATAACTTTAACCTGTCTCATTCTCTTTTTACTCCTGTACCATGTCAAGAGAGATCAAGAAAAAATGGTTCAATTTCATCAGTCCCATAAAGCTGCCTCCCAACCACTTGCTAAACACAATCATTAATTATTGATGACAGCATGAAGAGCCATTGTCCGCACTATGCTTGAGCAAAGCTGACCAACAATGGCCGTGCTAAAAGCAGTCTCCACGGGAAGCTTCTCATGGACACTGCTTTTATTTTGTATATGAAGGGGAATAACAATAACAATAGACTCTACCTCTTTTTAATGCGCATCGTTAAAAAAGAGCCTCTCCTTATTATTTGCAGACTATTTCCCTACCATTTTACCGTGCATAAAGTATGATTTTTATGTTCAAAGGCACATATAACAAAATTTGCTTTACAACGACTCTATTTCATATAATATAATGGAATTGTTACCCCTTTTTTATATCCCAACCCAGTCTAATCGTCATAATTATAGTTATTTTTTAAACATTTCGACCAATCCATTTCAAATGCAAGAGATTCACTATCAATGCTAAAATTATATAACAAGGTTTATATCTTAAAAAGTTATAGAGGTGAATTAATGAATAATAACAACATGAGAAGAGATATTAAAACGTTTGCCTTAACTATGACTGGACTGGGTTCTATTATTGGCTCTGGATGGTTATTCGGAGCTTGGAGAGCTGCTGAGGTGGCCGGACCAGCCGCTCTTATTGCATGGATTTTAGGCACACTCATCATACTGTTTATTGGACTCACGTACGCAGAACTTGGAACCATGTTTCCAGAAGCAGGTGGTATGGTGCGCTATGCACAGTTTTCCCACGGGTCGTTAACAGGATTTATTTCTGGTTGGGCGAACTGGATTGCAATCGTTTCCGTTATTCCAGTTGAAGCAGAGGCCTCTGCGCAATACATGAGCTCCTGGCCGTTCGATTGGGCAAAGGCGTTATACAACGGACAGGACTTATCAGCCACAGGACTTCTGATCGCAGCGGTCTTGGTCGTTGTCTATTTCCTGTTTAACTACTTCACCGTTAAGCTCTTTGCTCGCGTCAATACCACTATTACGATTTTCAAATTTATTATTCCGGGATTAACCATCCTCGGACTTTTAATCGCTGGCTTTCACAGCAAGAATTTCACCCATTACAACGGATTTATGCCACATGGGTGGGCTGGCATTTTAACCGCTATCGCAACTTCTGGTATTGTCTTTGCCTTTAACGGCTTCCAAAGCCCTGTTAATATGGCTGGAGAGGCCCGCAATCCACAGCGTTCTATTCCCATCGCTGTTATTGGCTCAATTCTTATGGCCGGTGTGATCTACATTCTTTTACAACTTGCATTTATCGGTGCAGTCAAGCCAGATATGTTAACTCATGGATGGGAGCATATTCAATTAAATTCTCCTTTTGCGGACCTTGCCTTAGCATGGGGATTGAACTGGCTGGCCCTTCTATTGTTTGCTGACGCCTTTGTTTCTCCATCAGGAACAGGAATGACTTATACTGCAACCACAGCACGGATGATCTATGGGATGGAGCGCAATGGCTATTTCCCAAAGGTCTTTGGCTTTGTTAATCCAAAGGTTGGCGTGCCACGTGCAGCCATGTGGCTCAATCTTGTCGTTTCCTTTATCTTCTTATTTCTGTTTAGGGGATGGGGCTCACTTGCTTCAGTCATATCTGTTGCGACCTTAATTTCTTATGTTACAGGCCCGATTTCTGTCATGGTCTTCAGACGTTACGGTGATGATATCGTCAACCGCCCGCTCAAGATCAAGGGTATGCAAATCATCGCACCAATAGCCTTTATCATGGCCTCCTTGATCTATTACTGGGCGCAATGGCCGCTCACAGGTAAAGTCACCTTGATCATGGTCATTGGCTTACCGATTTACTTCTTCTACCAAGCCAAAGCCAATTGGAAGGGATTTGGACAGGATCTAAAGGCTGGACTTTGGCTAGTGATCTATCTGATCTACATGGCTTTCATTTCTTGTATCGGCAGTTCAAAATTCCACGGTCATAACATCATTCCTTACGGCTGGGATTTCATCATCATCATTATATCAGCTTTAATTTTCTATTTCTGGGGTATCCGCAGTGGCTACTTAACAAAGGACCTGAAAAATGGCTATCAGCCAAATCAGGGTGAAATGGATGCTGGTCGATAAAAAGAAAGCAACTTTTATCTAGAAAATCACAGGTTAAGGCCGCTACAAATACAGGATGACAAAAACCAAAACGAGAACCTAACCGTTCTTGCGATCACATTTAGCTGGATAACAGAAAGAGGCTGCTCGAATGAGCAGCCTCTTTTCACTATTTCTTCCATGTCATGTTCCAACTGAACTGCCATTAGCGAAAACGATTTGGCCTGAAATATAATAAGAATCATCAGAAACAAGCAATACATAAATAGAGCTAATTCAAAGGTTGTCCAGGTCACCCCATAGGAACCTCGGTTCCAAGACACATAACCCTTTCTGCTGTAAAGGGTGAAGGAATAAGCGGTGTCCAAGTAGGCCTAGTCGCTACTGCATTCATCCTTATACCTTGATTCGCCAGAAAAAGTGCTAGAGACCCATCAATTGAACTGGTCAAAGTGCCTTTTATTGTGAGTTCAGCCCTTCCCCTTGATTAAATTGATCAATCCATCGTGCAGAATGAAGATAAGCAGGATAACCATTACAAGTATCCCACTCTGTGCTATGTACCTCAAACTGATTTATGAGACCGATCATTAAAAAACGGGCTTTTAATGACTTTACTGGGAGTATTCTTATTATGTACATGAATAAAAAGTGTCAGGTCGTAATAGGATGTAAAAGCTTTTGTTACCGTCCATTTTGACAAAAACCTGACATTTACTGTCTTTTCCACTTGAGTTAATCTAGGCATTTGCTATAATTTAGTCAGACATTAGCACTTTAGACTTATTTGCAAGCAGGTAACTCCTGCACAATGCCTTGTGTCATCAGGTTTGTTTGCAGGATTTCCTGAGGCAACCTCATCACTATTGGTTTCAAGCAGTGACTTTCGACTTCAGTCTAAAGAGCCATAGCGAACTGATAACGATTCCTTTTTAAAACACTTTTAGATCACCGGGTGCATTAGGAATAAATGGCTTTATCAGGAAGGATAAAGGAGGTTGCATGCTCTTGCATGACGTTTTTCACATCATTAACACCATTAATACAGAGCTGCCTCAATACATCACCCTCTTTGGAAAGAAAATCTACATTCTTTTATTTATTGTTATATTTGCCAAAACCGCTTATGTCGTTCTAACCTTTTTACCGGGGGATGCCACCTTATTTGCTGGAGGGACTATCGCAGCCAGTGGAGAGCTCCATTTTCATATTCTATTTGTGCTCTTTTTTCTTGCGACGGTGGCCGGCGATGCCCAAAACTATTTGATTGGTAAACTTGTAGGTCAGCTTCATAAAAGTAAAACATCCTTTTCTATAAACAAATTTATCTCGCCACATGCTATTAATAAAACGGACGCCTTTTTAACTCAGTACGGCAAGCTTGCGATTATGTTTTCCCGCTTCGTACCTTTACTCAGCACTACCTTACCCTTCATCAGCGGGTTCACTGGGTACTCTTTTAAACGGTTTATTTCATACAATGCACCGGGTGCAGCTATATGGTCCTTTACCTGGGTAGGCGCAGGTTATCTGATTGGTAATATCGCCTGGGTACAGCGCCATATGTTTATTTCACTGCTATGCATTACACTGCTCAGCCTCGTGCCCCCAGCAATTGCCTTTATCATTGAATATACCAAAAAAGTCACAACGGCCACGGAAGTTACAGAATCATAATCCCTGTGGCCGCTTTTTTATTTGTTTCTCTAATAGGATGACGAAAAACGCCCTCCCCTATCCAAGGGATGGCGTTTGAAGCATTTACACAAGGCTGTAAAAGTCACTTCAGCAAGGGTATTCTACCCCGATACTTTTCTACTAAGCGTTGATTGTGGACGTCCGCACCATCTATGTTTCCACTTAAAAAGACAGGTGGCTCGGTGCCGCGGTCGGCCAAGATGGTGACGGCCTCTGCTAAGATAGCGTTGATAATAACTGCGCCGACAACCGTTGACGTTGGGCCAAAAGGGACACTCACCTTATCATACGATAGAGCAGCATCTCCTTTTGTTGAATAGTTATCAATCACTAGATCAACAGAATTAAATAAGTGCTTGCCACTGTTATGTCGCGAGGGCTGACTTTGAGAATATTCCAATGATGTGATGCCAATGACAAAGGCTCCCGCCGCTTTTCCTGCTTGCGCCACATCAACAGGAACAGGATTACGCCCAGAAGTTGAAATAACAAATAGAACGTCATCCTTGCGAATATCCTGATCCTTCATAAATTTAGCCGCTAAACCATTTTCCCTTTCCAACTGTGAGGAACGTAGAGCTCCCTCATGAAGCATTAAGGGTTCATATAGAATAGGGTGAATGGGAACGAGGCCACCTGCACGATAGCAAACCTCCTCGGTTAGTATGTGTGAATGTCCACACCCAAACAGTTGAATAATACCGCTCTTTTGAATAGCGTCTGCTACTTTTTCAGCGGCTTCTCTCAACCGACTCATTTCGTGCTTTTCAACAGCGTTAATCTTTTCTCGTGCTATATCAAAGTATTGTGATAACATGGCTTCCTACCCCCTAACTGAGCTGACTATTTTCTCCACCTCTTCTGGAATGGTTCTCCCCGTTACTTTATCAATGGTTGAACCAAAAATGTGTGGCATGAATATGGAGATACCCGTCTCACGAACAGCAGTGACGATAGCTACAATATTATCGGCTGAGATTCCCCCTGCAGGCTCTATCGAGGGGATGCCTTTTGCCGCCGCGACCTTACATAAGTAGACCAGCTCTTCTAAATGAGTCAGTCCCTTTAACGGCATAAACTTGATCGATTCCACATTCATAGAAACTGCCAAGTCCACAAAATCCTCAACCTTCATGTCATGGTTCGCTAATTTGATGTACCCCACTCTACCCGCCGGTGCAACGAGGCCGTTGACAAGCTGATCAAGGCCTTTCGCTTTTAAATAGCCCTGCGCATAGCCTGATCTTTCAAAGGGTTGATTAAGATGTCCTGGGTCAGAGCCTGCAGCAATATGCAGGACCTTTTCCCAGTTGGCAGGATTGCCATTGTCCCCTAAACCAATACTGACAACAGGGGCCACCCCTTTTAATGCTTTGACATGTTCGATCCCCTCTTCTGGGTGAGCAAAATCGGAGGAAACAATACCGGGAACAACAAAGCCCTTTCCCGCTTCTAAAATTTCTTCCGCATTCTGTTTATCCTTTGCAAGAAAATTAAAAAGTAAAAATCCATCCCATTTATTCAGTTGCTTTAAATGCATCTTTGGCACCCTCAATCAGCTTAATCATATTTTCAATGGCTACTTCAATAATTCTTTCCCCTTTTTCTCGTGTTGCCAGGGTAGCGTCACCTAGCACAGCCGTGGAAGTGAACGTTTCCCAGGGGGTGGGCGTCACATCAGCACTCATTGGGATTTGTGGATCCTCTGGAAGTGCCCTTGCCATATCCACATAGTCCTCTGCTAGATACAGCATGTAGGATGTTTCAATTTCACAGGCATGGAAGTAACTTGAGTGTGCGGATTTTGCCTCCCTGACCTCCTCTGTAACCTGTTTCACTCCCGGATAAAAAAGATAAAGAAGCTTAAAATCAGGAAACTCAGCAAAAAGCTTGCGCGCTGCTTCCTTCATGGCAACGGCATTCCCCAAATGTCCATTAATCATGGCAAAAACACGAAAGCCTTGTTCATACAGACTCACACCGATATCATAAATAAAACTGATCAATGATTCATTTGTGATAGTAATACTTCCCGGGAAATTTTTTAAACTCCAGACTTGACCATAGGGCAACGTCGGCAGAACAAAAGCTCCAGTTTGCGCAGCCACCCGCTCGGATAACCTCTCTGCTAGCAGGTTATCCGTCCCAAGTGGCAGATGAGGACCATGAGCTTCCACAGCTCCAATCGGTAATATGGCGACTAAGCTTTGAGCAATCTTGTCTTTGACATCAAATGAATTTTCATGTTGAAAGATCATGATGGTGCCCTCCCCTTATTTTTTAAAAGTAAAGCATCGTGCTGGATTATCAACGAAAAATTTCTGAATTAATTTCTCCCCATCAAAGCCTTGACGGTTAGCATCATCTATAAAGCGTGGCACCCATTTAGCAATGATATATTCCAGACCTAGACCGTGATCATAATGCTTATAATACGTCTTTCTAGCCGTATCGCCGCTGACAAGGATTTGATCCTCATAACCTTTGTTAACAAGCTCTAATATGCACTGAATACGTGTGCTTTCTGGAGCATATTTGATCTTGGCAATCCCATCAAAACTTAAAAAAGCGCCGGTTTTAGCCACCTGTTCGTGATAATAGGGATCGGGATTTCGATCCATATGACCGAAGCTCATATACTGAAGATCGACACCTTCACTCTTTAATAACTCAATTTGTTCAAGCCCCATGGTTCCTGCTTCCGTATGCGAATGCATAGGCGCCTTCGTCTCATGATGTGCCCGGGCAACAGCACGTAATGTTTTTTCCTCTAAAGGGGTAATACGGTTATAGCCTGTGCCAAATTTCACTTGTCCCGCTTTGAAGGGCGTTCCTTCCAATCCCTCTTCTACCTCACGAATGACAAATTCCGTTAAAGCATTGATGCTGGACTTCTCGATCCACTCAGCATATGTTGTATAATTTCCGATAATTGGCTTGAGCTCTTCTTTAATTTGGGCATCCCATAGAAAGCTCTTATTAAAGCCGGCTGTCCCCACAATATGAAGATCTAGTTCATCTGAAATAGCCTTCACCGCTTGAACATCACGGCCATAGTCAACGGCAGTCGCATCCACAATTGACCGTCCGCCATACTTTTTAAAATCCTGCACATCCAGTTGTGATTTTTCCTTATCATCGAGCAAAAGATCATCCTCGCCTCGCTCTGCCCAATACGCTGGACGGCAAACGATATGTTCATGGGAATACGTAAATCCTAATTCTCCTGGCTGGATATCACCTTTTAATGTCCGAATAAAACTCATGTTGATCGTCCTCCATATAAGCAAGTTTAAAAAGGAATAGGGCAAGAATCTGCCCTAAACTTAATGCTAGGTTATAAGATTAAAAGAGTAGGTGAGCAAAGATCTTCACAATTGGCCCAAGAATGAACATATCTGAATCAGCTGCCCACATCGCTGTATCTGGGATGGTCGTACCAATTAAGAAATGAACCATAAAATATTGCCCCCAAGCAACAATGGTTGATGTGACAAAGCCGCCAATCAACGCTCCCCTTACACCACCCGTCGAGTTACCAAATACACCCGCGGTCGCACCGTGAAAGAACAGCACGATCATCGTTGGTACAAAAACATAAGAAACAGTGTTGCCGATAACAACCAACCAAATTAACGAACCAAAGAAGGCCCCTAAAAATCCAAGAATGACAGCATTGGGCGCGAAGGTAAAGACCACCGGGCAATCAAGTGCAGGTACGGCACCAGGCACAATTTTGGTAGCGATACCATTAAAGGCTGGAACAATCTCCCCGATAAACATCTTTACACCTAGTAAGACAACCGCGATTCCTCCGGCGAAGGTGAAGGACTGAATGATCGAATACATCGGAAAGTTTTGTCCTGCAGCTTGCTTGATCAAAGCATGAGAGCCAGGTGTTCCTTTTATAGAAATGATGATAGCACCAATAAAGAAGAGCACACCCATGGTTAATGCCGTAATGACATTGGAATCTCTCAGAAATTCGAGCCCTTTTGGTAATTTGATCTTCTCTGAATCATTCGCTTTATTGCCAAAGACCTTTCCAAGTAAAGCAGCAAGAATGGCAACACTTGCAGAGCTATGCCCTAATGCAATGGTATTGCCGCCTGTTACCTTCCTCATAAAGGGTTGGACAAGGGCAGGCTGGAACGTCCAATACAGACCCATGAAAATCGATAAGAAGGCTACTAACTTGATAAGAGAAACATGGCTCGGACCGACAGCTTCAACAATGACCCCGGCAAAGATGGTCGTTGTCCAAAACATGATATGTCCTGTCAAATAAATGTATTTAAACCTCGTAAACCGAGCCAATAAAACGTTGATTAAAAAGCCTAAAAACATGGCTAATGTAACAGCAGAACCAAATTTCACATTAAAGGCTGTTTGGCCCATGTACTGACCTAAACTATCTGCCTTTAATCCAAAAACTTCTGCCCACATAGGCTGGAAAATATTTAACGCCCCTGTAATGATGCTGGCACCAGCATTGATGATCAGAAAGCCGATCATCGCCTTGAAGGTACCGGTAATCGTTTGACTCAATGTCTTTTTTTGTAAGACCAAACCGAGTACTACAATAATCCCAATTAGAAACGCCGGCACACCAAATATATTATTGGCAATCCAAGTCAATACTTGCATCGCTTGACCCCCTAAGTAAGAAAATAATTAACTAAAATGGCTTTCTAGTGCTTCTTTTATCTCATTTAAATCAAAATAGTTGTTAACAATGACTATTGTTGAAGGATGTCCAGCTAATGATTCTGCTAATTCATTACTCGTAATGATAAGATCCGGTCTTTCACTTGATGCACTGGATACATCGGTATTCTCCACATCTGCTTGAACGCCCATTTGGCGTAATACTGTGTCGACATTCATTCGTAAAATCAAGCTTGTTCCTTGCCCTAATCCACATACACATAAAATTTTCATGAATGAATTCCCCCTAGTAAGCTTTCCATTTCGGAATAGGCTGTCATTTCCATTAACTTCTTCACGTTTTCTGGATTGTTTAATAATGCCATCAATTTTTGTAAAATCTCGAGATGTTCGTCACTAGAAGAAGCCCCGAGAGCAAAAACGAGATGCACCGGATCATTAACAGCGCTACCAAAACGGACCGGATGCATGAGCCGCAAAAAGGAAACGGATGCTTCCTTAACTCCATCCTCCGGGCGTGCATGTGGCAGTGCAATTTGCGGAGCAAGGACAAAATATGGACCATTTTTATGGTAGGACTGAACCATCGCCTCCACGTACTGTTCCTCTACCAAGCCTTCCTCAACGAGCAGGTTCCCCGCCGTTTGAATGGCTTCATCTGGAGAGGTAACAGCTGCGTCTAATTCAACAAGATTCTTCTCTAAAAATTTCATTCCGGATTCCCCTCACTGTTGCAATAGCTTCTCCTTACATGGAGTAGGCATTGACGAGATCAAAAATAGCTTCTGAAGTTGTTGCCGATAAGATTTTTTGAACATTTTCTGGATTTGAGAACATCGATGTTAACTGTGACAGCGCTTTGAGATGAGCTTCTCCATCAATGGCTGCGAGTACCATCACAATTTGAATGTGATGGTTCCTTTGTTCCGAAAATGGGACAGGCTTAGCGAGCCGCAGCAAGCTCATGCTCAGACTGTTGACCCCATCTTCTGGGCGCGCATGTGGAATCGCCACTTTCGGGGCAATCACAATGTAGGGGCCCATCTTATTGATATTGCTAATCATGGTTTGAATATAGGCTTCAGTAATGAGCCCGTCTTGAAGCAAGGGCGCTGCCGCCTGCTGTATCGCCTGCTTCCAATCGGCCGCTTCATCTTGCAATTGAATATACTTCATTTGCAGGATACTGCTTAAAGAAGGCTTTCCAAGTTCCTTCACGACTTTCTCAGGTTTATAAAGATAATGTTTTAACTCTTGGAGAAGCACGTCTTTATCCAATACATTTGCATGTCTCTGAATAATTTCCATCAATGCCTCAATCGAAGGACTTTGCTTGGAATCCTTATCAAAATGGACATTCACTTTCTTTAATAAGCTTTCCATTTCCGCCTCAGTTAAAATGGGATTAACCACAAAAACAGGCTTATCTTTTTCCTCTAGCGGAATGGTGGAGACAATAAAATCAACCTCATGGTCCTGCTTTTCATATTCTCTTAGAGAAACGCTCCCAATGATATCAATAGTTGAAAATAGTCCCTCCAATTGGTGCAAAAGTAATCTAGAGGTTCCCACTCCATTTGTACAAACAAGAAGCGCTTTCTTTCGAGTGGCAGGCTTGGCTCCTACTTTTGTCATCCAGCCACCAAAATGCATGGCAATAAGGGCAACCTCATTTTCATTGACCTCCTTGCCAACAACCGCCTCAAGATGAGCGATCACCTTCTTGGTTAACAAGAAAATATCATGATACTTTTCTTTAATGGACTCGGTTAGACCACTTTCAAACTCCAAGCCATAGCGAATGCGATAATAGGCTGGCTTAACATGAAGGAGCAAGCTTTCCTCGATCTCTTGCCGCTCTGTAAAGTAAACACAGGCATACTTTTGAAAATCAGTCACCATCTGTGTGGTGACCTTTGCAAGAATCTCTGAATCACTGCTGTTTCTCGCAGGCAATCCCTCTGAAAATTGCACACGTGAGCTGAGCAGATGCCGCGTAATATAAAAAATTTCATCCTCAGGCAAATCAATATCAAAAAGTGCAGAAAGTCTGTCACCGATTCTTTGGGCCGCTTCATACTGTTCTGTTTCTCGCAACACGTTTTTCTCAATGGGATCAATGGTAATCTGCTTGCCCTGAGCGACCCGTCGACAAAATAATAAAAGCCGAAAGGACAGGCTGTACAAAATCTCATCAGTAAACTGTATATTTAATTTTTGTTCACTTTCTCCGACAATTTGCTGAATCACTGTTAATTTCTCAAAAGTAAATGCGTCTATCTGTATTTAAACGCATTGGAATCTTGGATAAAAAGGCCTGCCAATCTCCATTAGGTAGCACATGCTGAAGAAAATGGACAATAGCCTTGCGTTTATCCTCTTCATCTCCCAAAATTACATAACCTGATTTTCTTTCAAACGCTAACTTTAAGTGAAAGCGCTCCAGCTCTGCCTTTAAGCCTTTTAAATCTTCAAGTGTCGTATTGCGGCTGACACGAATTTTTTCCGTAAGATGCTCAAGATACAATGGCCGATCCCGGGCCATCAAATAAATAGCCAGCCATGCTTTGCGCTCCTTCACGGAATAATCATAATGCCATGTGCTCAAGGTCTCTAGTTTATTCGGTACCTCTCTTGCTGCTCTTTTTTCAAGAAGGAAACCTGCAGAGCGAACATTCTGTATTGGATAAATATCGTTTTCCTTTAACCAATCATTGATTTTGCGAATATCGTAATAAACCGTTCTTCTAGAAATATTGAACTTCTCAACCAATTCTTCCGCCTTAACATAGGTCCCGGCTTTAATTAAATAGGACAGGATGGCAGTACTGCGCTGATCTAATGACATTAGACAAATACCTCCTTTGCACAGAGTGTGTACAAAAAAGTATTTTTATTCTTTTAGCAATTGCTTGAATATACTATAACCCGTTATCCATTAAATGTGGAGACCAAATACCGCCCCGCGCTTTGTGCAAAATCGGGACTAAATTTTGTTCATTCCCTCGTGCAAGATTGGACCGTGCGCCAAAGGGTCACGGACTCCCCCCACGCTTAAGTAAATGTATTGCTCCTTCAGAACACTTCTTTCTCTTTATCTCAGGTTACTCTGATTCAAAAACCCAAAATTGTGGAATAGAGATATAAACATTGATTATAAACTAGAATTTGTTTAAACATCCCCTACTCCCAGGATATGAGCGTTTATATTCCCTTTGCCAAGGGGCCCGTTTAACAGGTGCAATCAACCCTTTCCCCATTTATATTTTACGAAATATAATTTAATGAAATTAAATTGTTGACAATATAAATAACCAGGTGTATTATAAGGCTATCGAGGCTAGCCTATAAACTGAAATGAAAAAATTTAAAGGAGCGATGGATGATGTCAAACGTTTTATTTACATCAACTGCAACAGCTTTAGGTGGAAGAGAAGGACACGTGAAGTCTCCAAATGGAGTTATCGATATTGATCTAGCCATGCCTGGCACACCGCGTGCTAAAAAATTACCTGATGCAGCCAATCCAGAACTATTGTTTGCCGCAGGTTACTCTGCTTGCTTTGATGGCGCACTTCAACTGGTGGCAGGTAAAGAAAAAGTGAAATTTGACTCTGAAGTTACCGCTAATGTAAGTCTATTGAAGGATGAGTCTGATGGTGGCTTTAAGATTGGCGTTGTTTTACATGTTAAGGGAACAGGGATTGAAAAATCTGTATTAGAGGATCTTGTCCATAAAGCCCATGAGTTCTGCCCTTATTCAAAAGCAACCCGAGGCAATATTGACGTGACACTAGAAGTTGAAGCTTAAATTCTACATTTAATTCTTTTGCATTGGAATACTCAAAAATGCTGGGAGCACCAATCACAAAAAATCTTCCCTGACAATATTGGGGAAGTTCCAGAGTATACACAAATTAACAAAGCTTGGTGCAACCCATTTCATATAGATTCCAAAAATAGAAAACTTGTTTTACCATGCTTCCGCTGCCTTCAAAAGGGCAGCGGATTTTTCCTTTTCAAATAGCATCTGTACTCCCCACCTAAAAAACATAGCTGCTGTTTCTACTCAGCCGCTTTATTATAAGAGCACTAAGAAAAGGGCACCCGTATCCCTTGTTTAAGTGAAAGATTAAATAAGAGCACCGCTCGTTGCAACGTCTTTCGTTATGTTGAAGGTACCCTATGTTAAAACGATCCTCGCTTTCGTTCATTCGAGGGAATCCTCTGTTCACCTCATCACTCTTTTGTTTCGTGCAGGTCGCAATTTGAAAACTTCATCTTGCTATATCATGTTAATAGAAAAAATTGTGCAGGCATGCGGAAAACAAGCAGCCTAGAGCGGAAACAAGCACAATCCCATTCCATTGATAACCCAAAATTCAAGAAAAACCAGGCTTAAAAGCGTGCCAAGTCCTTGGATTGGTACAGAGCATCATCCAATATGAAAGAGGCTTCATTGCCTGGTCAAGTGGCTGGGAGCGCAAGGCGCTCGAGGAACACTCTAAAATCGTGTGTTCCTCGAGCGCCGCTGACTCATGATGCGGAGACTAAAGTCCTGCGGGAAGTGGGAGATCGATAAGACCCCGTAGCGCGGCGAGCAGCCTGGAGCGGAATCGCGCACCGTCCTCATGACCAGAAATTTTATACTTTCTTTTAAGAAAAACCTTTAATCCCAAAAACAGATTAAAGGTTTTGAATGACATCCTGTATTCTTATCTAGAGAGAGACTTATTGCTATTTAAACCGAGTGCTTCCGCAGATGAAGCCTGAACATTATGCAAAAGCTCTGGATCTTTCATGAGTGATACGCCATATGAAGGAATCATTTCTTTTATTTTTGGCTCCCATTCTTTCTTACGATCTGGGAAGCATTTTTCTAAGACCTCAAGCATGACATGAACCGCTGTCGAAGCCCCTGGAGAAGCTCCAAGCAATGCGGCTACAGACCCATCAGCCGCTGTTACAACTTCCGTACCAAACTGCAAGGTTCCTTTGCCACCTGCCTCAGTATCCTTGATGACCTGTACACGCTGACCTGCGACGACGATATCCCAATCCTCTGCCTTGGCTTCTGGAATGAATTCACGTAATTCTTCCAAGCGCTTTTCATTGGACAACAGCACTTGTTGGATCAAATATTTGGTCAATGCCATCTCTTTTACACCCGCAGCAAGCATCGTTAACACATTATTCGGTCGAATTGAGCCGATCAAATCAAAATAAGATCCTGTTTTTAAAAACTTGGGTGAGAAACCAGCAAATGGGCCAAACAACAACGATTTTTTATTATCAATATATCTTGTATCTAAGTGCGGTACAGACATTGGAGGCGCGCCGACCTTTGCTTTACCATATACTTTAGCATGATGCTGTTCGATAACCTCAGGGTTGTTACAAACCATAAATAATCCGCTTACTGGAAATCCACCAATATGCTTAGACTCAGGAATACCAGTTTTTTGAAGCAAAGGCAGACTGCCACCGCCGCCGCCAATGAAAACAAACTTGGCCGTATGGCGTTCTACTGAACCGCTATTGAGATTGCGTACCTTTACTTCCCACAAGCCATCACTCGTCCGCTTAATATCCTTAACACTATGCTTGTAGTTCACTTGAACCCCTTGATTCTGTAAGTGCTCAAACAACATGCGGGTTAACGCTCCAAAGTTGACATCCGTTCCAATATCGATTTTGGTTGCCGCTATGGGGTCATTTACTGTCCGACCTTCCATAATCAATGGAATCCATTCCTTTAATTTTTCAGGGTCATCGGAAAATTCCATCCCTTGAAATAGGGGATTATTTGACAACGCTTCAAATCGTTTCTTTAAAAAGGCAACATTTTCTTCCCCTTCGACCAAGCTCATGTGAGGCAGCGGCATGATAAAATCCTCTGGATTTTGAATCAAGTCACTGTTAACAAGATAAGACCAAAACTGTCTTGAAAGCTGAAACTGTTCATTAATATTAATTGCTTTACTAATATCAATGGACCCATCGGGCCTTTCAACCGTGTAGTTCAGCTCGCACAGCGCGGAATGCCCTGTCCCCGCATTATTCCATTCGTTTGAGCTTTCTTCTCCTGGCTTTGCCAGCTTTTCGAATACTTTGATTTCCCACTCCGGTGCTAGCTCTTTCAGTAATGATCCCAAAGTCGCGCTCATGACTCCAGCACCAATTAAGATAACGTCTGTTTTTGTCTGTATGCTGCTCATAATAAACCTTCCTTATCGCCTATATTTGCAAAAAGAGCAGACGCTCATGCTTAAGTCCTCACAAAAAAGCAAGGCGTCGCCTTGGAACACACCTTATCTGTAGCAATTATATCACTTTAATATATTAAAGTTTATCTATAGATCAAAATATCTACTATCCTCTAATAATTATAAACTATTTGAAGCAGGTAAAAAAGTGTGAAGTCCTTCCACTTACCACAACAGATTAGAGCAATCTCCAAAGCATTAAGAGGATTGCCCTAATATCGCTACAGCGGCAACTTGTAACCCTTTAAATATCGATGCTATTGCAACGATTATCTCACCTCCATAAAGAAGGGCTCCTACAGTCGCAACGACAATAGCCGTAGTAATCAATACTTCTTCTATACTTTTTTGTGATTTTGTGCCCATAATCTAACTGCATCAATTGGGGGTATCGTGCTCAAAATTAGAATCAGGCGATGATTGATGCTTGGTACAAGGGCAGGAAATTATTTCTAAAATTATAGACACCCCAATGGGGATACAACAAAAGGGCATACAGAAAAAAAGGTCTCTGTAAAATTATTACGCCAAAAAGAATAGGTAAGAAAATTAGTTTTTTTAAACTCATAATCAACTTATCTATGGTAAAGACGGTGAAAAATATATGGTTCGGAGTACAAAGCTAATCAAGCTATGGCAGTCATAAAATAAATGTATGTAGAAGAATTGTTATTGAAATCTCTTTATTTTATTTAGACAAGTATTTTAATCCATCCATTTTCTGATCTTTTAGGAACAAACGGTATTCACTTTCATGTCCCAGAATATTATATATCTTCTGCTGTGATTTTGGATGTATCGATGTATATTGGTACAATAGAGGAAATAAAAAATAAGGGAGTTTAGTATGAGTAAAGATATAAATTCTATTGTTAAAGAGTTAGAATTAAAGACTATGGAAGAGGATAAGGAAGTCATTGATTATTTAAGGGGGTTAGATACCGATACATTAAATAGATTAAAGATAATTTATGACGCACCAAGAAGATTAACCCTTACCTCTAATCTAAAAAACAACTTTATTGCTGTATTACTGTCAACTTTAGTAAACGGTATATTACTTATTACTCTTGGTTATTTCACTGGTTTAAAAATTATTGTTATTGATATCTTAGGCTTTCTTTTAATTATTACTGCAGTGGGTCTTCGATCACGTATAATTAAGTTCGCAAAAATAGAAAAGAGGAAAAGCCATCGGCAACTCCGAATAGGTAAGTGACCAAACAAAACCCAACAAGGAGTTGAAACGAT
>NZ_BMIR01000024.1 GCF_014642655.1 Pullulanibacillus camelliae
CATACACCCGAAGATCATCCGCCAGGTACAAGAACAACGACTTCAAGCGGCATAAGCCTTGACGGAGTACTGATGGTTTTTGCGAACTTTACTTGACACTAACTGGGTAGTCAGACTTAAATGCGAAATTAGTGCTCTATCTCACATTCACTTAGAAATAGCATAGGGACAGTTATATTCCGCTCCATACGTGAATAAACTGTCCCTATATTCCTTCTTGATGTATTTCGACAGTAATACTTAATTATTTTGAATCAGGTCATTAATAATATCGAGTATCTCTTCATTGTTTGTTTGTCTTCTATAGTGGACATTTATTGATTTACTCTTTAATAACTCTTCAAACTCAGCAGTATCTGCTTTTCCTCTATAACTATCTTTTATTTCCAATTCTTTTACCGTATTAAAGAGTTTATAAGCTGCTTCAATTTTATGTTCTTCTGTTCCTCTTAGTTCTTGCTTTTTCTTTACACCTTTACTCTCTACCACTAGATTTAATGTGGGTTTTCCATCATTATCTTTTACAATGTACATAAAGTCAGGGCTATATGTACTTCCATCAATAAATGGTATTTGTAAAGTGCGTTTCGGTATTTTCCCAAAGACTTCTACACTACTTATATTTTCAATAATGTTACTTTCCTCAATTGAGGAATCAGATAAAATCGTATCATATAAATACGTTTCTATAGGTGTACCCTTTCTTTCATTTACACCTAAATAAGCAGAAGTTTTTACGTACTCTCTTGGATCTCCGTTTTCTTCTGTTAATTCTGTAGGATGCACTGTAGTGTGAGGCAATTTTCTATATGAATAGATTTTTAACATCTCATCATATATTCGTTGTTTAAAGTAAGTAGAGAAACTTCTAACCGTATCCAATGTAAAGAATATGTCTTCGATTTTCTTTAGTTTAGATGCTTTCACAATCCCAGTATGAATTAAGGGAATAGATAAATTTGTATTCTTTGCCATTATCTTTAAAAATTCGCCATAATCTAATGTATCATTAATCGAACTATCAATGGTATCCAGAGTAGTATTAAATATTAGCTCACCCTGTACCATTTCAACAGTCTCTCTTTTTGTTTTACTTACAGATTTATTTATTAAATCTTCTGTGATTACGTCAGAAATAATATTTAAAAGTTTTTCGTCATCAACTTTATCCAAATATAAGTAGTATTTCTTGTTGAGTTGTTCCCATAAATCTTTTAATTTCCAATAATTTTGTTGACGAATGCCTACCTTTTTAACTTTGTCTTTGTTACGATCTGTAATTCTTCCTTTATCTAGCTTGTTAAATAACTCAGGATATTCTACTATAAATTCTTGTAACTTATCTGGCTTTATATCAAGGTTGAAAGAGATGAATCCTTTTACCATAAGTTCAGTTACAAGTTCCTCATTACTTACACCCTTATTTTTAGCAAGTTTCTCAACCTGATCTGTAGTAAGTGACTTTTGTTCAAAGGATGATTCCCCATATATTTCTTGTTCTAACTTCTTAACGAAATCTTTTTCGGTAAAATCTACAATGTAGTTTAGTATAAACGTTTCATTCTCTATTCGATTTCCAGTTTCATCTACTGGGAGACGCAAGCCACGTCCTATTTCTTGTAATTTGCTATTATCACTTCCGCTTGATCTTAATTTAGCAATAGTGAAAATATTAGGGTTATCCCAGCCTTCTTTTAAAGTCCATTTTGAAAAGATAAATCTCCTTGTGTTTGCTTCACCTTCTAAGCTCAGTAGTTTTTCCTTATCAAATAGGATTACATTTACTTCTTTTTCTATTTCTTCTTCAGTAGATATATTATCCTGTGAAAAATACCCAGCATGGGTTTTACTAATATTCTCTAATGATTCTTCGAGATATTTTCTATACTCTGTCTCAGAATCCCTACAAATCTCAATCTCTTGCTTTAGTTTTTCACGAAGCTCTTCCTCAAATATCTTTTTTAAATATGGTTCCTTTAAGCCATTATCCCGATATGAATTAATATCATCAATAAAGAATAGTGCTAAAGTCTTTATTCTAAATTTACGTTTAAAATTTTCTCTCTCAGTTTCGAAATGTCTTTTTAATGCCAATCTTATTGATTCTCTTACATAAGATGTAGCAAAAACATCTGCAAAGAATGTATCTCCAGTAAACTTTTCCTCACCATTACTTAAAACTATTTTTGTAGCTAATATACCATCAACTGTAATTCCTTGAAATTTTGGTGATAGTAGACTAAGAGAGTCATTCTTTTTAAGCTCCTTTGTCATCTTTACTATCTGATTTTTATCATTTAATACTGTCTTTTGAAACTTTACATACTCACCTTTCTTTATTGTAAGTATTTTAAATATCTCTTCTTTACCATCAGGTCCTTCAACATGTTCCTTTGCAACACCTTTAATTAGGTTCTGCTCAAACGCCTTATGAATATTCAAATCATAAATTAAGTTTTGATAATCTTTTACTTCTACCTTACTTTTGCCTCTTCCTATGGTTTTATCAGGAAAAGTCGCCCCAAAACGTATAATCATTTGTGGTTTTATTTGTTCTTCAATAAATTTAAAAGTTGCATTATCTCGACTAAAGCGATGCGGTTCATCGATAATCATTATAGGTCTTGTTGCTGAAATAGCATCGACTGGTCTGAAAAATCCCTCTATATGTGAATCATAATCCTCTCTAACCAAAACACCAGTTTTAGTTTCTTTTAGATGGTGCATGTTCACCAATAATACCTCTATAGTGTTTTTTTGAATTATTGATGAAGTTACGAAATCTCGAATACTGCTAGGGATGTATTTTTTAGAACCTTTTTTAGTTCTTACACTCTCTACAGTACGAAGTTTAATTTCTGTATTATAACCACATACATTTTTAAAGTGTTTAATATTATTTTGATTTTGGATAAAATTTGCTGTTCCCGCTTTAATCGGCAATGAAGGAACAGCAATGATGAACTTTTTAAAACCATACAATCTATTTAATTCATAAATTGCTTTTGTATATACATAAGTTTTTCCAGTACCTGTTTCCATCTTTATATCAATATTTAGATAATCATTTACCGAACTTATCCCCTTTAAATTTAATGGTAAATCGTCTTGAAGATGTTTAATGTTATGATACAAATATGAATTTTTAACATCAATTATTGGATTCTCTATAGATTTCATAGGTTTTTGTATACCAACGTTCGAAAAAACTGAACAAAGTCTCTCAATAGGTATTTGTTGATGTGGTAAATTTCTTTTTAAAATTAACTCCAACTTTGTTCACCTCAATATCGTTTTATTAAAGAAACTTCTATATTTTTTTCTTCATTTCTTAGTTGTTTTAAGTTTAGTTCTAGTTGTGTCAGAATATTGAATTCCATGAAATTATATCCATATATTATTATATTTGTTGGATTAAATTCTTTATTTTCTACAATTTCTGAAAGGAGTGCATCAATGTGTTCTTGCGATAACCCTTCGTCAAGCAAATACAAATAGTTATTAGCATAGTAACCAATATATCCATTAAAAACTATTTCTTTATAAGAAGGTGTTAACCCATGCCCATCATTATTTAACCATGTCGTAAGTATTGTTTTCTTGTCAAATTCAACATTGAAATCTGCGGCAATTAAGTTGGGATCAAATTCCTTAATTTTGTCAATTTGATTCTCGTCTAATTGTTTAACTGTGAAATGTTTAAACCCATAATCAATTTCTGTTTCATACTTCTCTTTTATCATTTTAGCTGCACGAATTATTCGTTCACGTCCAATTTCATCTATTGTTTTATAACCTTTCTTTTTTGCTTCAGATTTTTCTTTAACCTTCTCATCTAGTTGTGCCATAATATACCTACGATTATGTCCATCTTCCGCATTTTTTTCCAAAACAGCATGAGCCGTAGTTCCCGAACCTGAGAAGAAGTCTAGTATTAATGAATCGTTGTCTGTTTTTGTTATGTCAATTATATACTTAATAAGTTCAACAGGCTTTGAAAAATCAAATGGAATATCCATTTTCTTCAGTAGATCTGCACCTTTTCTATTTATGAAGTCAGTCCAGAGTTCTCTAGGTAAAGTCCCACTTTCTTCTCTATCCTTTAAATAACTTTTCGTATAGATATTATACTTAGCTTGATTCCCATTCTCATCAAGCAGAGGCGATCTATTCGACTTTTTAAAGACTAACAAATCTTTGTTTTTAAGATATGTATCCTTTGTCCATCTCCATCTCCCGTCTCCCTCTCTCATAACTTCATCAAGAATTGAACAAGGTGGTATTACTTTGCTACCATCAGGGCATTCTATAAAATATTTTTGATTAGGACGAAGATCATTTAAAGATGCCTGGTATAAAGCGACATCATCTCTATATCTTTCTCCCTTTCTCGGTCCTGATTTTTCAATTTTTTTGTATAGCTTTTCATTAACGATGTCTGTAAATCCACTAACTTTATCAATGTTCTTAGCAAAACAGATAACGTAATCAACTGTTGGTGCAAAGTATGTACCATTATTACTTGCGGTCTTAGTTACCCTTGAAACAATTCCAACTCTATTATTTTCACCAAAAATATCATCTGCTAACTTCAATAAATTATCTAATTCTTCTTTTCCTATGCTAATGAAGATTAGACCGTCATCTTTTAGTAGTTCTCTACCCAAAAATAACCTTGGGTACATAAAGGTCATCCATGCACTATGAGAAGATGAATTAGATGAAGTCATGTTTAATATACGTTCAGCTTCTGCTTCTTCTATGCCTAAAACGTTTATTAATTGCTCTTTTGTAAAACTAAAACTATCCGAGTAAACAAAATCATCACTGTCAGTATTATAATTAGGATCAACATAGATTAAGTTTACTTGGTCTGAATAAGACTTTCTTAAATGCTTTAAAACATCTAAATTATCACCTGTAATGTAAATATTACTGGAATTCTTATTTTCTTCCTTACTATTGTGCTCCTCATTTGGAATCAATACCGTTTCAGTATCGATGGAATCAGCTATGTATTTGGCATAATTTTTCCCTAAGAAATTCAACTCATAACCTTCTGAAGAAAAATCAATATTTTGTTTAATTTCATTTTTAAATTTTTCAATATCAAATGTTTCTCCAACAAAACAATTTGGAAAATGCTGTTTTAGCACGTTCATTTTCTTGTCATTCAACTTTCCATATTCGTTTTTTTCTAGTGTTTCTTTAATCATAAATACGTCCCTCACTTAATTATGTATTTATACAATATTTATAAGTATCCATTTTAAATATTACAGAGTTTATACTAGATAGATTCTACTTCAATTTCTCTCTTTATAGAATAAATGGTGTTTCTCGATAATCCTGTTTTTCGATGAATATCCATTATACTAATATTTTCATTTAAGCATCTTACGACTTCATTATAAATAACCTTATCTTTCCCAGTTGCTTCTTTATGGTACCTTTTTTTACCTCCTTGGAACTTACCCTGCTTTTTTGCAATTTCAATTCCCTCTCTCTGAGCAGTCCTTATACGCTCTCTTTCTTCGTCTACCATCCAAGATAAAAGGGTAAGTACAAGATCAGATACTAATTGTCCAACTCCCTCAAGTTCCCTATATTTCCTTGTATCCAAGATTGGCATATTTAACACAACAATGTCAATTTCTTCTTCAATAAGTGCTTTCCACTCATCTCTTATTTCCTGCTTGTTTCGTCCAAATCTACTTAAATCATGTACAACTAACACATCGCCAAACCGCATTTTTGAACGCATTTCCTTATAAATCGGTCGTTCAAAATTTTTACCTGATTGTTTCTCTTGATATATCCGATCACAACCATACTCTTCTAGTTCCTTTAACTGTCTCGAAAGGTTTTGACTTTTTGAACTAACTCTTGCATAGCCAAAAATCAAAATTCTCACCCCTATGTATTGAACAAGTCTGTTTGAACATTCTAATATCCCTATTATACTATATTTCTATCTGTTTGGACAGGGTGTACTTCAAACGAACATTATCCAAAGTCCTTACTCATTTTAAAAAGCTATTACAAATACATTGCTTTGCAATAGCTTTATCCATTTTATCTATTTTTTTGTTCATACCCTTTAATCATTTCTACCAAGTAGTGTTCAACATCACTAGATTTCCAGTTTAAACCACTTTTAAGAATCCGAACCCGCATATGTATAGGGACTATTCTTGACCCTCTTTCAGCTCGAAAGATAAATGCTGGACTGCAACCTACACGTGATGCCAATGAATCAAGCGTCATTACTTCCTTCTTACGATATTCTTTTATCACACTACCAAAGTCATCAATAGCTTTCCTTATTCTTTTTTGATCCATTTCAACCTCACACCATTTTTCAATGTGCTTCCTCCTATACAAATCGGCTTTTACCGTTCCTATTGTTTTATAACTCTCTATTTATGGTAGACGTAGGATTTTAAAATATAGCCTATATCTGATTACGGCCACTGAAATGTACCACCTCTGCCATTGTTTTTACCACCGAATGACAAAGAATGTACCAGCAATTGACAAGCTATTTACCATTATACCTTCTGTATAATTAGTGAGCATACCTACACATGGGTGTGACATTTTTTATGTAGGAGGTATTTTTGTATGATTCATTATCGAAGGATTTTGGAATTACACGATGAGGGAATTAGTCTTAGAGGCATTGCCGCAAGTACAGGAAACTCTCGTCCAAAAGTAACAGAGGTCATCGCTTTAGCCGAAAAAAAGGGATTGGTTTGTCCGTTAGAAGAAGAAATGACGGATAAATGGATTGAGGAATTTCTATTTCCCGAGAAGACACTGGAAGCTTCCGGGCGACAACCATTGAACTTTGATTATATTCATGAAGAGTTGGCCAAGCCCAATGTGACACTATCGCTTCTCCATCATGAATATGAAGTTGAATGCCGAACAAATAAGAAAATCCCGTACTCGTATCGCAGCTTTTCACGTCATTACAGTAAGTATGCGGAAAAGTACAAAGCTACTCTGCGTATTCGTAGGAAACCTGGAGAAGTTGTGGAGGTAGATTGGGCAGGTTCCACTGCCTTCATTATTGATAGAGATACTGGGGAAAAGATAAAGGCGTATGTTTTCATCGCGACACTGCCGTGCAGTCAATTATCGTATGCAGAAGCAACCTTATCAATGAATTTACATTCGTGGATTACTGCCCATAACCATGCTTATGAGTATTTTGGTGGCACTACACAAATTATTGTGCCAGACAATCTTAAAACAAGCGTGACTAAGCATACTACACGTGAGTTAATCTTAAATCCTACGTACAGAGAAATGGCAGATTACTATAACACCGTTGTGATGCCTGCACGGGTTCGTAGTCCGAAAGATTATCCCGAAGTTTTTATTATCCCAAATTAGGGCTGCTATTGCTGACAATAACAGCCCTCTATTTAATCACCTTCGGGATAACCATAAATAATGGTCATGCTATTTTAACCCACAAAGTTTTAGAATCATATCCTCATTGTCTTCCCAAACAGGGATCTCGGTGGTAGAGTTCCCATCCAGTTTGGCTGCCTTTTCAAGGGCATTCCTTATCATGGTAGTGTCGGCTGAGGCATAGATGCTCGTTGTTGTAGAATTTTCATGTCCAAGGAAATCCTTTATATAAGAAAGTGGGATACCTGATTGGTACAAATGCATGGCCCGGCTATGCCTAAATAAATGCGCGTGTACTCTTTTGGGAACTTCTGAACAGGAAATTCTTGCTCGCTCTGCATATTTTTTAATGAATGCGGAGACATTATCGGGTGACATTGCTCCCCTTTTCCCTTTAAATACAGTATAAAACAGATAGTCATCAGCGCTTTCTAAATATGTTGGATGAAATACTTTAAGATATTCTTTTAAATGAAGAACGGTTTTCTCCATTAATGGAACCGCTCTAACTTTATTTCCTTTGCCAGTAAGATAGATGCATGGTATATCTAGATCGAGAGAAATATCCCGTAGCTTTAGATCAAGGATTTCCTGTATGCGTCCTCCGGTATCATACATGACTATCATAAAGAAACGATTCCGCAAGTCGAATTTGTTTTTTACATTTGGCTGTGTCAGAATTGATTTCAATGCATTCTGCGACATATACGATACTCCCTTTTTAGTATCGCGAAGAGCTGTTATGTCCTGAACATCCATGTATATTGCGGCAAGCGACGGTTCTTCAATTGCGCAATAATGCAAAAATGATTTTAATGCAGCTAGTCGTTGGTTTCTTGTAGAAATGCTACAGTTTCTCGATGATTGAAGCCATTCTAGGAATTTGTACACCAAATCATGATTAATCATCTCAAAGGTAATATCCGTGAAAGGAATCTTCTTTCGCTCCCATAGAAAAAGCCGTAAAAGGTTTATCGTATCACGATAGGCTTTGATTGTATTAGTGCTGTAACACTTATTTCTGGGTAGATACACTGTCAGGAAACTACGAACATATTTAAAAAAAGCACCTTCTATCGACTTATTCATAATCCACCTCCGGAAGGAGGTTTTCAGACACCCTGCTGGACTTTTCGCGGAACACTGGGAAGAACTCCGGAACCAGATGCAGGTAATAATCTGTATCTGCCTGATTTTCATGACCGAGATACATGCTTAGATATGGAAGATATGCATTGATCTCCTTCTCTTCTTTCACCCACAGGTTCAGCCGATTAACGGCGAAAGTATGGCGGAAATCATGAACTCTTGGAGGATTTCCTGTATATGTGTTTGCGACGGCGAGGTTATCCCAAAATAAATGGAACCAGTAGTTTACCAGGCTACGATCATAAAAGTTACCTTTCTGATTTGGGAAAAATGCGATTCTATTAGGATAGTGGAATTGGATTCTTTCATCGTACACCTTACATAGATGTAATATATCGTCAGATAAATATATGATTCTATCCTTATGGCCTTTTGATTCCCGGATAAATACCGATCCGGATTTAAAATCCACATCTGACACTTGAAGCATTCGCGCTTCAGAAGACCGAAGTCCGCAACAATAAAGGAGCCTAAAAAATACAGGTATGACCAGATGGCGACCTGGACTAAAAGGGCTGGCCTGGCAGGCATCTACTGCCTTAAAGAATTCAGACAGCTCCTGACTTGTAAATATGTGTGGCACATAACGTATCTGTTTTTTCGGTATATTGGAAGGTAAGACATACGCATCAACCCCGATGCTGTTCATATATTTTGCCAGCTGTCTTATAGGTGTAACTCTACGCAAAAGCCCGTTTGGGTGTTCATTTTCCCTTAATGTTGCCCAACCCATGACAATATCAGAAGTTAATGTATGTTCACTAGGGATTTTTTTTATGCAATATTCATCAAACATGCGTAAGATCCTTCCTGAACTGACATAAGGATATCCAAGGGACTGTTTCTGTTCAACCAGACCTTCTATATAGATCTTGAAGTTACTATTATAAGGATACTTCATAACAGCTCCTCCTTTGTAACTTCAATTCCTTGGAAGGTGAGAGCACATGCCTTTAAATGTTTTTCATCTGTTGAAAGATATACCTTGCTGGAGGACATAGAGCTATGGCCCAATGTATTAGATATCACAGGAAGTGATATTTCCTGTGAAAGCATTCTTGCAGCCACAGAATGGCGAAAGATATGAAATCCTTTCCGTTGATGCCCTGACTGACGAATGTCCGCCTTTTTCATGATGCTACAACTGATGGCATAACAGTTGGAACGGGACATTTTCGTGTATGGAGACTGGCACCTCAGAAAAACATAGGGAAGACTGTTTTGAGGTCTTGCATTTAATATATAATCAGACAATGCATTACCGACATCTGTAAGAATAGGTAACGTTAAGGGCCTACCATTTTTTTGTTGTATAATGGCGATTGTCTTATTCCGCCAGTCTATATTGGATAATTTCAAGTTTATAATATCAATGCTCCTAAGGCCTGTACGCATTGCCAAAAGCACCATGGCATAGTTACGCTTTCCGATACAGGTAGAACGGTCGATTGACTGAAGCAAATGTTTTTCTTCGTCCTGTGTAATAGTTGGTACTACTGCGGTTTTTTTGGAACCACTGCTTGGAACTGCTAACACCAGTTTTTCGTTAGTCATCCCTTCCTTATAGAGCAACTTAAGAAAGGAACGAAGTGCAGAAAGCACTGTTCGCATACTGGTACTTTGATAAGATTTTGCGATATAAGGTATAAATTTTTGAACATCATCGAGCCGTAGATCAGAAATATTTTTATTAAGTTCTCTCTGTACATATTTTAAAAACTGCCTCGCGAGTGTCTCATAGAATCTGCGTGTACCATTACCTTTACCAGAACGGATAAGTGTTTCCGCATATTCTACATGCAATCGTTTCATATCGATTGAAAGGGTGGCATTGGCATTCGAATAGTGGAGTTTCCAGCTGTAACTGCCTGTTTCCACGACTTCAAGAAGAATAAGTACCGAAAGGCGTCTGAGTTTATAACGCCAGTTCTTAATCAGTCCTTTGTAAAGGCTATCCTTTGATTCTCGTACAAAACGATTTGCCAACTCCCTGGAAAAATATGATTGCCCGTTTGATTCAAAAAAGTTAATCAGTTCGTCCCATGCCAATCCATATTGATAGACTGTAGATGCACTATGCTGGATTGGTTTTATTGCTTCCTTAGCCTGGGCAACCAACTCGGTCAACAAAATTTCTTTCATCGTATTTCGCCTCCACAATTGTATTCGGGAATATCCCGATTTAATTATGGAGTGGGCGGAAAAAACGAACAACAAATAATCCCGAATATTTAACCCCCTTTACCGTGACAAATAAGGAATAACAGTTAAATATTCGGGATAATAAAAACTTCGGGATAATCTTTCTTATCCAGAATTCCGGATAAGAAAGATAAGCCAAGTGTTGAAGGCTCCGTTGGAGTTATCTCTACATGGATCATCGCGGCCTTAAGAAATATACAGTGCTTCAGTATTGATGAATTGAACGAAGAAGTTTGGAAGAAGTTAAATTAATTTAATCAACGCCCCTTTACCCGCAAAAAAGGGAGCCGTTTGACAGCTTTTGAGGAAGAGGAGAAATTTGCGCTTTCCCCTCTACCAATTGTGGCTTACAAAATGTCCGAATGGAAAACTGCGAAAGTCCGTCCTGATTACCACATCTCTGTTGAGAGTATGTTTTATTCAGTTCCATACGAATATATCAATCGACAAGTTGAAGTGAAACTTTCTGATGACCTCGTTGAGGTCTATTTTAATCATATGAGAGTGGCCTCTCATAAACGATTATATGGGAAGTTTGGTCAATTATCTACTATTCGTGACCATATGCCTGATAATCATAAGTTATATGTAGACCAACCACCAGAGGCAGCGCTCGAATGGGCCGAAAGTATTGGATCATCAACTTTGAACGTTGTTCAATACTTTCTAGGTACGTCCCAAGCAGAAAAACAGGCATTACAGTCCATTTTTTCGTTAAAAAAGTCTGAACGTCGTTACACCAAATATGAAATTGAACGTGCATGTAAAATGATTATTTCTATGACTACAAGACCTACAGTGTTTATGGCATTCTATTAATGTAGCTTTTGGCACTTAATTTATGTAGATTGCGAGAAAAAATCTATATATAACAAAAACCACTTGCCAACCCCTCCAAATAACTTTAAACTCCTCGTTGGACCAACAACGTTTGACAGGAGGATATTAGGAGATGTTAACAGTGGCACAAATTAATTATATCAGACATGAGGTAAACCAAAAGGGTGAAACATATGCCAGCGTAGGAAGAAGAATGAATATTGATCCACGAACGGTGCACAAATACGCCAACAAAGAGGAATTTAGTAGGAAAGAGAAACAAACAAGGGTCTCTCCCATTATGGACCCTGTAAAGCCAATTATTGATAAGTGGCTTACAGAGGATTTAAGAAAGAAAAGAAAGTATCAGCGAACAGCTAAGAGAATGTTTGAACAATTGAGAGACTTTCATAGTTTTAAAGGAGCGTATCGAACAGTCCGAGCTTATGTAGCCAAAAGAAAAAAAGAGTTAAAAGCTATCAATGAAGGAGCCGCAATTCCACTAGAGTCTATCCCTGGTACAGCACAGGTTGATTTTGGAACTGCTCCATTTAAATATCAATCTAAAGTGATAGACCTCCCATACTTGGTTATGTCTTTTCCGTTTAGTAATAGTTTTTATTTTCAAGTCTTTCCTTCGGAAAATACTGAGTGCTTACTTGAAGGTCTCCAAAGAATGTTTCATCATATGGGAGGTGTTCCACATACCATTAGATTTGATAACCTATCCCCTGCGGTGAAGAAGATTCGTGCAAAAGGAGAACGTGATTTAACAGATACGTTTGAGCGTTTTGTTTTCCATTATGGATTTAAGTATGAATTTTGTAACCCAGGTAAAGGAAATGAAAAGGGACATGTGGAAGCCATGGTCAAATATGTTAGAAACAATTTCTTATTACCCGAGAATACCATACTAATCTTGATCAATTTAATGAGACCTTATGGTCTCTAGCTGTGAGGGACCGAAACAGGTATCATTATGAAAAAGAAGTGCTTCAATCAGAATTATACAAAGAAGATGAGGATAGATGGTTGATTTTACCCGAAAAAGCATTTGATTGTGCTTATTATCAAGAAGTGAAGGCAGATAAGTATGGGTTGATATCCATCGATAAAAAACACTATTCTACATCGCCAAGATTTGCAGGTCAAAGAGTTAGAGTATCTATAACATATAATAATATTGTTATTTCAAATGAAGATAATGAGGTTATCGTCACACATACAAGACTTTATGGCGTTAAACGCAAATCCATGATCTGGCAACCTTATCTTGAATTACTATCACGGCGACCTAGAGCGATTAAGTATTCAAGTATATATGAAGAGTTTCCAGTTATATGGTCAGATTATCTTATGTCTTGTACAGTGGAAGAACAGAAAGCAGCACTGAGTCTGTTAGGAAAACTATTAAAAAATGACGACTTTACACTATTAAATAAAGCCTTAGAAGTAGCCTCAGAATACGGGCATCCAAGCGCAGACCAAATCAAACATTGCTTCTATTCTATACTTAACCAAGAGAATTCCCATAACTCCATCATTCCAAAGGTATCGGTATCTCAGGTACCAAAAGCAACAAGAGGACTAACACATTATGATGCCTTCTTCAAAGTCGGAGGTGCTAATCTTGATTGAACAAATTGAAGCATATGCCAAGCGCCTAAAGTTAAGTTGGATTAGAGAAAACTTTACAGAAGTTAGCGCCGAAAGTAATCAAGAGTATCTCCTAAAATTATTTGAGAAGGAAGTGCAGAATCGGGAAGAAAGAAAAGTAAACCTATTACTTAATCAAGCACAACTCCCCAGAACAGGGAACAATCCTTTTCAGTGGGATCACATACAAATCCCTCAAGGGATTGATAGAGAACAAATTATGGAAGGTGCATTTATTCATAAACAAGAGAACTTGATTTTATATGGTGGCGTTGGGACGGGTAAAACCTATTTGGCAACTTTGATTACCTTAAATGCCATACATAGTTTTGGCATTCGAGTAAAGTTTTTTACTGTGGCATCTTTAGTCAATAAATTAATAGAAGCGAACCGACAAGGGAATCTTAATAAATTGATGAAGCAAATAGAAAAACTCGATCTTCTTATACTAGATGAGCTAGGGTACATACCGTTAAACAAAGAAGGTGCTGAGCTCTTGTTTCAAGTCATTTCAATGTGTTATGAAACTAAAAGTATAGTCATTACGACAAATCTACAGTTTGGTCAGTGGAACCATGTTTTTGGAGATCCAATTCTTACTGAAGCAGTCATAGATCGACTCATACATCATTCACATTTACTCCTCTTTACTGGAGAAAGTTATCGATATAAAGAATCATTATTAAGCGATTAATTCGGAGTGGCAAGTGGCAAACATTTTTAAATGCCATTTCATACATTTTTTACTTGCCAAATACAATCAAACATTTTAAAGGTATAGGTATTATCCAATGCATATCCCAAACTTCTTTTAAAAGTAATGTATTGATTAATTAGATCACCGTTAGTTCCATGGTATTCCATATTATTTCACCCCTTCAAAAAGAGGTGTATTTAATGGCAAGACATCTAACGAAAATTGACGAAGAGTATCCAAATAAATTCTAAAGTAGGTTTTGGTACTTTCGGTATTTGTATGGCCTAACACTTCCGAAATAACAGGAAATGGCGTTTTCTTTTCCAAAAGGATTCCGGCAAGACTATGACGTAATGCATGTGGAATGCATGGCCTTTTTTAAAATTTCATTTTCTTCCTTGAGTTCTTCCAGCGCTATTTCATGTTCCCTTTTAAGCTTTTCCACTTCAGATGGCGTTAAATATTTCTCTGTTTTTTTTTGCCCCTTTTCTCGATAACTTTTCACCCATCTTCCAATAGTCGTTGAAGAAACCTCAAGTTCATAAGCAACATCACGTTGCTTACGTCCTTCTTCTACAACCAGCTTAGCTACATACTCTTTATATTCTTGATCATGCCTTTTTCCCATATTGAACACGTCCTTTGTCTAATGATATTCATTATAACGCAAATCCCGTTTTGACGTGTCCACTTTTTAGACTACATTAAATATTCAGCACATACAGACAGTCATTTAAGCAAAAGTTTATATAATGTTGATGGTAAGACGTATGATTTTTATTGTATTCGATTTTAAACCAAATAGAAGGCGCTTCTTCATTTACGAAGAAGCGCCTTCTTTAAACAAAAATTTAAAAGACTCCAATTGTAACATCATAGTACATACCATACTTATTTTTTTTCATACAAACCCCAGGTATAGATTTATAAGTACCAGTTGAAACGCGTGGATTTTGAATGTCATAACAAATCCTATGTTTTTTGTCTTTTGAGTCTAGTTGATTTGAAATATGTGTTTTGAATGCCTCAATCGGATGGCCGTTTATAAAAATAGTACGACGAACCACCCCATGAGCGGAGAAAGATGTGGCAAAATATATAGCCAAATACAAGATGATAATACCTACTAAACCGATCAAAGGATAAAGAGGAACAGGAATTGGAACTTTTTCACATTTACACCACCTTTTTAAAATTATAGCATGATTATTCAATTAATTGGCTAATTAGCAGAAGTTAAACTCCTTGAGGAAATCTAAAAAAATTACATCATGCATAAAAGTTACTTAAAACCATTTATTGTCCCGATTCCATCTAATTTAGACAAATAGCTCGTGTTTTCGGTAACACATGCCGGGTATAGATATCATAATATTGGGAAATCTCCAGGTGTAGACGATACCCTGTTATTCAGATTGGTTGTTTATTCCATTACATCTTAGAGATACTATCAAGCTACTAAATCAGCCTGTGTCCTGAGGGGCTTGACACGGAGCCTCTGCGGGCGTGATTGGGGGGCATTGGGTCAAAGTTGGTAAACATTTGCCCTTGGCAATGAAGCCTATCAGCGCCCGCCACTCCATGTAAAGCCCGTGCTTTGTAGTTTAATAGAGTTAAGCCACCTCCTGATTGTATTTTCGGCGCTTCTTCCTTGCTGCGTTCTTTCCTTTTCTACGTTTGTCTAACGCTTCTTTTGTTTGACCTGTATAGACTTGTTCAGGTGTCAGATAGTCGAGCGCTTGGTGAGGACGATCCACATTGTAGGTTTCTATAAATTTACCGATACCTTCAATGGCTTCTTATGGGCTTATATAGCCTGCTAAACGGACCTCATCGTCCTTCAATGTGCGATGCCAGCGTTCAATTTTCCCGTTGGTTTCTGGATGTTTATAGGCCGTTCGAATATGATGGATATGAAACTTTTTCAAATAACGTTTAAAGCGTCTTGAACGATATTGTGAGCCGTTATCAGTGACCAGTTTAAGTTCGTGTTGATCAGGCAGCTGAGCTTTTTTCAATGCCTGTTTTAAGGTTAAGATCGTATCATCCACAGTCATCGATCGCCTTAATTCAGAGTGGACGACATATCTGGAATATCCATCAAGATAGGTAAAGAGATAATAGAATCCATAGCCTTCAATCCAAATATAAGTGATATCTGTATGCCACACTTCATTAGGTTGGGTGGGCTTGTGTTTCCACTCTTTTCCTGCTGGTTCTCGCTTCGGCGTCTCTTGAGGAATGATGAGACCACTCTTTTTCAAATAACGATAGGCACTGGATCCTGATACATAAATACCGTCTTTTTCAAGCCCATAGGCTACTGTACGATACCCATGAAGATCAAGCTTTTCACCCATCTCAATGATTTTCTCGACCTCTTCAGGAAGCAGTTGGTCAGGATGCCGATGAGGGATAGGGAGCTTGTCCATAAGTTCCACAAATCCACTTTCTTTGTAGCGTCGTTTCCAATCATAGAAAGTGCTGCGACTTAGGTTCAGTTGTTGGAGTGCCCAAGCAATTGATTTCCTTGGAATCACCTCTAAAAACTGGATAAGGTCGATCTTTTCATCAGCAGGAAGCTTGGTATACGTCCCTTCCTCAAGATAAGGTTTTAAAGATCGTTTTTTTTTAATATATGATTTTCTAAAGAGAGATCCGCTACGAGCTCTTTCAGGCGGTTCATTTCTTTCTTCATCGTTTCCTTTTCTTGATCTTTCGTCTGATCGCCTTTGGATTTAAAGCCTTCTGTTCCATGTTTCATGAACACTTGTTTCCAATCATAGAAAGTCTTAGGTTGAATGCCAACCTCGACACAAAGTTCTTTAACAGATGTTGTATTACTCAGCCCTTTGATGACAATGTCTGCTTTTTGTTCAGGTGTAAATCTTTTCTTAGGCAAAGTAATCTCCCCTTTCTCTTCTTTAATGATAACTATTTTTAAGGGAGTCTACAAACCTGAGAATGACCCAAATTCAGCCGTATATTTGTCCAATAGGTTCTGAAGCGAAACATCTTGATGTTCTTGGCTTTTATATTTTTCTAAAACCTAGTTACTTATGATACGGTTCACCGTAGTGATTTAAGAGGCAAAATCACAAACTAAACGAGCTTGGAACTACAAGCTCGTTGTTTGTTTTCTTCTATTAAAGCCCCCGTTAGCTGAATAAGCAGAATTACTAATTTTTAATGATTTTAGTTGTACATTTGTTTATGCCATTGTTCTAAAATATTTGCTATCTTTTCTCGTAATTTCAAACAATCATTTTTGTACAGCAGTCTGAAATAATATCCTCGTAAAAAGTTTATAACATTGGATTTCTTCCAGAAGAAGTTTAAACTATATCCTTCTTTTTCTAATAGTTCATTTAGTTCATCAGAAATTTTTAATATCCAATTTTCCATTTCACTATCAGTTACGCCTTTCTCTTGAAGGGCTTCTACTGCAAAAATAAGTCTTTCCTCTTCTTCATCAACAAATGGTAATTCTATTGTGCTATCTTTGAATAAACATAGTTTGATTGTTTCAAGACACTCAGAAGATAGCTCAATATTGAAATTTGGATGACTTATGGCTTCTGTTAATAAATCTGCTCCGTGTGCTATACTATGTCCCCATCCTTTGCCAACCACATAGCCTCGAATATCTTCTTCAAGTTTTAAATATTTAATACTACCCTCAATCGATTGTTTCAAAATTTCATCTGACAAAAACCGCTTATCCCTATCTTTCTTTAAGACTAATACAATAACTAAAGCGGAAAAAGAACGAGTAAATACTGAGTCATTTTCTTTTTGACCAATATCCAGAAATAAGTTTCTAAGACAAACTTCAAAGATATGATTCATTTGTTTTATTGTCAAGTAGTCCTCGAAAATAAGTTTTCCAAATGAATTATAAATTAGAGTATCCCTAAGTTCTGAGTCGGTTGAACCAACATTAACCAACATTCTTTCAATAAGAATATCTAAATTACTATGTTGTAAAGTTGTTTCCAAATTTTTTAGTTCTGACTTCAATGTCATACTCTCACCACTCCATAATTTATTAAATTTTCTATTCAACTCTTCTGACCTATAGTTAAAGTAGGTTCCGTCACAATCTCAATACTTTTCTTTACATTTTCCCTGTCCTTTTACCTATTTTAGCTGATTATTTTTTATGAATTCATCAAAGTCGCTATCAACATTTTTTACTAACCGATTTTGATTAAACTTCTCATATTCCTGTACTGCCAATTGCTCTGCAACCTTTGCTGAGATTTTCCCTGCATTTTCGAGGATTTCCCGCCCATTGAATTGAAGGAAAGCATTCAACTTCTCAATCCAATCATTCATGTACATTGGTTGATTACGTTCTGCTTGATCTTCTGCGTAATCAAGATACATCGTGACAATTCGATTAAGCGACTTCATTTCCTTTTCCGTCAAATAGTTTTTGGCAACTTTGACATCTTGTTTTTGTACTTTATCGCCTTTCCAGGATGTTAAGCCCATGTTTTCTTTCATTGCATCCGCTCTCTCAGCAATTAATTCGGATGCAGTATGTCCATGAATGGCAAAATGTAACTTGTTTTGCACCGTTGCAAAGAACTCTTTTGATACTTCCGCTTTCCCATCATAATCAACAGCAGTAGCATAGATGTCCGTAATCTTTTGATAAAATCTTCTCTCCGATGCCCGTATATCACGAATACGTTCAAGTAGTTCATCAAAGTAATCTTGTCCAAAGTTTCGCATATCTTTCAGGCGGTCATCATCCATTGTAAAACCTTTAACAAGGTATTCGTTTAAACGCTCTGTTGCCCATTGACGGAACTGTGTGCCTCGATGAGAACGGACACGATAACCGATTGCAAGAATCATTTCGAGATTATAAAAAGATACCTCACGTTCAACCTCACGTTTACCCTCAGTTTGAACTATTCGGTTTTTCCGAATAGTTGCCGATTCCTGTAGTTCGCCCTCCGCATAGATGTTCTTGATATGTTCGTTTATTGTATTGACACCTTTTTGATACAACTCAGCAATTGCCTTCTGTGTCATCCAAACTGTCCCATTTTCTAACCGAACATCTATTTTTGTATTGCCTTCCTCCGTTTGATAAATCAAGATGTTTGTTTCATTATTCATTAACGTTCCTCCCCTATATTTCTTTTATCTATGTTGTATTTCGTCTGCTTTCATTGCTCTCTTTATTATAGCATGTCATGTAAGGGTAAGTATGGGGAAGGCAAGCATGGAATCAAGAGTCTCCCTATGTTGCTGTAATTGAATATGTAAACAATTAATGTTACATAAATGTTTACATTTCCTGAAACGTTTTTATAATCTATTATGAAATCCAATCCTATTGTGCAAGATCTTCTACAAGCTTATATGATGTTGCATCTGTTTGGGCAAACAAAAAAGGAAACATAACGTTCCCTCTCTTGTAATCTATTTTTATTTACAGTTTAATGTTTTTTATCCCTGAGACCGCAAATCTGTTTATCGCCATACTTGCTGGTTTCCCTTCTACCTTTACCGCATTGGAGACATAGAATGTAATTTCTTGTACCCCTCTTTGAAATTTCATTCTCGTTCCAATAGGAAAATATCCCTCATATTTATATTGGCCAAATTCAACAGAAAACTTTTGTGAATCAGTCATTATGAACCTTGCCTTTCCCTGTTTGTCACGATACTCCTTTATAAACCTATCATCCTTCAACTTTTGTCCATCTAATCCTAAATTAAGTCTTTTCTGCTTTGAAATAGGTTCCAATTCCAAGTTTGCCATTATCCCTTGTGTCACTTCATTATAAATGTCTTCTCTCTCTATGAGGGACAGTATAATAATAGCTTTTTTCTTTGCAATGGCTACCGATAGCATAATATCCTCACTATTATTCTTCATCCTGTTCTCCCCTTGATCCAGTAATAAAAGATCAACTAACGTTGTAACCTGGACAGAGTACACCACAGCCAGAGAATGTATCAATCTCATTGTTGGATTTTTCCTTTTCCCCTGTTCTAATCTGTGTAAATAACTTGGAGTAATTCTCACTTGCTGTTCTACATCACATAGACTCCAACCGTTTTTCATTCGGCATTTCAGGAGAAACTCTCCAAATAAACTTCTATCATTCTGCATATTACACATGTCTTCACCTTCTAATCTTGTTTTTCGTCAAACACCTGATGTATAAACATCTATATATGATAGTTTAAAGACTTGGAAAAAATTCAATTTTATAAGCGATTTTGTCGAAAAACAGCATGATTTAAAAGGGTTCTGTATAAGATAAGATAACTACTATAACGCTACCAAAAGAAAGGAGAATGCAATTGAACAGAGAAGAATTTATTACACTACCACCTGAAAAAAGAGTGGAAGAAGTTAATGATATGCTTAAACGAGGTAATTCCACCTAATTTGGTTAGGATTCTATTAGAAAAGTTCGTAGCAGTTTTTCAGCAGTCAACAAGAGACAGACAAAAGCAATTATTTCAGCTTTTGCTAAAAAGAATATCCATCAAACAATCAAAAGATCGTTCTCGTTATGTTGACAACATTGAACTTGATTTTGACTTTTCAGAGGTCAATGCATCAAAGACCTTTACCCTTATCCACATGTTGTATCGAGAAACGGATAAAGAAGATACTTACACACAACCATTACCCGCTTCCGACAATAAAATGCCACCTTATTTACAACTTTTTTTGCCTCTATTTATGATACGTTTCCCCCCGATTAATCTTAAACGCTCTATAAACCTGCTCAACCAGAATTAAGCGCATGAGCTGGTGGGGGAAGGTCATCTTTGAGAAGGAGAGCTGCATATCGGAGCGCTTCAATATCTCGTCGCTGAGGCCGTTGGAGCCACCGATAATAAAGGCGATTTTGCTGCGGCCGTAGGTGGCGAGCTGGTCGAGTTCTTTAGCGAGCTGCTCGGAAGTAAGCTGCTTCCCGAGAATGGCTAGTGAGATGACATAGGTATCGGGTGAGAGCTTGGCTAATAGCTTTTTACCCTCTTCGTCTTTTATGGCAGTGATGTCGGCGGGACTTAGGTTCTCCGGTGCGGGTTGATCGGGTATTTCGATGATACTTACTTTAGCATAAGGCGTTAGGCGTTTGACATATTCTTCGATGCCCTGTTTGAGATATTTTTCTTTAAGCTTTCCTACGGTTAAAATGGTGATATTCACAAGTTATCCCTCACTGATTAACAAGTTATCAACAGAAGTTATCCACATATCCACATTTATTATCCACATCATGTATCAGAATGGACGTTTGTCACAACATATAGCGCCTGCTCTCCGCAGTATTGACAAGGTGTGGATAACCTTCTGTCCTCTGGGAGCTTCTCAATGATTGGTGCCAGCTCCGTTTCATCGATCACCTCTTCTAACGCTAGTTCCACGTCTTCAAGACAGCTATAAATCATATATGTATGCACCCTCATTTTCATTTCAATTCTTATGTTATTATACCATGGTTTAGCTCCAGCATACTGTTACCATTGTGACTTGGCACAGCTCTAATATGTTCACAATAAGTATTCTAGTGAAACAGTGCCAGTCGATTTTTTCTAAAAACGCTCTTATCTTTTGATAACCTTCTTCTCTCATTTATCCCATTCTAGCTGCAATTTGGAAGCCTATACCCTTTATTAGGTTAAACACTTATTTGTAAAAATGGCCCTTTCCTTTGTTACGTTGTGGGAGTCTTTTGTTCACTTGTCTCTCCCCTCTGTTGTATTCACACCATGATTTGAAAACTCATTCAACACTACCTACCTTCGCGGATCAAGGGGATTAGAGGGCGGTGTGAGATTCAGAACACTTGAACGTAGTGTATTCCTCAACGTCGCTGACTCACCGATACCTAAATAAAAGTTCTGGGAAAGTAGCAGATCGACAAGACTTGCCCAGCACTTAATCCAAAGGGATCAAAGAAGATCGATTAAACCATCAGCTGCTGTAATAGCGTCGACCTACCCGCATCATGTAGACATATGGAAAACGAGCTGCCTGGAGCAGAAACGTGCACTATCCACTCCAATAATCAATATCTTTTCCGTAAGTTGTAATATCTTCTGATTTTGTTTATACTTCATTTTAAGTCCTCCTTGGTTTTATTAAGGGTCCTTTTCGCTGATCAGCTTTGGACACCTCGTATCATACCAGGAGGACTTTTTTGTTCAAACCTCATTTTGCTTCAATACAGGAATGCTTTCTTTTCTTTTTAGAAACTTGGCTTGCACTACTTCGCTGGGACTCCTGATGTGATTTTTGCACATCACACACTTAGGGTGCCCGCAAGCCTCAGGTGGCGAAAGTCAAAGTTACACTTATACTCTCTTCCTTTATGAGCGTCAGCGAAGTTATAAATTCTGATAGTATAAAAAAGACTCGCCCGATAATGGCAAGCCTCACAGAGTAAATATTCAGAGCGCCCTTGCAGGAGCTCTTTTATTTTTGTTCATCCGGATGCTCTTGACGGGGGTTGCCCTGTGGTCCAGTGTAGATATTGTCGCTGTTAGCAATTTCGGTTTGGTCGTTGACATCTGGATCGAAGCTGGTGTTTTTCATAAGTGCTGAAGCGGGCGCATGGTCGCCAGCTGTGCTGTTATTACCCTCTAGCTTCGTTGTTGACGCATGGCTGTTATGGTAACCCGGACCGATGATGATGGAGGCGTTGTTATTCATTGTGCTGATTCGCAGCTGATAAATATTCACATTAAATGTCATCGATTCCACCCTTCTCCTCTTTATAGCTGGTTTGACAGTGGTAAGGATGGGTTCGCCACTTGTCCTTGATCATATAAATCAGGATCGACGTAATTATTGACTTGAAATGAGCTGGACGGTGAAAGATCACCAAAAGACAGATTGGCTCCGACTTGTTTGATCGCTGATGTATGACTGTTATGAACCGTTGGACCAATATCAATACTACCATTGGTCGACACGCTGTTGGTCTTCATATTAAAAATATTGATTTGGTACGGCATTTAACCACTCCTCGCAGAGACGCAAAACTTCGCAAACGACGCAGGGGCTTTACAATTGATTGGAAATCGGCAAAGAAGGGTTTGCCACCTGGCCTTGATCATAGAGGTCGGGATCAACATAGCTGTTGAAATGAAATGAATTAGATGGTGAAAGATCGCCGAGAGACAGATTGGCTCCGACTTGCTTAATCGCAGACGTATGACTATTCTGTACGGTAGGGCCAATATCAATGTTTCCGTTCGTTGATACACTGTTGGTTTTCATATTAAAAATATTAATTGCATAAGGCATCTAACCACTCCTAACGCCACTTGAAGGTATACTTCTTTAACTCTGGTTGGCTTGAGCTCTATCTGCGCCAAACCATTCGCTCTGATCATTAACATCTGCATCAAAAACATGATTCATGTTCGTTGACACGGTTGGCGTATGGTCGCCAGATGATATATTACTGCCCCAAATCTTCGTGTGTGAGGCATGACTGTTATGAATGCAGGGCCCAACATCAATCGAAGCATTATTGGCAATACTGTTCACTTTGACTTGAGAAATGTTGACGATAAAGGACATCGTATCACCCACTTTATCTTTGCTACATAGTATGTTTGGGCGCCTGAAATGTTATGAAGAATTGCAAAATCGAGGCCATTTGCCACCTTGAACAGCTACATAGAGCTGAAATTCTTTTTGTGAAAGAGTGGGCTTGATGACCAGATCAAAGATGGATTTTCATTTTCTAGATCGAAGAAAATTTTTAAGAGGAATGGTATGGGGCTGACGTAGATTTTTGTCCTGTACCCACACGTTCTTTCAATCAATTTGTTTCGCCGCCTTCCCTACAATAGCGGCTTGGACACGATTCTTCACTTGAAGCTTGCCAAAAATATTGACGACATGATTTTTCACAGTGCCTTCTGACAAGGAAAAGGTTGTGGCGATCTCCTTATTAGACATGCCCTGACTCATCAGCTGTAGGATCTCTTTTTCCCTTTTGGTCAAGGGTTCAACAAGATTGGGGACTGAGACAGCAGGTGGAGTAACGGCTTCTTCTTGCGCTTTGACCGTTTCCTCTGAAACCGCCCGGCTAATGGTGGTCTTCAGCCTTTCCTGGGAAATAGGCTTTACAATATAGTCGTACGCATAGACATCGAAAGCCGGCAGAGCAAATTCTTTGTGAGAGGTGACAAAAACTAACTTCATTTGCCACCCTTTTTCCCTTATGCGCTTAGCAAAATCTAGTCCACTCTCTTTTGGCATATTGATATCAATAAAGGCTATATCCACTGCATGTGCCTTTATAAAAGCAAAGGCCTCTGTAGTTTCTTGAAAGGAGCCGATAACATCGATGTGGTCGATCTTCTCCAGCATGCGTCGCAAAATGAGGTGCACGGCTCTTTCATCATCTATAATCACAGCTTTCATACCCATCCTTCTGGCCCCCATTCCGTGGCTGATTTACGCCTCAACTGCAGGGGTTGAAAAATAAAAAGTGCTTCCCTGATGGCGTTTGCTTTCAAACCACATATCGCCTCCATTGATTTGGACGAACTGTTGGCATAGCGTTAACCCGATGCCAATCCCACGCTCGCCGGCTGTTCCCTTTGAAGCGGTTGGATACTTTTGTCGATCATCCTTTAACAATGTCCTCGATTGATTAGGAGGGATACCCTCACCCGTATCTTGAACGGACACAATCACCTTGTCCTCTTCCTTATTGGCATTTAAATAAATGTGCCCCTTATAATCCGTAAATTTGATCGCATTAGACAAGAGATTTCTTATGATCAATTCCAACATTTCTTTATCCGCATAGACAAAGAGATCCGCTGGTATATTGCAGGAGATATTAAGCTGTTTGCGCGTACTTTGGAGCTGAAAAAAATCAACATTTTTCTGAACCACTTTTGCTAGATTCCAAGACAATGGATTAAAGGTAATACTGTCCTGATGGCTTCGGAACCAATCCAGCAAGTTTTCTACAAGCGTAAAGGTATTTTGGATCTGCTGCTCCATCTCTTGAGCAATATCCTGCCCTGCGCCTTCATTCTGTTCAAGCTCTTCTCTCAATATTTCCATCAAATTCATAAGGATCGACAGAGGGTCACGGATATCATGAGCGATAATGCGAAATAAATTGTCTTTAAATGTATTTAACTCACCTAATTGCTTCGCGTTGGCCAGCAAGCGCTGTTCATTCTGCACTGTTGCAGTCATGTCGTTTAATAAGAGCATTTTTCCAATAGAGTGGTTCCACCCATTTTCTACATCTGTAATAGAGAGATGATAATAGCGTGATTCTCTTCCACTTATCAGCTGGATGTCTGTTTCCCAGGGTACCCCCTGATGAATTACTTCCAGTAATGCTTTATGCTCAGATAAAACATCTGCCACTTGGCGCCCGAGCATCCCTTTATTTTGTAAGGTTGGAAAGAGCCGCTGTGCGGACTGATTGACACTAGAGATACACAAGTCCAAGTCAAGGACAATAACAGCGTCCTGCATCGAGTCAAACACCTTTTGCAGTGCATAAGGGACTAATTTCAACATGTTATATTGATAGATTCCCCAAATAAAAAGAACCCCAGTAAAAAGAAAGCCGAATGGAGAGAGGTCTATAGGTGACTTTAATATCCCAAGCAAATACAGGAGTGTTAAACCATAAATCCCCGCAGAGCCTAAGGCAATCGTTGCCACCTGATTTTTCATATGCTTAGAAGTCTTGTGATACATGCGCATTAAAAAGAACATGCCCATAAATATGAGCCCATAAGAATAAATGACATGGAGGAAGTAAAAAGGACCTGGGGTAATGGATGCTAACGGAAATCCCGTCGCATAAGAAAGTGCAATTTTTTTGTAAAACAAGTGATGCCAAGGATTGGTATAATGACTGATTAAGGTCACTATAGGGATGAGAGATAGCAGCGCCACGCCCCATTTGCGAAGAGCTGCAGAATAACCTGTATAATGAAGCACCATGATAAACCAAAAGAGCGTTCCAAAGGAAATACCAATATACTCTATTCTCAGCCAAAACTCGATTTCCGCCAAATCAGAACTGACGATTTCAAAGGCATAACCAAACGAATAGAAGGCACCCGCGCACATACCGAGAAACAAACTATAAGCGGTAGGAAACTGCCTTTTTTTCCATGCAAGATAAGCAATATATAACTGACAGCAGGTAATGGCTATAAGTAGGACCGATAAATATTGATTCACTTCCATTTCCTCTTCCCCCAGGGCATTTCATTTTTTCTATTCTACCATACTGTGAACGGTTTCTATCCTACTTTCCTCTCTCTTATCACTAAAAGACCCTTTTTAACACATATTACTCTACAGGCTGTTCATTTAAAATATTTTCTTCTAATACGGCAAATTTATCTCCATAAACCTTGGTAATATGCTGCTCTCCCCAATTACATAGGGCATCTAAAATACTTTTTAAACTCCAGCCGTATTCACTGAGCTCATATTCCACTTTTGGGGGCACTTGATTATAGACAATGCGATTAATGATGCCATCTTCTTCTAACTCCCGCAATTGCTGAGTCAACATTTTCTGCGTGATATTGGGTATCAGACGACGCAATTCACTTGTGCGCTTTTTCCCATGTGTTAAATGACACAAGATCACACACTTCCACTTGCCACCAATGACCTCTAATGTTGCTTCAACTGAAATGTTGTACTTCTTTTTTTGCATGAATGTGTTCCTCCTATGATTTTTAGAAAAGCACGGGCCTGTCCATGCTTATGCTTGACCATGAACACGCCTGATGACTTTTAAATCTATTTTAGATTGAATCTATTCCTTTTCAATAGGTACGAAAAAGTGCCTATAGCACTTTCCGGTTCCTATATCACTTTAAAGTACGTACTTTTCAATTTGTCTTGCACGTATCATAATAACATTTGCACGCCAAATAAGCCCGCATTTTCAAAATTAAATGTGCTCACATTAACATATATCACAAAAGGAGTAGAAGACAGAATGTCATTAGATAAAAAAAGAAGCACATTGGCCCTACTTGCGCTGGCCATTAGTGCCTTTGCAATTGGGACAACCGAATTCATTAGTGTCGGTTTATTACCGCTTATATCCAAAGACTTAAATATTCCAGTGACCACCGCTGGACTCACCGTATCTTTATACGCATTAGGGGTAACCTTTGGCGCCCCCATTCTTACCTCTTTAACCTCGCGGATGTCGCGAAAAACATTATTAATATGGATCATGATCATCTTCATTATCGGAAACAGCTTAGCGGCAAGTGCACCGAATATTGGTATATTATTGGTTGCCCGGATTATTTCTGCTTTTTCCCACGGCGTTTTCATGTCCATCGGCTCAACAATTGCCGCTGATCTTGTTCCAGAAAATAAACGGGCCAGTGCGATCTCTATTATGTTCACCGGATTGACGGTTGCGACAGTCACTGGTGTGCCAATCGGAACCTTCCTCGGCCAACAATTCAGCTGGCGCCTTGCTTTTATAGTCATTGTCGGCGTTGGGCTCATCGCTTTAATTGCCAATGCTATTTTGGTACCGGGTCATTTGCGAAAAGGCGTGCGCACATCGCTGCGTGATCAAGTCAAGCTGATTACCAACGGACGCTTGTTGCTTGTCTTTATTATTACAGCACTTGGTTATGGTGGAACATTTGTTGTCTTTACGTATTTATCACCATTGCTTCAAACCGTGACAGGCATCAAGGCAAGCACTGTTGCTGTGATTTTGCTCATTTATGGCATTACGATTGCGATTGGTAATACAATCGGTGGAAAATTGTCCAACCATAAGCCAATTGTTGCGTTATTTTATATGTTTAGTATTCAAGCCATTGTTTTACTCATTTTAACCTTTACAGCACCCTTTAAAATGGCTGGAATTATTACCATTTTATTCATGGGATTATTTGCGTTCATGAATGTGCCAGGCTTGCAGGTGTATGTCGTGATGCTTGCGGAACGTTTCGTACCGAGCGCTGTCGATGTTGCCTCAGCGGTCAATATTGCTGCCTTTAACGCCGGGATTGCCTTAGGTTCTTACATCGGTGGGATCATCACAGATTCTATCGGCTTGATTCATACGGCCTGGATTGGCGCTATTATGGTAGCTATCGCTGTTGTCTTAACAGGCTGGAGCCGCAGCTTAGAACGCCGAGATCAGCAAGCAAAAGCTTAAAAGCTAGACTTTAAGCCCACTTTAAGGAGGTGAGGGACAAACGGCCAGCCCCGCGTCATACAGCAACACCTTAATAAATAAAACTGATATATTTTGGAGGAATAAATAATGCCAACTCATTTACAAGATAGAACCACATTGCACAATGGAGTCAAAATGCCATGGTTCGGCATTGGTGTTTTTAAAGTAGAAGAAGGTCCTGAATTAGTTCAAGCGATTAAAGCGGCCATTAAGCACGGGTACCGCAGCATTGATACTGCGGCTGCTTATGGAAACGAAGCAAGCGTTGGACAAGCGATTCGTGAAGCCAGCCAAGAAACAGGCATAGCCAGAGAAGATCTCTTTATCACATCGAAAGTATGGAATGACGATCTTGGTTATGAAGAAACATTAGCTGCGTATGAAGCCAGCTTAGAAAAACTCGGTTTGGATTATTTAGATTTGTATTTGATCCACTGGCCAGTAGAAGGCAAATTTAATGAAGCTTGGCGCGCATTAGAAAAGCTTTATAAAGATAGCCGTATCAAAGCAATTGGTGTCAGCAACTTCCAAATCCATCACCTTGAAGACTTAATGAAAACAGCTGAGATTAAGCCGATGCTTAACCAAGTGGAGTATCATCCGCGTCTGACTCAAAAAGAGCTGCATGCCTTTTGTAAAACCCAGGGCATTCAAATGGGCGCTTGGTCCCCTTTAATGCAAGGTCAGTTGCTAGACAACCCCACCTTGCAGGAGATTGCAGCGAACTACAATAAATCTGTTGCACAAGTGATCTTACGTTGGGATTTACAAAATGAAGTGGTGACCATTCCAAAATCAACAAAAGAGCACCGTATTATTGAAAATGCTGATGTGTTTGATTTTGAACTCACTCAAGCGGATATGGCACGCATTGACGGACTCAACGAAAATTTACGTGTTGGTCCAGACCCTGATAACTTTGACTTTTAATCGTTTTTAATGACCTTTATCCTCCACTAACGTGCTGGCAAACGCTATAATCATAAGTAGAGAGCTCTTTTAGGAAGGGAGTCGTATGTATGAATCTTGAACAAGCGTATCACGACTATCGCCCTTTACTGTTCTCCATCGCTTATCGATTGCTTGGGACAGTAACGGAAGCGGAGGATATTGTACAGGATGTCTTTACTTCATTAGGGACTGTAAACTGGAATCATATTCAGCATCCTAAGGCATTTCTATGCCAATCCGTGAGCAATCGCTGTCTCAATCTCATGAAGGCTTCCGTTAAGAAGAAGGAACGCTATGTGGGGAATTGGTTACCAGAGCCTTTCATCCATTCTACGGATAACGAACCCCTTATGGCCCTTGAGAACAAAGAGGCGGTATCCTATGCTTATTTGGTGATGCTAGAAACACTGACACCAACAGAGCGTATTATTTTTGTATTAAAGACTTCCTACGCTATCGCTTACGACGAGCTTGCGGAGATCACAGGGAAAACCGAAGTCAATTGTCGAAAAATCTATAGCCGTGCCCGTCAAAAAATGAAAAGCCAGCCAGCAGTTGAGACCCGCCCTGACAGTAAAGGGGTTATGGTTCAAAGGTTCATCGAGGCTTTACACAACGGGAATATCACTGATTTGATTCAGTTGATGCGTGAAGATACGATTATTACAACCGATGGTGGCGGAAAAGTGAGAGCCGCAACACGACAGATTACCAGTATTCAGCGGATCTTCGCCTTCTTTAAAGGCATTCTCGCCAAAGAAGCCTTTGCTGATGAAATGATTCTGACCCAAGCTAACGGCAGTCCTGCCCTAATGGTGAAAGCTGAAGGACGTCCTAAGGCACTATGGCTGTTGGCGTTAACCCCTGATGCTTCATCCATCTCACACGTATACGGTGTGCTTAATCCTGATAAGCTGCCTAAAAACATTTAAATCATTATGTCACAAAATAGCCTCCTCCATTGTCTTAGAGAGTGAAAAGATAATTGAGGAGGCTTATTCATATGGAAACACGAATGGAAATGCAGCATGTCAATCCTGAAAGCTACGCAGCGATGTTCGCATTAGAAAAATGCGCTGCAAGCTCAAAGCTCCCAGCAAAGTTAAAGGAGCTCATTAAAATCAGGGCATCACAGATCAACGGCTGTGCCTTTTGTCTTAATATGCATACAAAGGACGCGAGAAAACTTGGAGAAAGTGAAGCACGCATCTATGGGCTGAATGCTTGGCGAGAATCTCCCTTTTATACACCAGAGGAACGGGCTGTTTTAGCCTTTACGGAGTCTGTAACCCTTGTGACAAAGGACCAAGTTCCCGATGCCATCTATGAAGGGCTTCAGCACTACTTTAGTGACAAAGAAATCAGTGACATCATCCTATGCATCATCACCATTAATGCTTGGAATCGCATCGCCATCTCAACCCGGCTCATGCCTCAAGAGTGAAAAAGAAAGACGTAGCAAACTTTAGCTTCTGTTTTTATAGTCTCGCGTTAAATCATCAGCAAAGATAGCAATGTCTACATTCTCAAAAAATGAACCAGTCTGAAGAACAAGTTTCCGAAAAGAGAATAAATCAAGGGGAAGCTTCCGAATCAGAGGCTGAGCGTAACAAATGGCTGTGGCACGGTAACAAAAGCCTCCCCTAAGAAACAAATGGCGCGACCATTTTAACAAATGCCCCAAGCAAAATAACGAGTATAGTTCGAAATTAACAAATAGAGAACGAAGCCAAGGGCTAAGTTTCCGAATCAAGGGCTGAGTGCAACAAATGGCTGAGGGACGGTAACAAAAGCCTCCCCTAAGAAACAAATGGCGCAACCATTTTAACAAATGCCCCAAGCAAAATAACGAGTATAGTTCGAAATTAACAAATAGAGAACGAAGCCAAGGGCTAAGTTTCCGAATCAAGGGCTGAGTGCAACAAATGGCTGTGGCACGGTAACAAAAGCCCACGCTAAGAAACAAATGTACGGCCCAAATTAACAAATACCAGCCACAAACACCTTAAACAACAAGCCCCTTTGTTAAGAAAAACTGGGCGAAAAGCATGCCCGGTCCTTGTCCTTAGTATAGGGATCATCTTATATGGAAGAGGCTTCATTGTCTGGTAGTGGATGGGAGTGCAAGGCGCCCGAGGAACACTCTAAAATCGTATGTTCCTCGGGCGCCGCTGACTCATGATGCGGAGACTAGAGTCCTACGGGAAGTGGGAGAGCGGTAAGACCTTAGCAGCGCGAAGGCGCGAGGCGGCTTACCACTCCTCCGCGGAAAGTGAGCTGCCTGGAGCGGAAATCCGCACCGTCCTCTGACCAGAAATTTTATACTCTCTTATCTTTTTAGAAAACTTGGCTTGCACCACTTCGCTGGTACTCCTGATGTGATTTTTGCACATCACACACTTAGGGTGCCCGCAAGCCTCAGGTGGCGAAACTCAAAATTACACTTATATTCTCTTCCTTTATGAGCGTCAGCGAAGTATAAATTCTGATAGTACAAAAAATCCAGGTACGCATTAAATACGTACCTGGGTGCTTCATTTTAAGAGAAGACTTTTCCACCGAGCTTGATCGTCAGGGTCTTCGCTTGACCGTTTCTATAGATTTTCAATTTAACTTCTTGACCGACTTTAAGGTGTGTGTATAAGTAGGTTGAGAAATCTGTTGTGGCAGAGTCTGATTCATCAGCCTGAATCTTATGATTGTTAATGGCGACGATAACGTCTCCCGTTTGCAACCCAGCTTTGGCTCCTGGCCCACCGCTGACGATATCGGTAGCCACAATACCCGCTTTCACACTGTTTGGTACCTTCAGCTGTTGAATGGCCGTTGCTGGCAATTGAGCAAGATCAGCCATGCTGACACCGATATACGGGCGTTCAACCTTACCCTCTTTTTCAAGCTGATTAATGACTGGTGAAGCCACATCTATTGGAATGGCAAAGCCAATGCCTTCAACAGAGGATTCTGCTATCTTTAATGAATTTATCCCGATAACCTGGCCGTCAATATTCACCAATGCCCCACCGCTGTTCCCTGGGTTAATGGCGGCATCTGTTTGGATAACTTCTGCATTCCAGGTGACTTGACCACCATTTTTTAAATCAATAGTTCTTGAAATGGATCGTGCTTGCGAGCTGACAATTCCTTCAGTCACTGAGCCTGAAAATCCAAGTGGATTACCAATGGCAATGACGGGCTCACCGCGTTTTAGGTTATTGCTGTTCCCGAATTGAGCGACTTTCTTAACATCCTTTGAAGGGATTTGTAAGACAGCAAGATCATAAAGGGAATCTGTTCCCAAGACCTTCGCATCGACTTTGTTTTGATCATCAAAGCGTACCTCTACTTTTCCGGCACCTTCCACAACGTGATTATTAGTGACCACGTAAGCATATTGACTATCCTTTTTATAAATAATACCTGAACCGATACCGGATTCAGTATATTGATTATCAAAAAGGTTTGCACTCTGGAGATTAATCACCGCAACGACTGCTGGGGATACGTTATCCACTGCCTTCGTTACTGCACTGGTGACATCAACATTCATATTTTTTGTCGGACCTGTTGCATTCTGAGTTGTCGTCGTCTGGTCATTTGAATTGTTGTTGGGTAACCAGCCTTGATTCTCCAAAAAAGGTGAGATTAAGAAAAAGAAAATGATGCCGACGACGGCACCTAAAAAACCTGAGACAAACCACCCTCCGCGTCTGCGCTTGGGGCTTTGTCTACTTTCTGAGTTTGGATACTCATCGTTATCATAGTAACCCATACTTTTAATCACCTTGCCTTTTCATCGAATCATTACATCGTCATTATAACGGTATTCCCTTTTTCCCAATGGAATATGTAACATTTTTGATATTTACTAAAAATTTCCCCACTTCTTCAACTTAAAAAACACATCTTTTTTCTTAAACAATGGACAATGCCGTTGGAACCTCAGGGTCGGTATCATACAGGCCTAAGCGTTCACCAATTCTTAAACCATGCTGTTCCAGCTTTTGCTGTACAGACATCCTTGCTAGCTCTTTCAAGTTGTTGTCCTTACTCAAATGCGCTAAATAGATCTTCTTTGTGCGATCATCCAAAACATCTGTTAATGCTGTTCCAGCATCCTCATTGGAAATATGTCCTGAATCACCAAGAATCCGGCGTTTGACATTCCATGGATAACGGCCAGCCATCAGCATATTGATATCATGATTAGCTTCAATGATATAAGCATCCGACTGTTTAATCGTTCCCTTAATTTTATCGGAGACATAACCGACATCCGTCAGTAAGGTTAACTGCTTTTGTTGGTGACGAAAAACAAAGAACATCGGTTCAGCCGCATCATGGGACACGCCAAAGGATTCCACTTCAATGTCCCCGAAGCTTTGCAGACCACCCGTTTGAAAAACAAATTTTTGATCTACAGGAATATCACCAATGCTTGTTGCCATAGCCTTCCAAGTTTTCTCATTGGCATAGATCGGCAATCGGTGTCGTCTGGAGAAGACACCGAGCCCCTTAATATGATCACTATGCTCATGCGTCACTAAAATTGCATCTAAATCCTTTGCCGAGCGATCAATTTTTGCAAACAGCGCGTCCAGCTTTTTTCCGCTTAAACCACAATCGATGAGGAGCCTGTGATGATCTGTTTCAACATAAACAGCATTACCAGTACTCCCACTTGCTAAAACACTGAATTGTAATGCCACACTAATCCCCCTGATCCTGATCATCTATTGATTTTACGTTAAGCTCTGAAACAAAATATTCCTTAGTAGACACATCCGATCCATCTTTCAGCTTCACTTTAATATACCATGCCGGGATATAGTTCAGCGTCGCATTATCTTCAACATTTGGCGCGGTCACCATATTGATGTAGCATAAATGGATCGTTGTGATCGATGGATTTTTCGTAATAGGTAAATAGTTTTGTTCCCATAATTGTTGAATGGCCTCCATCGGTGTCACAGGCATGGTCATTTTTTGATTGGCCGGTTGGATATGAATATACGTTTGATCATAGCTGATCGCCTTGCCGTTTTTTGTTTGTACATTGAGCGTGCTTACCTTTTCCTTAGGTATAGAGTAGACTTGATAATCATTATAGGTTTGCACAAAGTGATAGGTTGTCGTACTGCCTTTTTTATCAAACTTCCAAAAATTATAATGGTCACCTTGATACACATATTTTTTGAGGAGACTATTAATATCATCTGTCGATGGATCTTTTGGAATCGATACGGGTTTCGTAAATTTAACACTCAATTTAACCCCGCTGGCATCAGTCGCGTAATTAAAAACTTTCTTACCCTTTGGTCCACTTAGCTTTTCCAATGCTTTATGGACACTATCACTCGTAAAATCCACTGGTGTCCCCTCTAAAAATGTTACCTGCTGCTTGCTACTAGGAAGCGTCACATGTGAGGTATCAATGCTTCCAGAACTGATGAGCTGATCAAAATTGTTATCGCCACCACTTTCGTAGCGCTCCTGGTATTCGTGGTGATTCTCCCAAAGATGATACCCCAGAAAAATATCGAGGAGGAAAAAGCAAAGAATGAAAATGGTTTTGGTTTGTCCCCAATTCATTGATCATTCCCCCCCATATTCTGCACTTCATTCTGCTTCACTTGAGCCGCAAGATCTGAATCGGTGAAAAGCTGGTGCCATTCATCATTTTTCTCATATAACCAGGCCGGTGTCATCGTGACAATCTGGGCCTCTGTATCCTGAACCATGATGTAACCCATTCGAATATCTTGAACATCCTTTAAACTTATCTTATCATTTTGAAGAGTTTGTAGCACTTCTTGTGCAGATTGCAGTTTCTTTCCATGACTCTCTGAGAAAGCGACTGTATTCAAATTAATCAACGTGCGATCTTGTTCAAGAAGCTGACCCTTATTCCATTTTAGATGAATCATCGCTTGATACTTATTTGACAAACTATAGACAGGAAGATCATCTACCATGATGCGAAAGCCCACTTCAGACTCTCCACTCGCTGGTTTGGATGTATAGCTATCGTAGATATATTTATCGGTCCAGCCTTGATAGCTATTGATTTTCATCCAGCTATCATAAATCGTGTCCATGTCCTGGGAAATATTCTGCGACCCTGAACCCGAACTAAACGTCAGGACATCCTGATCTTGAGATAATGTATTGACCCCGTCACTATAGACCCCATTATGCTCTTGCACAGAGCCCAGATCCGGGAATAATATCCTCTCAAATTTTTCAATTTGAACAGGTTCATAAAGGAATTTCTTTTGATCAAGCTGAGTAGAATGGGTGGGTAGGAAGACTTCTTTATTGCCTCTTACCATGACTCTTGTATAAGGCACCCAGTCCTCTCCCAGATCGGCCCAGCTTCCCGATAAAGAATTGATTTTACTTATATTAAAATTCTTACTGGTAGCGTAAAAGATATTTTTGCCTGTTTGATCCTTAAACACAAGCGTTGTATTGGCATGCTCCTTACCATGTGCATCATCCACATATAGGGCCATTCTATTCACCGCTGTAGCTGGAATATTGGTATTATCCTTGGTGAAGGAAAATAAGCTCTTGATGATCTCTGAAGTGATCGGTGCTGGGAAAAGCAAATCGTACTCCCTAGAAGGCAAATCCTTGTCATTAATAGAATTACTAACCGGCACCGTCCATTTTGCATTTAGGAGTGCATCAAACATTTTATCGACTTCCACACGATCAACCGTTCCATAGACAACATTTTGATCTTGAATGAGGAATTGATAAGGCTTCACAATCTCATTTAAATTATAGCCCATATCAATGCTTACTTGATTATTCGTGACTTGAGGCTCAACCTCTTCAAAGTCACCTTGGAACGTCCAAATATTCCACGTTAAAAAGAAGCTAAGAAGGACAAGCACTGTAAGTAGAATGGTCTTAATTAATTCACGCATCATAGCTTCCCCCTTTTGAAAGTGGAAGGGTAAAGAAAATGGCCGTTCCTTTATTCCATTCACTATCCGCCCAGATTTCTCCACCATGAGCTGCAACGATTTCTTTAGCGATCGCAAGACCTAGGCCTGTCCCCCCTAAATTGCGTGACCGTGCCTTATCCACCCGAAAGAAACGATCAAAAATTTTCGTCAGGTTTTCTTTAGGGATACCCACACCCTGATCTCGGATTCCAGTTACTAAATGATTGCCCTTTTTAACCACTTTAAAAGTGATCCTTCCCCCATCAGGAGAATATTTAATGGCATTTGAAATAATGTTATCGATCACCTGAGTCATTTTATCGCGATCAAGATACGTATAAATGGGGCCTCTTGGTAATTTAAGCTCAAAATGAATATGCTGCTTCTTACTCATTTCAAAACGATCGATAATATCCTTTAGGAAAGAAATATAGTTCGTCGTTTCCTTGTTAAAATTCGGATCTTCGGCATCCAGCTTGGAAAGCTGAAGCAGATCATTCACCAGTCGGATCATGCGCTCTGTCTCATTTTGCGTGACGCCGAGAAACTTATCGCGTAGATTCTCATCCTCGACAGCTCCATCAGACAAAGCTTCCAGATAACTCTTCATTGTCGTAAGTGGCGTACGTAATTCATGAGAGACATTAGCAACAAATTCACGTCTTTCCTCATCAATTTGCTCTTGCTCGGTGACATCATGAAGCACAGCAATTAAGCCATCAATCGCCCCATTTTCTTTAAGAATCACGGAAAAATTCACGCGAACGAGGAGTTTTTGGTGCTCAGTACTAAAGTCTAGCATCATGGAATCTTCCATATCGTATAGATCATCTAAATGAAACTCTTCTTCTATCTTCAAGAGATCAATAATGGATTTACCTAAAATGTTTTCCCGATAAACGTGAAGCAACTCTTCCGAACGATCATTGACAAGAATAATGTCACCATTACGATCGGTCGCAATCACTCCATCAGTCATATAAGTTAAAACCGAACGAAGCTTACGGCGCTCAGCCTCCGTCGATGCATTCGCCTCTTGCAAACGCTCAGTCATGTTATTAAAGGAATTCGCTAATTGGCCGATCTCATCATCATCATTATGATCCACTCGGAGTGAAAAATCTCCCTGAGAAACCGCCCGTGCCTGACGGCGCATTTGGGCCAATGGTTTTGTAATCGTACGCGCCAGAAAAAAGCCAAGCAGCGCCGTTACGATGAGGGCAATTACAATAGCAGAGGCGAGGTAATTATTTGTCGTTCGCAATTCTTTATAAATGCCATTCAAAGAGTCTTCCATATAAAGAAGTCCAACTTTTTCTTTACCTACTGTAACCGGCGTGGTGACGACCATCACGCGCCCATTATCCGACTTTGATTTTAAGATTCGGTGAGTGGTGTCCTCCGCTGTATATAAATCTTTGACAACGATCTTATCATTGTCTTGCTTGCCAACCTCATTGCTATTATCGTTACTTGTCGCCAAAATAATGCGATCTTTAGAGATCACCCGAACATTATTTTCACCGACATCTGAGATTTGATCCTGAACCGCTTTAGAAATGGCATTCATATCGCCTTTATCGGTCTCTTCCGCTTTTTTTATGGCTTCGCTCACAAAATAAGAAAGCGTTTTCGCTTCCTTTACCATTGATTGTTGCTTACTATTAATATAGTTTTTTTCCAGAGAAGAGCTAAAATCGACACCAATTAATTGCATTGCTAAAAGAATCAGCAAGGTATAAATCAAAACAAATTTAAATTGGATCGATTTAAAAAAACCGACAATACGCATAATGATTACTCCCGATCAGGATTTCTTAAATAATAGCCGGCGCCACGACGCGTCATGATCCAAACTGGACGGCTTGGGTTGTCCTCAACCTTTTCTCTTAATCGTCGCACCGTCACGTCAACGGTCCGAACATCTCCAAAATAATCATAGCCCCATACTGTTTGTAACAAATGCTCACGGGTCATGACCTGACCTGTGTGCTTAGCCAAGTAATAGAGCAATTCAAACTCTCTGTGCGTCAACTCAATGGGCTCACCGCGTTTAGTTGCTAAATAAGCATCAGGGCGAATGACAAGGGCACCAATGGCTATCTCTGTCGTCTCATCTTCCTTAGTCGCAATTTGCTGATGACGACGAAGATTTGCTTTTACACGCGCGATCAATTCACGATTACTGAAGGGCTTTGTCACATAATCGTCAGCGCCCATCTCCAGACCAAGCACCTTATCGATTTCTGAATCCTTTGCGGTTAGCATGATGATAGGCATATTATATTTTTTTCTGATCTCTCGGCAAACTTCCATGCCATCTCTTTGCGGGAGCATGACATCAAGCAGAATGAGATCAGGTTCTTCCTCTTCAACCTTGGCGAGCGCCTGCTCTCCATCATAAGCTACAATAACACTATATCCTTCTTTTTTTAGATTAAATTCTAATATATCTGCAATAGGTTGCTCATCGTCAACCACTAAAATTTTCTCTTCCATCAAAGTCACTCCTCAAGGATTATACGACTTCATTCAATCCATTTTATCATACTACACTCTGTTTGAAAATTATTCGTAGAGCTCCTCCCCTAGTGACGGTGTCCTAAAATGGTTGACTAGAAATTGTAACAAATTCATGTCAAATTTGGAAAGAGCTATTCATTCCCTGGTTGTACTATATTTTCGACATCCACCCTGCACATTCCTTTTCACTCAGTGATTTCTATCATTTCCAGACTCACGGTGTTTTCTAGCCCTTTCAAACCTAAAATAGGATGTCTATATGGTCAGACCTGAATTATATGAGGAAGAAAAATAGAAAAACCAGGCAAATGCTCGGTCTTGTCTGGGCATAGAGCACCCTACCTCAGATGCTTTCATTGCCGGGTCAAGTAAGTGGATTGGAGCCTAAGGGGTGAGAGCTCGGAACACTCTAAAATCGTGTGTTCTACGGACACCGCTGACTCATGATGCAATACGAGAGTCCCGCGGGAAGAGGGAGATCGGTAAGACCTTAGCAGTGTGAAGGCGCGAGGAGGCTTACCACTCCCCTGCGGAAAGCAAGCTGCCTGGAGCGGCATCGCGCATCGTCCTCATGACCAGAGATTTTATACTTTCTGATCTTTTAAAAAAAGCCACCGATAAATCGGTAGCTTTTCTATATTTTTATGCAAACACCGGGCGAATAAGATGTGTCTGATTGCGATTCGGGCCCACTGAAAAAATAGAAACGGGAGCCCCTGTAAGCTGTGCTACTCTTTCAAGATAATGTCTTGCATTGGCTGGAAGTTCGTCCAAGCCTTTAATTTGCGTTAAATCCTCCGTCCAGCCGGGCATTTCTTCATAAATAGGGTCACACTCAGAAAGCACTTTTAAACTCGCTGGATATTCTTCAATGATCGTATCTTTGTACTTATAGGCCACACATATTTTAACAGTTTCCAATCCCGTCAAAACGTCTAAGCAGTTCAAAGTCAAATCGGTAATACCACTCACCCGTTTGGCATGACGAACGACGACACTATCAAACCAACCGACACGGCGAGGGCGTCCGGTCGTCGTACCATATTCGCGACCGACCTCACGAATCGTATTGCCAATCTCATCATGAAGCTCCGTTGGGAAAGGACCATCACCTACTCGAGTGGTATAGGCTTTAGTGACCCCAACGACATGATTGATTTTGGTAGGACCAACACCTGCTCCGATCGTGACCCCACCTGCAACAGGATTGGAGGAGGTAACAAATGGATAGGTTCCTTGGTCAATATCTAACATGACACCTTGTGCCCCTTCAAAGAGCACGCGTTTTCCTTGATCAAGTGCGTCATTTAACACAACTGACGTATCGCAAACATAGGGTGCGATTTCTTTTCCATAAGCTATATATTCATCATAAATTTCCTCTAGAGTAAAGCCTTCCGTTTCATATACCTTTTCAAATAGCTGATTCTTTTCTTCGAGGTTTTTCTCGAGTTTTTCTCTGAAAGTATCTGGCTCAAGCAGATCGGCAATTCTTATACCCACACGAGCTGCCTTATCCATATATGCTGGTCCAATGCCCTTCTTCGTTGTACCTATTTTTCCTGTCCCTTTACGGTCTTCCTCCACGCAATCTAATTTCACATGGTAAGGTAAAACGACGTGTGCACGATTGCTAATACGAAGATTATCTGTTGTCACATGACGTTCATGGAGATAGTGAAGCTCTGAAACAAGTGATTTTGGATTTACAACCATGCCGTTTCCAATGACACAAATTTTATCTTTATAAAAGATGCCTGAAGGAATAAGATGGAGTTTATATGTTTGCCCATCAAACGCTATTGTGTGACCTGCGTTATCCCCACCTTGATAGCGTGAAATCACTTCTGAATTTCCTGACAAGTAATCGGTAATTTTTCCTTTTCCTTCATCGCCCCATTGGGCGCCAACAACAACGACAGATGGCATAAAAAATGGACCTCCCAGTGTTTTTTCATAAATGGATCGTATCAAATGTATTACATCTTAAGTGTATCAACTCAAGTGGTGAACGTCAATGGTATTTACGAACATTAAACAATATAAATATATATTTTGTTCGTGAATTGTTGTTATTTTAATATTTTCATTAAAAATGGAGCGAATCCCAGTTGCCATTCGCTCCATCCCATCGTTCCCTAAGATGATTGTTATTATTCTAGGCTGTCCCCGCCGGAATCTCACTTTCATTATGCCTGCGCTCTAAATTCACAAACTTATTGTATTCCTTAACAAAAGCAAGCTCAACGGTACCGACGGGGCCATTCCTCTGCTTCGATATGATGATCTCAATAATGTTTTGCTTCTCCGACTCTTTGTCATAATAATCATCTCGGTATAGGAAAGCAACGATATCCGCATCCTGCTCGATACTTCCTGATTCCCGAATATCAGACATCATCGGACGTTTATCTTGTCGCGACTCCACACCACGAGATAACTGTGACAGGGCAATAACCGGCACCTCCAGCTCCCTGGCAAGGGCCTTAAGCGATCTAGATATCTCTGATACTTCTTGTTGCCGGCTCTCACTGTGACCCGAAGAGGAGCCTTGAATGAGTTGCAGATAATCAATCAGTATCATGCCTAGCCCTTTTTCCTTTTGCAGCCTCCGGCATTTTGCCCGGATCTCATTGATCCTTACCCCTGGGGTATCATCAATATAGATGCCTGCATTGGAAAGACTGCCCATGGCCATGGCCAGCTTCTGCCAGTCCTGCTCTTCCAATTTCCCTGTTCTTAGCTTTTGGGCATCGATATTCCCTTCCGCACAAAGCATCCTCATAACCAGTTGGCCTGCTCCCATTTCCAAGCTGAAAATAGCAACATTTTCGTCAGTCTTGGTCGCGACATTCTGAGCAATATTCAAGGCAAAGGCCGTTTTCCCTACTGATGGTCGTGCTGCTACGATAATTAAATCATTGCGTTGAAACCCCGCCGTCATCCGGTCCAGTTCCGCAAAGCCTGTGGGAATACCGGTAATATCCCCTTTCCGGTTATGGAGGAGTTCAATATTATCATAGGTTTCCACCAAAACATCTTTGATCGATTGAAAGGCAGACACCTTTTTACGCTGGGCGACCTCAAAAATGGTTTTTTCCGCTTCATCAATGATGACGTCAACATCATCCTCACGTGTATAACCGTCTGAAACAATTTGCGTTGCAGAACGAATCAGTCGCCTCAACAGGGCCTTTTCTTCAACAATATTGCTGTAAAATTGAATGTTGGCAGCAGTTGGCGCGGAATCAGCTAATTCGCTTAAATAATCTAAGCCTCCGACCTCTTCTAACAGCTTTTGGTTCCTTAACTCCGATGTGACCGTGACCACATCCACTGGCTCACCGTGCTCAGACAAGTCGAGCATGACGGAATAGATCCTTTGGTGACTTGCCCGATAAAAGTCTTCAGGTAATAGTGACTCTGAGGCAGTAACAATGGCCTGTGGCTCTAAAAAGATCGCACCTAAGACCGCCTGCTCAGCCTCAATATTATGAGGAGGTGTACGATCGGCAAACAAATCACTCATTGCTTATAGTCGCTCCTTCTAAAATCATTCCAAGTAGGAGAGGACAGGCCACGAAAAAGCTTGTCCTCAAAAGGCTTACTGTGCATTAAAAATAAGGGAATAAAATTCAAGCTATTGTTCCTTCACATGAACCTTTAAGGTCGCAGTGACGTCATGATGAAGTTTGATCGGAACATCCGTGTAGCCCAATGTCCGAATCGGATCATTCAGTTCAATCTTGCGCTTATCGATTTTAAACCCTTTTTGCTTAAGCTCTTGAGCAATTTGCTTACTTGTGATGGAACCGAACAATCTACCGCCATCCCCTGATTTTGCAGTTAAGGTGACTTCTGTCTTTTCCAATTGACTTTTGAGCTGTTTCGCTTCTTCTAGTTCCTCTTGCGCTCGTTTTTGATCATTTTTCTTTTTATTTTCCAACTGCTTAAGATTGCCTTTATTCGCTTCTACTGCAAGATTTTTAGGTAAGAGATAATTGCGTGCATAGCCTTCGGAAACTTCTTTAATTTCCCCATTTTTCCCCTTGCCTTTTACATCCTTTAAGAAAATGACTTTCATTCTGCTTCTCCTCCTTCAAGATAGTCATCAATGGCTGCCTTTAATCGTTGCACGGCTTCACTTAACGGCATTTTCAATTGTGTGGCTGCATTCGTTAGATGCCCCCCGCCATCAAGCTGTTCCATGATGATTTGAACGTTAATCTCTCCCAAAGAACGGGCACTAATGCCAATATAGCCATCGGCACGTGGCGCAGCAACAAAAGACGCTTTAATACCGTTCATCGACAATAAAGTATCTGCCGCTTGAGCCATGACCACTTGATCAAAACGGTCGTCTTCTTCACTGACCGCAATAGCAATATGATCCTTATAAAGCTTGGTCCGTCGAATCAATTCAGCCCGATGGTTATATTGTGCAAGATCCTCTCTTAATAGCTTTTGAACCAAAATGGTATCTGCTCCATGGGACCTTAAATAAGAGGCCGCATCAAAGGTTCTTGCCCCTGTGCGCAGGGCAAAGCTTTTCGTATCGACTGTGATCCCTGCCAGCATGGCGGTGGCCTCTACCACACCTAGCTTCACTTTATTTGTTTGATATTCTAAAAGCTCTGTGACAAGTTCTGCTGTTGATGAAGCGTAGGGCTCCATATAAACAAGAACAGGATCATGGATAAAATCTTCACTGCGGCGGTGGTGATCGATGACCACTACACGTTCTGTTTTTGATAAAAGGCGCGGCTCCATCACCAAGGAAGGTTTATGTGTATCCACAACAACCACAAGTGTTTTTGAAGTGATTTGCTCTAAAGCATCATCGTTAGCCAGAAATTTCGACCATAACTGGTCATCTTGTTGAATTTCATTGATAAGGCTAATCACACCCGGGCCATAATCTTCAGGTTGAATCACCACATGACCTGGTTTTCCATCACCCTCCGCCATCTTCATAATCCCAATAGCCGCCCCAATAGCGTCCATATCGGGATTCTTATGTCCCATGACAAAGACTTGATCGCTCTCATGAATAAGCTCGGACAGGGCATGAGAGATCACACGCGCACGGACACGGGTTCTTTTTTCGACTGGATTGGATTTTCCACCATAGAATTCTACTTTTCCTGACGCCTTCTTTATAGCAACCTGATCCCCGCCTCTCCCTAAAGCGAGATCAAGGGCGGATTGAGCCATTTGTCCCAAGTCCGGGATGCTCTTTGCACCTGTCCCAACGCCAATACTCAACGTCAACGGGACTGTAGAATTGGATTTAATTTCTCGAATTTTATCTAAAATATCAAAGCGATTTTTTTCTAATTCGTGTAAGATGCTTTGATTCAGTACAGCCATGAACTTTTCAGCAGAGAATCTTTTCAAATAAATACCGTGAGCGCTGCCCCAATCCTTGATTAAATTAGTGACCTCATTATTAATGCCACTCTTAATCTGATCATCCATACCTTGTGTGATCTCTTCATAGTTATCTAAAAAAACAATGCCAAGCACCGTTTTCTCATTTTCATAGCGTACCTTGACCTCGTTGATCTCAGTCACATCAATCAAATATAGAAGACGCTCTTCAGCTCTGGAAATCACACGATATCTACGTTTTTTTATCGTTACTACTCCTTCATTTTCATCACTATTAATGATGGGAAGGAAGGCATCGGAAATCAAGTTAAGGGGATGAGACAGAATCGGTTCTTCTCCGGTAAGAGAAGACATGTAATGATTCATCCACTCAACCTCATAGTTTTCATTGTATAAAATAATGCCAATAGGCATCTCTAATAATGCTTCTTCACCCACTTTTTTAATGCGGTGTGACAAGGTGGAAATGTAGTCCTCAACTTTTTTCTTATGCTTCATATCCTGAAGTTTCAATAATGCTACAACAGCTATGACAACGATAAGACCAATGAGCCCAAGAACCCAATAGTAAAGCGTCACCACGATGATAAAAATAAGACCAATGATGGCTGCTAAAGCTGCTGTTGCCCCCCACCTGGGGTGTTTCATTTCATTTGACATAACGCCAGCCCCCACTTGCCTTCTTTATGATTTTCTCATCTGTTTGCGTAGATCAAAGCCTAAGTCAATTATACCTAATAGGCGTATGAGATAAAGAAGCCAAGGTACTATAAATCCTGCGATTGTTATTATGATTGGAATAGCTATATTTAATTCCTTATTATAACAAAAGTAAAAGATAAAAGAGACCCCTTGAATAGCTAAAATTATTTCCAGTAAATAAAAGACATTATCACTCATAATATAAAGCATAGAGCCCTGAGAATGACTCATGAACATCATCATGACAATAGAGAGTAAATAATACCAAATAATGCTTCGTGGGAAACGCCACTCCCTCAACGGTAACCATTTTGGATACGGTGCCCTTAATCTCTTTAAAAAGGGGGTACTAATGAGCTCAATGATAAAGGCCCAAGTGACAGAAAAGCTCACAAGCAGTGCAGGAGCTAAAACGCTCACCATCTGCTGTAAATTATTCTTCAAAAGGGCAACAGAATCCTTCTCTTCACCCGTGATCATAGAATTTGGCATCACTCGCATAGAGGTATCTAATGCCTGATTAAATTGATCAACAAAGTAACTAAGGGGTGAAAAATCAAATGCCATCTTGAGAACAAAGTAGACACCTATTAATATAATCAAATTGGCTAAGGTTCCCATCGCTAATGTCACAAACGCTGATTTTCTATGAAAAAGTGCTGATCCCATCACCACACCCATAATTAGCATATAAAAGGCAACCGTGGCTGTAATAATATCAGTGAATAAAAAGGCTAAAAAAGCTGAAACCAATAGAGGAATGACACCTTTTTGCAACCCATATTTTGAACAAAAATACATCATTGGTAATGGCCAAATGAAAAAACCGATGATAATAAGCACTGGTATATAGATGCTGGCTAATAAGATTACAATAAAAAGCGCAGCTGTAAGCGCTCCCTCAACAATGGCCCGTGTTTGTTTCATCTAAAAATCTCCTTATACTACTTATAATTAGAAAACATGGCTTCGCACAAGTCTTAGGGGATGAAAACAAAGCGTTGTTTATTTTTCGTACCCCTTCATCGTTTTAGCAAAAAAAATATATTCTTTAAAGTATAAAATAAAAAGGACATGTGAATAATGCCGTTTATTCGTGTCCCTACTGTCTATTTTCATTATACACTTTAACACCACTATCATTCTCATAAAAGCTGTGCAGCATTGCACTTCTCCTACCGTTGAATTATACTGTAAAAGAATGCATAGAAGCAAATGACCACTTTGTTAACATTCACTTTTTTACTTGCTTTAGTATAAGCCGCCCTAAGCGAGATGGACTCAAAAGATATGGAAACAAGAGGTCTTAATGTTTTAAGACGTATAATACGCTCTCAATAGTATAGATCAAAATCTGATGTAATCTGGTGATAATGATGATTGCTTATTCATTTGCTAAACTTGGACATAATAGAAAAGTGTAACGGCCCTTTTAGCTCAGGGTCGTTTTATTTTTCCCTTGCTCAACATTCATTGATGGGGTGAAAGTATTGGTTAAAGAAAAGGTTTCTGGTTGGTTTATCGCTTGGGTGAGTTTGATTTGTAATATGGCTCTTACCGCCGTAAAGGTTATCGTTGGCTATATTTTTAATAGTACGGCATTATTAGCAGATGGTATACATAATGGTGGAGACGTGATTGCCTCACTCGCAACGCTAAGCTCTATGAAAGTAGCACACCAACCAGCTGATGATGACCATCCCTATGGGCACGGGAAAGCAGAAGATCTTGCTTCAGCTCTCATCGCCTTGATTTTAGCCATTGCAGGCTTTTACCTCATTTATGAGTCAATTCACGCCTTATTCAAACCGGCTGCTCATGCTAGTCTCTGGGCATTTTTTGCAGCGCTAATCTCTTTAATTGTTAAAGCGGTCCTCTATGTTTATACCATCCGTTTAGGGAAAAAGGCTAAAAGCAAAAGCCTTATCGCTACTGCCTATGACCATCTTGCCGATGTATGGGCATCACTCGCTGCAGCTGTTGGCATCGGCATCGCTTTTCTTGGCGATATCTTTCATATTCCTTATACTATATATGGGGATCCCATTGCTGGTATTATTGTTTCCTTACTCATTATAAAAGTCGGTATTGAAATGGGCGTCAAATCCATTAATGTGCTCATGGAAAGCAGTGTATCAAGTGAACAAATTGAAATTTATGCAAAGATGATTGATGCCTTTCCAGAGGTTAAACGCATTGACCGCTTACGAGCACGCGAGCATGGCAATTATATTTTAATCGATGTTCGCATTAGTGTTCCTGGAACCTTAACCATACAAGAAGGACATAATATCACAAGACAAATTCGTGATACAATAATGACAAAGGACACTAACGTTGAAGAAGTCCTCATTCATCTTAATCCGTGGTATGAACAAGAAAAAACACCTTGAACTCTGCTTCCTTTCTGTCGATATTATTATTAAGATTATTAGAAAGAGGGATATGACATGACCTCAACTTCAAAGGATCTCATTATTTTTACATTAGAAAACTATACAATTGGTATCGGCGTCAGCGATGTTGATGAAGTAACGCTACCTACCGAAGTTAAACCCCTCCCAATGGGCTTGCCTGCTCTTATTGGACTCTTCAGGGTAAGGGAAACGATCTGCCCTCTCATCGATATTGCAAAGCTTTTAAATTTAAAGGCTATACAGGCAACGAGGGAGGATGAAAGACGTGTCTTGATTCTAAAATCAAGCAGTCAAAAAATTGGTATTGAAGTCGATCGCATATCGGACATCCTAGCCCTCACAGACGAGCAGGTACTAAACGCAGACGAGAGCGTGGCCGAATCACTTCCTTACACCAAATACACGATAATTGTGAAAGAGCAAACAATACATGTCTTAGATGTCCAAGCACTCATTGATACCTTGATCAATGAAGCCGAGGAGCTATTCACCCTCCAAAATTAATCCAACTCCTACGGAAGTGCTATCGCTTTAAGTCTTGGAACAACATGAGTGAAGTTAAAAGGGTTTCACTTGTTCTCTCCTTACTATTTGTAAATGATTGGTACTTTTTAAAGAAAACTTAGTTCAGCAGGCTAATTATAAAAACTGATAGACAGCATAAAAAAAGCGGAGTGGTGACCACTCCGCTTTTCCTTGCCTTATTATTCAGTAGTATATGGTAAAAGCGCCATTTGACGAGCGCGTTTGATTGCGCGTGTAAGCTGACGTTGGTACTTCGCACTTGTACCTGTTACGCGACGAGGTAAAATTTTACCACGATCGGAAATAAAACGTCTGAGCAAATCAACATCTTTATAATCAATATAAGTAATGTTGTTTACTGTAAAGTAACAAACCTTACGGCGCTTTCCTCTTCCACGACGTGCCATGTTATACCCTCCCTTAAATTAAAATGGTAAATCATCATCCGAGATATCAATAGGCTTACTATCATCCGCAAACGGATCATCCCCGAACGGGTCATTAGCACCTTTATTTGGCGCCGATGGTTGATAGCTATTGCTATTGTTATTGTTAGAAGGGGGCTGTTGAGAATAATTATTAGTCGATGGTGCATTGGCTCGTGCATTACGCGGCTCCAAAAATTGCACACTATCGGCAACAACCTCAGTAATAAATACTTTTCGCCCTTCGTTATTTTCATAACTTCGCGTTTGCAAGCGGCCTTCTACTCCCACAAGACTTCCTTTTCCAACGAAATTCGCTGTGTTTTCTGCTTGTCTTCTCCAAACAACCACCTGGATAAAATCAGCATCATGGTCACCTTGTTGGTTCGTAAAAGGACGGTTTATGGCTAGCGTAAAGTTAGCTACAGCCGCTCCATTTGGCGTATAACGAAGTTCTGGATCCCGTGTTAAACGGCCAACCAACACCACTCGATTAATCATCAGAACCTCTCCCCATTAATTTTTGAAGATTATTGTTCTCTTTCATCACGAATTGTCATGAAGCGAAGCACGTTATCATTGATCTTTGTCAAACGATCGAATTCACTAATCGCTTCTGTTCCAGCCGTTACATACAGAACAACATAAACCCCAGCATTTAAATCATTAATTTCATATGCTAAGCGGCGTTTACCTAATTCTTTAACCTCATTAATTTCCGCACCATTATCCGTTAAGATTTTGGCGATACCTTCTTTAGTCGCCTTTTCAGTATCCTCGTCCAAATCTGGGCGCAAAATATACATGATCTCGTATTTAGTCATCCTATTCACCTCATTTCACCCGAGCGATCTCATACTCGCTCTTCATCGACACAAAAACGTTCCACGATGGAAACTCCCTTTGGTCATAGCGGCCCTTTTAATAAAGAGCAGAGAGTGTACACATTCACTCACAGCAGTTAATTATAAAGGATTTTCATTTAAAATTCAAGGCAAAGCCTAAGATTCTTTTCTACTGCCCCCTATACATTAAAACGGAAATGGACAACATCACCATCTTGAACGACATAGTCCTTCCCTTCCAATCGCAATTTACCATTTTCCTTGGCTTTACCTAAAGAGCCAGCTGTCATAAGATCAGCAAAGGAAACCACTTCAGCTCGGATGAAGCCTCTCTCAAAATCTGTATGAATAATACCCGCAGCTTGAGGAGCCTTTGTTCCCTTCTTAAAGGTCCAAGCGCGTACTTCCTTTTCACCAGCAGTAAAATACGTGGCGAGCCCCAACAACTTATAGCTCTTCTCTATAAGCTGATCCAGTCCCGACTTGGCAATGCCTAGGTCTTCAAGAAAGCTTTGCTTTTCTTCGCCCTCAAGTTCAGCAATTTCTGATTCAATTTTTGCAGAAATCACAACAACCTCAGAGCCCTCTTTATTTGCAAACTCTTTTACTTTTTTCACAAACTCATTATCTTCACCGCTTGCTAAATCATCCTCGGAAACATTAGCGACATAGAGTACCGGTTTGCGTGTTAGAAAGTTGTGACCTTTTATCGCATGGCTTTCATCATCCGTAAGCGCAACACTTCGTCCCGGTTGTTCGTTCTCAAAAGCCTCTTTAAGTTTCACTAAAGCGGAATGCTCTAAAAGCGCTTCTTTATCTTTTTGCTTAACTAATTTTTCTAAGCGTGGCAGGCGTTTATTTACAGATTCTAGGTCTGCTAAAATCAATTCCAGATTAATGGTTTCAATGTCATCAATGGGATCTACCTTGCCTGACACATGGGTAATATCCTCATCTTCAAAGCAACGGACGACATGTGAAATTGCATCGACCTGACGAATATTAGCCAGGAATTGATTGCCTAATCCTTCGCCCTGGCTTGCACCCTTAACTAATCCAGCGATATCTGTAAATTCAAAGGTGGTTGGAATGGTTTCCTTAGGATGATACATATCGGTCAACGCATCGAGGCGTTCATCTGGAACATTCACGATGCCAACATTAGGATCTATTGTACAGAACGGATAATTTGCTGATTCCGCTCCGGCTTGTGTAATTGCATTGAATAAAGTTGACTTCCCGACATTAGGTAAGCCAACAATACCTGTTGTTAAAGCCATCTCTTCCACTCCTTACGAACATATACGATTTATTTTTATGGCGTGCCAATACGTCATGACTGATCATAACGCCATTGTTAAAGCCTTGTCCAATTTGTCGAATTATAGCATCTTTATTGGAAAGATTTATTTCCCGAGAAATAAATCCATTTTATGCCAAAGGTATAGGCCGTCACATGGACGACCTTACTCTTCGGCATGCTGGAGCACCTTTTTCATTTTCCTTTTAAATTCCGTCCTCGGTAATAAAACACTATGGCCACAACCCATACACTTAATGCGAATATCTGCGCCCATTCTGATGATCTTCCATTTGTTTTCTCCACAAGGATGGGGCTTTTTCATTTCAACAATATCGTGGAGATCAAATTTTTTATCATCCATCGTGCATCCCTCCGACCCTTAGAATTTAATTTTTTCTTTCAAAAATCCAGCCACCTCAGAAATAGGAAGGCGAACTTGTTCCATTGTATCCCGATGTCTAACGGTCACTTGTCCATCTTCCTTAGAATCAAAATCATAAGTAATACAATAAGGCGTACCGATCTCATCCTGACGGCGATAACGCTTGCCAATAGATCCTGTTTCATCATAGTCTACCATGAATTCTTCTGAAAGCTGCTCATAAATACCTAGCGCTTCATCCTTCAATTTCTTAGATAGCGGAAGAACCGCCGCTTTATATGGAGCAATAGCTGGATGAAAATGTAACACTGAGCGTGTTTCATTCTCACTGATTCTCTCTTCTTCAAAAGCATCGATTAAAAAGGCAAGAGTGACACGGTCTGCCCCTAGTGAAGGTTCAATAACGTATGGGATGTACCGTTCGTTTGTCGCCTGATCGATGTACTGCAAATCCTCACCGGAGACCTCCATGTGACGTGACAAGTCATAATCCGTCCGAGAAGAAATACTTGAAAGCTCGCCCCACCCAAATGGGAACTTGTATTCAATATCCGTTGTTCCCTTACTGTAATGAGGAAGCTCTTCCTCTTCGTGATCTCGTAACATCACATGATCCTCTTTCATATTCAATGAAAGCAACCAGTTACGGCTAAAGGTCCGCCAATAATCAAACCACTCTTCTTCCTCACCTGGTTTACAGAAAAATTCCAGCTCAAGCTGTTCAAACTCTCTCGTCCTAAATGTAAAGTTTCCAGGAGTGATTTCATTTCTAAAGGATTTACCAACTTGCGCAATACCAAAAGGAACTTTCTTCCTCATCGTCCGTTGAACGTTTTTAAAGTTAACAAAAATACCTTGTGCAGTTTCCGGACGCAAAAAGATTTCATCCGAGCTTGATTCCGTTACCCCTTGATAGGTTTTAAACATTAAATTAAATTGACGAATGGGTGTAAAGTTCTGCGCTCCACACACAGGACACTTAATGTTATGCTCTCTGATCAAAGCTTCCATCTCAGCGAAGGATAATGCCTCTATTGGACGCTCAAGCGCATCCGTGTCTAATTGACTCTCTAGGAGCTTATCTGCACGGTGGCGTGACTTACACTCCTTACAATCCATCATTGGATCGTTAAAATTGCTTATGTGGCCAGAGGCCTCCCACGTTTTTGGATTCATTAGTATCGCTGCATCTAATCCTACATTATATGGGGATTGTTGAACAAACTTTTTCCACCAGGCTTTTTTAATATTATTTTTTAATTCAACGCCTAAAGGACCATAATCCCATGTATTAGCTAGGCCTCCATAAATTTCAGAACCTGGAAAAACAAAACCTCTTTGTTTTGAAAGATTGACAATTTGCTCCATTGTTGTTGCCATCACTATATCCTCCTATATCTTTAGCTTAACATCATTGTGACCTTTGAAAATGCATCAGCGGCTAAAGCCAAAAAATCTGTGTTTTCTTTATAGAACAAAAATAACCCCCAATCCAAAGGCAAATAGAATTGCCTAGGGACGAGAGTCATCATCTCACGCGGTTCCACCCTATTTGACACAAACGTTCGTGCCCACTTCATTTGTTATGGTTCCAGACTGCCGTTCCCTAAAGTCCTTATTGGGCTTTCACCATTCCCAACTCGCTATAAAAAGGATATATTTAGGTACTCCTTTCTGTCATTACCATGGATCGATTCAATTTAATATAGTGTATTATATACCAAACGAGGCGTTCAATCAATTTTTCTCACGGATTTATTTATTTTGTTCTCTGCTGTCTTGCGGCAATGGGATAAATGAGCACTGCAGATAGAAAATATAAACCTGAATCCGTGACAAAACATCTTTACAATGGTCGCAAACCGTTGATACGATAAGGGAAAACGACGTTGACGATTCTTCATCAAGTAGGTGATGTGATGAAAG
>NZ_BMIR01000025.1 GCF_014642655.1 Pullulanibacillus camelliae
CCGTTCCCATCCCGAACACGGCCGTTAAGCTCTTCTGCGCCGATGGTAATTGGGGGCTTCCCCCTGTGAGAGTAGGACGCTGCCGGGCACTAAAAAACACAGTCAATTTGGCTGTGTTTTTTTCTTATAGCACCGTTTTCGAAGGGACAAGAGCACAGGTTTCTCCTCAATGACCACCCCTTAATGGGTTGAACGCGATAATTGTGTAGCATTTTTGTTTTGGACTTACACACCCTGGGCAAGTCAATCTTCTTGCTCGTGTGCTCAGTTCAATTAAGAAGCCCTGTTCTGTTTCCTCAACAGGGTCGACTTCCACATATCCTTCTTTAATTCCTAGAAATTGTGTGATTAAATGTTTGAACATCTATATTCTTCTCTCCTATCTCCTTTTTTCCGCAAATTAAAGGTTATCGGATAAGAGAATATGGGTGTATTTTTTTGCTTATTTTTCACCGCTGAAAGGTCGCACCCTTATAAGGGGTATCACCACATTTAGTATAGAGCCAGTAAAATGAACGAACGAAGCTAACGCATCCTGCACGTCAGAGGTTGTGCCTACGGAAAGCGTTCATCTGTGGCGGCAATCCACACAATGGTATTCGAATTTAACACCACAATTTCTATAATGAATCGAATAAAGAGCTCACCCCTTCCCTGACCTATAAGTGAGGGGTTTTAAAAACTTTGATTTTATATATGAGCGTTCAGTAATTAACACATTTAAAGTGCGATGCATATACTGATTTCAGATGGTGTCATTCAAGTAATTAGTATAAGATAAAAAAATTCTCTTTATTTGAATAAAATCAAAGATTAAGGGTAAGGCTTAGAATTAAGGGAGGCGATTTATATGGGAAATGTAGTGAACTTGAAGAATAAAGAAACCTGTATTATTTGTGAAAAGACAACTACTGTGGGTATACATATATGCAATCAATTAATATGTGAAAACTGTCAAAACGAATTAATAGAAACCGATGTGAATGATGATAGATATAAATTTTTCATTGAAAAATTAGGGAAATTAAGTGTCAAAATTAAAGAACCTAAGATTGCTGGCAAATGTTAATTGAGCATTTGCCTTATTTTTTTGCATATTAATGCAGCGCAACTGCCATTTGAATTGAACATGCTTAGCAAGAGAGGGCGAGTAGAGGGCAGTGATGATCGTTTAAAATTGCTATGATTTAACTGAAATAGAAGGATCTTTTTTCAAAGGTTCAATGATGAAATTTCAGTCATATGATACAATAATAGAAAATCATATTTTAAGGATTATAGAATGGATCAAAAGCAAACGCCATTATTCGATGCCTTATGTAAATACCAAAAGGAACAGTATTATTCCTTTCATGTCCCTGGTCATAAAGATGGAGAGATTTTTTGGAAGACGGGTCGTCAGCCATTTCAAGAATTACTTAAAATTGACGCAACAGAAATAGCGGGTTTAGATGACCTTTATCATCCAACGGGTCCGATTGCTGATGCGCTACGGCTGTTATCTGATCTCTATGGCACCAAGCAAAGCTATTTCTTAGTTAATGGCTCAACGGTTGGCAATTTGGTGATGGTTAAAGCAGTTTGTCGACCTGGAGACCAGGTTATCGTGCAGCGTAACAGTCATAAATCCATCTTTAATGCATTAAGATTGGCAAGGGTTTCACCTATTTTTATTTCTCCAGATATTGATTATGAGACAGGAATGGCTGTCTCACCCAGCTCAGAAGCCTTGATGAAAGCCATTGATAAGTATCCTGGTACAAAAGCCTTGATTTTAACCTATCCTAATTACTATGGTGTTACCGCGGATATTGAGGAAGCGATCACTTACGCGAGGAGAAAAGGCATAAAGGTTCTTGTAGATGAAGCGCATGGTTCTCATTTTCTACTCGGGTCCCCTTTTCCAAAAAGCACTCTGGCGATGGGAGCGGATATCGTGGTGCATTCCGCACACAAAACGCTGCCAGCTATGACAATGGGCTCTTACCTTCATGTCAATTCAACCCGAGTATCTATTGAAAAAATTGAGGATGTTTTAGGGATGCTGCAAAGCTCAAGTCCCTCCTATCCTATTATGGCTTCATTGGATTTGGCCCGTGCTTATTTGGCATCAATCCATGAAGAAAAAGTGACAAGCATCCTAGAGACAATTTATCAATTTAAAAAGGGATTAGGGCGGTTGAGTACAATCGAATTGGCCAAGCAGGATGAACGCTATACCTATGATTTATTAAAAGTTGTGATCAAATCGTCAGGAAATCAAACAGGTTTCCAATTAAAAGAGCATTTGCATACAATGGGTATATATCCAGAAATGGCTGATCCTCAGCATGTTCTTTTTACCTTAGGATTAGATGATGAAAGTGATTATGCGGCTATTCTTCATCACTTAGAAAATGGACAAGAAAAATGGCGGGTCGAGCAAAGTGAAGATAGTGCTGGGACAGGGAGTCGTTGGGCCTTGGATGAGGGTGCTCAAACCGATCGGCCTCTAGACGTATCGTATGATGTATTGGAAGGCCTGCCTCTAAAAGAGGTTCCTTTAAGTAAAGCTGCGGGATGTATTGCTGCACAAATGGTCATTCCTTATCCACCGGGGATCCCTATTACTATTGCAGGCGAGCGCATCACAGAAGATCAGATCAAGTCTATTATCAATTGGCGCAATGCTGGGGCAAGTTTTCAAGGCATGGATGTGTCAAAAACAAGATTAACGATGAAGGTTTATAATGAGTAACTAAAGATAAAGGGGATACACTGTGAAAGGTTTATTTATAACATTTGAAGGACCAGATGGTGCAGGAAAATCAACACAACTTAAGAAATTAGCAGAGTTTTTAAAGGAACAACACATTCCCTTTATTATGACGAGAGAGCCTGGTGGTACAGAGATTGGGAACGCTATCCGCTCAATTCTGTTAGACCCGGCAAATGATGTGATGACTCAAAAAGCGGAGGTTTTGCTTTATGCGGCATCGCGGGCACAGCATGTTCAAGAAACGATTGTTCCAGCACTTAAAGGTGGGAATATTGTGCTATGTGATCGTTTTGTCGATGCATCCATTGCATATCAAGGCTACGGGCTTGAACTATCTGTAGAAGAGGTCATGGCTATCAACCAGTTTGCTGTAAGTGGAGTAGAGCCTGATCGTACCTATCTGATTGATTTACCACCAACTGAGGGTAGACAAAGAATGATGAAACGCCAAGATCCTAATGTAAGCTATGAGCTTGACCGAATTGAGCAAAAACATCTAACGTATCACCAGAGAGTACGTGAAGGATTTCATCGCATTTATGAAGAAAATAAACAGCGTATCTGTTTAATTGATGGAAGCCGTAATATTGAGGAAGTATTTCAGGATATTGTGGAGGATTTCCAAAATGTATTACAAAAAATAAAATGAGGTGGTATAGGTGAAATTAATCATGGCGGTCGTACAAGATAAGGACAGTAATCGTTTGTCTACAGCGCTTGTTGAATCCAATTTTAAAGCGACAAAATTGGCAAGTACCGGTGGATTTTTACGATCTGGTAACACCACTTTTATTATTGGAACAGAGGATCATCGTGTGAATAAATTATTAGATGTTATTAAGGAAAACTGTGAAAGTCGGGATCAAATGATTGCACCAATTTCCCCAATGGGTGGAAATGCTGATTCTTATGTCCCCCATCCAGTAGAGGTGGAAGTTGGCGGCGCGACAGTCTTTGTCCTATCTATCGATCAATTTAACCAATTTTAATGGGGTAATCATGTGAAAATTAATGTCGATAAGGAATGGCCTGCGATACGAGATCGCCAGCCGCAAATGAAACCATTAGAGCAAGGAGCAGGCACTTTTAAGAGCTTTGTCAGAAATCAAACAGAGACCGCTGAAATAGCTGCTTTGTTTGAGGGGCTGTTAGCGACGATTGATGAGCAAGGCAAGCGCTTGTCAAGATTTAAAACGATCAAAGATCTTCAAGCCTATAAACGTTTGGTTCAGCAGTTTGTAGAAAAAGCTGTTTCTCATGGACTTGGCTTAAGTCAAAGTCATAATTGGCAATATGCAAGAGGCCAGGTTCAAACAATCATACGTACTATTGATCAGCATGTCATGGAGCTGACGGAGGAAGTCCTCAAAAACGGTGCCGATTCTTTGCTTATTCTTGAGACTATTGGAGAAATCAAAGGGCTTTTGATCAACTTATATCTGTAATGGAAAGCGTGAGTGCCATGAAATGGCAAGATGTTGAAGCCAAACAAAAAAAGGTAGCAAAAATATTAACAAATGGATTGAAAAGCGACCGACTCGTTCATGCCTATCTTTTTATAGGAGACCGTGGTACGGGAAAAAAAGATGTGGCTCAGCTGTTTGCCTGCAGTTATTTCTGCCAAAATAAACAGGGCATTGATCCTTGTGGTCAATGCTCTGAATGTAAAAGAATTTTATCAGGTAATCATCCAGATTTGATGGTTGTCAAACCAGACGGACGCTCAATAAAAAAGGAACAAGTAGCAACGCTGATTAAGGAGTTTACATATCGTGGCGTTGAATCGAATAAAAAATTCTTTATTATAGAGCAGGCTGATGAATTAACAGCTTCTGCAGCAAATAGTCTCTTGAAATTTATTGAAGAGCCCCAAAGCCAAACCATTGCTATTTTATGTGCTGAGAATCGTCACAAGCTGTTGGATACCATTATATCGAGATGTCAGCTTATTCAATTTGCACCTTTATCCCCTGAAGCTATCGAAAGTCAGTTAATTGAAGAAGGATTTGCTAAGGCCCTTGCGCGGACAGTGACGGCCCTGACAGGTGACATCAATGAAGCGAGAGCATTATGTGGAGATGAATGGTTTGCTAATGCACGTTCCAGCGTGATACACTTTATGGAAGACCTATATAATCAGTCAAATCATGCTATAATAACTTTATATGAGCAGGTATCATTGGTTTTAAATGATAGTGCTAAGGCGCAGACGGGTCTTGATCTCATGGTAATATGGATGAGAGATGTACTGAATATTCATATGGATAGAGGAGACGCTGTGATATTTAGTGATCAGATAGAAACGCTGAAAAAACAGGCCTTAATCCTTTCTGTGGATCATGTAGCCGGCGCCTTGTCCATTATATTAGATGCGAAAAGGCGCTTGGACTCGAATAGCCAACCGATAAGTGTTATTGAACAGCTTGCACTTAGATTGCAAGAGGGGGCAGGAAGTTATGTATGAGGTAGTAGGTGTCCGCTTTAAAAAGGCGGGTAAAATATATTATTTTGATCCTGGTGAATGGGATCTTCAAGAAAATAGCTTCGTCATTGTGGAAACCACACGAGGTGTAGAATATGGTAAGGTAGCCATCGGCAGGCGTTCGGTTGACGATAATGATGTTGTCCTCCCTTTAAAAAAGGTTTTAAGAGCAGCGACAGAAGAGGATAGCATACAAGTTAACCAAAATAAAAAGGATGCACAAGAAGCTTTGATGATATGCACAGAGAAGATCCAAGAGCATGAATTGGAAATGAAGCTTGTTGATGTCGAATACACGTTTGATAGAAATAAAATTATTTTTTATTTCACAGCCGATGGACGGGTGGACTTCCGAGAACTTGTGAAGGATCTCGCGGCTATCTTTAGAACAAGGATTGAGCTGAGACAAATCGGAGTAAGAGATGAGGCCAAGCTTTTAGGTGGGATTGGTCCGTGCGGCCGATTGCTTTGCTGCTCTACCTTCTTAGGTGATTTTGAGCCTGTTTCTATTAAAATGGCTAAGGATCAAAATTTATCACTAAATCCAGCAAAGATTTCCGGCGTTTGTGGCCGTCTCATGTGTTGCTTGAAATACGAAAACGATCACTATGAGGCAGCAAAGCAAGAGCTTCCCGATATTGGGGAACGCATCGAGCTCCATAATGGTAAAGCGAAGGTTGTCGGCATTAATATCCTCTCAAGATTAGTACAAGTGGAGCTTGAAGAGGAGGCACGTGTTTTAGAATATACTTTAGATGAGCTCATTGAAGAGGGTGCGATTTCTTCGTAAGCCACTAAATAAGAGGTGGATGACTTGGAGAAAAAGGATATTTTTTCACAAGTAATTCGACTTGAGGAACAAATAGGAAAATTATATAGTGATCTTGGTGATCTCAAGGCCCAGCTTGCAGCAGTTCTTGAAGAAAATCAGCGTCTTAATATGGAAAATCATAATTTGCGACAATGGAAAGAGACGACGCAGGAAACAGGGAAAGAAGATGTAGCTGAGCCTGACGAGCATCTGACCAAGCCAGACATAGGCGAAGGATATGATAACCTAGCGCGCCTTTACCAAGAAGGGTTTCATATTTGTAATATACATTATGGAAGCATCCGCAAAGAAGGCGACTGTCTTTTTTGCCTATCCTTTTTGAATAAAAAATAGGCCTTTCCATATGGAGAGGTCTTTTATTTATAACACCAGAATTTATAACTTTACGGAGGACCTTATAAGTTAGGGCTTCGACTGTCTCCATTAAAGTTTGGCGAAAAGCCAAGTTTAGTAGGAAAGTATAAGGTTTTGGGTGCTAATGGAGTGGATAGTGTAGATTTCCACTGCAGGTTGCTCGCCTTCCGCGGGCACGGCAATGTCTCAATCATGTTATATGGGTAGGGGTTTGAAAGTGATCATTAGTGAGAAGAATGAACGCATTGATTATTTATTTGACAGTGAGTATAAAATCATTCAGAGCAAGGATGTTTTTTCATTTTCAATTGATGCTGTTTTGCTGGCTAAATTTGTTTCACTTCCTCTTAGAAAGGGGAGCATTATTGATTTATGTACTGGAAACGGTGCAGTCGCATTAATGATGGCGCTAAGAACAAAAGCACAGATCACAGGGGTAGAGCTACAAGAACGCCTGGCGGATATGGCTAAAAGAAGCGTGACGCTCAATCAATTAGATGAACAGGTCAACATTATTTGTAGCGATATTAAGGCGTTGCCCGCATTCGATAGCATCCATCAGTGTGATGTGGTAACTTGTAACCCGCCTTATTTCTCTAACCAGCAGACGGTCAAGCGAAATCCTAACCCCTCCTTAGCTATTGCCCGCCATGAAATTCATTTGACGCTGGAGGAAGCCATTCAGGTCTCCAGCCAATTGGTTAGGCAAAAAGGGAAGGTGGCTTTTGTTCATCGCCCAGAACGGTTAGGAGAAATCCTAGCATTAATGCCCCAATATCGCTTATTCCCAAAGCGGCTTCTCTTCGTTTATCCTAAAAGAGGGAAAGAGGCCAACATCATGCTCATCGAGGCGACTAAAGATGGCAGGCCGGGTATAAAGGTTTTACCACCCCTTTATATTTATGATGAAGAGGGATGTTATACAAAGGAGCTGTTAACCCTTGCCAGCCACAGAGACTGATCATCATTTTGTCTATATTCTAGAATGCTCGGATGGCAGCTATTATACGGGGTACACAAATCATTTAGAAAAGCGCCTTGCTGCACATCAAAGTGGAAAAGGGGCAAAGTATACGCGCGGTAGAGGGCCGGTTGCACTCATATACTCAGAAGCCTACTCAACGAAGGAAGAAGCCATGAAACGAGAATATGCGATTAAACAGTTATCAAAAGAACAGAAGCGATCCTTAGTTGAAGGAGGAGAAGGCAATGAAAGAACAAGTGAGCTTTCAAGGCGCTAAGCAGGGACAACTCTTTCTCATTCCTACACCGATTGGGAATTTAGAAGACATGAGCTTCCGATCCATCGCTATTTTAAAAGAGGTGGATGTGATTGCTGCAGAGGATACGCGTCATACGATGAAGCTATGTCGCCATTTTGACATTCAGAAGCCTTTATTCAGCTATCACGAGCATAATAAAAAAGCCAGTGGTGAAAAGCTCATTAAAGCAATGCTAGAAGGAAAATCAATCGGATTGGTAACGGATGCAGGGACGCCTGGAATCTCAGATCCGGGTGCGGACTTGGTGGCTGCTTGTATTGAACAGGAGATAAAGGTGATTCCTTTGCCAGGTGCTAATGCTGTTCTGCCCGCTTTAATTGCCTCTGGACTAGATACCGATCATTTTCTGTTTTATGGCTTCTTACCAAGACAAAAAAAGGAAAGAACGGAGGCGCTTGAAGGGCTGCGCGCTTTCCCATATACGCTGATTTTTTATGAAGCACCACATCGTTTAAAGCAAACAGTGGAGGCATTAAAGGATGTATTTGGCAACCGACAGGTCACTCTAGCAAGAGAACTAACAAAAAGATATGAAACCTTTGTCAGGGGGTCGCTGGATGAGCTTTTACTATGGACTGCTGCAAATGAGATAAAGGGTGAGTGCTGTTTGGTTGTTGAGGGTGGGATAGGCCAAGAGGACACTGAGAATGTTTGGTGGGCTTCTCTTAGCATTATTGAGCATGTCAATCATTACATAAAGATTAAAGAGATGGATAAAAAGCAAGCAATCAAACAAACCGCGATGGATCGAGAACGCCCCAAAAGAGAGGTTTATAATATCTACCATGAGTCAGAAGCCTGATCTCAGCTGTTAATTCTTAAACCATTTAGTGTGGTAACAGATGTTATGCTTTACTAAAGTATAAAAATACCCCCTTGTGGTGTTAAGGGGGTGTATAGTCAATCTATTATTTTGCTAGATAGTCCTTGATTTCATTCAGCACCATTTCAGCGCCTTCTTTGCTTAATACTAATTTTCCGCCAGCAATTGAAAGGTTGTCATCGGAAATTTCGCCAGTAACTTGGCATGTCATGCTAGGCTTATATTTTTTTAGAATGATACGTTCGTCGTCCACATAGATTTCAAGGGCATCCTTCTCATTGATGCCGAGTGTACGGCGTAGTTCAATAGGAATAACTACACGACCGAGCTCGTCTACTTTTCTCACAATACCAGTTGACTTCATTTTTCGGGTTCTCCTCCTTAGTTATATGATCGACAAGTTTTTTTTATATTTCTAAATAATGGTACCAGCGTTTCCCAAACATGTCAACGGTTTTGTGACATTTTTAATAGATTTGACAATTTTGTTATTTTTCCTCACTATTACGGTATTCGGTAAGAAGAAGGGGGTATATTCACCTCTGAATTGGAAACAACTTTATTCCATAGAAGGCTTTAATTTTTTTGTATTTCTCTATAAAATGAATATGTATGACCATGATAACCTTTTTAGAACACGTTATAATAAGAATGAGAGAATTTACATAGTGTATTTGTAATGATTTCCATATCGAAAAACTTGGCTCAGGGCTAAGGATTTTGAAGAAGCTATTTAGGAGGATTTATAATGTCGGAGACAAAGACGTTTTATATCACCACACCCATTTATTATCCTAGCGGTCGTTTACATATTGGTCATGCTTATACGACTGTTGCAGGAGATGCAATGGCGCGTTATAAGCGGTTGCGTGGATACGAGGTCATGTACTTAACGGGCACAGACGAGCACGGTCAAAAGATTCAAAGGAAGGCTGAAGAAAAAGGAATATCGCCTCAAGTATATGTTGACGGCATGGTTAAGGATATTCAAACACTATGGGATAAGTTAGATATCAGCTATGACGATTTCATTCGTACAACAGAAGATCGCCATAAACGTTCGGTTGAAAAGATCTTTCAAAGATTAGTTGATCAGGGCGATATTTATTTGGGCAAATATGAGGGCTGGTACAGTATTCCCGATGAAACCTATTATACAGAGACTCAATTGGTAGATGTAGAGAAAAATGAAAAAGGGGAGGTCATTGGGGGGAAAAGTCCTGACAGTGGGCACCCTGTTGAACTTGTCAAAGAAGAGTCTTACTTTTTTAAGATGAGCAAGTATGCGGATCGCTTACTCGCTTTTTATGAAGAGAATCCGGAATTTATTCAACCTGAATCTAGAAAAAATGAAATGATTAATAACTTTATCAAGCCGGGCTTAGAGGATTTGGCTGTTTCACGGACGGCCTTTGAATGGGGGATAAAGGTTCCGAGTAATCCGAAGCATGTCGTCTACGTGTGGATTGATGCTTTATCGAACTATATCACTGCTTTAGGCTATGGCACTGATCATGATGAACGATTTAAAAAGTTTTGGCCAGCGGATGTTCACCTTGTTGGTAAAGAAATCGTACGCTTCCACACAATATATTGGCCGATCATTTTGATGGCATTGGATTTGCCACTACCGAAAAAAGTGTTTGCTCACGGTTGGTTGCTGATGAAAGATGGTAAAATGTCGAAATCCAAAGGTAATGTTGTTGATCCAGAACCGATTATTGATCGTTATGGTTTAGATGCCTTAAGATATTATCTGTTAAGAGAGGTTCCGTTTGGGTTCGATGGTGTATTTACGCCTGAAGCCTTTATTGACAGACTGAACTTTGACTTGGCGAATGATTTAGGCAACCTGTTAAACCGCACAGTTGCTATGATTGGAAAGTATTTTGACAGCAAGGTTCCAGCTTATGCAGGGCAAGTAACGGCCTATGATCAATCTCTAGAAGAGATGATTTTACAAACCATAACCAAGGTTGAAAATGAAATGGAAAACCTACAGTTTTCTGTAGCGTTGACAGCTATTGGACAACTCGTCAGTCGGACAAATAAGTATATTGATGAGACAGCACCTTGGCTGTTGGCAAAAGAGGAAGCCAAGCGTGATGAACTCGCATCAGTAATGGTCCACCTTGTTGAATCCTTGCGAACGATCACTATTCTGTTACAACCCTTTTTAACTTCAACACCTCAAAGGATTTTTACACAATTAGGAATTAATGATGAAACAACTTGGGAGAGCATGAAGAGAATAGGTGTGAGCAAGGGGCAATGGACGGTGACAAAAGGGGAGCCCATCTTCCCGCGTTTAGATAAAGAGGAAGAAGTGCAATACATTCTTAGCCAAATGCGAAGCACGGCACCTGCAATCGATGAGGTAAAGAAAGAATCTAATAAAGATAGTGCTGAAGAAAAGAGTGCTGAGATTACAATAGATGACTTTGCCAAAATAGACTTACGTGTGGCTCAGGTTATCAAGGCGGAGAAAGTTAAAAAAGCGGATAAGCTCTTGAAATTACAGCTCGACTTGGGCTATGAACAGAGACAAGTTGTTTCAGGGATCGCTCAATATTACACGCCTGAAGAATTAGAAGGTCAAAAAGTTATTGTAGTTGCCAACCTAAAGCCGGTTAAGTTACGCGGTGAAATATCAAAAGGAATGATCTTGGCAGGGCAAGAGCAAGGGATTTTAAAGCTAGCAGAGGTTGATCAATCCCTGCCAAATGGGGCAAAAGTTAAATAAAAAGTAGTCTTTAAAAGATAGGGCATTAGTATAGGCCCTATCTTTTTTGTACTATCAGAATGTATAACTTCGCTGACGCTCATAAAGGAAGAGAGTATAAGTGTAACTTTGACTTTCGCCACCTGAGGCTTGCGGGCACCCTAAGTGTGTGATGTGCAAAAAATCACATCAAGAGTCCCAGCGAAGTGGTGCAAGCCAAGTTTTTTAAAAAGAAAAGAGAGTATAAAATTTCTGGTCATGAGGACGGTGCGGATTTCCGCTTCAGGCCGCTTGCTTTCTGCCACGGGGGAGTGGTAAGCCTCCTCGCGCTGCACATTGCTAAGGTCTTACCGATCTCCCATTTCCCGCTGGACTTTAGTCTCCGCATCATGAGTCAGCGGCGTCCGAGGAACACACGATTTTAGAGTGTTCCGGATCTCACGCCTTACGCTCTAATCCACTTGGTCATGCAATGAAGCACCTTCCATATCTGATGATGCTCTATACTAAGGACAAGAACCGGGCATGCTTTGTCCGGTTCTCTTTATGTCCTTTTTAAAAGAGCGGGCTTATGTATCAATGACATTAAATCCTTTGATAAGCTCTATCTATGTCCCTTTTCGCAGGTTTTGTTACAAATGTTACAAAAGATAGACTGTGGTAACCATAGACTAGGAAACAGGCGCATTCATCAGCATATTATACAATTAAAGGAAATGTTTAATCTTATATATGGAAAAGGATCTATATATTTCTAATATAAAACATGAAGATTTTGTCTGTCAGCCTTAAAAATGATGGCTATCACTGGAATAAAATAGGCGTTTTTGTCGAAAGGTCCCTCATGTAACATACTTTTAACAATGTTGAAATGGCTCTGTTGTATGTTTAATATTAATCCGTGTTACACTATCAAAGGACTTTTGAAAAGTAGAGGGATACTATGCTATTTGACACACATACCCATATTAATGCAGAAGAATTTAATGAGGATCGGGATGAAGTCATCACTCGTGCCCATGAGGCAGGCGTATCCAATATGGTCGTGGTTGGTTTTGATCGTCCAACGATTGAAGCAGCAATGGCAATTGTGAAAGAGCATGAGGATATGTATGCAGCCGTTGGCTGGCATCCTGTTGACGCCATCGATATGACCGATGAGGATCTTGATTGGATCAGAGCTCTGCTCAAGGATCCTAAAGTCGTTGCTGTCGGTGAAATGGGTCTCGATTATCACTGGGACAAGTCTCCAGCGGAAATACAAAAAGAGGTCTTCAGGAAACAAATTCATCTTGCAAAGGAAATGGACATGCCGATTATTATACATAATCGTGAAGCTACCGAAGATATTGTTGCCATTCTTGAAGAAGAGCGTGCCAGTGCCGTTGGTGGCATTATGCATTGCTATAGCAGCGATTGGGAGCATGCCAAACGTTGCCTAGATATGAATTTTTACATTTCCTTTGGTGGACCTGTTACTTTTAAAAATGGTCATTTAGCGAAAGAGGTCGCCAGTCAAGTGCCGTTGGACAGGCTATTGATTGAGACCGATTGTCCTTATTTAAGTCCACATCCTTTTAGAGGGAAACGCAATGAACCTGCACGTGTGCAGCTGGTGGCGGAGCAAATCGCAGTGCTTAGGGATAAATCCTTTGAAGAGATTGCCGAGATTACCTCAAATAATGCAAAGACGCTTTTTCGCTTAAATAGATAAGGCTGATAAGCAATTGATCAGCTATTATTCTATTAATATAGATTTTTTAAAAAATATTATATTTTATGCTTATTTAGGAAATACTAGATATAGATTGCTAGATTTAGGGGAGGGGTTTAATGTTACCCAATGCAACCAAAAGGATGCTGCAGGCGCACAGAATGAAGATCGTGACAACGCTCCTCACTGTTGTGATCCTCAGCATAGCAACTTTCTTTGCATATACAGCTTATGCATCTGGGCAAAAGACTTTAACATTCATCAAAGACGGTAAAGAAAGTGTTATCACAACACGTGCAAATACAGTTCAAGAATTATTACAGGAACAAAACATTCATCTTGATAAGCAGCATGATGCTGTGCAACCAAGCCTAGAAACAGCGCTTGAGGATAAGATGACAGTAAAATGGAAGCCAGCGCATAAGGTTGTTGTTTCAGAAGCTGGAAGTAAACAAGCCATCTGGACAACAGCAGCTACACTTGCTGAAATGCTTGATGACAAGGGAATTACGATCGGTCAATATGATACGATCACACCCAATGCAGACACCAAAATTGATGGCAGCATGAATGTCACCATCAAGAATGGTATAAAGGTGACGGTGTATAATCAAGCTAAGCAAGATGTGAATACAAAAGCTGAGACAACACTTGATCAATTTGTTAAACAGCAACACATTCAACTCAATAAAGATGACAAACTCCAATTGAATGACAAGCTAGTGCCTAAAGATAGTAATCAAGTGTTAAAGAACAACGACAAGATTTACATTCATAGAGTCTCTCAAAAAACGATTACTGAACCGATCGATTATGATGTTGTCCAACAAGATGACAGCAGTCTTGAAAAGGGACAAACAAGAGTCCTTCAGTCGGGTCAGGAAGGCGCCATGGCGAAAACGTATAAAGTAACAACCATGACAGATCAACAAGGGACACATGAACAAAAGGATCTTATTCAATCGACGGTGACAAAAGAGCCAAAGAAAAAAATTATCGCTGTCGGAACCAAGGTTGTTCAATCACCTACGCCTAGCGAACAAGCTTACAGAGGCACATCAGGTGAGGGTGGGAAAGTACTATATGTTAAAAGCACCGCTTTTACAGCAAATTGCAAGGGCTGTAGAGGTATTACATCCTTAGGCATTAACTTGAAGAGTCACCCGGGTACCAAAGTGATTGCAGTGGACCCGAATGTTATTCCTTTAGGTTCAAAGGTTTGGGTTGAAGGCTATGGTTATGCCATCGCTGGTGATACTGGTGGCGGAATCCATGGAAATAAAATTGATGTCTTTTTCCCATCCCAGTCCCAAGCACATGGCTGGGGACTAAGGACAGTTAAAGTAAAAATTCTAAATTGAAGTGCAGGGGGAGGTCTTTGCACTTCCTTTTTCTTTTCACTTATATAGACGTTTTATGTTACAAAAATGTTTCAAAAAAACGGAAAAAAATTTAAAAATATAAGATGCCTTTGCATCTTTATTAAGGCTTGCCAATTAGGCAAGTTTTCTTTTTTGTTCAATGTTCTTTATACTAGAAGAGATTAAGTAGTTAAGGGGATCATGATGAAAATTAAAGAAGTCATAGTGGTTGAAGGAAAAAGTGACACACTGGCAATCAATCGTGCAGTAGATGCGGATACAATTGAAACCAATGGGTCAGCGGTGAATCGGCGTACACTCGAAGCCATCCGCCATGCCCAAGCTGTTCGTGGTGTCATTGTGTTCACTGATCCGGATGTGCCCGGTGAACAAATTCGAAAAAAGGTGAGCCAATATGTGCCTGAGTGTCGTCATGCCTTTTTAAAGAAAAAGGATGCATTTGGTGGGAAGCACCGCAGCTTAGGCATAGAACATGCTACCCCTGAAGCGATCTTAGAGGCGCTTGAACAGGTTTATACAGTAGCAGAGGAACAAACCGAGCAAATCTCACGCGCTGAATTACTGGATAAAGGCTTGATAGGTGGGCCGCATGCCAGGGCGAGAAGAGAAGCCCTTTGTGAAAAACTGAATATTGGTTATACCAATGGAAAACAATTATATAAACGCTTATTAATGTTTCAGATCAGTCCTGAAACCTTTGAACAAGCATTCAGTGACGTTATTCAGGAGGAACAAGATGACTAATCCATCCACGTCAAAACAGACGCAACGCTTATTAAAAAAATATGATTTGAAAGCCAAAAAAAGTCTCGGACAAAACTTTTTAATTGATGATAATATTTTAAACAATATTGTAAACGCTGCTGAAGTGGATGAGGATACCATTGTCTTTGAAGTAGGACCAGGCTTAGGCGCGTTGACCTATAAGTTAGCCCAAGAAGCAAAGCAGGTCGTAGCTATCGAGATCGATCGCCGCTTAGAACCTGCATTAAAGGAGCGGTTTGGAGATGTCCCGAACGTTGAGATTTTATTTCAGGATATTCTAGAGACAGATATTGATGCGCTTATTAAAACATACGTCAAAGACGGTGAGCGTGTCGCTGTGGTTGCGAATCTTCCTTATTATGTGACCACCCCAATATTAATGCGTTTTCTATCCCACGCTTCATACATTAACACGATTGTTGTGATGATACAGAAAGAGGTTGCCGAGCGCCTTAGTGCAGACCCTGGTCAAAAGAGTTATGGATCATTGTCGATTGCTGTGCAATATACCTCAGTGGCTGAGATTGTCATGACCGTACCGAAAACCGTGTTTATACCCCAGCCTAATGTAGATTCTGCTGTGATTCGGCTAGATATACGAAGTGAAAAAAAAGTGCATGTTCATAATGAGGCCTTTTTCTTCAAAGTGGTGAAGGCGGCATTTGCGCAAAGACGGAAAACATTGATAAATAATCTGCTTCATACCTTTGGTAAAGATAAAAAAGAAACGATCGTCGCTTTATTAGATAGTATTGCCATTGATCCACAGAGACGAGGAGAAACGCTCTCTATTGAAGAATATGCTAAATTGAGCGAAGCCCTACAATCGTTATAATCTTAAACCATTCTAAAGGTTAACATTTTACACATATATAATGTCGCAGGCAGCTTGTTAGGCATGAGCACGATACGGGATCGGGCTTGTGCCTTTTTATTTTTCTGCAAGGCATCTGTCCTTATTCATTATGAAATGTGGCGAGTTTTATCGGAATTATAAAATGAAGCCTTCAGAAGGCCTTTATAGCTATATACTGGGTTAAAAGAAGCGGTTAAGCTCTTGCGGATTTCATAAAGAGAGGTTCATTTTTTTACTTTGATGCATATACTGAAACGAGGTCATTTGCTTGTTTATTGCCTGATTTTTTGAAGGAGCGAAGCTATGACAATCAGAGAGGGAGATCTAGTCACAAGAAAATCATATGGTTGCGATGTGTTTTTCAGGGTGGAGACGATTAATGAAGATAAAGGGATTGCCGAACTATCGGGTGAGGATTTACGTTTATATGCGGATGCCCCCCTATCTGATCTCGTAGAGGTCTCTAACACGGAGCGTGAAGACAACGAAAAGGAACAGAAACGGTTGGAGGACCATTCTACCCGACTGTTTCGTCAGGATTACCAAGTATTAAAGGAGAAAAGAGAATATACATCGACCAATGGTTATCGGCAACAGATGGCTTATTTCGAAATGCCAGGCCGTGTCCTGCACATTGATGGGGATCCTTATTATTTAAAAAAATGCTTACGAGTTTATGAAAAATTAGGGGTTCCTGTATTGGGCAAATATGTAAAAGAAGATGAGATGCCAGAGGTAGTGCCTAATCTTGTTCGCCATGTCCGTCCAGATATTTTAGTATTAACCGGGCACGATGCTTATATGAAAAATAAGGGCTCAGAAGATGAGCTGAAGGCTTATCGCCATTCGGGTCATTTTGTGCGTACGGTTAAAGAAGTGCGCTACCTTATCCCCCATCTTGATCAATTGGTTATTTTTGCTGGTGCTTGCCAATCTCATTTTGAGCTTTTGATTCGTGCCGGCGCTAATTTTGCCAGTTCCCCTACTCGGATTAACATCCATGCTCTGGATCCAGTCTATTTGGTTTCCAAGATCTGTTTTACCTCCTTTATGGATCGGGTGAACGTATGGGATGTCTTGAGAAATACACTGGCTGGTTCTGAAGGGATAGGAGGCGTTGAAACAAAAGGGATCTTAAGAACAGGCATGCCCTATAACAAACCTTAAAAAGTTTACATATTTACCTATGATTTGTCGCATGCTATATATAATTATTCATCAAAAGCATTCATCGCTACCCTCTGTAAGGGAGTTAATTTTGATGCCTGCTTAGAAATGAATTTCTGCCTGTCAAACAAAAAAAGTTGACAATAGTCTTTCTCGACTGCTATAATAAAATCTTTTTGTAAGTTTGACAAATGTACTCGAATCGTGTTATAATTTGACTAAGCGAGGTGGGTTGCGCAATGGGAAATACAATCAAGGACATCAAGGATGCTCTAGATGAAAGAATCGGGAAACGTTTGACGCTGAAGGCTAACGGTGGTCGGAGAAAAACGATTCAACGCATCGGTGTTTTAGAAGAAACGTATCCGTCCGTGTTTATTGTCAAACTCGACCAAGAGACCAATGCCTACGAGCGCGTCTCTTATAGCTACACAGATGTATTAACAGAAACAGTTCAAATAACTTTTGCTGAAGAAGCAGCAGCAAGTGGGCAGTAGACATTTATGTCTGACTGCTTTTTTGTTTATGTTTTTTCCATATCATGCGTTCATTTCCTATAATCAACGATTATAAAACCTCTTTGGATCGTAAAAAATAAGAAGGCTCAAGCGAATACAAGGGGGTTCATCATGGGACGACGTAGAGGCATTATGTCTGATCAATTGAAGGAAGAGATCGCTAAAGAGTTGGGATTTTATGATACCGTCCAACAAGAGGGTTGGGGCGGAATCAGAGCCCGAGATGCCGGAAACATGGTCAAAAGAGCGATCGAGATGGCACAAAATCAAATGATGAATAACCAAGAAAAGTAAGGTTGAGTAACCGGAGTCTTGTACTCCGGTTTTTTTCGTTTTAAACTATACATAAAACGTCGATAGGCCTCTATTCGGAAACGAGGGAAAATATGGTGAAAATAATTGAAAAAGCACCCGCAAAAATTAATTTGGCATTAGATGTATTAAATAAACGACCAGACGGCTATCATGAAGTGCGTATGGTCATGACCACTGTAGATCTTGCCGATCGGATTGAATTAGAGCATCTACAAGAAGATCATATCATTGTCCATTCGACGTCCTCCTATATTCCAGAGGATCAGAGAAATCTCGCCTATCAAGCAGCAGAGGTTATGAAGAAGCAATTTGGGATAGATTCAGGTGTCAGTATTAAAATCATAAAGGAAATCCCCGTAGCTGCTGGTCTTGCTGGAGGCTCAAGTGATGCAGCAGCCACTATTCGCGGTCTTAATCGCTTGTGGAACCTGAGGCTGTCAACTAGAGAGCTCATGGCCATAGGTGAAAAAATTGGTTCAGATGTTCCTTTTTGCATTCAAGGAGGGACAGCCATAGCGACTGGACGAGGTGAAAAAATTGAGAGGCTCCCAGCGCCACCTCCGTGTTGGGTGATACTCGCTAAGCCAAATGTATCGGTATCCACAGCGGAAACGTATCGAGATTTGCGGCTAGACAATGTCACCCACCCTAATGTTGATGGCATGATTCAAGCTATTATGACCCAAGATTTTGATCGTATTTGTAACCATTTAGGGAACGTTTTAGAATCTGTAACTGTTAAAAAGCGTCATGATGTGGCGCAAATCAAGTCTTTAATGGTAAGAATGGGTGCAGATGGTGTGTTGATGAGCGGCAGCGGTCCAACGGTATTTGGATTGATCCGACATGAATCAAGATTAAATCGGATTTATAATAGTTTGAAGGGCTTTTGTCCAAATGTATTTGGAGTCCGTTTGTTAGGATCACCCATTAGTCTTGAATAGCGGGAAGCGATTCGATAAGATGTTATCATATACTATTGATGGTATGGAGGAAGGGTATGAAATTAAAAAGAAGCAGCCGGTTGGTTGACATGACACATTACTTGTTGACCCACCCTCATGAACTCGTTTCCCTAACTTTTTTTTCAGAACGTTATGGATCGGCCAAGTCCTCAATAAGCGAGGATTTAGTAATAATAAAAGAGAGCTTTGAAACACAAGGAATTGGTATGCTTATGACGGTACCGGGTGCTTCAGGTGGAGTCAAGTTTTTACCTTTTATAAAAAGGGAAACCGCTGAACAGTTTTTATCCACACTTATAACGAAGCTTTCAAGTAAAGATCGCTTGCTTCCAGGCGGGTACCTATACATGACGGATATTCTGGGGGACCCACTGACCGTTAATGAGATTGGACGCTTGATCGCTTCAGCTTTCTTCCATCAATCCATTGATGTGATTATGACGATGGAGACCAAAGGCATTCCGTTAGCCTATGCAACAGCCTCTCAGCTGAATGTGCCAGTGATTATTGTCCGTAGAAGTAGCAAAGTCACTGAGGGTTCAACAGTAAGTATCAATTATGTGTCCGGATCATCTAAACGCATTCAATCCATGGTCCTTCCAAGACGAGGATTACAATCAGGGGCCAAAGTACTGGTTATCGATGATTTTATGAAGGCCGGTGGAACGATGAAGGGCATGGAAAATCTAATTAATGAATTTGATGCCGAGCTTGTCGGTTGTGCAGTCCTGGTTGAGACAAAAGAAGTAAGCCCCAAATTAGTGAATGATTATCTCTCGTTACTAAAGCTGAATGAGATTGATGATAGTGGAGAGATAGCTGTAGGGATTGGCAATTATTTTAATTATTTTAAGGAGGCGCATCACGAATGAAATCAACATTTACTCAAGAAGCACCAGAAGCGATTGGACCATACTCTCAAGGAATGATTGTAAATAATATGTTTTATAGCTCTGGTCAGATTCCGTTGACAAAAGAGGGACAGCTTGTAGAAGGTGGGATCGAGGCTCAGGTTCATCAGGTGTTTGCCAATTTGCAGGCTGTTTTAGAAAGTGCTGGAGCATCCCTTTCAACCGTTGTGAAAACGACCGTGTTTATTCAAGATATGGAAGACTTTCCAGTGGTTAATGAGATTTACGGAACTTATTTCAAAGAGCACTTACCAGCGCGTTCGTGTGTAGAAGTCGCCAAATTGCCTAAAAATGCACGTGTGGAGATTGAAGTCATCGCACTTATTAAATAAGATTAACAAATTTTTTTGATTTTTTTAATAATCTTGAAGGGATTTTTCTCCTTTTGTCGAAGAAGATATAATAGTCTCTTATCTTCTAAACAAAAAGGTGGTGCTGAATAATGGAAGTGACAGATGTGAGACTGCGTCGAGTGAACACGGATGGTCGGATGCGTGCCATTGCCTCTATAACCATTGACCATGAATTTGTCATTCATGACATTCGTGTCATTGATGGTAACAATGGAATGTTCGTTGCTATGCCAAGTAAGAGGACACCCGATGGTGAGTTCCGTGATATTGCCCACCCGATCACTTCTAGCACGCGCGAGAAAATCCAAAGTGCGGTATTGGATGAATACCACCGTGTTGGTGAAACGGAGACCGCTTATGAAGAAGCGGGCGCATCGTAATGACTTGAAGGACCCGATCAGAGGATTGGGTCTTCTTTTTTGTTACCGCTTTCTAAAGAATTTATCCGCATTGTCCTTATTAAAATGTGCTATAATTAGTAGGTTTGATACTCCATAAGATTTCTTGAAAATCCTCAGCGATTGAGCTATAGTTTTTATTGATGATAAGGATAACGGAGGTTACCTATGACAAACAGATATGCGGTGATTCTTGCTGCTGGTCAAGGAACAAGAATGAAATCAAAATTATACAAAGTGCTTCATCAGGTTTGTGGGAAACCAATGATTCAACACATTATGGATCAGTTGTGTGCTTTAGATTTCGAAAAACGGATTACAATTGTTGGTCATGGTGCAGAGAAGGTAAAAGCACAGCTTGGTGATACAAGTGAGTATGCATTACAAGAAGAGCAATTAGGAACTGGGCATGCCGTTTCACAAGCAGCAGGTGTTTTAGAAAGTTTAGAAGGAACCACCGTTGTTTTGTGTGGGGATACACCTTTAATTACGAAGGAAACGATTGCAGGTTTACTGGAACATCATGAACGTGCACAATCAGCTGCAACGGTACTCACTGCATATACGGATAATCCCAAAGGGTATGGGCGCGTTATCCGTTCTTCAAAGGGGCATCTAGAACGCATTGTTGAAGAAAAGGATGCGACACCTGAAGAAAAGGCAGTTGCCGAGATTAACTCCGGTATCTATTGTTTTGATAACCAAAAGCTATTCAGGGCCTTGAAAAAAGTGACCAATGATAATGCTCAAGGGGAGTATTATCTTCCAGATGTCCTAGGAATATTGCAAGCGGAAGGGAACACGATTGCCGCGTTTCAATCGGACGCTTTTGAAGAAACGTTAGGTGTTAATGACCGCATTGCTTTGTCTGAGGCTGAGAAGCTTATGAGAAGAAGAATCAATGCCCATCATATGCGAGAAGGGGTTACCCTCATTGATCCCGAACATACTTATATCTCTGCGGATGTTATGATAGGAATGGATACTGTGATCTATCCTGGATGTACCCTTTCTGGAACGACAACCATTGGCGAAGCGTGTCAAATCGGTCCAAATACAGAAATAAGGGATAGTAAAATTGGAAATAATACAAAGGTACAGCAATCGGTCGTCAATGATAGTGAAGTTGGTCAAGAAGTGAATATTGGTCCCTTTGCTCATATTAGACCTGCTTCTACGATAGGCGATCGCGTCAAAGTCGGAAACTTTGTTGAAATAAAAAAATCCGTTTTTGGTGAGGGAAGTAAAGCCTCACACTTAAGTTATATTGGCGATGCTGAAGTTGGTCAAGATGTGAATTTGGGTTGTGGCTCTATCACGGTAAATTACGATGGGACTCATAAGTATTTAACGAAAATAGAGGATGGGGCATTTATTGGCTGTAATGCCAATTTGATCGCTCCAGTAACCATCGGAAAAGATGCTTTTGTTGCCGCTGGCTCAACTATTACAGATGACGTCGAAGCCAATGCGCTTGCCATTGCTCGAAATCGGCAAACCACGAAACAAAACTATGCAGATAACCTAAATCATAAGAAAAAATAATGGAGGGACCGGCATGCCTAGTTATCTTGACCCTAATTTAAAGGTTTTTTCACTGAATTCAAATCCAGCACTTGCGGAAGAGATCGCCAAACATATTGGAATTAATCTTGGAAAAAGTTCAGTCACTAATTTTAGTGACGGCGAGATTCAAATTAATATCGAAGAGAGTATTCGTGGCTGTGATGTTTATGTTATTCAATCAACATCGTATCCTGTCAATAAACATCTGATGGAGCTGCTCATCATGATTGACGCTCTAAAAAGGGCATCGGCTCGCACCATTAATATTGTTTTACCTTATTACGGCTATGCGCGCCAGGATCGTAAAGCCCGTTCAAGAGAACCGATTACAGCCAAGCTCGTTGCTAATTTATTAGAAACGGCAGGAGCAACCCGCGTCATTGCTATAGATTTACATGCACCGCAAATTCAAGGATTCTTTGACATCCCTGTTGATCAGCTCCTCGGTGTTCCTATTCTTGCCGATTACTTTAAAACCAAGCAACTTGAGGATATTGTCGTGGTTTCACCAGATCACGGTGGCGTCACTCGTGCTAGAAAGATGGCTGATCGCTTAAAGTCTCCCATTGCCATCATCGATAAACACCGTCCTAAGCCTAACGTGGCAGAAGTTATGAATATTGTTGGTAACATTGAAGGTAGGACAGCCATTTTAATCGATGATATTATTGATACGGCCGGAACCATCACACTTGCTGCGAATGCATTAATTGAGAATGGGGCAAAAAAGGTTTATGCTTGTTGTACACATCCAGTATTATCTGGGCCTGCTATCGAAAGGATTAGTGCATCAAGTATTGAAGAATTAGTGGTTACCAATACCATTCCTCTTCCAAAAGAAAAACAAATCAGTAAAATTACAAGCCTGTCTGTCGCACCGCTACTTGGTGAGGCGATTATTAGGGTACATGAAAAGTTATCTGTAAGCACGCTTTTTGATTAAAAAAGGGATCTCATCTGTTTATGGTTTTAAAATCTTTAAAAGTGGGAAATAGTGAAGAATAGAAGGGAGTGTCTGCTTTGCCAGCAGAATTAAATGTAAAGGAAAGAGACAACTCAAGACATTCAATCACTAGGAATTTAAGAAAAAGTGGAAAAATCCCGGCTGTTGTATATGGGAAGAGCGTAGGTAATCGAGGGATTGTAGTCGATGAAGGGGAAATGATTCGCACCTTCCGAGAAGTGGGTAGAAACGGTGTCATTACACTGCAAATAGATGGACAAGCTTTTCCAGCAATGGTTCAGGATATTCAAACGGATTCTCTTAAAGGCAATATTCTCCACTTAGACTTTCTTGAGGTGGATATGAAGGCCAAAACAGATGCGGTGGTTCCTCTCCATACTGTGGGAGAAGCTGTTGGGCAAAAAGAAGGTGGCGTTGTTCAACATAATGTGAATGAAGTCACGGTTAGTGCTCTACCAGCAGATATACCCACGGCGATTGAAATTGATATTTCAGAGCTTAAGATTGGTGATGTCCTTAAGGTGAAGGATATTAAACATTCCGGTAACTATGAGATAGTGGACGATGGGGAAGAGGTTATGATCTCCATTACACCGCCTAATAAAGAGCCTGAAGTGGAAGAAACAGAAGCAGAAGCTCCTTCAGATGCAGGGGACTCAGCTCATCAGGGTGAAGAAGAGTAATCGCTTTGAAGCAGGTGCTACCCTTTTTTAGGGAGCACCTGTTTTTCAAAGAGAAAGACAATGGTTTTCTTATTAAGGGAAGAAGACCATCTCTTACATCCAAATATTAACTATATATAAATAAAGTGGTAATGATGACATCCATAACATATGATAAGGCGTCTAGAGTGTTATCTTGGCCTTGTGGGGGGAGGAAATACGATGAAATTGATTGCCGGTTTAGGCAATCCGGGTTCTGAATATGTGCATACTCGGCATAATATAGGTTTTGAGGTTATAGAAAGGCTTGCTGATAAGGAAAATATCCCCTTGTCACGTTCCAAGTACAATGCACTGTACGGCAAAGGGGAGATTCAAGGAGAAGAGGTTCTTTTAGTTAAGCCTTTAACATATATGAATTTGTCAGGTGAAGCGATTGCTCCATTCATGAATTTTTTTAAGATCCCAATCGAGGATATGATGATCATTTATGATGATATGGACTTGGCTGTAGGAAAAATCAGACTGCGCTTAAAAGGAAGTGCCGGTGGTCACAATGGGATGAAATCCATTATTCAACATCTTGGCACAAGCGAGTTTAAACGGACAAGAGTAGGAATAGGTCGACCAGATGGAAGGCAGCCCGTTATTGACTATGTCCTACAAAAGTTTTCAGAGGAAGAGGAGCCTATCATTGCTGAGGTTATTGAAAAAGCAGCAATGGCTTGTGGAGAATGGTGTAGCGAACCCTTTGACAAAGTCATGAATAAATATAACCGTTGAATAAAATTGAATGGTAATGTTTATACTACTCCTAGCTTATTGTATTGTTAGGAGGCTAAACATTGGATGTTTTCTACCATTGTCGATATTGCGGCACGCAAGTCGGACATATAAAAAATAGTATGTTTGATACCTCGCAATTGGGTTTTGATATGTTGAATAATCAAGAGCGCGCAGAGCTTATAAAATATAATGAACAAGGTCATATCAATGTTTCTACTATTTGTGAGGACTGTCAGGAGGCTTTAGAAAATAATCCTGAATTGCATCAGTTTGACTCATTTATACAGTAATAACGCTTTGGTTATAGACCAAGGCATTTTCTGCTTTCCTGGGAGGGGGTTCTATAATGTTAGGGTTAAAACAATTTTTTCAAGATAACCTTATGGATTTAAATACAATACTTGATGGCTTCAAAAGTGGCATGCGTCAACAATTGGTCGCTGGTCTGACGAATGCATCCAAATCCTTATATATTTCCTCGCTATATGAAGAGCGTCAGCAATCCGTTCTAGTTGTGACACATAACTTATTTCAGGCACAGAAGCTCTATGATGATCTATCTGGGCTTCAAAAGGAAACCGAAGTTTTCTTATATCCTGTGAATGATTTGATTGCATCAGATATCGCTGTCGCCAGTCCCGAGCTCTTATCACAGCGTCTAGAGGTATTAGATCACTTAGCGCAAGGAAAAAGAGGATTAATCATCGTTCCTATAGCTGGACTCAAGCGGCTCCTGTCACCAAAGGACTATTGGAAGCGAGCAAGTCTGCATTTTCAAGTCGGGGAAACTGTTGATTTAGATGAGGTAATGAAAACACTTACATCATCTGGCTACAATAGAGAGGCTATGGTTAGCGCGCCTGGTCAATATAGCGTGCGTGGGGGCATTATAGACATTTACCCTCACACGAGCTCAGATCCAATACGGATTGAATTGTTTGATGATGAAATTGATTCGATTCGCTTGTTTAATAGTGAGACGCAGCGTTCTTTAGAAAAAATTGACCATATTATGGTAGGGCCAGCAAAAGAGCTCGTATTATTTCCCGAGCAATATGAGGTGGCTGCCCAAAGATTAGAGGATGGGTTGGCCCATACGCTTAAAAAGATCAAAAATAAGGGCATCAGAGAGACCTTATCGGAAACAGTAGGTCAAGAAATTGAGGCTTTAAAAGAACAAACAGCATTCCAAGGGATGATGAAGTATATGCGCCTTTATTTTGATACAAAGGCGACTCTACTAAACTATATTCCAAGAGAGACTTTAATCGTTGTCGATGAAATTAGCCGCGTACAAGAAGTGGCTGAGCAATTGGACAAGGAAGAGGCGGAGTGGCTCACAGCGCTGATCGAAAAGGGAGAAATGATCTCTGATTTGACCTTATCTGAGAGCTGGACGGACCTTAATGCTTTCGCGCCCTTTAAGGCTTTATTTTTATCGTTATTCCTTCGTCATAGTCCCTATATTCAACCTGAAAATATCATGAATGTTGCCTGCAGGTCGATGCAGAGCTTTCATGGTCAGATTAATGTCCTTAAAAATGAGTGTGTACGCTGGCAAAAAGGGCATTATGCTGTGGTTTTTTTAGCGGATGATAAAGAACGTGCTAAGAAAATCGTCAATGTATTTAAGGACTATGATATTGATGCTGATTATGTAGAGCCAGAAACCAGACCAACACAAGGGACTTTAAATGTCACAGTGGGTACACTTGGTGGCGGGTTTGAATTATCTCAACAAAAGCTGGCTGTTATTACAGATAAAGAAGTGTTTGCAAACAAAGCGCATAAAGTAAGCCGACGCCCTAAGAAGGTATCGAATGCGGAGCGTCTTAAAAGCTACAATGAGCTTAAGGTTGGTGATTATGTCGTTCATATCGATCACGGGATTGGACGATATATTGGTATTGAAACCTTAGAGGTCGGTGGGAACCATAAAGATTATCTACACATTCGTTATAAGGGGAATGACAAGCTTTATGTTCCTGTCGAGAAAATCGATCAGGTGCAGAAGTATGTTGGCTCCGAAGGCAAAGAGCCGAAGCTATATGCATTGGGCGGCAGTGAATGGAAGCGTGTCAAAAGAAAAACCCAATCCTCTGTTCAAGATATTGCTGATGATCTGATTAAGCTCTATGCAGAACGCGAGGCAAGCAGAGGGCATGCGTTTCAGCCTGATGGTCCTGAACAAATAGAGTTCGAAAATGCTTTTCCTTATCAAGAAACAGAGGATCAGTTAAAAGCTATTGATGAGATCAAAAAAGATATGGAAAAAATTCGTCCGATGGATCGCCTGCTCTGTGGAGATGTTGGCTACGGTAAAACAGAGGTTGCTTTAAGGGCGGCTTTTAAAGCGATTAGTGAAGGCAAGCAGGTTGCTTTTCTTGTGCCAACGACGATTCTTGCTCAACAGCATTTTGAAACAGCGACAGAAAGATTTTCCGATTTTGCTGTTAATATTGGCGTATTGAATCGCTTCAGAAGCCGCAAAGAGCAACAGGAGACGATCAAAGGTTTGCAAAAAGGAACGGTGGACATGGTCATTGGTACACACCGTTTGCTTTCAAAGGATGTTGTGTTTAAGGATCTGGGGCTCCTGATCGTCGATGAAGAACAGCGTTTTGGTGTCACGCATAAAGAGAAGATTAAGAAGATGAAAGCCAATGTCGATGTGTTGACGCTTACAGCTACACCGATACCGAGAACGCTTCATATGTCAATGTTAGGGGTAAGGGATTTATCAGTTATTGAAACCCCACCAGAAAATCGTTTTCCTGTTCAAACGTATGTAACAGAGTACAGTGGAGCGCTGGTCCGTGAGGCCGTCGAACGCGAGTTGGCTCGAGGTGGACAGGTGTATGTGCTATACAATCGTGTGGAGTCCATCCAACAAATGGCTAATCAAATTGATGCTATTATACCTGATGCGCGTGTGGCCTATGCTCACGGACAGATGAAGGAAAATGAGCTTGAAGCCGTGATGATTGACTTCTTAGAAGGCAATTACGATGTTTTAGTATCAACGACGATCATTGAGACCGGTGTGGACATTCCCAATGTTAATACCCTTATTGTCTATGACGCAGATCGAATGGGACTCTCGCAGCTTTATCAGCTCAGGGGACGTGTTGGTCGATCGAACCGCGTGGCGTATGCTTACTTTACGTACCAAAAGGATAAAGTCATGAATGAAGTGGCTGAAAAGCGTCTACAGGCTATTAAGGAATTCACAGAGCTTGGTTCAGGCTTTAAAATCGCGATGCGAGACTTATCCATACGGGGGGCAGGGAACCTTCTTGGTGCCCAGCAGCATGGCTTTATTGACTCTGTTGGTTTTGATCTCTATACACAAATGCTGAAGGAAGCCGTAGAAGAGAGAAAAGGTACAACAGATGAAACGGTACAAAAAGATGTTAATTTAAATATTGAAGCTGATGCCTATATTCCGGAGTCCTATATTTCCGATTCCTTACAAAAAATTGATATGTATAAAAAATTCCGTACGGTTGCTTCCTTAGATGAAGTGATGGAGCTTCAAGAAGAGCTTGTCGACCGGTTTGGTGACTATCCGAGAGAAGTAAGTGATTTATTTACGGTAGCCAGGATCAAAGCATTAGCGAATGAGCTCATGATTGAGAGCATCGATGATAACGAGAAGGGCTACGTCATTTTATTTTCTGAAGAAGGCTCTAAGCAGTTGGATAACTATAAGCTTTTTGAGGCCATTAGTGAGTATGGTCGTGAGGCGGGCTTAGGGACAGAAGGCGAAAAAATCAAGGTGACGCGTTATATCGCCACGAAAGATAATAGCCAACAATTGGAGCAGCTTTATAAAATATTAAACGATATCTATAATAACCAAACAAAAATAGCGAGTGTCAGTTGAGCCTTTTTGTGTATAGAAAGGATAACTTCGCAAATACTAAAAGCAGAAGAAAATGGAATCATCTTTCCTAATACATTTAAAAAGTGAGGCATCAGAGATGAAAGCAACTGGTATAGTACGAAGAATAGATGATTTAGGTCGTGTCGTTATTCCCAAAGAAATTCGACGCACTCTGCGTATTCGCGAAGGGGACCCACTCGAAATTTTTGTTGATCGCGATGGAGAAGTGATTTTAAAGAAATATTCTCCAATTAGCGAGCTTGGCAATTTTGCTCAAGAGTATGCGGATTCATTAGCAGAAAACTCCGGCCGATTGGTATTGATTGCCGATCGTGACGAAATCATTGCTGTTTCCGGTGGCCCCAAGAAGGAATATTTACAGAAAAGCATTGGGTCAGATGTAGAAAAAGCGATGGAAAATCGTACAACGATTAAAGAAAACAGCGGTAAAGGTGAACTGGTTGATCATCTAAGTGATCCTGGAGCCTATGTTATTGCACCGATTATCGCTGGAGGAGACCCCATAGGTGCGGTCCTCCTTATTGCAAAAGATCACGAAGATATCGGGGATGTTGAGGCAAAGTTGGCAGAGACTGCAGCGGGTTTTCTGGCAAGACAAATGGAGCATTAATTCATAGAAATTAACAAGGCTGACACCAACGTCAAATACATGACGCTTTGGGGTCAGCTTCTTTATTCTATCAGAAAGAAATAAGTTAGGGATTATAAAGAGTTGCCTTTCATAATGCCTGGTTTTCCAAATACTGAAGGCATGTGTTTCTTATATGGTATAATCACTCTAGAATTGAGAGTGATTGATACATGGAAAGAAGTATTTGGCGTGGAACGTTTATACTAGCGTTTGCCGCCTTGATTATTAAAGTGTTGAGTGCGGTGTATCGTCTGCCCTACCAAAATTTGGCGGGAGATGTAGGGTTTTATGTTTATCAACAAGTTTATCCTTTTTACGCTTTGGCAACAACTATGGCAGGGTTTGGTTTTCCTATTGTGCTATCGAAAATCATAGCTGAGGCGCAGAGTAGACAGGACAGGCAGGGGGTAGAAGTGATCCTTGCGACGGCGATCAAGGTACTGTCAGGACTTGCTTGTTTTCTGTTTCTTGTGAGCTTTCTTGGAGCACCTTTCATCTCGCGATTGATGGAGGATACACAACTCGTCCGTCCCTTGCGCATTTTATCTTTTATCTTTTTATGGGGACCGTTTATTGCCATTCTCAGAGGATATTTCCAAGGTGGGCGATTGAACATGAAGCCGACAGGGGTATCCCAGGTTGCTGAACAAACGCTTAGAGTAGGACTGATTCTTGGGTTATCTTTCTGGCTCTTTAGGCAAAGTGCCGGACCCTATGTCTTTGGCTCAGCCGCAGCGTTTGGATCGATGATCGCCCCACTGGCTTCTACACTGATCTTGTTTTGGTTTGCTCTGAAAGAAAAGGAACAGCTAAGATTTTCTGTGAAAAGGCAATGGAATGGTCAGGTCGCTATGCGGCTTTTGTCTGAGGGCTTTGCTTACACGATTGCATCACTGGCTTTAGTGACTTTTCAGTTTGTTGATACACTTAGTCTTGTGCCATTCTTACATACACATTGGCATTCTGCGAAAACATTAAAAGGGGTTTATGATCGGTCATTTCCCTTTATACAAATGGGGATGTCAACGGCAGTCGCTTTGGCAACATCTTCTGTTCCGGTTTTTGCCAAATTGAAGGGAATGGGCAGTAGAGGCGACTATAATGATCAGTTAAAACAGCCCATGCGGTTGACCATCATTTTTGGCGCAGCAGCGGCATTTGGCTTACTCTTTATCATTAAAGAGACCAATCTCTTTTTATTCGAAGACCATTCAGGGACATGGGCACTTGCTGTGATGTGTATCAATATTTTAAGTGCCTCGATTGTCATTATTGGCTCAACGATGCTCCAAGGGATTCGAGGCGTATGGGAGCCAATTATTTACCTGATCATTATGGCGGCCATTAAGCTAGGCTTGAATGGACTGTTAGTGCCACCCTTAGGGATCTTCGGAGCAGCGTTAGCCACTGCCATAAGTTTAGGGGGATTGGCGCTGATCATTATGCTGCGCTTGAAGATCTATTGTCAGGTTCGCTTTTTCTACGCGAGGGAATATGTCATTTTAATTTATGGGCTCCTCTCTATGTTTATCGTTGTGTTTCTTTGGAAATTCGTCTTGTATCTCTGGGGGCTTCCAGATGGCGGTCGGTTAGGGGCTGGTGTCACTGTCGTTACAAGTGTTGGATGGGGCGCGGTCGTTTTCTTATTATGGGTGATGCGGGGTGGCTTGCTAGATGAAAAAGATTTGCAGCATTTTCCTGGCGGTAAAGTGTTAGGACGGTTATTTTTAAAGAAGTAGATTAAAGGAGGGAATTTGACTAATGACTGGAGTTATCAACGTAGTAGGTTTAGGCGCGGGAGATGTCAACCAACTGAGTGTTGGGATTTATAATCAGCTAAAGACAAGTCAGCGTCTGTTTGTTAGAACGGCAGAACATCCCGTTATCTCAGATTTGAAACAGGAGCTCTCGTTCCATTCCTTTGATGAATTATATATAAAACATGAGGATTTTGACTCGGTTTATCAAGCCATTGTTGACCGGTTGGCTTTAGAGTCGGAGGAAGGCGATGTGGTTTATGCAGTGCCCGGGCATCCTATGGTCGCAGAAAAAACCGTACAGTTGCTTTTAGAGGCTGCAGAGCAAGGACGGGTAAAGGTCAATGTTAAGGGCGGGCAAAGCTTCATTGATCCATTATTTACCGCATTAAATATTGATCCCATTGATGGCTTTTATTTCTGTGATGCACTGGATTTAGATGCTGACCAGTTGCCTTTAACTCATCACACGATTATTTGTCAGGTTTATGACGCTTTTATGGCGTCAGAGGTTAAACTGTCGTTAATGGAGAGACTCCCTGCAGATTATGAGGTTATGATTGTTCGATCAGTTGGTAATAGCGATCAGCAAATCATTAAGCTGCCTTTATTTGAGCTTGATCGGTGTATCGATGCCGTGGATAATTTGACGAGTGTTTATGTGCCGCCGGTGACAGATGAATCCCTTCTTTATGGTCGCTTTTCCACCCTTCGAAAGGTGATTAAACAGCTTCGAGGGCCTGAAGGCTGTCCGTGGAATCGTAAGCAGACGCATCAATCGTTACGGAAATATCTCATCGAAGAAGCCTTTGAAGTGATTGGAGCCATTGAGGAAGGAGACGATGATCATCTTGCTGAGGAGCTTGGGGATGTTTTGTTACAAGTGATGCTTCATGCTCAGATCGGTGAAGATGAGGGTTACTTTGATATTAAAGATGTGATGCGCGTTTTAACGGAAAAAATGATTCGCCGCCATCCTCATGTTTTTGGTGAAGAGACAGCTGAGACAGCGGAAGAAGTCAGTGCAAGGTGGGAAGCTATCAAGGCGCAGGAGCGCGGAACAGCTTCCGAGCATTTATTCGATTCTATTGAAAAGGGCTTGCCGCCTCTTATGCTGGCTAATGAACTGCAAAAGCAAGCGGCTCAGATCGGTTTCGATTGGTCAGATCCCCAAGTGGCTTGGGAAAAGGTTGCTGAGGAATTGAAAGAGGTTCAACAAGAAGTGCGGAATGAGGACAAGCAAAAGTTAGAACAGGAGCTTGGTGATGTTTTATTTTCATTGGTAAATTTATCGCGCCATTATAAGATCGATCCGTCCCTAGCTTTACAGGCAACCAATCAAAAATTTATGAAGCGATTATCTGGGATGGAAACCATGGCGGTCGAAATGGGGCACTCTTTATCTACTATGAATTTAAAGGAAATGGATGAGCTTTGGGAAAAAGTGAAGAAAAATGAATAGAAATAAAGGATTTTTAGCAATGGTCGAAGAACTATTTGGATAAGAGTAGAGTCAAAGAGACTCAGAAAAAATCATTTAGTCTGAAGGAGGCTATACAAATGAACAAACAACAAATCGTCGACAATATTTCTGTGAAAACAGGGCTGAGCAAAAGTGATGTAGACAAAGTAATCAATGGTGTCATTGAAGAGGTAACAGAAGCATTACGGGAAAAGGACAGGGTCCAATTTGTCGGTTTTGGTACATTTGAAACGAGAGAGCGGTCAAGTAGAAAAGGTAGAAATCCTCAAACAGGTGAAGAAATTGATATCCCAGCTTCGACTGTTCCCGCTTTTCGTGCTGGAAATAAACTGAAGGAAGCAGTGAAATAGTACATGCGTTTAGATAAATTTTTAAAGGTTTCACGATTAATTAAGCGGCGAACAGTCGCAAAGGAGCTAGCCGATCAAGGTCGTGTGATGATTAACGGACGCGCGGCAAAGGCTGGTGCTGAGGTGCAAATCGGTGATGAATTAGCCATCCGGTTTGGACAGAGACATTTGAAAGTAAAAGTTATGGACATCCAAGAGGCTGCCAAAAAGGAAGAGGCGCATTCACTCTATGAAGTTTTAAGTGAGGAGCCTATTAATCATTAACAAAAATGAGGTGTACTCGCTATTGCGCTAAGAAAGCGCCATTATTGTTTTAAGCAAATCATGGCCCCCCTTTTGCGATTTAAGTCTGTTCAAGCGTTCTAAAATGCATCTTTCCCTCATAGGATTAGGACAAGGAGAGGGGGATGACTATGGATAATCAATACTATCCTTCAAATAATTTGAATAATAAAAGACAAGAACCCAATCATGATATTGTAATGAGAGGTCGTAAGAAGATCGAGATCACTGGCGTCAAACATGTGGAAAGCTTTGACCATGAAGAGTTTCTGCTCGAGACGGTAATGGGATATCTCGCGATCAAAGGCGTTAACTTGAAAATGCAAAATCTCAGTGTAGACCAGGGTCTTGTTGCCATTGAAGGAAGAATATTTGATATTAGTTATCTTGATGACCAAGACGGAGAACAGGCTAAGGGTTTTCTTAGCAAACTATTTAGATGACACTCTCAGAACAATTTGCAACGATGCTTGCGATGACGGCGATGGGAGGATGGATTGGGCTGGCACTATCCACCTACCATCGTCTCATCCAACCCGAGAAAAAATGGCAATGGGTAACCCTTCTTACAGACGTCTTCTTTTGGGTCGTGCAAGGACTCCTGATTTTTTACGTGCTATTAACAGTGAATCAAGGGGAGATTCGCTTTTATATTTTGCTGGCCTTGGTTTGTGGCTTTGCTGCTTATAAAGCCTTATTTGAGACCATCTACGAGCGGTGTTTAGATTTTATAATTCGACTTTTTGTCAGGATTGGACGTCTTATTAAACGGATAATATTTATTTTTTTTGTTCATCCGACTAAATTCCTATTGAAGCTTCTCTATCAATTGTTTAAGATGGTAAGTAGAATCTTTATCGTTGTGCTACTCTTTATTTTGACGGTTATTATTACCCCAATAAAATTCATCCTTAAGCTCGTGATTCCTTCATCATGGAGAAGGAAAATAGGACAACTCATTCAAACGTTCAGACAGACAATAGAGGCTTTGATCGGAAAATTTAGGTAGGTGAATAGCTTGAGAGCGTCCAGTGTGACAACTATCCGCAAGGATTACATAGCATCTAAAGAAGTTTATGATAAAGCACTTAATAGAAGAAAAAGGAACCTCATTAAACGGTTGGTCGTCTTTGCCGTGTTTTTAATCTTGATGATCAGCGGCTTTGTTTCGGTCTTTCATTCCCAATCTCAGCAGAAGGAAAAGGTAGAAGCAAATAACCAGCAATTGCACCAACAATTAACAGATGTTCAGAAGCAACAGAAGCATTTGACGCAACAGGTTAAATTGCTGCATGATGATGACTATCTAAGCAAGATTGCTCGCTCAGAATATTATATGTCAAAAAATGGTGAAATTATTTTTGCTTCTCCTGAAAAGGACAAACATTGACTTGCTCATTTTTTCTTTTGTATAATAAAATGAAATGGAAATACAATTTTCTAGGAGGAGCAATCTTTAATGTCGATTGAAGTAGGCAGCAAATTGCAAGGGAAGGTCACAGGCATTACTAATTTTGGAGCATTTGTGGAACTCCCTGAAGGTCAGACGGGCCTTGTTCACATTAGTGAAGTAGCAGATAAGTATGTAGAGGACATCCGAGAAGTTTTAGAGGTAGGGAATGAAGTGACAGTCAAAGTCCTTCAAGTTGGTGATGATGGGAAGATAGGATTATCCATTCGTAAAGCTGTTGATCGTCCGAAGACAACAAGATCACCCAAGCCTCCAAAAGGAAGAAGACCTCGCAAGGATTTAACTTTCGAGGACAAGATGAGCAAGTTTTTGAAAGACAGTGAAGATCGATTATCCACGTTAAAGAAACAAACAGAATCAAAACGGGGAGGACGCGGTGCGAGAAGAGGCTAACCGCTTGCTGCCATTATTATAATAAATTAACGCTCAACACCTGATCCGTGAGGATGAGGTGTTTTTTATACTTATCAGAGTTTATAACTTCGCTGACGCTCATAAAGGAAGAGAGTATAAGGCGGGCTTTGGCTTTCGCCTTCTAAGGCTTGCGGGAACCCTAAGTGTGTGATTGGCAAAAATCACATCAGGAGTACCAGCGAAGTGGTGCAAGCCAAGTTTTCTAAAAAGATAAGAAAAATTCTGTTCATGAGGACGGTGCGCGATTCCGCTCCAGGCCGCTCGCTTTCCGCGGGGGAGTGGTAAGCCCCCGCGCGCCTGCGTACTGCTAAGGTCTTACCGATCTCCCACTTCCCGCAGGACTCTAGTCTCCGCAGCATGAGTCAGTGGCGCCCGAGGAACACACGATGTTAGAGTGTTCCGAATCTCGCGCCTTGCGCTCCATTCCACTTGACCAGGCAATGAAGCCTCTTTCATATTGGCTGATGCTCTATACTAAGGACAAGGACCGGGCATGCTCTTCGCCCGGTTTTTCTTATTGCGGATAAAGCAATTATTCGGAGGGGCATTGCAAATGACATGTCTTTAATTTTAATCCATGGTTGAATAATCTCTCAAGCTCAATAATTGATTCGGTTTGTCTTAACATAGCCTTTTATTAAAGCGCCTGTCGTGTCGCGAAATGACGGGAGAATGTAAGTCTATCCACTGAGCGCTCATTTGTCCTTCATTTAGCAAAGCTTTGCTGCTGGCATTAAAGCCCTTTCATGATTTTAGCATAATTTGTTTAGCTGCCTAGAAAGCCGTCGAAGAGTTTTTAAGACAGGCTCTGTGTTTTTGACAAAATACGAAGGCATGATGTGTTTAAATTGAACATACACTATTACATTATGGGTGGTGCGAGGAAAATGAGTAATGTGAATGGTTCAATTCAACAGCCAAGAGTCATTGGGAGTCCCAAGTCGGAAGACACCTTGAAGCAGGGGTTCTTCAAAAAGGCAATGAGAAAAATTGTACAGGGACTGACAAGCTGGGAAGCGATGTGCCTTGTGATCGGTGTTCTATTTGGAAGGGCGATGATCCTGACGAATTTGACACCGTTTATCCTCCCCTTTTTTGCCACGGTCGGTTTGCTAAGACCCAAAAGAAGATTTTTAGCCTTTTTTGCCACACTTTTAGGAGCGATCACCTTATCCGGCTGGCAAACGCTGTTTACTGTCCTTTCCCTTGTGGTTTATATGATTTTAAGAGCAGGGGTCGTCAGGGTTTCCAACAGGGAAGAGGCCAGATTACTGCCCTACATTGTTTTTGCTGCAGGGATTATCAGTAGGCTCGGCTTTGATGTCTTTAGAAACGGCACGCTTATTCCAACACAAGAAATGCTAGCCATTGTAGAGGCCGGGCTTTCTTTCCTGTTATGTCTGATTTTTCTTCAGAGCATGCCCCTTTTTACGACAAAGACACGCAAACGAGCGCTGAAAACAGAAGAAATCATTTGCTTTATCATTTTACTGGCTTCAACACTGACTGGAACGATGGGATTGAGCTACCACGGAGTGGCTTTAGATCATGTTTTAACACGCTACTCTGTTTTAGTATTTGCTTATGTCGGTGGAGCAGCTATTGGGGCAACAGTTGGTGTCGTTGTCGGATTAATTATGAGTTTGGCCAATGTTGCGGGATTATTTCAAATGAGTTTGCTCGCCTTCTCCGGTTTACTAGGTGGCTTATTAAAAGAAGGGAAAAGGTGGGGCGTTGGATTTGGTCTTATTATTGGGACGCTTCTCATCGGTTTATATGGACAAGGCTATAACCAATTATTTAATACAACCGCAGAATCTATAATTGCTTTTGTTCTCTTTTTATTGACGCCGCGAGTGCTGCTTTCTCGGTTGGCTTCATTTATTCCTGGCACTAAAGAATATCAGCAACAGCAGCAGCAATATTTGAAAAAGATTCGCGATGTGACGGCGAGTCGTGTCGAGCAATTTTCTAGTCTATTCCAAGCGCTCTCAACGAGCTTTAATCATCAACCGACGACCAATTCAGAAGATCAAGAGCATCAGGTCGACGTCTTTTTGAGTGATGTTACGGAAAAAACCTGTCAGCACTGCTTTAAAAAAGAGTACTGTTGGATAAAAAATTTTGATAAAACCTATGGATACATGAATGCTATCATGCAGGAAACAAAGGAGGAGCCGATGATAAAGAGTGCCAAGCTGCGCAGGGATTGGATGCACCATTGTATTAAACCTGAAAAGGTTGTCGATGTGATTTATGAGGAACAGCAGCATTTTAAAGAAAAGATTAAATTCAAACACTCCATGCAAGAAAGCCGCCGACTTGTTGCTGATCAGTTAATGGGTGTTTCACAAGTGATGGGAGACTTTGCGAAGGAAATTCAGCGAGAGCGAGATACTCATCAACAGCAAGAGGAGCAGATCCTGTTTAAGCTACAAGAAATAGGGTTAGATGTTGAAAATGTCGATATCTATAACCTGGAGGAAGGCTCAGTAGATATTGATATGACAATACCAAGGGACGATCATGGAGAGAGTGAGAAGGTGATTGCGCCCATCTTATCTGATATTCTTGGTGAATCTATTGTTATAAAAAAACGAGTGGAACCAGATGTGGTCAATGGTTATGGACTGGTGACCTTTGGTTCTGCAAAAGCATATGAAATTGAAACGGGTGTGGCACATACCGCAAAAGGAGGAAGCTGGATTTCAGGTGATAATTATTCCACATTTGAACTCGGTGGTGGAAAGTATGCTTTAGCCATTAGTGATGGGATGGGCAATGGTGAAAGAGCACACGTGGAAAGCTATGAGACGCTTAAGCTTCTTTCTAAGGTTTTAAAATCAGGGATTGATGAGACCATCGCAATCAAATCGATTAATTCCATCCTTTCATTAAGATCAACGGATGAAATTTTTTCAACGCTCGATCTGGTCATGGTTGATTTACAAAATGCTCGGGCTAAATTTCTGAAAATAGGGTCAAATCCAAGCTTTGTTAAACGAGGGAACAAAGTCATGATGATTGAAGCGGGTAATCTTCCGATGGGGATTATCCAAGATTTTGATGTCGAGGTGGTGGACGAACAGCTGAAGGCTGGAGACTTGTTGATTATGATGAGCGATGGCATACTCGAGGCACCACGCCATGTAGAGAACACGGAGATGTGGATTAAGCGTAAAATCAAAGAATTAAAAACAGAGCATCCCCAAGAGATTGCTGATGTATTGTTAGAAGAAGTAATTCGTTCTAGCGACGGAGCGATTGAGGATGATATGACTATCGTCGTTTCTAGAATTCAACACCATACGCCAAAATGGGCAGCCATTCCAACCTATTCTCACGATCATAAGAAGATGTCTAAAGCGCAATAAGTCATGCGTATACAATGGCACATTTCTGTCGAAGATGAAGCTAAGAGAGGTGACAGAAATGAAAAAGGGTAGATTGAAACAAATTCTATTAATAACCGATGGGTGTTCTAACCAAGGTGAGGATCCATCAGCGATTGCAGCTCTAGCCAAAGAACAAGGCATTGCAGTGAACGTTATCGGAGTTGTCAGTGAGGATCAAACCATGGACGGCGGTATTCAGGAAGTCGAGGATATTGCTTTAGCTGGAGGGGGCATCAGTCAAATCGTCCACACAAAGCAATTATCACAAACGGTACAAATGGTAACGAGACAGGCGATGACACAGACTATTCAGGGTGTGATTAATCAAGAGCTTCAACAGATATTAGGTGATAGCGAGTCCATGGATGACCTACCACCTGAAAAACGAGGTCAAGTCATGGAAGTGGTGGACGAGCTTGGTGAAACTGTTAATCTAGAAGTTTGTATTCTCGTTGATACAAGTGCCAGTATGGAGAAGAAGCTGCCGACAGTTCATGAGGCACTGCTTGATTTATCTATTAGTCTTAATTCCAGGATGGGGAGCAATCAATTTTGTCTCTATGCATTTCCCGGTAAGCGCAAACCCATTGATAAACTTTTATCCTGGACACCTAAAATAGATTCAATTAGCCATGTGTTTTCTAAGCTGGCTTCTGGAGGCATTACACCAACTGGTCCAGCACTTAAAGAGGCTTTAAAAAGCTTCGACAAACGATCGAGAAGGGACTTAGCGGCTTATGACGGAGCACCTATCGAAGAAGCAAACGATTAAGTTCACACCTGGAACCATCATTGTTGGGAAGTGGCATCAAAAGCAGTATCAAATCATTAAGCCATTAGGTTATGGTGCGAGAGGTACAGTTTTTCTTGCTCATTCAGAGTACGGTAGAGTGGCTTTGAAATTTGGTTTTGATAATGCCGGTGTCACTTCTGAGGTCAATGTCTTAAATAAATTTTCCAAGGTCCAAGGTGAACCCCTAGGGCCTTCTTTATATGATGTCGATGATTGGGTAACAAAAAAAGGGGCATATGCCTTTTATGCAATGGAATATATTAATGGGACGCCTTTATTAGACTGCATTCGCGTGAGAGGCTTTGAATGGGCGGCAATTTTCGTTTTGCAGCTGTTAAAGGATCTCGGGAGATTACATGAAGCTGGATGGGTGTTTGGGGATTTGAAGCCGGATAATTTAGTAGTGACCGGTCCTCCGTTAAAAATCCGCTGGCTGGACGTTGGCGGCACAACGCAAATGGGGCGTTCAATTAAAGAGTATACGGAGTTTTTTGATCGTGGCTATTGGGGCTTTGGCACTCGTAAGGCAGAGCCTTCTTATGATTTATTTGCGGTCGCCATGATTTTTGTTAATGCTGCTGAAGGGCGCAGGATGGAAAAGGGACAGGATCCTGAAAAAAATTTAATCAGATATATTCAATCACACCGAAAACTAGCCCCCTATGCCGATGTGATTACACAAGCTCTGTATGGGAAATTTTCAACAGCTGAACAAATGAGAAAGGCATTATTAAAAAAAATAAATGAAACCCAAAGTGAAGCTAAACGTATAACAAAGAATCAGGTGACTAAAAGGAAGTCAAAAAAGAAAGCAGAATGGAAAGGCACATTTCTTTTAGTCAGTATCATATTATTGGCTTATACCCTGTATGTCGCACTTTTTATCATGTAATCAATATCCCTACACTTTACAAGGGCTATGGTTTGACATGTAGGATTTCTTTTTCTATTCTTCTAGGTGGATAGAAAGTCTCAAACAAAAAGGTGGAAGCTACCGTGGAGACCATGGTGGAGCAATTTATTAAGAAGCATGCCCTGATCCAAAAAGGTGCGACCGTAATCGTTGGTGTATCTGGCGGGCCAGATTCCATGGCTCTTTTACATTTTTTGCATCAAAGGCGATACCTTTGGCACATTAAAATTATAGCATGTAGTATTGATCATCAGCTCAGAGGTGAAGAAGCAAAGGCCGACCTTCTATATGTGCGACATTATTGTGATCAGCAGGCCATTGAGTTTGAGGGCAGAAGTGTCGATGTTCCCCACATTCAAAAGGAAGAGGGCCTAAGTGTAGAGGTTGCTGCAAGGAAGGGGCGCTATCAGGTATTTGAAGAGGTCATGGAAACCTGGCGTGCCGATGTCCTCGCTTTGGCTCACCATGGTGACGATCAAATTGAGACGATGCTCATGCGACAGGTCAGGGGGAGTTTTGGCACAGCTAAGGCTGGTATTCCGGTTAAAAGGGATTTCGCGTGTGGGCAAATCATCCGCCCTTTTTTAACTGTGACGAAGGAGCAGCTTCTAGATTATTGTAAAAGAGCAGGCATTGATCCGCGAATTGATCCAAGTAATAGCTCTGAAGCCTTTACAAGAAACCGTTTTAGAAAATATGTCCTTCCTTTTTTGAAAAAAGAGAATCCTCTTGTGCACTTAAGATTTCAGGAAGATAGCGAGAAAATTCGCGACGATGCGCTCTATTTAGATGAGCTGGCAAAGGAACGTTTCCAATCTGTTCTTGTCGAATATGATAATGACCGTGTGTCAATTTCAATTCGTCGATTAATTGACACGCCCATTCCTTTACAAAGGAGAATCATTCATCTAATATTAAACTATCTATATAATCATGCTAATATCGATGCGGATCACCAATCTATACATATTGAAGATTTACTCTATTGGCTTCGGGAAACCAAGGCTTCTGGTGAAAAGCATCTCCCTAAAGGTCTTTTGGTTAAACGCTCTTATGATCTTTGTCGATTTTCTTTTGACAAAGGGATGATCGTGCAACAGTTTAATCAAAGGGTGCCGCTTCTGATTCCTGGAATGACGCCTACTGATATAGGGAATATATTAGCTGAGATTATACATACATATCCATCGCGTGCTCTGAAGCCAAATGAATACATTTGTGATTTACATCAGCTTAAGGGTTCGATTTATTACCGGTTGAGGCGGCCGGGCGATCGTTTTCAGCCTTTAGGAATGAACGGAACAAAAAAGGTCAAAGATCTTTTTATAGATCATAAAATTAATCATATGGATAGAGAGCGTTGGCCACTGATCGTTGATGAGAACGATGCGATCCTGTGGATTCCATACTTACGTCGTGCGGATATTTATAAGACAACCTCAGAAACAACGTGTTTTTTAAAGCTGACAATTGAAGCAAGTGCATTTGGGAGGACCTATTCATGAAGGACGATTTACAGGAAATACTTTATTCAGAAGACGTACTGCAAAAGAAAATCAAAGAACTTGGCGAGTCACTATCAAAAGAGTATGAAGGACGTTTTCCGTTAATGATTTGTGTTTTAAAAGGGGCCATGCCATTTATGGCTGATTTGATCAAACGCGTGGATGTCCACTTAGAAATTGATTTCATGGATGTTTCAAGCTACGGTAATTCTACGGTCTCTTCAGGTGAAGTAAAAATCATTAAGGATTTGGACACTTCCGTCGAGGGACGTGACATCGTTATCGTAGAAGATATCATTGATAGCGGATTAACATTGAGTTATCTTGTTGATCTTTTTAAATATAGAAAGGCGAAAAGCATTAAAATCGTGACGCTTTTAGATAAGCCGACAGGTCGCAAGGTTGACCTTGTTCCAGATTTAACAGGTTTCACGGTGCCTGACGCTTTTCTCGTGGGTTATGGATTAGATTATGCTGAAAGGTATAGAAACCTTCCCTATATAGGCATATTAAAACCAGAAGTTTATAATGGATAGTCCAATTTTGGAAAGAGTATAGTTATATCGAACGAATATCCATTTAAGCGTGGCTAATTTCTTGTGACCCATAAATTTGTTATGTTACTATAAAATATGGTTCCCCTTTAAACGTGGGAGGAGGTAAGGGATGAGTCGATATTTTCGAAATACCATAGTATGGTTACTTATATTTTTAGTCATTATAGGTATTGTTACATTTCTGAATGGCTCGCATAGTAAGGTCGAAAAAATGACCTACAGTCAATTTCAATCGCATTTAAATAAAAATGAAATTACAAGCGTTAAATTGCAGCCTCAGGGTGGAAATGTTTTCTCTGCAGATGGCCAGTACAAAACAAAAGGAACTGAAAAGGCGTTTAAAACCTTTGTGCCTGGAACAGACAATACTCTTGATGCTATCGATCAAAAAACAGATTTAGATTTCTCTGCTCCTGAACAATCTGGAGGATGGTTAGGTACTATCATCTCTATTTTGCCATTCATTATCATCTTTGCCCTCCTATTCTTCTTGATCAATCAAGCCCAAGGTGGCGGCGGCCGTGTGATGAATTTTGGTAAAAGCAAGGCCCGCCTGTATTCCGAGGAGAAGAAAAAGGTCAAGTTCAGAGATGTAGCTGGAGCTGACGAAGAAAAGCAAGAGCTTGTTGAGGTTGTAGAATTCCTAAAAGATCCACGCAAATTCTCAGCGTTAGGAGCTCGCATTCCAAAAGGTGTGCTTTTAGTCGGGCCTCCAGGAACTGGTAAGACTTTATTGGCACGAGCTGTTGCTGGTGAAGCTGGCGTACCTTTCTTCTCAATCAGTGGTTCTGATTTTGTAGAAATGTTTGTCGGTGTCGGTGCATCGCGTGTTAGAGATTTATTTGAAAATGCAAAGAAAAATGCTCCATGTATTATCTTTATAGATGAAATCGACGCGGTTGGTCGTCAACGTGGCGCTGGTCTTGGTGGTGGTCACGATGAGCGTGAACAAACGCTGAACCAATTGCTTGTAGAAATGGATGGTTTTGGTGCCAATGAAGGTATCATTATTATCGCAGCGACCAACAGACCAGACATTCTCGATCCGGCGCTTCTAAGACCTGGCCGCTTTGACAGACAGATTCCTGTCAACCGTCCAGACGTTAAAGGCCGTGAAGATGTCCTTAAGGTCCATGCGCGAAATAAACCGTTATCTCCTGATGTTGATCTCGCAACAGTTGCCCGTTTAACACCTGGTTTTTCAGGTGCTGATCTGGAAAATCTATTGAACGAAGCGGCGCTTGTTGCAGCTCGTCAAGACAAAAAAGCCATTGACATGGAAGATATTGATGAAGCTGTTGAACGCGTCATCGCTGGTCCGGCCAAAAAAGGTCGAGTGATTTCCAAGAAGGAACGCGATATTGTGGCTTATCACGAATCTGGTCACGCGATTATCGGTGTTACTTTAACAAGTGCAGAATCGACGCATAAAGTAACGATTATTCCTAGAGGTCAAGCCGGCGGTTATGCTGTACAATTGCCTAAAGAAGATCGCTTCTTCTTAACAGAGCCAGAATTGCTCGAAAAAATTATTGGGCTGCTCGGCGGTCGTGTCGCCGAAGAAATTGTTTTTGGCGATGTGAGCACAGGGGCATCGAATGACTTCCAGAAGGCAACGGGTATAGCACGTCGAATGGTGACTGAATTTGGAATGAGTAAAAAACTCGGCCCGATGCAGTTTGGTCAGAGCCAAAACAGTCAAGTCTTTCTTGGGCGTGATATTCAGAATGAGCCTAACTATAGCGATGCGATTGCTTATGAAATTGATTCTGAAGTGCAACGCATTATTAAGGAATGCTATGAACGCTGTAAGCAAATCCTTACTGAAAAACGCGATAAGCTAGAACTCATGGCCCAAACATTGCTTAAGGTGGAAACGCTGGAAGCCGATCAAATTCACGCTTTGATGGACACGGGTGAATTGATCGAGCCGAAGTCAAAGCGCCGCCAGCTTGAAAATGATGTTAAAGTCAATATTAATAAAAAAGATGAAGGTGAACAGGCAAGTGAGAGCACAACGTCAGATGCTCCAGAAGCCGATGCCCCATCTGAAGATGACAAAAAAGAATAAGGCTTATTTATATATAAACGGATGCTCCTCGTGGAGCATCCGTTTTTTATACTATCAGAATTTATGACTTCGCTGATGCTCTCAAAGGAAGATAGTATAAGTCGGGCTTAGGCTTTCGCCACCTGAGGCTTGGCGATAACCAAGTTTTCTTAAAAGGTAAGATAAAATTTTTGGCCAGCAGAACGGTGTGGATCTCCACTCCAGGCCGCTCGCTTCCCACATTGCCCACACGATGTGGGTAGGGTCGGCGTTGTCACAGGACGTGACGTTTTTAGCCGATCGTCCTGAGTGGCCTCAGCTCATTTTGGAATGGATGAATGGTATTCCAAGTATTTATGAATAAAAACCCCTGTTCCTGCGTCTACAAGTATGGCTTCGAAGTCAGCTTTCTCAGAACAACTCGAAGTGTATTCGTGAAGTAACGCTGGCCCTGTTCCCAAAGGAGCTAGAGCGCCTTCCATTCCGATCAACTGGGTTGCTGACGCTGCCTTTTGGGATTAAAATCTTATTCCGTGTTTTAAAAAGGACCGGTCATGCTCTTCGCCCGGTTTTTCTTATGGTGACAAGGCTGCACCCATTGCTTTTTGCTTTATTAACATCTGAGCATTATAATGATTGAATGTCATGCTTTATGGTAAGATAAAAACGTTTGAAATGTATAGAACGGTCGGTGATAAAATGATTTTTGTTTGTGACGTCGGTAATACTAACATTGTGTTAGGTGTCTATAAATCAGAGCGTTTGCAGCACCATTGGCGCTTAGAAACCAATGCCAACAAAACAGAAGATGAATATGCCATGATTATTAAAAATTTATTCAATGATGTTGGATTGCGTTTTTCGGATATTGAAGGAGTCAGTATTTCTTCAGTCGTTCCTTCAATTATGTTTTCTTTAGAAAGGTTATGTGAAAAATATTTCCACAAACGACCACTTGTGGTTACGCCTCAGATTAACACCGGTTTAAAATTAAAATACAATAATCCACAAGAGATTGGTGCCGATCGGATTGTTAATGCCGTAGCGGCAACTGCGTTATATAAAGCGCCATTAATTGTAGTTGATTTCGGGACAGCGACAACTTTTTGCTATATTGATGAAAATGAGTATTATAAGGGTGGAGCCATTGCGCCGGGAGTAAACATTTCAACAGAAGCATTATATAAACAGGCCTCTAAGCTACCGAGGATTGAACTGACAGCGCCTGAACATGTAGTAGGGACAAGCACAGTGGGTGCTATGCAATCTGGCATTGTTTATGGTTATGTTGGACTGGTTGAGGGGATTGTTAACCGCATGAAAGCCGTTGCTACGCAACAGCCGACAGTGATCGCTACCGGAGGCCTTGCGTCGTTTATAGCAAAGGAGACAGATATTTTCGACCATCTCGATCCTTTTTTAACCTTAAAAGGACTCTATCTCATTTATCAAAAAAACGTTTCTGAAGGAGAGTCATCAGAATGAAGGACTATCTTGTAAAGGCGCTTGCTTATGATGGAAATATTCGCGTGCAAGCGATTCGTACGACAAATATGGTTGGGGAAGCACAGAGGCGGCACAATGTTTGGCCGACAGCTTCTGCCGCTTTAGGTCGCACAATGACAGCGACGACGATGCTTGCTGCTCAGCTTAAGGGTGAAGATAAGATGACGGTCACTATTGAGGGCGGAGGACCGATCGGTGCCATCATCGTGGATGCTAACGCTAAGGGTGAGACGAGGGGGTATTTAAGCAATCCCCATGTGCATTTTGATCTCAATAAATGGGGCAAACTGGATGTAGCCCGAGCTGTTGGGACAGAGGGCTATCTTAGCGTTATTAAAGACCTCGGTTTGAAGGAAAATTTTACAGGGCGTGTCCCTTTGGTGTCAGGTGAAATTGGCGATGATTTTACGTATTATCTAGCGCATTCAGAACAAGTACCTTCCGCTGTAGGTGTGGGGGTTTTGGTTAACCCTGACAATTCAATAAAAGCAGCCGGTGGCTTTTTAATTCAGCTGTTGCCTGGTGTTTCAGACGAGGTCATCACAAAGGTTGAAAAACGTCTATCAGAAATTTCTACTGTATCACAAATGATTGATCAAGGTCTATCTCCTGAAGAGATGCTTATTGCTATTTTTGGCGAAAGCGATGTTAAATTTCTTGATGAGGGAGATGTTAAGTTTCAATGTCGCTGTTCGAGGGAAGCTATTTCTAATGCAATTGTCATGCTTGGTAAAGAAGAGATTGAGAAAATGATCACTGAAGATAAGGGGGCGGAGGCAACCTGCCACTTTTGCAATGAAACCTATAAGTTTTCGGAAGATGAGCTCAAAGAACTCTACCAATCCTTAACCGATTAAGTGATAGGAACCTCCCCACGGGCTTAGAAATTTTGTTATGATAGAGAAAATAGAAGGTGGTGCAATGTCCATGCCTGTTCATGTTCATCCGACGACAGTTTTACCATTAAGAAGTCGGGAAATAAAAGTTGGAGATAGAACATTGATTATGGGTATCCTTAATGTTACTCCAGACTCATTTTCGGATGGAGGCGCCTATAATCATGTTGAAAAAGCAGTTGAGCATGCTTTGGACATGTGTGCTGCAGGTGCGGATATCATCGATATTGGTGGAGAATCTACAAGACCGGGTCATACACCTGTTCCGGTAGATATAGAGCTTGCGCGTGTGCTTCCGGTTATTCAGGGTATTCGCCAGGTCAGTGATATTCCCATATCCATTGATACGTATAAAGCGGAAACAGCTAAGCAGGCCATTGAAGCAGGTGCAGATGTTATTAATGATGTCTGGGGAGCTAAAGCCGATCCTGATATGGCCAAGGTTGCTGCTGCTTACCGTGTCCCTATTATTCTCATGCATAATCGGCATGACTTGAATTATACGGATTTACTTGAGGATATGAAGTGTGACTTGATTGAAAGCATTCAGATGGCCAAGGCTGCCGGTGTCACCGATCAGCAGATTTGGATTGACCCCGGAATTGGCTTTGCCAAAACTCATGATCATAATCTTGAGGTGATGCAACATCTGGAAAGCCTGCATGAGCTCGGTTATCCCATGCTATTAGCCACCTCCCGGAAAAGATTTATAGGGGAAACGCTCGGTCTTGATGTGCAGGATAGACTGGAAGGGACAGGTGCCACAGTATGTTTAGGGATTGCCAAGGGTTGCCAAATGGTGCGTGTTCATGATGTCAAACCGATTGCTAGAATGGTGAAAATGATGGATGCAATGGTCAGGAGGTAAGAGAGGTATCTATGGACAAAATTTATCTTAATGGCATGTCCTTCTATGGCTATCATGGTGTTTATTCAGAAGAAAACAAACTGGGTCAACGCTTTAATGCAGATATCATTTTAAAGCTTGATCTTCGCCCTGCTGGGAGGACTGACGACTTAGAGAAAACCATTAATTATGCGGATGTTTACAATTTAACCAAGCGCATTATAGAAGGACCGCCGAAAAAATTAGTGGAAGCTGTGGCAGAGGAAATTGCTGATCAATTGCTTAAAACCTTTCCTCGGGTGCAAGAATGTCTAGTGAAAGTAATTAAACCCGACCCTCCTATTCCAGGTCATTATGATTCTGTGGCGATTGAACTAACGAGGGGTCGTTAAATATGGTGAAGAGTATCCTTGCATTGGGGTCAAATATAGGGAATCGTGAAGGGTATTTATTACAAGCCATCCATTCACTTGAGGATCACCCTGATATTAATATTTTAAATGTCTCCTCCATCTATGAAACAGATCCTTATGGACCGGTTGAGCAAGAACAGTTTTTAAATATGGTCGTTGAAATTGAGACCACCTTAGTCCCTGAAGCATTATTAGAATACACTCAATCTGTTGAAGTGGGTTTAAATCGTGAACGAACCATTCACTGGGGACCGAGGACGATTGATATTGACATTCTTTTTTATGGTGACATTCAAATGGACACAGCATCACTTGTCATTCCACACCGAGAAATAGAAAAACGGTTATTCGTCCTCGTTCCGCTGCATGAATTGGATGCAGATATCATCGTGCCGGGAAAACAACAGAGGGTAAAGGATCTGTTAAATGAGTTTCAAGAAATAAAAGGAGTGCGTTTATGGAAGCGGAAGAATGGGGCAGGAGAATACGGGCTTTTCGAAAGTTAAAGGGCTACACACAAGCGCAGCTTGCTGAATCCTTAGGCATCTCTCTTTCCATTTTAGGTGAAATAGAGCGAGGAAACCGCCTTCCCAATGAGACGGTTATCGAACAAGTTGCTCAGGTTTTAGGTATAACTGTTGACGAGCTTATTAAGTTTAATGATTGAAGTTATAAACACAGTTCGCCTTTGAAACGTTATTGATAGTTTGACATATACGCTGTCATTATCTATAATTCGACCTAGACGTCGACTGCTGGTGAAAGCTAGCAGTCTTTTCATACTATCTATAAGAACGGCAGTTGACTACTAGTGGAGTGTCTGGCTTTATTCTGCTTTGTCTGAGGAAGAGCCATACAATAGACCTACATAGAAGAGAGATGCCGTGTACTTTTTGATTAAGTAGATTTCTATTAGTGATGTGAAGTGCCTTTGTTGCATTAAGCTTTTGGTGTTAATATCACACAGTTATATCGGATGTCAAAAATGAATACTAGGGAGATGACCAATATGAGCCAGGAAGTAGAAATGAATGATTTGCTCCTTGCCCGTCGCGAAAAACTAAAAAATTTATATGATAATGATATTAATCCTTTTGGTGGCCGATTTGAAAGAACATCGACCGCTAAAAAAATGAATGAAGAATACGCTGAGCTATCAAAAGAAGAGTTAGAGGAAAAGGAAATTCCCGTTATCCTTGCGGGTCGGATTATGACCAAACGCGGAAAAGGGAAAGCAGGATTTGCTCACATTCAAGATTTAACCGGGCGCATTCAGATTTATGTGCGTAAGGATGCGGTTGGAGATGAGCAATATGCTATTTTTCAAAGTATTGATATTGGGGATATCGTTGGGGTAAAAGGCGTTGTGTTCAAAACGAAAGTTGGTGAGCTTTCTGTTAAGGTTCAAGACTTCTCCCTATTAACAAAGGCGCTTCGACCGCTTCCTGATAAATTTCATGGCTTAAAGGATATTGAGCAACGCTACCGCCAGCGTTATTTAGACTTAATTACGAATGAAGAAGCTAAGGAAACCTTTATAACGAGAAGTAAAATCCTTCGTTATATTCGGGAGTACCTAGATCAACATGGTTACCTTGAAGTGGAAACGCCAATGATGCATAGTATCCCTGGGGGAGCAGCTGCTCGTCCGTTTGTTACACATCATAATGCTTTAGATATTCCACTTTATATGCGTATTGCAATTGAGCTTCATTTAAAGCGGCTCATTGTTGGTGGGCTAGAAAAGGTTTATGAGATTGGTCGGGTGTTCCGGAATGAGGGTGTTTCAACTCGGCACAATCCAGAGTTCACTATGCTTGAGCTCTATGAAGCGTATGCAGATTTCCAGGATATTATGACGCTTACCGAGAATTTAATTGCCGATATCGCCAAAAGGATCTATGGAAAAACCACCGTGCTCTATGGGGATGTTGAAGTAAACCTTGAACCCAAATGGAAAAGAGCCCACATGGTTGATCTCGTAAAAGAAGCAACGGGTGTGGATTTTTGGCAACAGATGACAGACGAAGAAGCGCGTGACTTAGCTCGCAAGCATGATATTTCTATCACTGATCAAATGACCTATGGACATGTTGTGAATGAATTTTTTGAACAAAAGGTAGAAGAAACATTAATTCAACCAACGTTTGTTTATGGTCATCCAGTCGCTATCTCGCCTTTAGCAAAGAAAAACACAGAAGATCCCCGTTTTACGGATCGATTCGAACTATTTATCGTTGGCAGAGAGCATGCGAATGCCTTCAGTGAATTAAACGATCCTATTGACCAAAGAGAACGCTTTGAGGGTCAATTAAAGGAAAGAGCTCAAGGTAACGATGAAGCGCATTTAATGGATGAGGACTTCTTAGAGGCCTTGGAATATGGCATGCCTCCTACTGGTGGCCTAGGGATCGGTATCGATCGCCTCGTTATGCTTTTAACCAATTCACCATCTATTAGAGATGTTCTCTTGTTCCCGCAAATGAAAAATAGAGAATAAATGTTGTATTAGGAGAGGAGGGTGAGACAAAATTAAAAGAGATCACCCTCTTACCTGAGGCTGTTCCCGTGGAAAGAGAAGGATTTTGACGGAGTGCTTCATGACTCAATCAAAAGGCCGAACGCATGCCATCGAATTTGTGAATGCGTTCGGCCTCTCCTCTTTTTATTTAGAATAAAATAAACGCGAACGCCCAAATGTCGATGTAAGTTTAGTGAGAGTATCTCAGTCTTTTGCATCGTGTTTATACTCTGATAAGGTGTCCCAACCCCTTCTTTAACCAAAAGATATCCTTAATAGAAAGTAACGCTCTTCAAAAGGGATCAAGTGGGTATAGGGTCAATGCGGCTAATAGGCTTATAAATAGCCGATATCGGTTTTTCTTGGTTCGAATATATAATAAATCATAATTAATAGGATATATTTAGTCATGAGAAAAAGAATATAAAAAGATATTGACAGTCATTTTTATAAATGGTAATATTATTTGCGTCGCATAAATGACGACAAACGTGTTAAATGAAATAAAACATTGACATGAAGCTCAATAGATGCTATATTATTTAAGTCGCTGTTGAGAAACAACGAATTAGAAGCAAGAAAATTGTTGACAACGATTTTTGTATCTGGTATAATAATTAAGCTGTCGTTAAAAAACGGCGTGATCGTTCTTTTAAAACTGAACAAAAGCCAAGCGCAAAAAGGGAAACCTTTTAAATGACGCCAAGATTTAACTTTTGACCATAAGGTTGATGAGTGATCATCAAC
>NZ_BMIR01000026.1 GCF_014642655.1 Pullulanibacillus camelliae
CGTTTCAACTCCTTGTTGGGTTTTGTTTGGTCACTTACCTATTCGGAGTTGCCGATGGCTTTTCCTCTTTTCTATTTTTGCGAACTTAATTATACGTGATCTTCTGGCACATCAGAGGTGCAAAAGTGGACGAAAGCTAAGTTTTCTAATTAATAAGGAGGTGACGCAGCGCGTGTTCAAGCGTTTGCGTGAGGATCTGGCTGTCGTGTTTGATCAGGATCCAGCAGCCCGTCATTCGTTAGAGATTATATTGACTTATTCGGGATTACATGCGATTTGGGCGCATCGGTTAGCGCATTGGTTTTATAATCGTAAAGCGGTATTTATTGCACGAGCGATCTCGCAATTTAGCCGATTTCTAACAGGGATTGAAATTCATCCTGGTGCAAAAATCGGTCGTCGTTTCTTTATAGATCATGGAATGGGTGTCGTGATTGGGGAAACCTGTGAAATTGGTGATGATGTCACATTGTTTCAAGGAGTGACCCTTGGTGGAACAGGTAAGGAAAAAGGCAAGCGGCATCCAACACTAGGCAATAATGTTCTCATTGCTTCGGGAGCTAAGGTATTAGGCTCTATAACCCTAGGCGATAATGTGAAGGTTGGTGCTGGATCTGTAGTATTAAAGGATGTTCCAGCCAATTCGACTGTAGTGGGAATCCCTGGACAGATTGTCCGGCAAAATGGCATGAAGGTCAGAAGAGATTTGAACCATAGAGATTTACCTGATCCAGTGAATGAAAAATGCTACCAAATGGAAGAGGAAATCAAATGGTTAAAGCAAGAAATTGAACGGTTAAAGGAAGGGCGTGAAGTCAGTGACACTAAAAGTTTATAATTCGCTTACTCGACAAAAAGAGATTTTTAAGCCCATTGAAGAGGGCAAGGTTAAAATGTATGTCTGCGGTCCAACGGTCTATAATTATATTCACATAGGCAATGCCCGTCCTGCTGTCGCATTTGATACGGTCCGTCGTTATTTAGAATATATTGGTTATGATGTATTATATGTATCTAATTTTACAGATGTTGATGATCGTTTGATTAATGCATCTAAAGAACGTGGAGAAAGTGTATTAGATATTGCTGAGCGCTTTATCGGAGCCTATAAAGAGGATGTGCATGCACTCCATGTTAAGGAAGCTGATATTCATCCAAGAGCGACGGAAACGATGGATGAGATTATCCTGTTTATTGAACGCTTGATAGAAAAGGGTTATGCTTACGAATCGGGTGGCGATGTTTATTTTCGAACAAAACGCTTTAATGGCTATGGAAAGCTCTCGCAGCAATCTATCGATGAGCTCAAGGTGGGGGCGCGTATAGAGATTGGTGAGCACAAGGAGGATCCTTTGGATTTCACCCTTTGGAAGACGGCAAAGCCTGGCGAGATCAAATGGGAAAGCCCTTGGGGAGAGGGGAGACCAGGCTGGCATATTGAGTGCTCGGCAATGGTTGAAAAATATTTAGGAAACACTATAGATATTCATGCTGGCGGTCAAGACCTTGCATTTCCACATCATGAAAATGAAATTGCGCAATCCGAAGCTTTACATGATGAAACGATGGCTAATTATTGGATGCATAATGGGTATATACGGATCAACAACGAAAAAATGTCGAAATCACTTGGAAATGTGATTCTGGTTCATGATTTGGTTCGGCAGTATGATCCTAATGTCGTACGCTTTTTTATTCAGACGGTTCACTATCGTCATCCCATTAATTTTAGTGATGATTTGCTTAAAGGGGCTGAACAAGCCTTTGATCGTCTGCGTACTACCTATAATAATCTCTTACACCGCTTGGAAGTGAGTGCGGATCTATTAGATGCGGAGACAACTGACGCATACAAAGAAACCATTGCTGAGCTAAAAGCGCGCTTTATAAAAGAAATGGATGATGACTTTAATACAGCTAATGCTATATCTGTTTTGTTTGATGCTGCCAAGGAAGCAAATAAAGTGATGCAGGCGGATAATTCTTCAAGAGACCTTTTGCAACGGTTCATTGATTTATTTGATGAATTGACAGGGGTGTTAGGATTTGAGCTAAAGCAAGCTGTCTTGTTAGACGAAGAGATTGAACAGCTGATTGAACGACGAGAAGCGGCAAGGAAAACTCGTGACTTTCAAACGGCGGATAGCATCCGTGATGCATTGAAGGAAAAAGGCATTGTTCTAGAGGATACACCTCAAGGAGTTCGTTGGAAAAGGGCGCTTGTGAATGAGTAAAACAAAGGAAGATGTGAAACAAATCAATAGTTTGGCATTGGCGTATATGGGGGATGCAGTGATTGAACTCCATGTGCGTCACCATCTTATCGATCATGGTCATGTTAAGCCTAAAAAGCTTCATGAGCATGCGATTGACTATGTGTCCGCCAAAGCTCAGGCTTCCTATTTGTTCTATCTGATGGATCATCGCATTCTCACTGAGGAAGAAGAACAAGTCATCAAGCGTGGACGAAATGCCAAGTCCTACACAAAACCGAAACATACAGATGTTCAGACCTATCGCTACAGCACAGCTTTTGAAGCCTTGATTGGTTATCTTTATTTTTTGGATCAATCAGATAGAATTCAGTTTCTTATGGATAATATGTACCAATTTCAAGAAGAGGAAGGAGGGCTGAACCGTGGAAAAGTCAACAAATGAGTTCATTATTGGACGACATCCTGTTACAGAAGCACTGACGAGCGGACGTGAAATTAATAAAATTTGGATCAACGAGAAGAGCAAGGGATTTGACCCTAAAGTACTTAAAACAATAAAAGAAAGTAAGATTAAGTTTCAATTTGTTCCAAAGCAGAAGCTTGATCAGTTGGCCGGTACGAGCTCGCATCAAGGTATTGTGGCATCCGTAGCTGCTCATCAATATGCAAGCATTGACACGTTGTTTGAACGTGCCGAAGCTAAGGGAGAGCTCCCATTTTTCATAGTGCTAGATGGGCTGGAAGATCCACATAACTTAGGATCTGTATTAAGAACGGCAGATGCAGTTGGAGCGCATGGTGTGATTATACCGAAAAATCGCGCGGTTGGTTTAACATTAACTGTAGCGAAGGCCTCTACAGGGGCCATCGAGCATATTCCTGTGGCGCGCGTGACGAATCTTGCGCGCACAATGGACAAGTTAAAGGAGCGAGGGGTATGGTTTGTTGGCACTGCTGCGGAGGCAGAGCAAAGCTTCAAACAAATGACAACCGATGTCCCTTTATGCATGGTCATTGGTAATGAGGGGAAAGGCATATCACGACTCATTCGGGAAAAGTGTGATTATTTGGTGAGCATTCCTATGCGTGGACATGTGACATCTTTAAACGCATCCGTAGCTGCAGCGCTTTTGATGTATGAGATCTTTGATCAGCGCCATTTAACAGGAGAAAAATAATCATGGATGTGCTCCTAGTGGATGGCTATAATATTATCGGTGCTTGGCCGGACCTCCAAGCCTTGAAGAAGCAGGATGATTTTGCTGCAGCACGAGATCGGCTGATTGACAGGATGTCAGAATATAAGGCGTATACAGGGATGCGTGTGATTGTTGTGTTCGATGCTCATTTTGTGCCAGGAATCGAGACAAAGGTGAAGCAATATCAGGTAGAAGTGATTTATACAAGAGAAAAGGAAACGGCTGATGAGAGAATTGAGAAGCTCGTTTCTGTCTTAAAAAATATAAAAACACAAATCTATGTTGCCACTTCGGATTACACGGAGCAGTGGACTGTTTTTTCTCAAGGCGCACTTCGAAAATCAGCGCGAGAGCTCTACAATGAAATGCAGCATATCGATCGACAAATCACTGCAAGGGTTGTGCAGCAACAGCAGCAACAAAAGCGATCGACAATAACCTTTAGTGAAGATATTAAAAAACAGTTTGAGAAATGGCGACGCGGGCAGTAATTTGTTGACGATTCAAAATATTTTGTTGTACAATAGGTGGTATATTAGGCTTGTTTACGCTCGGGGGGATTTTTGTGAGTTTGGAAGTAGAAGCTAACGAGATCAGGTATAGAGCGATGGAAGACGATGATGTGGTCAAATGTGTTCAAGAAGGAGATCTGCAAGCTCTAGAATACATGATTAATAAGTACAAAAATTTTGTCCGTGCCAAGGCCAAATCCTACTTTTTGATTGGAGCCGATCGAGAAGATGTGATTCAGGAAGGGATGATCGGTCTTTACAAGGCGATTCGTGATTACAAAGGGGACAAGCTATCAACGTTTAGAGCCTTTGCAGAGCTTTGCATCACCCGCCAAATGATTACCGCTGTCAAAACAGCCACTCGTCAAAAACACATTCCTCTCAATTCCTACGTGTCTTTGGATAAGCCCATTTTTGATGAAGAATCCGATCGAACGCTATTAGATGTGATCTGTGGCTCTAGAGGAGCTGACCCCATGGAGATGATCATTAATCAAGAAAAGCATGATGATATCGAAGTCAAAATGTCCGAAATTTTAAGTGACTTAGAGCGTAAAGTATTAATGCTATATTTGGATGGCAGATCTTATCAAGAAATCTCTGTCGATTTAAAGCGGCATGTCAAGTCTATAGATAATGCGTTGCAGAGAGTCAAAAGAAAGCTTGAGCGTTACTTAGAGGTCAAGGAAATCAGCCTGTAAAAACTAAAGGTCAAGACGCAGCCGCGTTGACAGCCTTTGCTTAGCTGTGATAAAGTTTAACAAGCTATTACCAGTTTTATTATCTAGAAAAGGTGCCAAAATGCGAAAAAAAGCGATTCTAGCTTGTGAGGTTTGCAAGCAGAGAAATTATACGACTACGAAGAATACACAAAAGCAGACTGAGCGCATCGAAGTAAAGAAATTTTGTGGACGTTGTAATAAACATACCATCCATCGAGAAACCAAGTAGTTTATTACAGCATCGTGGATGTTGGAGGGCATTGGTTATGGCAGGCGTTTTAAAAAAATCAAACCAATTTTTTCGGAATGTTTTTAGCGAATTAAAAAAGGTAAAATGGCCCACGCGCAAAGAATTGGTGAGTTATACGATTACTGTTCTTGTTACCGTCGTCATTTTAGCTATTTTCTTTGCTTTAGTAGATTTAGGTGTGTCTAAAATCCTGGATTTAATTACAGATTAAACGTAGAGCCGATAGATGAGGCATTTTGGCACTTCGTAATGCTATAGATGGTTAGGGAATAAGGTGTTTAAGGAAAGGATTTTTTTGTTTATGGAAAAAAATTGGTACGTTGTCCACACCTATTCGGGATACGAAAATAAAGTCAAAACAAATCTCGAAAAGCGCGTCGAAACAATGGGTATGACCGATAAAATTTTCCGTATACTCGTTCCTATGGAAGAGGAGACGGAAATGAAAAATGGTCAGAAAAAAACAGCAATGAAGAAAGTGTTTCCGGGGTATGTCTTGACCGAGATGATCATGACAGATGATTCATGGTATGTTGTCCGCAACACGCCTGGAGTAACAGGGTTTGTAGGATCTGCTGGTGCGGGGTCTAAGCCTACGCCGCTTTTACCAGAAGAAGCGGATGCTATTTTGAAGCAAATGGGTCTAAAAGAAAAGAAAACAGAAGTCGACTTTGAGATTAAGGAACAAGTCAAAGTTAAAGAAGGGCCGTTTGCCGATTTCGTTGGGACCATTGAAGATATCGATTTTGAAAAAGAAAAAATCAGGGTTCATGTCAACATGTTTGGGCGCGAAACGCCTGTTGAATTAGATTTTGGTCAGATAGAAAAAATCTAATAAGCCCTTGCGTTATTGCTCATAAAATTGTATACTTTTTATGTTTGTGACAATACTTCATGGTTTTTTAGGGTATTGTCGTATTTAAATGGTTTACCGAACGCCCTATAAGCAGGCGAGATAGAGTGGGAGGGGACAACCCCGTACCACATCACGGACTAAGGAGGTGTGTCTCGTGGCTAAAAAAGTCATTAAAATTGTAAAGTTACAAATTCCTGCAGGTAAAGCCAATCCAGCACCACCAGTAGGACCAGCACTTGGTCAAGCAGGTATCAATATCATGGGATTCTGTAAAGAGTTTAACGCTCAAACATCAGATCAAGCAGGCATGATTATTCCGGTTGAAATTTCGGTATTTGAAGACCGTTCATTTACATTTATCACGAAAACTCCACCAGCTGCTGTACTTCTTAAAAAAGAAGCAGGCATTGAATCTGGTTCAGGAGAGCCAAACCGTAATAAAGTCGCTACTGTCAAACGTGACAAAGTACGCGCAATTGCTGAACTTAAAATGCCCGACCTTAACGCAGCTGATGTTGAAGCGGCTATGCGCATGGTTGAAGGTACAGCGAGAAGCATGGGTATTGTTATTGAAGACTAACGCATGTCGTTTATAGGGGTTGCGGGTTCGAAGCTCGCAACCTTGTTTTAAGGTGGGAGGTCAAACCGTTAATACCACAAAAGGAGGAAGCTATAATGGCTAAAAAAGGTAAACGTTATATTGAGGCATCCAAAAAAGTGGATCGCCAAACAACTTATAGTATTGAAGAAGCAATCAAATTAGTAAAAGAAGCAGCTTCTGCCAAGTTTGATGAATCTGTTGATATTGCTGTGCGTTTGGGTGTTGATACACGTAAAAACGACCAACAAGTACGTGGGGCGGTTGTTTTGCCACACGGAACAGGTAAAAGTCAACGCGTGCTTGTTCTTGCGAAAGGTGAAAAGGCAAAAGAAGCCGAAGCGGCCGGTGCGGATTATGTTGGTGAATCAGATTATATCAATCAGATCAACCAAGGGTGGTTTGAATTCGATGTGATCGTTGCTACACCAGATATGATGCCTGAAGTCGGTAAGCTTGGTCGGGTATTGGGACCAAAAGGCCTCATGCCTAACCCAAAAACAGGTACAGTGACAATGGATGTTGCCAAAGCTGTTAATGAGATCAAGGCTGGTAAAGTTGAGTACCGTGCACACAAAGACGGTAATGTTCATGCACCGATTGGTAAAGTATCTTTTGGTGAAAAAGAACTTGCAGAGAACTTCACAGCACTTATGGATGCTATTATTAAGGCGAAGCCGGCGGCATCTAAAGGCACCTATGTTAAAAACATCGCGATTTCATCAACGATGGGTCCTGGTGTGAAAGTTGCTACTCCAGCTAAATAAAAAGCTTGACAACAAAGTATATTATCCAGTATGATAAGTGCTGGTTAAACAATATATGGAACAGCCATAGACAGCAGGTGCGAGGATTCGCTTAATTTCCTGCCGAGGTGAAGAATTGATCGTTCGGTATTTTTGATGTCCGGATTAATACGCCTTCGTGTCTATGACATGAGGGCGTTTTTTGATAATGCCTCAGGCAACATGTTCCGATTAGGAGGTGGAAGTGTGAGCGCAATAATCGAAAAGAAACAACAGGTTGTACAAGAAATCGCTGAAAAGCTAAAAAATAGCGTTTCAACAATTGTTGTAGATTATCGTGGGCTTAATGTTGATGAAGTAACAGAACTTCGCAAACAGTTACGTGAAGCTGGCATTGAATTCAAAGTTTATAAAAACACATTGATTCGTCGTGCGACTGCTGAAACGGAATTAACTGATTTGGATGAATATCTTGTCGGCCCAACTGCTGTTGCTTTCAGCACAGAAGATGTTGTTGGTCCAGCAAAGATTATCCATTCATTTGCAAAAGAGCACGAAAACCTAGAAATTAAAACTGGCGTTGTTGAAGGTTCAGTCGCTAGCGTTGATCAAATCAAGGCGTTGGCTGAATTGCCATCTCGTGAAGGATTGCTTTCTATGGTACTCAGCGTGCTTCAAGCTCCAATCCGCAATTTTGCATTGGCTACAAAAGCTGTTGCTGAACAAAAAGAAGAACAAGGTGCTTAATCACCTAACTTATTAAGGAGGATCTAATAATGAGTAAAGAAGAAATCATTAGTGCGATAAAAGAAATGTCAGTATTAGAGCTTAACGATTTAGTTAAAGCAATCGAAGAAGAATTTGGTGTAACTGCTGCAGCTCCAGTTGCTGTCCAAGGTGGAGCAGGTGCCGCTGGTGGCGCTGAAGAACAAAGCGAATTTGATATTGTTCTTGCTGACGCTGGTAGCTCAAAAATTAAAGTCATCAAAGTGGTTCGCGAAATCACTGGTCTTGGCTTGAAAGATGCTAAAGAACTTGTTGACAATGCTCCAAAGCCAATCAAAGAAGGCGTTGCTAAAGAGGAAGCAGAAGAACTCAAAGGCAAGCTTGAAGAAGTTGGCGCAACCATCGAATTAAAATAGTAGGAATTAAAAGCCCGCCTTTTTGCGGGCTTTTTTCCACTAAAAAGATGCCGGGCGCTTAAGCGATTAGGGCGTTGGTGTAAAAGGTGTTGAGATCGCAACAATTGCTCTATCCTCTAGCTGCTTCGTGACTTCCTTAAAGTGACAAGCTTTTATTTCACCTTATTGGGGGGAACAGAATGAGTGATCATTATTACTCCGAAAGTCCGAACTCAGAAAGTCAACCGAGACAATTCCAGACAAAACTCAAGGGTGAAACATTCGTCTTTAACGGTGATAGAGGTGTTTTTTCCAAAACTGAAGTGGATTTTGGTTCGCGTTTACTCATTGAATCATTAGAACTACCCGACGTAAAAGGACCTGTTCTAGATGTTGGGTGTGGCTATGGGGCGATAGGAATAACCATTGCGCGTTTGTGGCAGAATCGTCAAGTCACCTTGATCGACATTAATGAAAGAGCGGTTGATTTGGCTCGGATGAATTGCCGGATCAATCATGTCAATGCCGAAGTCTTACAGAGTAACCTTTATGAAAAGGTAGAAGAAGGGCGCTATGCTCTTATTGTGACAAACCCTCCAATTCGCGCAGGGAAGCAGGTTGTTTTTGATATTTTTGAAGGGGCCAAAGCGCGATTGCTTAGAGATGGTGAGCTTTGGGTCGTTATTCAGAAGAAGCAAGGTGCGCCTTCAACGTTAGAAAAGTTAAAAACACTTTTTGGTGAGGTGGAGGTTGTGGTGAAAAAGAAAGGTTATTTTATTATAAAGGCAAAAAACATTGACGCGTCTATTTGATTATGATATTATAATTAAATGCCAATCTAACTAAAAAAATAGTTGTGTTTATTTTTTTAGAGATTTGGAAAAAATACTTAAAAATGTGTTATTTAACGGGAAACTTTTTGTTTGCCGGTTTTCAATATGTATGTATTGAGGGGTGAATTAGTTGACAGGTCAACTCGTACAATACGGACGCCACCGCCAACGCAGGAGCTATGCTCGAATTAAGGAAGTTTTGGAGCTCCCCGATCTTATTGAAATCCAAACGTCGTCGTATCAAGAATTTCTTGATGAGGGCATTCGTGAAATGTTCCAAGACATTTCACCGGTTGAAGATTTTACCGGAAACCTTATGCTGGAATTTGTCGACTATAGTTTGGGTGATCCAAAGTACAGCGTCGATGAGTCAAAGGAGCGCGATGTTACATATGCAGCGCCTTTGCGTGTAAAAGTCCGACTCATTAATAAGGAGACGGGCGAAGTTAAGGAACAAGAGGTTTTTATGGGTGATTTCCCATTAATGACTGAAGCGGGTACCTTTATTATTAATGGTGCTGAGCGTGTCATTGTTTCACAGCTTGTGAGATCTCCAAGTGTATACTTCAATCCAAAGTTTGACAAGAACGGTAAAAAAGGTTATACCGCGACTGTCATTCCAAACCGTGGTGCGTGGTTAGAATTTGAAACGGATGCAAAAGATGTTGTCTATGTCCGTATCGATCGTACCAGAAAATTGCCGATAACAGTATTGTTAAGGGCTTTGGGGTTTGGTTCTGATCAAGAAATCATTGATTTGATTGGCGAAGATGAGTATCTCAGAAATACTCTTGAAAAAGATAATACGGATGGGACAGATAAGGCATTAATTGAAATTTATGAACGTCTCCGTCCAGGTGAACCACCTACAGTGGATAATGCGAAGAGTTTGTTAGAAACCCGATTCTTCGATCCTAAAAGATATGATCTTGCTAACGTTGGACGTTACAAGATTAATAAAAAGCTTCATATAAAAAATCGTCTGTTTAACCAGAAGCTGGCCGAAAAACTTGTGGACCCTGAAACGGGCGAGGTGCTTGCTGAAGAAGGTACGTTGCTCGATCGCCGTACGCTGGATCGGTTACTTCCTGTAATTGAGGCCAAATTGGGCTTCGGTCAATATACCCCCACAACTGGAGTGGTTGAAGGTCAAGAAATTACCCTTCAATCCATTAGCATCTTTGCTCCTGATGATGAAGATGGTGAAAATGTCTTAAAAGTCATCGGTAACGGTGGTGTTTCTGAAAAAATTAAGCATATTACTCCGTCTGATATTATTGCCTCCGTTAGCTATTTCTTTAATCTTTTGCATAACGTTGGAGATACAGATGATATCGATCATCTAGGAAATCGTAGATTAAGATCAGTTGGTGAGCTGTTACAAAACCAATTTAGAATTGGTTTGTCGCGGATGGAACGTGTTATCCGCGAAAGGATGTCCATTCAGGATACGAATTCTATTACGCCGCAGGCGTTGATCAATATTCGCCCTGTCATTGCATCAATCAAAGAATTTTTCGGAAGCTCTCAGCTTTCTCAGTTCATGGATCAAACCAATCCATTAGCTGAATTGACACATAAACGTCGTTTATCTGCTTTAGGACCAGGTGGTCTTACTCGTGAACGCGCAGGTTTTGAAGTGCGTGACGTTCACTATTCACACTACGGTCGCATGTGTCCGATTGAAACGCCGGAGGGACCGAACATCGGATTGATTAACTCTTTATCATCCTATGCTAAGGTCAACAAATTTGGGTTTATCGAAACGCCTTATCGAAGAGTCGATCCTGAGACTGGTAAAGTGACAGGACATATCGATTATTTGACAGCTGATGAAGAAGACAACTATGTTGTTGCCCAAGCGAACGCCTTGCTTAATGAAGATGGATCATTCGTTAATGATTCTATCATTGCGCGTTTCCGTGGTGAGAATATTGTGGTTCCTAAGGATCGCATCGATTACATGGACGTTTCACCAAAGCAGGTCGTCTCAGCGGCCACTGCGTGTATTCCGTTCTTAGAAAACGATGACTCTAACCGTGCGTTGATGGGAGCGAACATGCAGCGTCAAGCTGTTCCGTTATTACAGCCTGAAGCCCCAATTGTAGGTACAGGTATGGAATACGTATCAGCACAGGATTCAGGGGCTGCTGTTCGTGCAAAGCGCCCAGGCAGAGTGGAATATGTGGCTTCTAATGTCGTTCGTGTTCGTACTATCGAAGAGGTTGATGGTAAGGAAGTTGAAGGTGACGTTACTTCATATAAACTTTTGAAATATGAGCGTTCGAACCAAGGAACTTGTTATAACCAACGTCCGATTGTGTCGGTAGGGGACCGCGTTGTAAAAGGAGAAATTCTTGCCGATGGTCCTTCTATGGAAAAGGGCGAGCTTGCACTCGGCCGTAATGTGCTCGTCGCATTTATGACATGGAATGGTTATAACTATGAAGATGCGATTATCATGAGTGAACGTCTTGTTAAAGACGATGTTTATACGTCTGTTCATATTGAAGAATATGAATCAGAATCACGTGATACGAAACTAGGACCTGAAGAAATTACAAGAGACATCCCCAATGTTGGTGAGGATGCTCTGAAAAACCTAGATAGCCGTGGCATCATTCGTATAGGTGCTGAGGTTAAAGATGGAGACATTCTTGTTGGTAAGGTCACGCCTAAAGGTGTTACCGAGTTAACAGCTGAAGAACGCCTCTTGCATGCTATTTTTGGAGAAAAGGCTCGTGAAGTGCGTGACACATCATTGCGTGTACCGCATGGTGGCGATGGCATTGTTCATGATGTGAAGATATTCAATCGTGAAGATGGCGATGAGTTACCACCAGGAGTCAATCAATTGGTTCGCGTCTTTATCGTTCAAAAGAGAAAAATTCACGAGGGCGATAAGATGGCTGGTCGTCACGGTAACAAAGGTGTTATATCCAAGATTTTACCAGAAGAAGACATGCCATTTATGCCTGATGGAACACCTGTCGATATCATGCTTAATCCACTAGGTGTACCATCGCGTATGAACATTGGTCAGGTACTTGAGTTGCATTTAGGAATGGCCGCTAGACAGTTGGGTATTCACGTGGCTACACCTGTATTTGATGGAGCGCGCGAAGAGGATGTCTGGGAAACTCTTGAAGAAGCTGGACTTCCTAGAGATGGTAAGACCATTCTTTATGACGGACGGACAGGTGAACCGTTTGATAACCGCGTATCTGTTGGTGTCATGTACATGATTAAGCTTGCCCACATGGTAGATGATAAGTTACATGCACGTTCTACCGGTCCATACTCACTGGTTACTCAACAGCCATTGGGCGGTAAAGCACAATTCGGTGGTCAAAGATTTGGTGAGATGGAAGTTTGGGCGCTTGAGGCTTACGGTGCTGCTTACACACTTCAAGAGATCTTAACCGTAAAATCTGATGACGTCGTTGGACGTGTGAAAACCTATGAAGCCATTGTCAAAGGTGAAAATGTACCAGAAGCAGGGGTTCCTGAATCATTTAAAGTATTGATTAAGGAATTGCAAAGCTTGGGTATGGATGTCAAGGTCCTATCAAGTGATGAAGAAGAAATCGATATTCGTGAACTTGATGATGAAGATGAAACAACCAGTGAAAATTTAAATGTCAATGCTTGATCGGAAACTCAACCAATAATCTAGGAATATAAGGGAGGTCTCCCCCTTGTTGGATGTCAATAAATTTGAGTTTATGAAAATAGGTCTCGCTTCCCCTAACAAGATTCGTTCATGGTCACGTGGAGAAGTAAAAAAACCTGAAACAATAAACTATCGGACTCTAAAGCCTGAGAAGGATGGACTTTTCTGCGAACGAATTTTTGGTCCGCAAAAGGACTGGGAATGTCATTGTGGTAAATACAAACGCGTTCGCTATAAAGGCGTAGTTTGTGATCGTTGTGGCGTCGAAGTAACACGTGCAAAGGTAAGAAGGGAACGCATGGGGCATATCGAGCTTGCTGCCCCTGTTTCCCACATTTGGTATTTCAAGGGCATTCCAAGTCGGATGGGTCTTTTACTAGACATGTCTCCAAGAGCGCTAGAAGAGGTCATTTACTTTGCTTCTTATGTCGTTACTGAAACAGGTGACACACCACTTGAGAAGAAACAGTTATTATCTGAGAAGGAATACAGAAGTTATCGTGAAAAATACGGTTCTTCTTTCAAAGCAGGAATGGGTGCTGAATCCATTAAAAAGCTGCTTCAAGATATTGACTTAGAAAAAGAAGCAAACCTACTAAAAGAAGAGTTGAACACAGCACAAGGCCAAAGACGTACACGTGCGATCAAGCGCTTGGAGGTCATTGAAGCCTTCCGCCATTCCGATAATGATCCATCTTGGATGATTTTAGAGGTTCTACCGATTATTCCACCAGAGTTAAGACCAATGGTTCAGCTTGATGGTGGTCGTTTTGCTACAAGTGACTTGAACGATTTGTATCGTCGGGTTATCAATAGAAACAACCGACTTAAAAGATTATTAGATCTAGGTGCACCTAGCATCATTGTGCAAAATGAGAAACGCATGCTTCAAGAAGCGGTTGATGCACTCATTGATAACGGACGTCGCGGACGCCCGGTAACTGGGCCTGGTAATCGTCCTTTGAAATCTCTTTCGCACATGCTTAAAGGGAAGCAAGGACGTTTCCGTCAAAACCTTCTTGGGAAACGTGTTGACTATTCAGGACGTTCCGTTATCGTTGTAGGACCAAACCTACACATGTACCAATGTGGTTTGCCAAAAGAAATGGCTATTGAGCTTTTCAAACCATTTGTAATGAAGGAGCTTGTCAATAAAGGCATCGCTCATAATATTAAGAGCGCAAAACGCAAGGTTGAAAAGGTACATCCAGATGTTTGGGGTGTGCTTGAAGAGGTTATCAAAGAGCACCCAGTGCTACTTAACAGAGCACCGACCTTACACAGATTAGGTATTCAAGCTTTTGAGCCTACGCTTGTTGAAGGACGTGCTATTCGTTTACACCCACTCGTTTGTACAGCTTATAATGCTGACTTTGACGGTGACCAAATGGCCGTTCACGTACCGCTGTCTGCAGAAGCTCAGGCAGAAGCCCGATTATTAATGCTTGCTGCCCAAAACATCCTAAATCCTAAGGATGGAAAACCGGTTGTTACGCCTTCTCAGGATATGGTTTTAGGTAACTATTACCTCACCCTTGAGAGAAAAGGGGCAACAGGTGAAGGTCGGGTCTTTAAAAATGCCGATGAAGCCTTGATTGCTTATCATAACGGTTATGTGCACTTGCATTCTCGGATTGCTATTCCTGCGAAAGTGTTGAATAACCCTTCATTTACAGAAGAGCAAAACAGCCAATATTTAATCACGACCGTTGGTAAGTTAGTATTCAATCGGATTTTGCCAAAATCCTTCCCGTATATTAATGAACCAACGACGTATAACTTAGAGGTTGCTACGCCAGAAAAATATTTTGTTCCTAAGGGAACCGATATTAAGAAGGAAATTGCAAGCCGTGAAGAGGTCTCACCATTTAAAAAGGGAATTTTGGGGGACATTATCGCCGAAGTTTTCAAGCGATTTAAAATCACTGAAACCTCAAAAATGCTTGACCGCATGAAAGCATTGGGCTTCGCTTATTCAACAAAAGCTGGCATAACGATCGGTGTCGCTGATATCGTTGTCTTACCAGATAAACAAGAGATCTTAGAAAAAGCTGAAGAACAAGTGACTAAAGTGATGAAGCAGTTCCGCCGTGGTTTGATTACGGAAGAAGAGCGCTATGAACGCATCATTTCGATATGGAGTGGCGCTAAAGATACCATTCAAGAAAAACTCATGGGATCGTTGGATAAACGCAACCCAATCTTTATGATGAGTGATTCTGGAGCGCGTGGTAACGCTTCTAACTTTACACAATTGGCGGGGATGCGTGGATTGATGGCTAACCCTTCAGGACGTATTATCGAGTTGCCTATTCGCTCAAGCTTCCGAGAAGGACTTACCGTTTTGGAATACTTTATTTCAACACACGGTGCGCGTAAAGGACTTGCTGATACTGCGCTCAAAACGGCTGACTCAGGTTATCTTACAAGACGTCTCGTAGATGTTGCCCAAGATGTTATCGTTCGTGAAGATGACTGTGGCACAGATCGTGGCCTTTTGGTTAGAGCGATTAAAGAGGGCAACGAAGAAATTGAAAGCTTATATGACCGTCTAGTTGGTCGTACAAGTAATCAAGACATCTACCATCCAGAGACAAAAGAATTGCTTGTTGCCAAAGATGATGTCATCACAGAAGATCAAGCAAGAATTGTAACTGAAGCAGGTGTTACAGAAGTCAATATACGTTCAGTCTTTATGTGTGATACTCCGCATGGCGTATGTAAGAAATGTTATGGCCGCAACCTCGCTACCGGATCAGAGGTAGAAGTAGGAGAAGCTGTTGGTATTATTGCTGCTCAATCCATTGGTGAACCAGGAACTCAGTTAACCATGAGAACCTTCCATACCGGTGGTGTGGCTGGTGACGATATTACGCAAGGTCTTCCAAGGATTCAAGAGCTCTTTGAAGCGCGTAATCCTAAAGGTCAAGCGACTATTTCTGAGATTGCAGGTACAGTCACCAACATTTCTGAACAAAAGGATAAGCGTGAAATCACTATCCAAGGCGAGATTGAAACACGCACTTACAATGTTAACTTGGGTGCTCGTTTGAAAGTTGCTGAAGGAGATACAGTAACACCAGGACAGGTGTTAAACGAAGGTTCTATTGATCCTAAGGAATTGTTGGTTGTCTCTGGTGTAGAAGGCGTTCAAGCTTACCTTTTACGTGAAGTGCAAAAGGTTTATCGCATGCAGGGTGTTGAAATTGGTGATAAACACGTTGAAGTTATGGTAAGACAGATGATGCGTAAGATTCGCATCGTGGATTCTGGAGACACAGATGTCTTGCCAGGAGCGTTAGTCGATGTCCAGGCCTTTAAAGAAGTCAATAAGAAGGTCTTCCTAAACAATGGCAATCCTGCTACAGGTCGCCCATTGTTACTCGGAATTACAAAGGCATCTCTTGAAACAGAATCATTCTTATCAGCGGCTTCCTTCCAAGAAACCACTCGCGTCTTAACCGATGCTGCGATTAAAGGTAAGCGCGACGAGCTTCTAGGGTTGAAGGAAAATGTCATCATTGGTAAATTGGTTCCTGCTGGAACAGGTATGAATCGTTATCGTCGCATCAGCGTTCTAAAACCTACCGAAGCAGAGGAACAAAGTCTTGAGCTACAAGAGGATGAACTTGTGAATCAAGAAAGCTGATTTCTAGTATTGACAAGGAGGAGCGCTCGGTGTTATTATAACTGAGTGCTCCAGAACCCTTGTTACTTTGGAGGGCTGTAAGAATGTCTTATGATAAAGTAACACAGGCCAATAACAATATTATTATCGGTACCAAACAATCTTTAAAGGCATTAAAAGATGACCGCATCAAAGAAGTTGTCATTGCTGCTGATGCAGATGTTTATATTACCAGTCGTGTCGTAGATTTGGCAGAGGAAAAGCAGGTCCCTGTTTTTACTGTGGATTCGATGAAAAAACTTGGTAAGGCATGCGGCATTGATGTTGGTGCAGCGGTTGTTGCCATTAAAAAATAATCAAAGCTTGGGATTTCCCATGCACATTTTTTTGCCCGATAATGATTCACCTGGATCTGTGGGTCTAGTAAAAGATATTAAGAAGGGAGGAAAACGAAATGCCAACAATTAACCAATTGATTCGCAAAGGTCGTCATTCAAAAATTAAAAAGTCTGACTCACCAGCGCTTAACAAGAGCTATAACAGCCTTGAAAAGAAAATGAACGATCTATCTTCACCACAAAAGCGTGGCGTTTGTACCCGTGTTAGTACGATTACTCCTAAGAAGCCTAACTCGGCGTTGCGTAAAATTGCCCGTGTTCGTTTAACTAACGGAATTGAGGTAACGGCATATATTCCTGGTATTGGTCACAACCTTCAAGAACACAGTGTTGTTCTTATTCGTGGAGGCCGTGTAAAAGACCTTCCTGGTGTGCGTTATCACATTGTGCGTGGTGCATTAGATACTGCCGGTGTTGAAAACCGCCAACAAGGCCGTTCAAAATACGGTGCGAAAAAGCCAAAAGCTTAAGTTAGAGTTTCTATATATGAATCAGTTTGAAAGGAGGGTATCTTAAATGCCACGTAAAGGTCCAGTAGAAAAACGTGATGTCTTACCAGATCCGCTTTATAATTCGAAGTTGGTTACGCGTTTAATCAACCGCATTATGAAGGATGGTCGTAAAGGTAAGGCACAAACGATTTTATATCATGCATTTGATCTTGTGAAAGAACGTACGAACCAAGAACCAATGGAGGTTTTTGATCAAGCGATCAAGAACGTTATGCCAGTATTAGAGGTTCGTGCAAGACGTGTAGGTGGTTCCAACTATCAAGTACCAGTTGAAGTTCGCCCAGAGCGTCGTACAACACTTGCTCTTCGTTGGTTAGTTAACTATGCGCGCCTACGCGGAGAGAAAACCATGGTTGAGCGTTTAGCTAACGAAATCATCGATGCAGCGAATAACACAGGTTCAGCAGTTAAAAAGCGTGAAGATACGCACAAGATGGCTGAAGCGAACAAAGCATTCGCACACTATCGTTGGTAATAGACTTTACAGTAGAAAGGAGAGTTACCAATGGGAAGAGCCTTCTCACTCGAGAAAACAAGAAATATTGGTATCATGGCGCACATTGATGCTGGTAAAACGACCACGACAGAACGCATCCTTTTCTATTCAGGACGCATTCACAAAATTGGTGAAACCCATGAAGGTGCGTCCCAAATGGACTGGATGGAACAAGAGCAAGAACGCGGGATTACCATTACATCTGCGGCAACAACAGCGCAATGGAATGATCACCGTGTCAACATCATTGATACACCAGGACACGTAGACTTTACTGTTGAAGTTGAACGTTCATTGCGTGTATTAGATGGTGCTGTTGCTGTTCTTGATGCTCAGTCAGGCGTTGAGCCACAAACAGAAACTGTATGGCGTCAGGCCACAACTTATGGGGTTCCTCGTATTGTATTTGTTAACAAAATGGACAAAATCGGTGCCGATTTCCTTTTTTCAACAAATTCATTGCATGAACGCCTCCAAGCCAATGCACATCCTATCCAATTGCCAATCGGCGCTGAGGATGATTTTCAGGGCATCATCGATCTAGTGACGATGAAAGCTTATTTCTATGAGGATGACCTTGGAACACGTACTAAAGCTGAAGATATTCCCGAGGAATATCTTGATCAAGCACAAGAATATCATGACAAACTTATCGAAGCGATAGCTGAATTCGATGAAGAGCTTATGATGAAATATCTTGAGGGCGAAGAACTTACAGTTGAAGAGATCAAAGCTGCAATTCGCAAAGCGACTTGTAGCGTTAACTTCTTCCCAGTACTTTGTGGTTCGGCCTTCAAAAATAAAGGTGTTCAGCTTGTTCTTGATGCGGTTATCGACTACCTCCCATCACCACTTGATGTTCCTGCTATTAAGGGTGTCATTGCTGGTACCGAAGAGGAAGTGGAACGCAAAGCGGATGATAATGGTCCTTTCTCGGCCTTAGCATTTAAGGTTATGACGGATCCATTCGTAGGTAAGTTAACCTTCTTCCGTGTTTATTCTGGAACAGCTACGGCGGGTTCTTACGTGAAGAACTCTACAAAGAATAAAAGAGAACGTCTTGGACGTATTCTTCAAATGCACGCTAACACTCGCGAAGAAATCAAAGAGGTTTTTTCAGGGGATATTGCAGCGGCAGTTGGTTTTAAAGATACATCAACTGGAGATACTCTTTGTGATGAAAAGGATAATGTCATCCTTGAGTCCATGGAATTCCCAGATCCAGTTATCTCTGTAGCAATCGAACCTAAGACAAAAGCTGACCAAGACAAAATGTCAGTGGCTCTTGGTAAGCTTGCTGAAGAGGACCCAACATTTAAAACTGAAACAAACGAAGAAACCGGTCAAACCATTATCTCTGGTATGGGTGAGTTACACCTTGACATCATTGTTGACCGTCTAAAACGTGAATTTAAAGTTGAAGCTAATGTTGGTTCACCTCAGGTTGCCTATCGCGAAACCATTCGCAAAGCAGGTAAAGCTGAAGGTAAGTTCGTACGTCAATCTGGTGGTCGTGGACAATATGGTCACGTATGGATTGAATTTGAACCTCTTGAAGAGGGTGGCGGCTTCGAGTTTGTTGATAAAATTGTTGGTGGTGTTGTTCCACGTGAATACATCCCATCGGTTGAAGCAGGTTTGAAAGATGCGCTACCAAATGGTTTGCTGGCAGGTTATCCATTAATTGATGTCCGTGCGACACTTTATGATGGTTCATATCACGATGTCGACTCTAACGAAATGGCGTTCAAGATCGCTGCTTCTATGGCTTTGAAAAAAGCGCGTGAAGTGTGTGATCCTGTTATTCTTGAGCCAATCGAGAGAGTGGAAGTGGTTATCCCAGAAGAATACTTGGGTGACATCATGGGTGATATCACAAGCCGTCGTGGCCGGGTTGAAGGTATGGAAAGCCGTGCAGGTGCCCAAGTGGTTAAAGCATTTGTACCACTTTCGGAAATGTTCGGTTATGCAACAACCTTACGTTCAGCCACACAAGGTCGCGGTGTTTACACCATGCACTTTGATCACTATGAAGAAGTGCCAAAGAGCATTGCAGAAGAAATTATTAAAAAGGCAACTGGACAATAATATTCTTGCTGATCACATAAGTTTATTGTAAGCTAGGGTAGACGAGCAATCGTCCTATCTTAGATCACATATTAAAAAAATAATTGGTTATATAAAAAGGAGGAAATTTTCTCATGGGTAAAGAGAAATTCGACCGTTCTAAACCACACGTTAATATTGGTACAATTGGACACGTTGACCATGGTAAAACTACTTTAACAGCTGCTATTACAACTGTTCTTCATAAGCGTTTTAACCGCGGTACTGCGATGGCTTATGATTCAATCGACGGTGCTCCAGAAGAAAGAGAACGCGGTATCACAATCGCAACTGCTCACGTTGAGTACGAAACTGACAACCGTCACTATGCACACGTTGACTGCCCAGGACACGCTGACTATGTTAAAAACATGATTACTGGTGCGGCACAAATGGACGGCGCGATCTTAGTTGTTTCTGCTGCTGATGGCCCAATGCCACAAACACGTGAACACATTCTACTTTCTCGTCAAGTTGGTGTACCTTCCATCGTTGTTTTCTTGAACAAAGTTGACATGGTTGACGATGAAGAGCTTCTTGAATTAGTAGAAATGGAAGTACGTGACCTACTTACTGAATATGAATTCCCTGGCGACGATGTACCAGTAGTTGCTGGTTCTGCTCTTAAAGCACTTGAGGGTGACGAAGCTTATGAAGAAAAAATTCTTGAGCTAATGAACCAAGTTGATGAGTACATCCCAACTCCAGAACGTGACACAGACAAACCATTCATGATGCCTGTTGAGGACGTCTTCTCAATCACTGGTCGTGGTACGGTTGCTACAGGTCGTGTAGAACGTGGTCAAGTTAAAGTCGGCGACGAAGTTGAAATCCTTGGTCTTCATGAAGAAAACAAAAAGACTACTGTTACTGGTGTAGAAATGTTCCGTAAATTGCTTGACTATGCTGAAGCTGGGGACAACATTGGTGCGTTGCTTCGTGGTGTTGACCGTGAAGAAGTAGAACGTGGCCAAGTTTTAATCAAGCCAGGTACTGTAAATGCTCATAAAGAATTTGAAGGTGAAGTATACGTATTGTCAAAAGAAGAAGGTGGCCGTCATAAGCCATTCTTCACAGGTTACCGTCCTCAGTTCTACTTCCGTACAACTGATGTAACAGGTACAATCGAACTTCCAGAAGGTACTGAAATGGTAATGCCTGGCGATAACGTATCAATGAAGGTTTCACTTATCGCTCCAATCGCTATCGAAGAAGGTACTAAATTCTCTATCCGTGAGGGTGGACGTACTGTAGGCGCTGGCGTTGTTACTAAAATTACTCAATAATAAAGTTGTTTTAAGGAAAAGCACTCTTCTCAGAGTGCTTTTTTCTTTGTTTTGTTAGATCATACAAGACCGAAGTTAAAGTCTTTATAATTAAGAGTATTAAGTAAATTACGTTATTATTCGAGAATCCCATAAAGTCTTGTCATTGGGTATAAAACTCTATATAATGGGGGAATGTTGCTAAAGAGATCGACGCATTATGTAGAATATTAAAGGTGATGAGGGCTTTTTTATAAGATAAAAGTTTTGGTGGGGAAAATTCACTACTGGAACTTGTGAGAAATACTTAATGAATCTGCTAAAAACAGTTGCAATTGCCTTATATTTTTTATATAATAGGAAATGTTGGTTTCAGCAATGATGCGGAAGGTTGCGGATACACCCGGCCCCTTTGCCATGGCTAGTGTATGCGGATATTTTCGTGGAGCAAGTCTATTTATAAAAATGGGCGAAAAGGAGGGAGTAAAATGGCAAAACAAAAAATACGTATTCGTTTAAAAGCTTATGATCATCGTATTTTAGACCAATCAGCAGAAAAAATCGTAGAAACGGCTAAACGTTCTGGTGCGAAGGTTTCAGGACCAATTCCGTTACCTACAGAAAAATCTATTTACACAATCTTAAGAGCTGTTCACAAGTACAAAGATTCTCGCGAACAATTCGAAATGCGCACGCATAAGCGTTTGATCGATATCGTTGAGCCAACGCCACAAACGGTAGATTCACTCATGAGACTTGATTTACCATCCGGCGTTGACATCGAAATAAAACTATAATCATGACAATACACAAATGTAGGAGGTGTTACGGATGACCAAAGGAATCTTAGGTAAAAAACTTGGCATGACTCAGATCTTCAGTGAGAACGGAGATGTCATTGCTGTCACAGTAGTAGAGGCTGCACCAAGTGTTGTTTTGCAAAAGAAAACAGTAGAATCCGATGGCTATGAAGCGATACAAATCGGTTTTGACGATAAGAAAGAAGTCAGAACGAATAAAGCAGAAAAAGGCCATTCTGGTAAAGCAAATACTGCGCCTAAGCGCTTCATCAAGGAAATCCGTGATGTGAATCTTGACGACTATGAAGTCGGCCAAGAGGTTAAGGTTGATATTTTCAAAGAAGGCGACATTATCGACGTAACGGGCCAATCCAAAGGTAAAGGATTCCAGGGCTCTATCAAGCGTCATAATCAATCACGTGGGCCAATGAGCCACGGTTCTCATTATCATAGAGCACCGGGTTCTATGGGGGCGGTTGATCCAATGCGCGTCTTTAAAGGAAAAGCTCTACCAGGACGTATGGGTGGAGAACAAGTGACTGTGCAAAACCTTGAAGTTGTAAAAGTGGACGTAGAGCGTAATCTTTTGCTTATTAAAGGTAACGTGCCAGGCGCGAAAAAGAGTTATTTAACGATCAAAAGCGCGATCAAGAGCGCTGAAGCCAAATAAGAAAGGGGGATGCTTCCATGCCAAAATTAACAGTATTAGATAAATCCGGTTCTAATGTTGGAGAAATTGAATTAAAGGACTCCGTATTTGGTATTGAACCTAATGAACACGTGATGTACCAAGCGATTATCATGCAACAAGCTTCTTTACGACAAGGAACACACGCTGTTAAGAATCGTTCTGCAGTAAGAGGCGGAGGCGTTAAACCATGGCGCCAAAAAGGAACGGGTCGTGCACGCCAAGGTTCTATTCGTTCACCACAATGGGTAGGCGGCGGTGTTGTCTTCGGGCCAACTCCACGTAGTTATAGCTTTAAGTTACCAAAAAAAGTTCGTCGTTTAGCAATCAAATCAGCGCTTTCTTCTAAAGTGAAGGATAACGAAATCATTGTTTTGGATGATCTTACACTTGATGCTCCGAAAACAAAAGAATTCGTCAATGTGCTTAGCAACTTATCCATTAATGAAAAAGCATTAATCGTGACAAGTGAGCTTCATGAAGCGACTGCTTTATCGGCGAGAAACATCCCAACTGTTAAACTTGTAACAGCAGATCAAGTCACAGTTTTAGATGTCGTTAACTATAACAAGCTTATTTTGACAAAAGCTGCTGCAGAAAAGCTAGAGGAGGTGCTTGGATAATGAAAGATCCACGCGATGTTATTAAGCGCCCCATTATTACAGAACGTTCAACTGAACAGATGGCAGACAAAAAGTATACTTTTTCTGTAGACCGTCGTTCAAACAAATCCGAAATTAAACGTGCTGTGGAAGAAATCTTCGGCGTGAAGGTTTCCAAAGTAAACACGATGAATTACAAAGGTAAACTCAAACGCTATGGCCGTTATTCGGGTTATACTGCACAACGTAAAAAAGCTATTGTTACACTAACACCTGACAGCAAAGAATTAGACTTCTACGAAGGTGTTTAAGCCAGAATCAATAGTGAAGGAGGGAAAAAACCATGGCGATTAAGAAGTATAAACCAACATCCAATGGCCGTCGTAACATGTCATCATTGGATTTCAGTGATATCACTACAGATCAACCAGAAAAATCGTTGCTTGCTCCGCTACCTAAAAAAGCTGGACGTAATAATCAAGGTAGGCTAACTGTTCGTCATCAAGGCGGCGGTCATAAGCGCAAATATCGTATCATCGATTTCAAGCGTAATAAAGACGGAGTACCAGGACGTATTGCTACTATCGAGTACGATCCAAACCGTACAGCAAACATTGCTCTTGTTCATTACGCCGATGGTGAAAAACGTTATATCCTTGCACCTAAAGGTGTTACAGTGGGTACAGAGATTATTTCAGGCCCTGATGCTGACATCAAACCAGGGAATGCACTTCCACTTAAGAACATCCCAGTAGGTACAATCATTCATAACATCGAGCTTAAGCCAGGACACGGTGGACAACTTGTACGTTCTGCTGGTGCAGAAGCACAGATCCTAGGTAAAGAAGAGAAATATGTTCTTGTTCGTTTGGTATCTGGCGAAGTGCGTATGATTCTTGATACTTGCCGTGCAACAGTCGGTCAAGTCGGAAACCTAGAACACGAGCTTGTTACAGTTGGTAAAGCTGGTCGTTCACGTTGGAAAGGCATTCGTCCTACAGTTCGTGGTTCTGTTATGAACCCTAATGATCACCCACATGGTGGTGGTGAAGGACGCGCACCAATCGGACGTAAATCACCAATGTCACCTTGGGGCAAACCAACTCTTGGTCTTAAGACAAGAAAGCGCAACAAGCCATCTGATAAATATATTGTACGTCGTCGTAAGAAAAAGTAATCGAATTTATGTAAATAAACGGAGGGAGGTTGACCCATGGGTCGCAGCCTGAAAAAAGGACCATTCGTTGATGATCATCTCATGAAAAAAGTTGAAGGTCTCAATGAAAACAACGACAAGAAAGTGATCAGAACATGGTCAAGACGTTCAACAATCTTCCCAGAGTTCATTGGACATACGATCGCAGTTTATGATGGACGCAAACATGTACCAGTCTATGTTACTGAAGATATGGTTGGTCATAAACTAGGAGAGTTTGCACCAACTCGGACATATCGTGGACACTCCAAAGACGATAAGAAGACAGGTCGTTAAGTAATCCCGAGAGGAGGAAAGAAACATGGAAGCAAAAGCTATTGCACGACAAGTTCGTGTTGCTCCTCGTAAAGCTCGCCTGGTCGTAGACCTTATTCGCGGTAAAGCTGTTGGTGAAGCTTATGCAATCTTAAAGAACACACCAAAGGCAGCTTCGCCGATTGTTGAGAAGCTATTAAAATCAGCTATTGCCAACGCAGAGCATAACTATGAGATGGAAGCCGACAGCTTGTTCGTTAAAAGTGCATTCGTTGATGAAGGCGTTACGTTGAAACGATTCCGTCCACGTGCCCAAGGCCGTGCAGGAAGAATTAATAAACGCACAAGTCACATCACCATCATCGTTTCAGAAAAGAAGGAGGGATAATGCGTGGGTCAAAAAGTAAATCCTAATGGTTTTCGTATTGGATACATCCGTGATTGGGAATCCAAGTGGTATGCGGATAAAAACTATGCCGATTACCTACACGAAGACATCAAAATTCGTGAATATATCGAAGAACGTTTAAAGGATGCTGCTGTGTCATCTATTGAATTAGAAAGAGCAGCTAATCGTATTAATGTCACTATTAAAACTGCTAAGCCTGGTATGGTTATCGGTAAGGGTGGATCAGAAGTAGAAGCACTTCGCAAATCCCTTAATGCTTTAACAGGTAAAAAAGTTCATGTGAATATTTTTGAAATCAAACAAGCCGATCTTGATGCTAAGCTTGTTGCTGAAAATATCGCGCGTCAGCTAGAAAACCGTGTAGCATGGCGTCGTGCTCAAAAACAAACTCTCACTCGTACAATGCGTGCCGGTGCTAAAGGTATTCGTACACAAGTCTCTGGACGTCTTGGCGGTGCTGATATTGCTCGTTCTGAAGACTACAGCGAAGGAACTGTTCCGCTTCATACACTTCGTGCAGACATCGATTATGGCACTGCAGAAGCAGACACCACTTACGGTAAGCTTGGTGTAAAAGTATGGATTTATCGCGGCGAAGTCCTTCCGACGAAAGGGTCGAACAAGAAGGAAGGAGGACAATAATATGTTGATGCCTAAACGCGTTAAATATCGTCGTCAACATCGCGGCAGAATGAAAGGCCGTGCGAAAGGCGGCACTGAAGTTAGCTTTGGTGAATTTGGTTTACAAGCAACAACATCTTCATGGATTACCAGCCGTCAAATCGAGGCTGCGCGTATTGCCATGACACGTTACATGAAGCGTGGCGGTAAAGTATGGATCAAGATCTTCCCACAAAAGCCGTACACTAAAAAGCCTCTTGAAGTCCGAATGGGTTCTGGTAAAGGTGCTCCTGAAGGCTGGGTTGCTGTTGTTAAGCCTGGAAAAATAATGTTTGAAATCGGAGGCGTTTCTGAAGAGGTTGCTCGTGAAGCGTTGCGTCTTGCCTCTCATAAACTCCCTGTTAAAACTAAATTCGTAAAACGTGAAGAAGTGGGTGGTGACGTCAATGAAGGCTAATGAAATTCGTAATTTGACCACTGCCGAAGTTGAACAAAAGATTAAATCGTTGAAAGAGGAGTTATTTAATCTTCGCTTTCAATTGGCAACAGGGCAGTTAGAAAACCCAGTTCAACTCAGTAAAGTCCGCAAGGATATTGCTCGTGCAAAAACTGTTCTACGCGAACGTGAACTAAAAATACAAAACGGCTAACAGAAAGGAGGCAATCCTGAATGGCTGAAGAACGGAACAGTCGTAAGACATATGTCGGTAAAGTCATTTCCGATAAAATGGATAAAACCATTACGGTGCTTGTTGAAACATACAAAAAGGCTCCGTTATATGGCAAACGCGTAAGATATTCCAAGAAGTATAAAGTGCATGATGAACAAAACACTGCCAAAATTGGTGATGTTGTTCGAATTATGGAAACTCGTCCATTATCTAAAGACAAGAGATATCGTCTCGTCGAGGTTGTGGAAGAAGCCGTAATTATCTAATGCGTTCGGAAAGTTATCCGAAGGGAGGTCCTTTGAATGATTCAACAAGAAACCCGATTGAAGGTTGCTGACAATTCAGGTGCTCGTGAAGTTTTAACAATTAAGGTTCTAGGTGGATCTGGTCGTAAGACTGCTAATATTGGTGACGTCATCGTTGCAACGGTAAAACAAGCAACACCAGGAGGCGTTGTCAAAAAAGGTGAAGTTGTTAAAGCTGTTGTTGTTCGTACACGCAGTGGTGTGCGCCGTGCTGATGGCTCCTATATCCGTTTCGATGAAAATGCTGCCGTAATTATCCGTGATGATAAGAGCCCACGTGGGACTCGTATTTTTGGACCGGTAGCCCGCGAATTGCGCGACAAACAATTCATGAAAATTGTCTCGCTCGCTCCGGAAGTTTTATAATATGTTGGTTTGACCAAAAGGAGGTGCGTGATTCACAATGGCTAGTATGCATGTGAAAAAGGGAGATAAAGTACAAGTTATCTCAGGAAAAGATAAAGGCAAACAAGGAGTTATCCTCGAAGCCTATCCAAAGAAAGATCGTGTCTTGGTTGAAGGCGTAAATATTGTCAAAAAACACGCCAAACCTTCACAAGTTAATCCACAAGGTGGTATTACAGACATCGAAGCACCAATCCATGTTTCCAATGTCATGCCACTTGATCCGAAAACGAATGAACCAACACGTGTTGGTTACCAAACAGTGGACGGTAAAAAGGTACGCGTTGCAAAAAAATCTGGCGAGCCTTTGGATAAATAAGAATTGTTTCTGAAAGGAGGTCACTGGCTTGAATCGTTTAAAAGAGAAGTATAACAGTGAAGTCGTTGCTGCATTAACTGAGAAATTTAATTACAGCAATAAAATGCAAGTTCCAGGTGTTGAAAAGATCGTTATCAACATGGGAATCGGTGATGCGGTTCAGAATTCAAAAGTGCTTGATGAAGCCGTTGAAGAACTGACTGCACTTGCAGGTCAAAAACCTGTCGTTACACGCGCTAAAAAATCTATTGCGGGCTTTAAGCTTCGTGAAGGTATGCCTATCGGTGCAAAAGTGACATTACGTGGCGAAAGAATGTATGAGTTCTTAGATAAATTGATCTCAGTATCATTACCTCGTGTGCGTGATTTCCGTGGTGTTTCTCCAAAATCATTCGATGGTCGTGGAAACTACACATTAGGTGTTCGTGAACAGCTTATTTTCCCGGAAATTGATTACGATAAAATTAATAAAGTCCGTGGAATGGATATTGTAATTGTTACAACTTCCAATACTGATGAAGAAGCAAGAGAGCTTCTTACATTGCTTGGAATGCCATTCAGAAAATAGGGAAGCAAGGAGGGAACGCATTGGCTAAGAAATCAATGATTGCAAAAAACAATCGTCCAAAAAAATTCAAAGTACAAGATTATACACGATGCCAACGTTGTGGACGTCCGCATTCTGTCCTTCGTAAGTTTAAACTTTGCCGCATTTGCTTCCGCGAATTAGCTTACAAGGGTCAAATCCCAGGCGTCAAAAAAGCCAGCTGGTAAACCCCAAGTTAGGGAAGGAGGTCACTCAAATGGTCATGACAGATCCGATAGCAGATATGCTTACTCGTATCCGGAATGCAAATAATGTGCGTCACGAATCATTAGAGCTTCCAGGTTCGAGAGTGAAAAAAGAAATCGCTGAAATTTTAAAGCGTGAAGGTTTTGTAAAAGATGTGGAATTTGTTGAAGATGACAAGCAAGGCGTACTTCGCATTTTCTTAAAATATGGTCAAAATCAAGAACGTGTTATCACAGGTTTGAAACGGATAAGCAAGCCTGGCCTAAGAGTATATGCAAAAGCTGACGAGGTTCCTCGTGTTCTCGGCGGACTTGGTATCGCGATTGTATCTACTTCAAAAGGTATCATCACGGATAAAGAAGCCCGTCAACAAAAAGTCGGCGGCGAAGTTTTAGCATACGTTTGGTAATCGTCTATAAGGGAATGGAGGTGTCATTACATGTCTCGTGTTGGTTTAAGACCTACAGAAGTACCACAGGGTGTAACGGTCACAATTGATGAAAAAAATCATGTGGTTGTAAAAGGACCAAAAGGAGAATTAGCCTTTACTTTTCATCCTGATATGAAAATTAATCTTAACGACAATGTAGTCACTGTGGAACGTCCAAGTGATTCAAAACAGCATCGCTCATTACACGGAACAACCTCTAGCATCATCAGCAATATGGTTGAGGGTGTAACAAAGGGTTACGAAAAAACGCTTGAGCTTGTTGGTGTCGGTTATAGAGCGAGCAAACAAGGGAAGAATCTTGTATTAAATGTTGGTTATTCCCATCCGGTTGAGATCGTTCCTGAAGAAGGAATTGAAATAGATGTCAACGGCAATAACAAAGTTATTGTTAAAGGGATTAGTAAAGAACGTGTCGGCGCTGTTGCAGCTAACATTCGTTCTGTACGTTCACCTGAGCCTTATAAAGGTAAAGGGATTCGTTATGAAGGCGAAGTTGTACGTCGTAAAGAAGGTAAGACCGGTAAATAGTCATCTGTAACAGAAAGGAGTGACTAGAATATGATCACGAAACCAAATAAAAATGCGATTCGTAAAAGAAGACATAAGCATATTCGTCGTCGTGTAGCCGGTACGGCTGTACGCCCACGTTTAAATGTATATCGTTCATCTAAGCATATCTATGCGCAAGTTATCAACGATGAAACAAGTGAAACTTTAGTGGCTGCTTCTTCATTAGATAAAGAAGTTGGTCTTGAAAAGGGTTCAGATATCGAAGCTGCAAAAAAGGTTGGCGCACTTGTTGCCAAGCGTGCTCTTGAAAAAGGCGTAAAAGAAATCGTCTTTGACCGAGGGGGCTACCTCTACCACGGTCGCGTAAAAGCTCTTGCAGATGCAGCTCGTGAAGCTGGATTAACATTCTAAGAAAAGGGAGGGAAATACATGCAATCTCGTGAGCGTAACAAGTCTGAATTAGAAGAACGTGTTGTAGCCATCAATCGCGTAGCAAAGGTTGTAAAAGGCGGTCGTCGTTTCCGTTTTGCTGCGTTGGTTGTTGTTGGTGATAAAAAGGGCAATGTTGGCTTCGGTATGGGTAAAGCACAGGAAGTACCTGAAGCTATTCGCAAAGGCGTTGAAGCTGCGAAGAAAAATATGATCAATGTACCGATCGTTAATACCTCTATTCCTCATCAGGTCACTGGTAGATACGGCGCAGGTAGTGTGCTTTTAAAACCAGCTGCAGAAGGTACTGGAATTATCGCTGGCGGACCTGTTCGTGCCGTTCTTGAACTTGCAGGGGTTGGCGATATCCTTTCTAAATCCTTAGGCTCAAATAATCCTATCAATATGGTTCGGGCAACGATTCAAGGCTTACAAAGCTTAAAGCGTGCAGAAGATGTTGCAAAGTTGCGTGGTAAATCCGTTGAAGAATTGTTAGGATAAGGGAGGGATAAAGAATGGCTAAAAAATTAGAAATCACCCTCGTTCACAGTGTGATCGGACGTCCTAAGAGTCAAAGAATTACGGTAAAAACTCTCGGTTTGAAAAAAACGAACCAAACTGTAGTACAAGAAGATAATCCCGCGATTCGTGGTATGATTAACAAAGTCTCACACTTGTTAAAAGTGGAAGAAGTCGCTGAATAATCAGCGTCCTCCGCGCAAACGTGGTTGATCGATAAATGTATGCATTGCATTGTCAATGAAATATTGTACGTTAAGTACACATTCATTGACCATTATAGAAGTAGGAGGTGCCGAAATGAAACTACATGAGTTGAAGCCTGCTGAAGGTTCCCGCAAAGAGCGCAAACGTGTTGGTCGTGGTTACGGATCTGGTTTAGGTAAAACCTCTGGCCGTGGTCAAAAAGGTCAAAAGTCACGTTCAGGTGGTGGTGTGCGTCCAGGATTTGAAGGCGGACAATATCCATTAATCCAACGTGTACCTAAACGTGGATTTACGAATCCAACAAGAAAAGAATATGCAATTGTTAACTTAGCTACCCTGAACCGCTTTGCGGAAGGTACTGAAGTGACACCTGAGTTATTGATTGAGGAAGGGATCGTTAGCAAAGCCAAAGACGGCATTAAGATTCTTGGTAAAGGCCAGATCGAAAACAAGCTTACAGTAAAAGCTCATAAATTCTCTGAGTCTGCTAAGAGTGCAATCGAAGCTGCCGGTGGAACAGCTGAGGTGATTTAATGTTTGAGACGATCTCCAACATACTGCGTGTGGGTGATATACGACGCAAAATCATTTTCACTTTGCTAATGCTCATTATTTTTAGAGTAGGAACTTTCATACCTGTTCCTAAGGTAGATAGCAGTGTTATTAATCTCGAAAGCAATCAGGTTTTCGGATTTCTGAATACATTTGGTGGTGGGGCATTACAAAACTTCTCAATCTTTGCATTGGGAATTATGCCTTACATTACCTCCTCTATCATTGTTCAGCTTTTGCAAATGGAGGTCGTACCAAAGTTCACTGAGTGGTCAAAACAGGGTGAAATGGGCCGGAGAAAGCTAGCACAGGTCACACGGTATGGAACGGTTATTCTAGGATTTATTCAAGCGATTGGAATGGCATATGGCTTTAATGCTCAATTTCCAGGTCTTGTCCAAAGTCCTAGTATTGCAACCTACGTACTCATCGCCCTTGTCTTAACTGCAGGTACCTCTTTCCTGATGTGGCTTGGAGAACAAATCACTTCACATGGTGTAGGAAATGGCATATCTGTTATTATTTTTGCAGGCATTGTTGCACGCATACCGAATGCGGCCAATCAGCTTTATGCCCAAAAGATTCAAGGTGCAGATAACTTATTTTTACAGCTTGTTTACTTGCTGATCATTTTGGTGGTTATCATCGCGATTATCGTTGGAACCATCTACATCCAACAAGGGATGAGAAAAATTCCAATTCAATATGCAAAGCGTACAGCAGGACGTAATACTTACGGTGGGGAGTCGACTCACTTGCCGATTAAAGTCAATGCTGCAGGAGTTATTCCTGTTATCTTTGCCATCGCCCTTTTGATTACACCAAGAACAATAGCAAGCTTTTTTTCACAGAATGCAGTGACGAACTGGATCATTAAAACCTTTGATTATACCCATTTAACTGGGATGATTATCTACGCTGCATTGATCATTGCTTTCACGTATTTCTATACGTTTGTTCAAGTTAATCCGGAAAAGATGGCCGATAACTTGAAAAAGCAAGGTGGTTATATACCAGGAATACGCCCTGGAAAGCAGACGGAGAAATATATCACGCGTATACTTTACCGTTTGACTTTAGCGGGTTCTATATTCTTGGCAATCATTGCAGTCTTGCCAATGCTTTTCGTTGATATTGCTCAGCTTCCTGCCAATATCCGTGTTGGTGGAACGAGTCTTTTAATTATCACAGGTGTTGCGCTAGACATCATGAAGCGGATTGAGAGTCAATTGATTAAACGTCATTACCGAGGCTTCATAAGAAAATAGGTAAGACGACCTTACGCCAACCTAGACCAGAAATTCATTGAGGAATGTGGAGTGGTGGCATGAACCTAATACTAATGGGACTTCCCGGTGCAGGAAAAGGCACACAAGCAGAGCGCATCGTTGAGCGCTATGGCCTTCCCCATATTTCTACAGGGGATATGTTCCGAGCAGCCATAAAAGAAGAAACCGAATTAGGAAAAAAAGCAAAGACATTTTTAGATGCTGGTGAGCTGGTGCCTGATGAGGTCACGAATGGAATCGTTAATGAACGTCTAAAAAAAGACGATTGCCGCAATGGTTTTTTGTTAGATGGATTTCCACGAACGATCGCTCAGGCAGAAGCTTTAGAAGATATGCTGAAACAAAGCGACCGCCAAATTGACGCCGTGCTTTACATTAATGTTGATGAAAGCATGCTACTCGAACGCCTTACTGGTCGACGGGTATGCAGCAAATGCGGCGCGACTTATCATGTCATCTTTAATCCACCAAAGGTTGAAGGGGTTTGTGATAAGTGTGGCGGAGAGCTTCTTCAAAGAGATGACGACAAAGAAGAAACTGTGAAGGCACGTCTCGAAGTGAATATTAAACAGCAAGAACCGCTTCTATCTTTTTATAGAAATAAAGGCAGTTTACATGAGATCGACGGCAACCGGAACATCGATGACGTATTTCAATCCATCGAAGCGATTCTAGGGGACCTCTAGCAGGAAAACTTTAGGGCTTGAAATCAGCGGTTGACTAGTATATAGTATACTGTCATCTGGACTGTGATAGTCCTAACAAGGTTCACCTTGTCGATATAACGAGATGTCAACAGGATGACGATCTAGGTTGAGACAGCTGCCAGTTCTAAAAAGCCTTAAGTGAAGGTGATGACTGATTGGTTAGCGAATCGGATACAACTCCCATACCCGGTCAAATCGTTCGTATAGTAAGGGGCAGAGACGCAGGGAAATATTGTGTCGTTGTGGATATTATAGACAACCGTTTCGTAAAAGTAGCTGATGGTGATAAGCGGAAGTTTGATCGGGCGAAAAAGAAGAATGTGAATCATTTGGAGCTCCATTCCGAAATATCGGTAGAAGTGAAGAATAGTATCGATGAAACCGGTAAAGTCACAAACGGTAAATTGCGATTTGCCATTGCGAAGTTTTTAGAAGAAAATGATAGTGACCTAAGGAAGGGTGAATCGATCGATGGCTAAAGAAGACGTCATTAAAGTAGAGGGTACGGTTATCGAGCCTTTACCTAATGCTATGTTTCGTGTTGAGCTAGAAAATGGCCATAAGATCCTAGCTCACATATCGGGTAAACTGCGTATGCACTATATACGAATTTTACCTGGAGATCGTGTGACGATAGAATTGTCACCGTACGATTTATCGCGCGGCAGGATCACTTATCGTAATTAATAAGAGCCTGCGCTCTAAGGAGGTTTTTTAAGTGAAAGTTAGACCGTCGGTAAAGCCCATATGTGAAAAGTGTAAGGTCATCCGTCGTAAGGGCACCGTCATGGTGATTTGTGAAAACCCAAAACATAAACAAAAACAAGGATAACCGTTAGGAGGTGTACGCATTTGGCACGTATTGCAGGTATTGATATACCAAGAGAAAAACGCATTGTCATTTCTTTAACCTATATATATGGTATCGGAAAAACGACAGCGCAAAGCATCTTAAAAGACGCAAATGTTTCAGAAGATACGCGTGTACGTGATTTAACTGAAGAAGAGTTAGGTCGCATTCGTGAACAAGTCGACAAGTACAAAGTTGAAGGTGATCTTCGTCGTGAGGTTTCCCTAAACATCAAACGCTTGATCGAGATTGGTTCCTATCGTGGTATTCGTCACCGTCGCGGCTTACCAGTTCGCGGACAGAACACTAAAAACAATTCTCGTACGAGAAAAGGTCCACGTCGGACCATGGCAAACAAGAAAAAATAAGGGAGGTTAAACAGTTATGGCTAAACGTAATGATAATCGTACAGGACGTAAGCGTCGTGTCAAAAAGAATGTCGAGAGCGGTATCGCTCATATTCGTTCAACATTTAACAACACGATTGTCACAGTAACAGACCCACATGGTAACACGGTTTCTTGGGCAAGTGCTGGTGGTCTTGGATTCAAAGGTTCACGTAAATCCACTCCATATGCTGCGCAAACTGCTGCTGAAACGGCAGGAAAAACAGCGATGGAAAATGGTATGAAATCCATTGAAGTTTCCGTAAAAGGCCCTGGTGCTGGTCGTGAAGCTGCAATCCGTGCTTTGCAAGCAGTAGGTCTTGAAGTAACGGCAATTCGTGACGTGACACCCGTTCCTCATAACGGATGCCGCCCGCCAAAACGCCGTCGCGTCTAATACCCGTATTAAAACCGTCATTTCTGTCTATAATGGCAAGTATGTGTAAAGGACGAGATAGCTTTTCAAAGAGGCTCAGGCTGCATGCCCATATTTTTGGGCAAGCTTCTTGCTCTGAGTTTCTACGATTGAAGGAGGGTTTAGTTGAATGATTGAAATCGAAAAGCCGTGATGCGAAGTATGGCAAATTTGTCATAGAGCCGTTGGAACGTGGATATGGTGCGACAATGGGGAACTCCCTTAGACGTATTCTATTATCCTCCCTCCCGGGTGCAGCAGTGTCTACTGTCCAGTTTGATAACGTACTGCACGAATTTACAACAATGGATGGTGTTGTTGAGGATGTCACCGCGATTATCCTTAACATTAAGAATCTCGCAATGAAGATTTACTCTGATGAAGAGAAAACACTCGAGATTGATGTCCAACGTGAAGGAATTGTAACGGCAGCAGATATCATTCATGATAGTGATGTGGAGATCCTTAATCCTGATCTTGTAATCGCAACACTAGCAGATGGTGCTCGATTCCATCTGAGAATGACAGCGAGAAAAGGTAGAGGATACGTTCCGGCAGAAGGCAATAATCATGATGATCTGCCAATTGGTGTCATTCCTATTGACTCGATTTACACGCCTGTTTCTCGAGTCAATTACCAAGTAGAAAACACGCGTGTCGGTCAAGTCACCAACTATGATAAGTTAACCCTCGATGTGTGGACTGACGGTAGTATTAGACCTGAAGAGGCGGTTTCTCTAGGTGCTAAGATTTTAACAGAACATCTTAATATCTTTGTTGGCCTGACTGATCAAGCACAAAATGCTGAAATCATGGTCGAAAAAGAAGAGGACCAAAAGGAAAAGGTTCTAGAAATGACGATCGAAGAACTTGATCTTTCCGTAAGGTCTTATAACTGTCTTAAGCGCGCTGGTATCAATACAGTTCAAGAGCTTGCTCAGAAGTCTGAAGAAGACATGATGAAGGTTCGAAATCTAGGTCGTAAGTCACTTGAAGAAGTGCAAGAAAAGCTCGCCGATTTAGGCTTGGGCTTAAGAAGTGAAGATTAAACCTGTCCCAACTTTCTTTTTTGCGCAAAAAAGAAACTAGACTGATGAAAAGGAGGGTTCTTTAATGGCATACGCAAAATTAGGTCGAAATACTTCTGCACGTAAGGCGTTATTTCGAGATTTAGCTACGGATTTAATCATCAATGAAAGAATTGTGACGACTGAAGCCAAAGCTAAAGAATTACGTCCTATCGTTGAGAAGTTGATCACTTTAGGTAAGCGCGGCGATTTACATGCCCGCCGTCAAGCCGCTTCATTTGTTCGTAATGAAGTTGCGAATGAAGAAACAGGACAATATGCTGTCCAAAAATTATTTGATGACATTGCATCTCGTTACCAAGAACGTCAAGGTGGATATACACGCATCCTTAAGCTAGGACCTCGCCGTGGTGACAACGCGGAACAGGCTATCATCGAATTAGTATAAACATCAAAAGGGCAAAGCGGGTTGATAAGGCCTTGGCTTTATTGCCCTTTTTTTCTTTATACTTTCAGAATTTATAACTTCTCTTACGCTCATAAAGGAAGAGAGCATAAGTTCAGGCTTCGACTTTCGCCATCTGAGAACTTGCGGGCCACCTTAATGTATGATTTGAAACATCATATGAGGCGTACCAGAGGGGTTTCCTTTCTTTACACTCACGTTCTATGCGAGGGGTGATTCATTGGATAAAGAGACGATCATCACCATAGATAATGTATGGTTTAGATATGCGGATGATGCAGAGGATTGGGCGCTTCAGGATATTCATTTAGATGTGTATTCAGGGGAATGGTTAGCGATTACCGGACACAATGGGTCTGGCAAGTCGACGCTGGCTAAATGTCTCAATGGGCTATTAATGCCGGAAAAGGGCGAGATCAAGGTGAGGGACAATGCCATCACAGATGCTAATGCGCTTTGGGAAATTCGCAGGCTTGTTGGCATGGTCTTTCAAAATCCTGATAACCAATTTGTTGGGACGACGGTCAGAGATGATGTGGCTTTTGGGATGGAAAACCACGGGATAGAGCGCGGGGATATGCTCAAACGTCTTGAGGCGTCCCTAAAGGCTGTCGATATGCAGGAATTTGCAGAGCGTGAGCCTCACCGTTTATCAGGAGGACAGAAGCAGCGTGTGGCGATTGCTGGGATCATTGCTTTAGAGCCCGCAATTGTTATTTTAGATGAAGCGACATCGATGTTAGATCCGCGGGGGAAAAAGGATGTCCTCGATGTCATGCGGCGTTTGAATGAGGAAAAGGGGATAACCGTGATATCCATTACCCATGATTTAGAGGAAGCCTCTAGTGCTGATCGCATGGTCGTCATGGATCGCGGCAAAGTGGTACGAGAAGGTCAGCCTTCTCATATTTTTATGGAGCCAGAGGGGCTTGTTGAACTTGGATTGGATTTGCCTTTTACGGTGAAGCTGCGTCAAGCGCTTAAAGAACATGGTCATATTCAATTATCTGATAAAGCTTTTACGCAAAAGGAATTGGTGGACGAACTGTGGACATTATCATCAAAAATTTAACTCATGTTTATCAACCGAATTCTCCTTTTGAACGTATTGCCCTTCAGGATATTAACGTGTCAATTGCCTCGGGTACCTTTTTAACGATTATTGGACATACGGGCTCTGGAAAGTCCTCGCTCCTGCAGCATCTCAATGGCCTATTAAAGCCAACCCGGGGTGAAGTGATCGTTGGCAATACCGTGCTTGCCTCAGGCAGCAAAACAAAGGATTTGAAGGCTTTACGGCAAAAGGTAGGTATGGTCTTTCAATACCCTGAACACCAGTTGTTTGAAGAAACCGTTGAAAAAGACATCATGTTTGGCCCGATTAATTTTGGTGTTTCAACGGATGAGGCGCGGCGAAGAGCGCATAAAGCCGTTGAGCTTGTGCATCTCCCTAAGACAATTCTGGAAAAATCCCCCTTTGATTTAAGCGGCGGACAAATGCGTCGGGTAGCGATCGCCGGTATTTTGGCGATAGAGCCAGAGGTACTTATACTCGATGAACCGACGGCAGGGTTAGATCCTAGAGGGCATCGCGAGATCATGGATTTATTTGTTCATTTAAATAAACGTGAGGGGCTGACAACGATAATGGTCACTCACAATATGGATGATGCAGCGCTCTACTCTGATGAGGTCATGGTCATGGATCGGGGACATCTGGTGGTTAAGGACCGCCCGGAGGTTGTCTTTCAGGATGTGGATCGTTTAAATCAGCTTGGTTTAGATATCCCGCAGACCATGCGATTCCTGCAGCTTTTGAGCGCAAAGGCAGAGAAAGATTTTGTCACGCCTCTCTTCGGCATTGATGAGACAGCGGATTACATTGCTGAGCGTTTGAAGAAGGAGTGGGATGGGGTATGAATATCATTATCGGACAATACGTACCGGGTCAATCGGTCATTCACCGTATGGATCCCCGCTCCAAGCTCATTGCTGTCTTTGCCTTTGTCATCATCGTTTTTATCGCCAATAGCTGGTTAAGCTATGCTGTTTTAGCTGCTGTAACCTGTGCCGCGATTTTGCTTTCACAAGTTCAGTTAAGATTTATTTACAGAGGGTTAAGGCCAATTTTATTTGTGATTATCCTTACGTTCTTATTAAATGCTTTTTTTACACGAAGCGGCCATGAACTCTTTGGCTATGGGTGGTTTCAATTAACGACAGGCGGGTTGCGGCAGGCGGCACTCATTTCAATTAGACTGTTGATGATTGTCATCTCGACCACCTTGTTGACCCTGACGACAACGCCAATTGATATCACTGATGGATTAGAAAGCCTGCTGGGACCCTTGAAAAAAATTCGTTTCCCCGTCCATGAATTTGCATTAATGATGTCTATTTCGCTACGTTTTATTCCGACGCTTATGGAGGAAACCGAAAAAATCATGAAGGCCCAAGCAGCAAGAGGAGTAGAATTCTCTTCTGGACCGCTCCTGCAGCGTATAAAGGCGATCTTACCTTTGCTTATTCCATTATTCATCAGTGCCTTTAGACGGGCTGAGGATTTAGCCATGGCCATGGAGGCGCGGGGGTATCGGGGGGATGAAGGGCGGACAAAATTACGTGTATTCCATTGGGGTCTACGTGATACGAGCCTGCTCATTCTCATTTTTCTATTAATTCCTGTGCTATGGCTGTTAAGGAGTTGACCTTATTGGCGCGATTAAAATGTGTGATAGCCTACGATGGGACGAGATTCTCGGGCTATCAGGTTCAGCCTAATCAGAGAACGGTCCAGGAGGAGCTGGAAGCAGCTCTGAAGCGGATGCACAAGGGAAAGGCTATCCGAGTCACTGCATCAGGTAGAACTGACGCTGGCGTCCATGCTGTCGGTCAAACCATTCATTTTGATAGTCCTTTAGCGATTCCAGAGGAAAATTGGTGCAGAGCGCTGAATACATTGCTTCCAGATGATATTTTAATTAAGCAGGCTCAGGGTGTTGCCGATGATTTTCATGCCCGTTTTGACGTGAGTCAGAAGGAATACCGCTATCGGATTCTGAATCGCAAGGAAGCAGACCTGTTTCGGCGCTTCTACACTTATCATGTCCCTGATATTTTAGATATTCAAGCTATGCGCGAAGCCACTACACATATCATAGGGACCCATGATTTTTCAGCCTTTTGTGCTGCGGGCACGCAGGTGGTAGACAAAGTGAGGACAGTCTATGATGTGCGGATTGAGCAGCAGGGAGATGAGCTCGTCATCGCTATGGTGGGCAGCGGCTTTCTCTACCAAATGGTCCGGATTGCGGTGGGCAATTTACTGGCTGTTGGGCAAGGCAAGGCGCCTCCTGCAGCTATTGCTGCAATCCTTGAGACGAAAGATCGCAGGAAAGCTTTTGCTACAGCGCCACCACAGGGGTTATATCTCTGGGAGGTTGGCTATGACACGGATAATTCACATGCTGTAAATGCAAATTGACCTTGACATAAAGCCGTATTTATTATATATTATGATGTGGCATTTCTATAAATGAACCACTAATAGCCCCGTAAACTATATAGATGGATTTTTATAAAGAAATGACGCCTTTAGAGGAGGGAATACTGTGCGTACCACTTATATGGCAAAAGCACAAGACGTAGAACGCAAATGGTTGGTTGTTGACGCAGAAGGCCAAACAATTGGTCGTTTAGCAAGTGAAGTCGCATCCATTTTGCGTGGCAAACATAAGCCAATCTACACACCACATGTTGATACTGGTGATAATGTTATCATCATTAATGCTGAAAAAATTGAGTTTACTGGTAAGAAACTTCAAGATAAAAAATATTATAACCATAGCGGATGGGCTGGCGGTCTTAGAGAGCGTACAGCAGCTGAAATGCGTGATAAATATCCTCGTGAATTGCTTGAAAGAACAATCAAAGGGATGTTACCACACAATAGCTTAGGTCGTAAAATGGCTAAAAAGCTTCATGTCTACGCAGGCAGTGAACATCCACATCAAGCACAAAAACCTGAAAGCTACCAATTAAGAGGTTAATCTGATAGGAGGGAAACCATTGGCACAAGTGCAATATATAGGTACAGGCCGTCGTAAAAAATCCGTTGCTCGTGTCCGCCTTGTTCCTGGGGATGGCAGAATTACAATCAACAAACGCGACATCGATGATTACATGGCTTTTGAAACCTTGAAAAAAGTAATCAAACAACCTTTAGTAGAAACTGACACAGAAGGAAAATATGATGTATTAGTCAATGTAAATGGTGGAGGCTTTACTGGTCAAGCAGGCGCTATCCGTCATGGTATTGCTCGTGCATTATTACAAGCGGATCCTGAGTTCCGCCCAGCCCTTAAGCGTGCCGGTTACCTAACACGTGACCCACGTATGAAAGAACGTAAGAAATACGGTCTTAAAGGCGCTCGTCGTGCACCACAGTTCTCAAAACGTTAATAAACCTTATACACCAAGGGTTTACCCTCTTTGCTTTTATAAAGCAGAGAGGGTTTTTTGTATGAAAGTTTACGTTCTTTATTCAGTGTTATTTTTCAGAGTGGCGAGTTCACCGATATAAAAGGCTAAAGCCTACTCTTGCTATTTTCACGATCACTTTCGAAAGCGTGGGTGAAAATGTAATTATATAATTATTTATAAGCCATAGGGAGATTAAAGGAGCGTGATTGAGATGAAGGAACCTCGCAAAGTCACTCGAACGGGAAATAGCCTTAGTGTCGGATTACCGAAGAAAATAGTTGACATTTTAAATGTAAAACGTAGTGATGTAATTGAATGTGATGTAGAAGAAGATCGAATGATTTTAAATAAAAGGGGAAGTGGAAAGGTCGGGTGGATACCGAATGGTTAGAAATGCTAACTGAAACATTCCAAGAATACGATAATGTGTTCAAAAATTTAAAGGAAAGATAAAGTACCAAAGATGTTGCTTTAATTTACTTCATGATTATGAAAAAATATGGGAAAGATGAATAAGTAGGGATTAAAGATCAGGGGTTATTCGAATCGGCAATGCATCTTCGGTTATCGTATATGACGGCTTTCCTTATCTTTTCACTTTATTGGGATATTCATACGGACAAAAACAGAGAGAAAGGGCTTGGGTGTGTACTGCCGGTTAGTCGTTTTTCTGAAGACCAACTCTAGAGCAATCATAATCAAAACGAACATGAAGTAAAGTATCACGTGAGGTATAGAAACAAATTTTTCGCTTGTAAGAAGCCATTAAATGTATAGCTTTGTTCATTTCAGAATATATAATTTTTTTATCACTTGGGCATTAAACTTTTCCATGGCAAAAGGTGTTAGCATTCCATTTTCCTCTTGGTAAAGACTAAGAATGAAAGGAGGAGAAATGGATGGGAACAATCATGAATTTTCATGATAAATATCGCAATAAACAGCTCGACTTTGAACGAAAGACATTAAGAGAGCTTTCAATTCCCGAGGTTGAAACCGTCATTTCGGATTACTTCGATCCCTTTCTTCAAGTGGTCATTGGGGGCTACCGCCAAACGATTTCAGATATGTGCTTGGATTATGCTATAGAGGCTTACTTACTCGGTGCTTCTTATGGAAGGCACGGCTACTATGGTGAAGATGTTCAAGACATATACATGCGAAGTGAAAAACCATTTAAGCTATTGACAGATGATTTATTTGACTTTTGGATGTTTTGGTATGCTCCGGATCAAATTATGGTGCAGACGCTATATAAAGCCTGCAAAGACTTTTTATATTATTGGTGGAAGGAAGGGTTAGATAGTGCGGTTCGCCGCTATCGACTGAAATTGCACTAATACAATATTTTTTTCATATATTTTGCCCTTGTCCCATATAGATGTATAAGGACATGCATTGGTTGGGATGGAGGGTATAATTCATGCAAGGACGTTTTAAAAAGGCAATTATAATATTAGGGGTTTTATTACTTATATTGATACTTAATTATGAAGTCTTAACAAGAAATTCGTGGGAGCACTGGAACTTGCCTCTAGCGGGCAGAATCATTATATTGGATCCTGGGCATGGGGGTCCGGATGGTGGTGCGGATAGCAATGATGTCCAAGAGGATGATATTGCCCTGGAAATAACTAAAAAAGTCAGGGACTACCTTCAAGAGGCCGGGGCGCTTGTTATCATGACACGAGAGCGCGATGTAGATCTTGCTGATGAAGATACAAAAGGGTTGAGCAATCGTAAATCACAGGACTTGAATAGACGATTGGATATCATCAAAAAGTCTGATCCCGATATGTTTATCAGCATTCATTTGAATAAAATACCGTCGTCTAAGTGGCGGGGAGCTCAAACCTTTTATCACCCTAAATCAGATGAGAATAAGAAATTAGCCTCTTTTATCCAGGATTCCCTTCGTAAGGATCTTGCAAATACAGATCGGCAAGCCAAAGCGATAGAGCACGTATTTCTACTGAAACAATCGACAGTTCCCTCTTCTTTAGTGGAGGTTGGATTTTTATCTAATGATGTGGAGAGAAGCTTGCTGGTAAAAAATAAGTATCAAAATAAAATAGCCGAGTCGATCTATAAAGGGATTTTTCGATATTATACAAATGAGAAAGAGCCAGCGTCTTAAGGGCTCTTTTTTATGTGGGTCAAAGTGTCCGGTCTTTTTAATTTGATTAATTAAAATAATCAGTATTTTTTAAAACTGGACTTCTTTTTTTCTTTTTTACTGGGAAATTGTTATACTAAGTGTAGAGTTGAAGGAGGTCTATATATGATCACGAAAGAGCACGTCCTTGAAGTGCTTCAAACAGTAACCGATCCACATTTACATAAAAATATTGTTGAGACCAATGGTGTGCGGGAAATCAAAATAGCCGAGTCCTTTGTGAGCGTCAAGGTCGCCCTCGCTAAAACGCAAACTGCTGAGCAAATGCAGGTTCAACAAGAGATTGTCCAAAAGCTTAAAAAAGCAGGGGCGGAATCTGTGGGTTTAAGGTTTGAGCCTTTAACCGAAGAAGAAATCGATCAATTAGGTGGTATTCCTGAAGGTCGGCCAACCCTTTTGTCTAAAGGAAGCAAAACAAAGTTTATTGCCATTGCCAGTGGTAAAGGCGGCGTTGGTAAATCAACGGTGTCGGTTAACCTTGCTGTTGCCTTGAATCGTTTAGGGAAAAAGGTAGGGATTCTTGATGCCGATATTTATGGATTTAGCGTTCCTGATATGATGGGGATTGAAAATCGTCCTCAAGTCGTGGACAAGCGGATTATTCCTGTTGAACGCTTTGGTGTTAAAGTGATTTCCATGGGGTTCTTTGTAGAAGATAATTCTCCAGTCATTTGGCGAGGACCGATGCTTGGAAAAATGTTGAATAATTTCTTTACCGAAGTGGATTGGGGAGACCTCGATTATTTAATTCTTGATCTTCCTCCTGGAACGGGGGATGTTGCGATGGATGTGCATTCCATGATTCCACATTGTCAAGAGATTATTGTCACAACGCCTCATGCGACAGCGGCCTTTGTTGCAGCGCGTGCGGGGGCAATGGCCATTAAGACGGAGCATAATATTCTTGGGGTTATCGAGAACATGTCCTATTTTGAAAGCAAGGTAACTGGAGAGAAGGAGTACGTGTTTGGCAAGGGCGGTGGCGAGAAGCTGAGTGAAGTGCTTGAAACGGATCTTCTCGGTCAAATTCCTTTGGATCAGCCTGATGAACAAGAGGATGTCTTTGCCCCATCCGTTTATGCAGGAGATCATAGGGTGGGTCAGATCTATATAGAGATCGCGACAAAGGTGATTGATAAACTGTCTGATTAAAGCAAAAGGAAAGCCGAGGACCAAGCCTCGGCTTTTTGCAATAGTGTTTGCTCTAGGCGTAGCCAAGGTTTATTGAGAAGCTTGGCTTGCCTTTTGTTCTTCGCTATTGTTTCCTTTTTTCATTTCTTCCTTAACAGTGCTCTCAAGCGCTTGAGTGATCTGTGTACGGAAGAGTGGGCTTTCCATGGTTTCGATGATTTCTTTTTGGATTTGTTTTCTAAAGGGTTCCGTTGCTAATAGATCTAAATATTGATCTTGGAGCTCTGGTGCTTTCAAAATACTCATCATGGATTGCTGATAAGAGGGGTCCTTCATCAATTGTTTAAGTATCTTTTCGTTATTTTTTTGCATGGTCTGAGCCAGTTTGTTCGAAAATTCAGGGTCAGCAATCATTTGTGTCCACAAGGCTTTTGATTTATCAGAGGTCAGGGAGTCTGTAATCGTTTTTTTTACAAAATCCTGATTCATCACGAGTTGCTTTTGAAATTGCTCACTGCCTAATATATCTTGAAGAGCTTTCTTACCCTCATCACTTTTTAGCATATCGATGACCATTTTTTTAGTGGCTTGGTAATCAGGTTCATTCCCCTGGGTAGAAGGCTGAGAGGAACAGCCTGTTACCAGAAAAATAAACAGAAAAAGATAACATGTCCTACGAAGGGTTTTCACTTTTGATATAGCCTCCTTTTTCTACAGTATTAGGAAAGGGATAAGAAGACGGTTGATCGATAAGAAGTAGATGATTTAACCTATCCTTTAAGATGGCGTTCAGAAGGGTATTTTATTCTGAGCAGAAAAATCCTGGTTGGCTTTTTCAGATACCCTTGGTAAAATGAGTGTGACAGATGATTTGGGGGATGTTGGGTGAGCATAAGAAAATGGGTATCGCTTTTTTTGAAAACGTTATTATTGGGCTGCGTTGTAGGGCTAGTCATTGGTATCATTGTGCAATGGCATTCCCAACTACACGGCCTTCGTGATGGGCATATCAGTGGATTTTTTATCAACCTTTTTGTCATTTTTGTCCTTGGTGGTCTGTTCAGTGTTATTAGCCAAATGGGTTTTTTCTTCTATTTAACCTTGCATCGCATTGCTTTAGGAATCTTTCGCTCGCACTCCCGATGGGGGATTGTACAATGGTTTCTCATAGTTGTAACCTTTGTTGATTTTATCTATTTACGCTATAAAGCCTTTGGACATGGGGAGAGCGTTATCGGTTATCTTATTCCTCCGGTTGTTCTCTTTATTATTGCGCTTGTGATCGCCGAGGTGAAAAAGAGAGAAACGAATAAAATTGCTTACATACCTGCTTTGTTTTTTATGTTTGTTGTGACGACACTAGAGTGGTTACCCGTGCTCAGACAAAAGGAAAACAGCATGTTTTGGGTTATGGGGCTAACCTTGGTTGTCTGCAACGCCTATCAAATGTTAAAATTACATCGTTTATTAAAGGAGACGCAGTGACGGTCTTCTTTTTTTGTACTTGAATTTTCCTGAAGCGATTTAAGGAAAAAGTATAAGTCTCACATCAGCGAACCAAAGTGGGATGGCGCATGACCAAGTTTTTCAAACGATATAAGGTGGAAAAATTAAAGGGCTCCCCCAATGAATGAGAGAAAAAAATGAAAGCAGTGCGCGGATGTCTATAGAAGGGTGAGAAATTAAGAGGATAAGACAAAACGAAAGAGATCGACCTCATACCAAACGATAAGATTTTAAAAGTGGCCAGGGAAACCGAAAGCGTAGTCAAAATATGGAGATTTCTTCGAGAACGGGGCGAAGGTTACTGCATGAATAAACGATGCGTTGTTCAGAGGAAGCTGACGACGAAGCAAGTCTAGCAGACGAAGGAACAGGGGCTTTTTAGTCTAAGCATCTTACATTTTTCAAGGCACTTCGGCTAAAAACATCACATCCATGTGATAACACCGAGGCTAGCGCATCCTGCGCGCGTGATGCGGTGCCCGTGGCAAGCGAATGTTTTTTCATGATTTACTCAAAAATCCGAACGCATGCCTTTAAAATTGTGAATGCGTCCGGATTCTCTATGAGCTGAATACTTCTGTTCCAGCCCCAAGGCCTAATCGATGTTTTCGGTGTTGAGCGTTGAATCAGAAACGAGTTCTGTTAAAGTGACAAAGGTGAAGCCCTTTTGTTTTAGCTCCTTAATGATGACAGGTAATGCTTTAAGGGTTTGTATGGCTGAATCGGAGCCATGTAGTCTGATAATGCTTCCCTTTTTGGTGTTCTGGATAACCTCCTGAGCAATCTTTTGTGCATTCTGTGATTTCCAATCTTGCGGATTAACACTCCAAAGGACCATTTGCTGCTGAGTAGTGCCTACGGTCTTGATCACCTCTTTATTGATTTTCCCTTCAGGGGGACGGATATAGGTGGGTTTCCCTCCCCCAGCCTTTTCGATCGCTGTATTGGCAAGAGAGATATCCTTCGTGATTTCATTAGATTTTAGAGCGGTATAAGGTTCGTGATTATAACCATGAGATTCAATTTCAAATCCCTTGCTCTTCATCTCTTCTACTAATTCTGTATGACGCTCCGCCCATTCACCTGTAATGAAGATCGTTGCATGAATTCTGTTTTCATCAAGGTAGTCTATTATAGGCTCTAGATTATCGTCTCCCCAGCCGACATCGAAGGTTAAAGCTGTCTGTTTTTTACTCGTTTCTACATTAGATAAAGCACGCGGCCCATTAGAGGTCGAAAAAACGGTCACTTCTTCATTTTGGATATAGGCAACTAAAGCAGCAAAGAAGGCGGCAACTAAAATAAATAATAGGTTTTTAATTTTACGCCCATTCAATATCCAGATAAAGAGCATAGGCTTGCCTCCCGTCAAACGGTTTGTACTATTTTATTTTTGTTTGGACAGGATATGACTAGATTACAATTTGAAAACACGAAAACATTTTGGAATGATGGAGTTGATGAAAGGTGCTTGGTGTCCTTCTTAGAGATGAAGAAGTAAGAGAGATAGAATACCTTCTAAAAAAGGAGTTAGAAGAATTAAGCACGGAGATGGCGGATGATGAGATGAATCATATTGTTCGTCGAGCGATGGAGGAGCGATATCAAGGATTGTTTAAAATCATGAAACGTTTTACCCCTAGTGAACAGTGCATAAAGTATTTGCGAAGAGAATACGATGAAAGTTTTTAGATTAAAATTCTTATACTGATTGAGACATATTGACACTGACCTATTGGGATGCTAATATATTTGTCGACACTAAAATTTATGAGCTTATTGCATAAAATTTTTCACCTTGACTCAAACTCGTTTTATGTGATATATTATTCAAGTCGCCATTAAAGAATGTCAGTACTCCATTAAAAAAGTTATTGACGTCTGATGTGGTTCTGTGTTATGATAATTGAGCTGTCATTGAAAGACAGCGCGATCGTTCTTTTAAAACTGAACAAAAGCCAAGCGCAAAAAGGGAAACCTTTTAAATGACGCCAAGATTTAACTTTTAACCATA
>NZ_BMIR01000027.1 GCF_014642655.1 Pullulanibacillus camelliae
ATATTTAAACTCGACGGTGTATCCTCTCTTAGACACAGAAAAACTCCCCTTACGGTAAAACAGATTTTTGTTTTTTAATCTGTCTACCGTAAGGGGAGCATATCACTCTACCCCACTCCTCTTTTCCTTTTACTATTAACGATTTTCAGCAAGAAAGGCTTCGATTTCTTCGACGGTTCTTGGAAGGTCAGGTGTTAGATTTTCATGACCGTTTGCTGTAACAGCAACATCGTCTTCGATGCGTATGCCGATGCCTTCTTCAGGGATATACAGGCCAGGTTCTACAGTGATGACCATGCCTGGTTCGAGCTTTCTTTCACGAATAGCGCCGACATCATGTGTATCAAGGCCAAGAGAGTGGCTGACCCCATGGAAATAGTATTCAGAGATATCCTCTGGATCATCAATTAATCCAATTTTGATGCATTCTTCAGCGAGAAGGCGACGGGTAGCCGCTTGTAAGTCCCCAAAAGGCACACCTGGCTTGATCATAGCACTTATTTCATGCAAGGCCTTAAGGACGATATTATAAATGGTTTTTTGCCGCTCGGTAAATTTACCGTTGACTGGGAAGGTGTAGGAAATATCACCGTTGTAATAGTTCCATTGGGCACCTAGATCCAATAAGACGAGCTCGCCATCATTGACAGTGTCATTATTATCCTCATAGTGTAACACCGTTGCATTTTCCCCACTGGCAGCAATGGTATGGAAGGCATGATGCTTAACCCCGTGTGTTTTTAAGACAAAATCGAAATACGCTTCAAGCTCATATTCTTTCATACCAGGCTTAGCATGGCGCATTAAGTGTTTAATGCCCTCAGAGGTGATTCGTCCGGCTTCTTTAATCTCAGCGATTTCTTCTTGTGTTTTGATTAAGCGCATGTCACAAATGGTATGGTAAGCGTTATGTAATTGAACAGAAGGATAACGGCTGGATACTTCTTGGGCAAAGGCTTGAGCAGGCGTTTGTGCGGCATCCCAGCTGCGTTTTTCTAGATCAAGATACATGTGCTGATACGGTTTCGCCAGCAGCTGATTTTGTATAAATGACTTAAAGTCCTCCAAAAATTCAACATTTGAAATGCCCGACGCATCCTCTGCTTCTTCAGGTGTCATGCTTTCACCGATCCATTTCGCCATGATCGGGTCCGGCCGTTCAACAAAAAGATGCTCGGTAACCTTACCATTAAATTTAGCCATAACGAGAATAATATGTGGCTCGTCGATACCACTTAAATAATAGAAATTGCGATTGGGTACAAAGGGATGAAGCTGATCCCCAGAGGATTGCGGTGCTTGTCCTGCAAAGAAAACAGCTAATGAGCGATCTTCAAGCTGATTGACAAAGCGTTCACGATTGCTGCTGAAAAATTGAGTGTCCATAAAATCCCCCCATTTTCTTAAGATTGCTTTTATTATAGCATATGGCATGACGCTCTACTCTCATAAACACTTTTCTCTCACACTAGAAAGCAGAGCTGGGAAAGGGCATTATAGTGCACAAAATAAGAGACATTATTATTCAAAGTGTGCCAAAAAATTTGTAAAATATCACTTATTATTCTTGTGGATATTCCCTTTCCTAGTGTTTTCTAATATTATAGAGGTAATGTGTCAAGACTATAATGATAGAGGTGTATGTATGGGTAAAATAAAAGTAATGACTATTTTTGGTACAAGACCGGAAGCCGTTAAAATGGCGCCTTTAGTTCTTGAGCTGAATAAGCATCCTGAACAAATTGAATCTATCGTCACCGTTACAGCCCAGCATCGGGAAATGCTTGACCAAGTATTAGCGGTCTTTAACATAAAGCCTGATTTTGATTTGCATATTATGAAAGAAAGACAAACCTTATCAGATATCACCGTCAAAGCGTTATCAGGATTAGATCAAGTTTTAAAAGAAGTGAAGCCAGATCTTGTCCTTGTTCATGGTGACACAACGACCAGCTTTGTTGGAGGTTTAGCTGCGTTTTACAATCAGATTCCGGTTGGCCATGTGGAGGCAGGGCTGCGTACATATAATAAATATTCTCCTTATCCTGAAGAGATGAACCGCCAGCTCACCGGCGTGCTTGCAGACTTACATTTTGCGCCGACAGATCTCGCTGCTGAGCACCTTTTAAAAGAAAATAAGTCACAAGACTCAATATTTGTTACCGGGAATACGGTTATTGATGCGCTAACAACCACTGTGCGTGAGAACTATAGCCACCCTGTTTTAGAGGAAATCGGTGATCGAAAGATGCTGCTTATTACCGCTCACCGTCGTGAGAATCTTGGAGAAAAAATGCGGGGGATGTTTCGGGCGATTCGCCGTATCGTTGATGAACAAGAAGATCTCTATGCGGTCTATCCCGTTCATTTGAATCCCGCGGTGCGTGAGCTTGCTCAGGCAGAGCTTAACCATCCAAGAATACAGCTGATTGAGCCATTGGGTGTGATTGATTTTCACAACTTTCAAGCCAAGGCCCATTTAATTATGACGGATTCTGGTGGGGTGCAAGAAGAAGCACCGACCTTTGGGGTTCCTGTTTTGGTTTTAAGAGATACTACCGAGCGGCCTGAAGGGGTACAAGCAGGCACATTAAAGCTTGTCGGAACCAAGGAAGATGATGTTTATGAAAGTGCCAAAGAATTATTAACGGATACGAATAAATATGAGACCATGGCTAAAGCAGCTAATCCCTTTGGAGATGGACGAGCTTCTGAAAGAATCGTCAGTATCATTATGAATCGATATCATTAAGGATGAATGAATTTGGATACGGTGAATGTTTTAGGAACGGAATTTATCACTGGCAGTATGGATGCTCTTGTAGCGGAAATGGATGAGCGATTGAGCCAGAAGCAGCAGACCTTTGTTGTGACAGCTAATCCAGAAATCATGATGTATGCAGAAAAAGATAAAGCGTATGCTGAAATCTTGAACAAGGCAGATTATATAACGCCAGATGGGATTGGCATTGTTATAGGGTCGAAGATTTTAAAGAGGCCGATTCAAGAACGTTTAGCAGGCTATGACTTAGTGCATCAATTATTTACCTTAGCAGTGGACAAAGGGTATTCAGTCTATTTCTTAGGGGCAAAGCCAGATGTTATTGAAAGGGCATCAGCCTATGCACAGCAACTATACCCAAGACTAAATATCGTGGGGTATCATCATGGCTTTTTTGACTTAAATGATCCCTCTATTATGGCCGATATCAAGTCAAAATCTCCCGACATTATTCTGGTAGGATTAGGCTTTCCCCGTCAGGAGCAGTGGATTGACAAGTATCGCAGACAGATGACCAAGGGGCTTTTTATTGGAGTAGGTGGGAGTTTTGATGTTTTAGCTGGTGAGGTCAAACGTGCACCGCTTGTTTGGCGAAAAGCCAATTTGGAGTGGCTGTATCGCCTCATAAATCAGCCGTCACGCTGGCGGCGAATGCTCGTTTTACCCGTTTATTTAATTAAAGCTTATAAAGCGCGTTAAGCTGTTTAACAACCATCGAGAAGGTGGTTGTTTTTATTTTATTATCGGAACCTATAACTTTGCTGACGTTCATAAAGGAAGAGAGTATAAGTGTTGTAACCTTGACTTTCGCCATCGAAGGCTTGCGGGCACCCTACGTGTGTGATTTGCAAGAATCACATCAGGAGTTTCAGCGAAGCGGTCAAGCCAAGTTTTCTGATGCCCGCATGAGATAGGCACTACATGATCCCCCTATGAAGCCTCTATTTAGGCTTGAACATTGCGACTTTATTCCCAAACACCTTAATGAACCCTTTACGCTACCTTCAAATGAAATTAATATTCGTCTTTTATGATAAATGTGACAAAAGGTTTGGGAGGGAGTGGAAGTAAAGTCTGTATGAAACATCTTTTAATGATCACTCAAAATTACTATCCTGAAATTGGCAGTGCGGCGAATCGAATGAAAAATCTTCGGCAGCTGCTTAAAGAAGATCAATATGAAGTTACTGTATTAACAACAGAGCCTTGTTATCCCAATCGACAAATTTATGAAGAGGAGAGCGCGTTTTGGTCAATGACTGGGAGTCAAAATGATGTCATCCGTGTTTCTCCATTTTTCAAAAGATATATGAGTAATATGTTACTTCGGTTGCTTCACTTTTTAGATATCATGTTTAAAATGCTGGCAATGCTTTTTCATATCAAAAAACCAGTTGATGTTATTTTAGTTACTTCTCCACCCCTATTTATGGGCATTGTCGGATTGTTTGCCAAAAGGGTATTTAAAGCCCCTGTTATTCTCGATATTCGTGATCTGTGGCCGGACTCCTTTACCGGAGTCGGTGTGCTTAACTATAAACCGATTTTATTTGCTGCAAGAGGTTTAGAAAAGCATTTATATAAGAAAGCCGACCGCATCATTGTCAATAGTCCTTCCTTTAAAACGCATATTCAAAGCAAACGTATCCCTGAATCTCGTATAGCCTTTCTTCCCAATGCCTTAACTGAAGAAGAACTCATGCTTTCCAGTAAACCAGTTGAACGGAAAGATGATATTACCGTGATCTATACAGGTAATCTAGGGCTAGCACAAGATATTGAAAAGTTACTTTGTATTGCAGAACAACTCAAAGAAGAAACGGCGATCACTTTCAAGATCATTGGCTATGGCTATAAGCGAAAGATCATTGAAAAACACATTGTAAGTCGCGGACTAAGTAATATTCAATTATTGGAGCCAAAAACCCGTGAGGAGACTTTATTAGAAGTACACAAAGCAGATATCGCTTATGTGACCCTGGTTGATAAAGATGTGTTTGATACGGTGTTGCCTGGAAAAGTCATGGATTATATGTGTTTGAGTAAGCCAATCATTGGTGACGTATCCGGCTATTGTGCAGAGGTGATCAACGACAGTCAATGTGGTCTGGTCAGTGAAAAGCGCAGTGTCGATGACCTATGTGAACATATTTTATATCTAATTGAGCATCCTGAGCTTCGCGCTTCTTACGGTAACAACGGGTATCGTTATGCCTATAAGCATTTGCGATGGAAGACTAACATTAAAGTATTGGAAGATATCTTGGAGGGCTTTTATGAAAAAGAAGGTTTGCATGTTCGTATGGAATCACTTTACAAATGATGCTCGGGTACTGCGAGAGTGTACAGCACTTTCTCATAATGGCTTTGAAGTGGATTTAATTGCCATCCATGATAGGAAAGATCCCACACTTCCACGTTATGAAAAGCACGATGCAGGATTTTCCATTATTAGAGTTAAAAATTTTTTTCCAGGGATTCAACGATTGCTGGGTTTAGTCAAGCACTACAAACGAAATGGAATGATTAGCATTCCTATAACGGCAATAGGCATTTATTTTTTATGTTTGGGCATCCGTTTTCTTCCTTTATGGATGAGTCTAACACTTCTCGCTCTGCTGGTTGTAATGGCTCTTTTGTTTTTAACGAAGCTTCCAAAATATACAGTGCGTTTATTTATTTTTCTACAAATGGTTCGATGGGGCATGAAAAAGCGCTATGATATCTATCATGCCAATGATTTAAATACACTTCCACAAGGCTGGTTATGTGCCAAAATATTGAGATTGCGCAAGAAACCATTGATCTATGACTCACATGAAGTGCAAACAAGTCGAACGGGCTACGACAGCCCTTTATATGGTCTATTAGAATGGTTTTATTTAAAGTTCACCGATACAATGATTATGGAAAATCACACAAGAGCGAAGTATGTTGAAGAGCGCTACGGCTTTTATCCTAAGGTGGTCCATAATTATCCGGTAACAAGATATCCAGAACAGGATACAAGTATTCTCCTTGCCAAGCAGCTACACCTTTCTAATGATGAGCCCATACTCTTGTACCAAGGCGGTATTCAAACGGGACGTGGTCTTGAACAATTACTTGAGGCTTTTCCAAATTTTAAGCGAGGTCATCTTGTTTTTATTGGTGACGGCAGGATTAAAGATATGTTAATAAAGAAAGTGGAAGACATGGGGCTTACTGATCGCATTCACTTTTTACCAAAAGTTCCTGTTGAAGATCTTTTGTTATATACCAAAAATGCCTATCTCGGTTTTCAAGTGCTCAATAATGTGTGCTTTAATCATTATTCGGCTTCATCTAACAAGCTGTTTGAATATATGATGAGTGGTGTGCCTGTAGTTGCTTGCAGCTTCCCAGAGATCAAAAAAGTAGTAGATGAAGAAAACATTGGTGTCTGTGTTAATTCCCATGATCCCCTGTCTATCGCAGAGGGTGTGAATAGGCTATTGGAGGATAAAGAGTGCTACCAAAGAATGCGGCAAAACTGCTTTAAAGCACGAGACAAATATAATTGGGAGCATGAGCAAGTACATTTTTTAGCTATCTATGAAGAACTTATTGATGTAAATAGCAAGAAATCAATAATCAGTAGTAAAGAAGTCCGAAATAAATCCTTCCTTTCACAAAAATGACATCAATCTTTACAATAACTTTTATCAGAATTTACAAAACATTAACTTTAGCTTGTTACGCTGTTATTGAAAAGATTTCCCATGAAAAATTGTTTGACGAGGGAGGATTTTTTAAATGAAGATTTGTACCATTGGACTCGGTTATATTGGATTACCGACTTCCGTTATGTTTGCCCAAAATGGCGTGGATGTTGTAGGGGTAGACATCAATCCAAACATTGTTGAAGCTCTGAATAAAGGTGACGTGCATATCGAAGAACCAGGTCTTGCAGAAGCATTGCGCATGGTTGTGCAAAATGGTCAATTTCGTGCATCACTATTTACAGAACAGGCGGATGCCTTTATTATTTCTGTTCCTACCCCTAATGCAGAGGATACTTATCGTTCATGCGATATTTCCATCGTCCTTCAGGGGTTAAAGCAGATCATTCCCCATCTCTCAAAAGGGAATACCATTATCGTCGAATCGACGATCGCTCCACGGACAACGGAAGACGAGATCGTTCCAATGATTGAACAAGCAGGCTGGAAAGTCGGGGAGGATATTTTTGTCGTCCATTGTCCTGAACGGGTGCTCCCAGGACAAATCCTTCATGAGCTCATCTATAATAATCGCATTGTTGGTGGCGTCACCTCCGCTTGTGCTGATGCCGGTGCCGACCTTTATAAAATTTTCGTCAAAGGGGAAATCGTGAAAACCAACGCGAAAACAGCTGAGATGTCTAAGCTCATTGAAAATACATTTCGCGATGTCAACATCGCTCTTTCTAATGAACTTGCGAAGCTCTGTATTGAATTAGATATTAATGTATATGATGTGATTCAAATGGCTAATAAACACCCTCGTGTCAATTTACTGCAACCTGGACCGGGCGTCGGTGGACACTGCCTCGCAGTTGACCCATATTTTATTGTTGCCAAGTCACCAGAAACCGCTCAAATCATTAAGACAGCAAGAGAAGTCAACCGTTCAATGCCTCACTTTATCATTGAACAGGTGAATGCTCTGCTTGAGCCGATTAGTCGACCTAAAATTGTCGTCTTCGGCATTACTTATAAAGCTAATGTTGACGATATTCGTGAAAGTCCCGCTTTAGAAATCATTAAACAGTTAAAAGAAGCAGGCACTCACGTCAACATTTATGATCCCCACGTTCATAACGGCTTCTTTGAAGATCTATCCATTGAAGAAGCCATCGACGGCGCACATATGATTCTGTTACTTACGGACCACGATGAATTCAAATCCATTAATTACGACGCTTTAGCAGAACGAATGGAACTGCCGTTACTGTTGGATACAAGACATTGCATTGATACTGAGCAATGGCATAATATGGCGGTCGTTAACCTGGGAAACATCCAAGCCTTTCAGGAACAACTCAACGCTTTAAACGCATAGCATTTTTCTTAGGGTGCTCTTAATTGATAAAAAAATTAGAGTACCTTTTTTAATATAAGCTCAGGCTTTGGCTTTATTTGAGGCCTGCTCGGTATGCTTAACGTATGATGTGAAAGTCACATCAGGTATAGCAAGCACTGTGCAACCGCTAAGTTTTCTACAAGGACTTTCCTGAAAAACAACATCCTCAGTAATGAATTTAAAAATGGACAATCGTTCATATTATGAATAGGGAGGAGCTTATAACGCCATCAAGGTGCGGTACAACAAGTCAGTCACCCAAGCAAAATAACAAAGACGGGTTTTAAAATGACAAAAGGAATGGTCAATTTAACAAAAGCTTCGGCCAAATTAACAAATAGAGCTCGAAGTTTCCGAATCTCGGTGCGAGCGCAACAAAAGTCCTGATCAAGAGAACAAAAACCGGCTTCAAAGAAACAAAAGTCCTGCCCTGTTAATAAAAGCCTCGGCCAAATTAACAAATAGAGCTCGAAGTTTCCGAATGGAGAACAAATCTCCGGTGTAAGTTTCCGAATCTCGGTGCGAGCGTAACAAAAGTCCTGAGCAAGAGAACAAAAGCCGGCTTCAAGATAACAAAAGTCCTGCTCCTGTTAACAAAAGCCTCGGCCAAATTAACAAATAGAGCTCGAAGTTTCCGAATGGAGAACAAATCTCCGGGTCAAGTTTCCGAATCTCGGTGCGAGCGCAACAAAAGTCCTGAGCAAGAGAACAAAAGCCGGCTTCAAGATAACAAAAGTCCTGCCCTGTTAACAAAAGCCTCACACAAAATAACAAAACGTCCACCTCCACACCAAATAACAAAAGTCCCCTTCCAAATAACAAAAAGCGGCTTAAAAAGATGACATCAATTGATAAATTTCTCCACGCTTAGACCAAAACCGCAGGTAAACATAACAATAAAATCCTCACTATGCGTTGAGAAAGGGATATCTCCTTAAATTCCCATTTTATGCAATAGAAATCATATTGTCAGTTCTCTCGTTTCCGCTTATTCTATTAAAGTACACAGCGGAGGAGGGATATTCATTTGATGAATTTAAACGGTCTTCTTCGTCAACATAGGTCGTTAAAGTCTACTAAACAATTACTATCTTTCATTCTATCTACTCTTTTGCTGCTCTTCTTAATGCTGATTTTCGCGCATACAAGCTATGCCGATGATATAGATCAACAACACAAACATGTCCTCATTACTTTCAAGCATTCGATTGATACACAATTGATTGAGAGCCATGGTGGTCAAATTGACCACGAAATCCCGATGTTTCAAATGGTCTCAGCAACCCTACCTATATCTGACATACCTGCTTTAAAAAACAATCCCGATATTGCGACGATAACTGAAGATGATGAAGTCTCTCTTGCTGGACAGACCGAAGATGAGGGGATTGCCCAAATGCTTCCCCAGCGATCGAATTATCCTTTAACCGGGAAAGGGGTCCGTGTTGCGGTCATTGATACCGGAGTGGATAAGAGCCATCCTGATTTGCACATTGCTGGAGGGACCAATATTTTAAATAGCTCTGATCCTTCTGATTATCAGGACGATAATGGCCATGGAACGGAGGTTGCCGGTGTTATCGGCGCTCAAGACAATTCGATTGGTGTTGTTGGTGTTGCACCTAACGTAGAACTTTATGCGGTGAAGGCACTTGATGCATACGGCGTTGGTCATATTTCCGATATGATTGCTGCCATTTCATGGTGCATCCATCACAATATCGACATTATGAATTTTAGCTTTTCAAGTCCTGATGCCAACACCTATTTACAACAAGCGATTCAGATGGCCGCTCAAAAGGGGATTTTGATGGTGGGTGCTGCTGGAAACAGTGGAAGCCCAAATGCTGATACGGTCGAATATCCTGCGAAATATAATGAGGTGATTGCCGTCGGGGCTGTAGATAACACCCTTAAACGGGCCGATTTTTCTGGAGCAGGAAATACATTAGAAGTCACCGCTCCAGGTGTAAATATCCGGACGACAGCACGAAATAAAAGCTACAGCACAGTGAGTGGAACATCCTTCTCGACGCCAATGGTCAGTGGGTTACTGGCGCTTTATAAAGAGGCGTATCCCGCTGATACTGCAGCACAGATTAGAAACCAGCTCGATACACATGTGCGCGACCTTGGTACAAAGGGGAGAGATGCACTCTATGGTTACGGCTTGCCACTTGCCCCAAGTGTTAAAGCCACTTCACTAAATGGCGGATTTTTAGATATTTCTGATGGGTATTGGGCAAAAAGGGCCATTGACCAGCTCACGCAACGCACAATTATTTCTGGCTATCAAGATCATTATTTTCAACCAGAGGCCGTTGTCACTAGAGCGCAATCTGTCGCAATGATTGGGCGAGCACTGCAATGGGATGGCACACTGCGCCCAACCCCCTTTAACGATGTTGCCTCTTCAAACTTTGCTTCGGGCTATATTATGACAGCCATGCAAAAAGGGATGGTGAAGGGATTTTCTAACGGGACCTTTCAGCCGGACAAGCCTTTAACGCGCGGTGAGTCTGCTTTGTTATTATCACGAGCATATACTTTCCCTGTCTATAAGACCACAGCGTTCACGGATGTTCCAGCAGGTGAGCTTGCACAGGCGGTGGAAACGCTGAGTCGCGCGGGAATTATTGAGGGATATAAAGATCATACGTTTAAGCCTTATAACAAGGTGACGCGAGCAGAATTTGCTTCACTGTTAGCACGGATCTTAGATAAAACCGAGTCATAAAATGTAGGAGGTTAGGCTTTGAAAAATATTAAACGTCTTTCGATTTTAGTTTGTCTTACATTACTATTTAGTATATATGGGAATGTTTGGCTAAATAAAAGCCATGCTGCAGAAGTGGCACAATCCACAACGTATAAGATCACTCAAGAGCAGCAGTCTATGAATCTACCACAAGGTTATACTCTCCAGGTTGACAATCAATCGCCTTTTGCGAGTTACAGATTTGTTCATTCAGGATCTACTGCGTTAGAGAAAAAACTGCAGATGGCAACGGTTGAACAGGTGGTTTCTTTGGAAGTTGCTGGACAAAATTATATCTTAATTTCAGAAAGAGAGGCTGGTTCTGGTGCCTACCTCCATCTTCATCTTTATTTGTTAGGTGATCAAGAGGTAAAGGAAGTCTTTACATCAGACAAACTCTATCCACAGGCAGATGTGAGTGTCTCTAATGATCAGCTTAAAGTCACCTATCCCATCTTTGCCGATGACCAGCCACAAGCCGCTCCATTGTCTATTAAAGAGGATGATTATCTCTTACAGAATGGCACAGTGACTCTACAAAAAACGGTAGCGGGAACAGAGAAAAAGGAACAAGATGATACGTATAAAATCAAGGCAACCAATACGAACCCTTCTTGGAAAGAGATCAGTGACTATTTGACCACAGCGGCAATTGCCCATAATATTCCCCCGGAAATTGTCAAAGCGATTGCTTGGCAGGAGAGTGCTTGGCAACAATTTTGGACAAGCGATCCCGATGGGACAGGTCCAAAACAAGTCGGTGATCCTGTCATTGGATTTGATGGGCGTGGCTTAGGCATCATGCAAATTACTTTGGCACAATCCTATCTCGATAGCCATCCTGGTCTTGAAAATGATTTAAAATATGATTGGAAAAAGAACATTGATTACGGCGTGCAAATTTTAGATGACAAATGGGGATACGGCGGTGTGACTAATCTTACACCAACGATTAACGATAATGATAAGAAAAATCTTGTAAACTGGTACTTTGCCATCATGGCTTACAATGGCTTTTCTAAGATCAATGATCCACATTTTACAACCTATACACCCTATCAGGATCTCATCTATGCTCACATGAAAAAATATGGTTTAATTGATGTTCCTGAAGTGCAAACAGCTGATCTTGATGTCTATTATAATACTGGAAGTTCAAGAATGTATTTTAATAATAAAATGCATTATACAATCGACCAAGTGGTCAATTCAAAATATGCATTCAGTAAGGGGCAAACCTTGCAAATTAATACGGCGAGTGTTGGCTTAAAATCCGATCATGAAGCGAACGCGAATGTTGTGAAGGTTCTCAACATAGGTGATCGTGTCACGGTCTTAGATGCACCAACGAATCCAAGTGATCGTTTTAGCCATTTTACGTATTATCCTGTTAGCTTGAGTGATGGCACAATCGGATATGTGGAGTCCGCTTATCTCACAGATAGTCTCACCAACAATTCGGTTGATAATACATCAGGGCAAACGTCAGACCCTGTCTCAACAACACCATCGTCACCAACGGTGCAGCAGCCATCATTTAGCGACTTAAAGAAAGGCTCCTATGGCTATGATCAGGTAGCAGCATTAAATAAAAAGAACATCATTTTTGGTTTTAGTGATGATAGCTTCAGACCAGAAGCCTCTCTTACTCGTTTACAAGCAGCCTTAATGTTTGTCCGAGCACTTCATTTAGACACGCCTAATGTCAAGTCAACAGGCTTTAACGACATTAAAGTCGGTTCTGAGCACTATAAGGAAATGGCTGCAATCAAAAAAGCCGGCATCTTTGATGGGGATGGTAACGGGAATTTCAATCCCAATCAGATCTTAACGCGTGGACAAATGGCCAAAGTGCTTTGTGTAGCCTTTGATTTACAGCATAAGAGCAGCTACACTACGCCTTTCAGTGATGTAAAGAATAACATTTTTCAAAGCTATATCGAGACCCTTTATGGCAACCATATTACTTCAGGTCTTTCAAAAACCACTTATGGTGTAGACGAAAAGATTAAACGCGTAGACTTTTCCATTTTTCTATATAAAGTCATATAAAAGCATGTCACTTAAAGACTGATTCGTGGCAGACATTTTACTTGTCTCCCTGAACCAGTCCTTTTCTTTGTTTAGTGTGAATAAAGCCTCTCTGCTTAAGGTAGATTTTTTTGTAAAAAGCAAATAGAAAATAAGTAACGCCCGCGAGGCTTCGGAAAGGAAGCTGCTCTTGAGTCACTTCATAATAGCTTCTCTTGGAGATATTGTTTGTTAGCTTCATTTTATACGGAACAATCAAGGCTATTTTGTTTTTTTGAGTGTCGTACTTAATAGTATCATCTGTTTCATCACTTCAAGTAAGACTAATATTGGGGATTTTACTACTGCTACTCACATCAGGTCTGAAGTCATAAAATAGCGCTGAGAGGTTGACTTTTGATACACTCTCTTTGGAGATGAGATTGACCAATTAAAAAAGTTAAGATAATTATATATATGTAATTGTTTAAATGGTAATATGATAAGGAAATGTGATTTAATATTGCCGAAACCAATAGGTCCTTTTTGTTGAAGGTGGCAACCATAATTAGTAAAAGAACTTAGCTCCATAAGTGAAAATCAAAACTATTAATAAGTTAATGGTTAAGGCTCTATTATTTGAATGTGTGAGGAAATATACGAGATGGGCGAGAAAAATTTATATATGTTGTGACTTTAATTAGCTAAGAATAAATAATAGGACTGAACGAAATGCATGTTTCAGTCAAGAAAATATAGAGATCCAATCATCAGTTTTGCGATTATTATGGCTGAGCTGGATTAATAAAGAGTTCTCATAATAGGGCACAGAAATCGATCAAGGAGAATTTTTAACCCATGCTGAAAAAAAATGATTATATACCTTTATATGAGCAATTGCGAAAAATTTTACGAACGCAAATCCTTAATGGGCACTATAAAGAGGGGGACATGTTGCCTTCAGAATCTCATTTAATGAAAGAGTATGATATCACACGCACAACGATCAGAAAAGCGATTCACGCATTGAGTCAAGAAGGACTCGTTCAACAGGTACATGGCAAAGGGACATTTGTAAGAATAAAAGAAGTTAAGAGGACAATATGGAATTTTCAGGGTTTTTCTAATTTAGCGAGGAATAGAAACGAGGAGCCCGTTTCTAAAGTCATTGAGCATACTATTAAAAAAGGAGCAAAGGGACTTTATTTGAAACTTATTCGATTGCGAGGAATGAATAAAGATGGAATAACCACTTGGATGACACTTGATCATTCAGAACTCCCACTTGATATATTTCCTGGATTGGACAAGTATAACTTCGAAAATCAATCACTTTATGAAGTTTTAGAAAAAAACTTTCAATGTCCACCGCACCATGTAGATTTGGAAATAACACCTATTATAAGCAATCAAAAGCTTAATACTTTGTTCGAGATTGATGGAGATTTTCCTTTGCTAAAAGCTAATGGGATCGTGTTTAACAAAGAAGGAGATGAAATTGAACAAATTGAAGTCGTTTACGCACCTCACTTTACATTTAAAATGTCTCAAGTGATTTAACTATTTGAATAATCTATCTCTATCAATCTTTTATACTTGACGAATTCCTATCTAAATTTTATTATTAACTTGTACGTATGAGTATACAAGTTGGAAGAAAGGTGAGGACAGTTTGATTAAGGATAAAATAGCGGGAACATTGTATGGAATGGCAATAGGCGATGCCTTGGGAATGCCATCAGAGTTGTGGAACAGAACAAGGGTGAAAGACTTTTTTGGGAGGATAGAGACCTTTTTGGATGGTCCCCAGGAGAATGGAGCAGCTAAATATTTTCGTTTAGGACAATTTACTGATGATACGTCACAGGCCCTTATTCTTTTAGATAGCTTATTTGAAAACGATTTTATTCCAGATCAACATATCGTTGCAAATAAACTAATTGATTGGGCCTATAGCATTGATGCATTCTCGAAAAATATTTTGGGTCCTAGTTCTAAAGCGGCCTTAACAGCAATTAAAAACAAACAAGATCCTGAACCTTTTACGTCAACTGCACTTACCAATGGTGCAGCGATGCGAATCGCTCCAATAGGCTGCTTGTTTTCCCCCCAAGAAAAGGAGGAAATGAAGCATTTAATTGTGAAACTTAGTAAAGCAACGCATTCGACAGATGTTGCTTTAGGAGGAGCTGCTATGATTGCTACTGCTGTAAGCGCAGCTATTGCAGATTACGGCTGGAATGAAATCATGGCAGAAGCTATTTCTATTTATTCATTGGTTGCAAAAGAAGGTGCTGAAACGTTTAGTGCTTCTCTTATCGAGCGATTGAAGCTGGGAATAAAACTTGCAGATCAATACAAGGAGGATGAGGAAGAGTTTACTCAAAAGATCTATGATCTGGTTGGCGCGGGAACCATGACAAGTGAATCAGTTCCTGCTGCATTAGCGATCGCTTATTTTGCCAAAGATCCTGTCAGATGTGCTTTACTGTGCGCAAATCTTGGAGGAGATACAGATACAATTGGTGCAATGGCAACTGCTATTTGCGGTGCAAAAAACGGGTTCAAAAGTTTGGATCCATCTTGGGTAAGAGTTATTGACAAAAACAATGAAGTTTCTTTGCAGACATATGTTAAACGAATTGTTGAATATATTACAAAAAAAGGGAAAGGGTGAGAGATATGTCGATGAATTCGCATTCCTCTTTATTTCTTTCAGAATCCGAAAAGGTAGCGGGTCCAAAGGATTTATTTTTTATCTGGTTTGCTGCAAATATGGGGATTTTAGGTATAGTTTATGGAGGAATTATTATTGGTTTTGGTTTAAGTTTTTTTCAATCCCTTCTTGTCGCTTTGTTAGGTCCTCTTTCTTTTATATTAGTCGGAATCGTCAGCCTTGCAGGAAGGGATTCAGGAGCAACAACCTTTGTACTTTCAAGGGCTGCCTTCGGTCTTAAAGGAAATTTTATTCCTGCCTTGATTGGATGGGTGACACAGATCGGTTGGTTAACTGTCAATGTTTCAACAGGTACTTTAACAATTTTAACATTGCTGCATCTTTTTGGTGTTGGTACAAATACAGTGACTACGCTTCTAGGCTTAGCTATTTTTGCGGGCATGGTTATTGTATCTAGTCTTTTCTCTCAGCAGCTCCTAGTTAAAGTGCAGACTTTTTTCACATACTTCTTTGGTGGATTAACCATTCTTGTTATCGGTTTCATTATTCCATCGGCAAATTGGGGAAAATTAATAGAAATGCATTCAGGTTCTTGGCTTACAGATTTTTTACCGGCTCTGGTTTTCACGATGATTGGCACTGGATTGACCTGGACTAAAGTCGCGTCTGATTATAGCCGCTTCCAAAAAAAATCGAATTCTAACTATTCTGTTATATCTAGTGTGACATTTGGAGCGCTGATTCCGTTATTTATTATTATTGGGGCAGGAGTACTGTTAGCGTCTTTTGTACCTGATTTAGCAAGCGCTTCGAATCCTATTTTAGCTATTATTGATAGCGGTTCCCTGCCACATTGGTTGATTGTTTTGTATGCATTGGCTGCGCTTGGGGGATTGACACCTCAATGTTTTATTGGTTTAAAATCATCTGGCTTAATTATGAAGAGTTTTAATATCAATTGGAAAGAATCCTATGTCATCTTTTTTCATTCACTTATTATTATCGTCGTGCCTATTTATATTCTCATCATTTCGAAAAACTTTTTGGGATTTTTTCAAGGGTTTTTAAGTGCATTGGGGGTTGGACTCGCTGCGTGGGCGGCGGTATTTATCACCGACTACATTTGTTTGCGGAAGCAGGGATATAATTCCGAATTATTGGAGATAGAACGAGCGAGGAAGGTTAACATGAAGGGAGTTATCAGCTGGATCATTAGTGTTCTGGTTGGTGTGCTTTTTACGAAATCAACGCTATTCACTGGTCCATTAGCAGTGGGGGTATTCGCAAAATCGAATTTGGGTGTCTTCTTTACACTTTTTACAAGTGCTGTTTTGTACTTGATACTTATTCAAAACGAGAGACGACATAAAGAGGAGGTATAATATGAATGCGCAAACAGTCGATAACCCGCGTAAAAAAGTATTGGTGATGGGGAGTGCCATTCTCGATGTTATTTTGACTATCCCTTCACTGCCTAAGAGCGGGGAGGACGTATTTGCGAAGCAGGAAGAAAGCTTTGTCGGTGGCTGTGCATATAATGTCGCAAACATTTTGAAGCGATGCGGAGTTAATTATGATTTGATGGTGCCAATTGGAAATGGCCCAAATGGAAAAAGAATTCAAGAACAGCTTATAGAAGACAACCATTCTCTAATAATAAAAGATAATCATGAAGATAATGGATGGTGTTTGTCAATCGTTGAAGAAGGAGGTGAAAGGACTTTTATTACGATGACAGGGATTGAAAATGATTGGAAGCCTGAATGGTTTGAGCATATTGACATTTTTGCATATGATTATATTTACTTATCAGGATATACTTTTGAAGGACACTCAGCTTCAGTTGTATTGGAAGAATTAAAAGGAAAGAAAAAAGATGCAAAAATTATATTTGATCCTTCTCCTCGTGCACGTCATTTGAACAAAGATTTCTTACAGAATCTTTTTCAGCTCAACACCATTGTCCATTGTAATGTCTCTGAACTTGCAGCCCTTACAGGAACCACTGAAATGAAGGAAGGGGTCAGCAGGCTAAATAGCATCACATCTGAACCTGTAATTGTCACAATGGGAGGAGATGGAACCCTGTACTACGCTGAAGAAGGGTTTGGTGAATGTAAAGAAGCTCCTATAATACCAGTCGATACGATCGGAGCGGGAGATGCCCACATGGGTGGCTTCATTGCGGGGTTAGTAGCTGGAAAATCAATACGAGAGGCTTGTTGCTGGGGGAACGTTATGGCACGCAAAATTGTCCAGGTACGTGGTGGGAAATTGCCTTAATAAATTGAGAGAAACGAGATCTCTCTGATTCCATTTTATTCTTTGATAATGCAGTTTTCGGTTTTTTCCGAAGGCTGCGTTTTTTTCGTGAAGTGTTTTTGAAGAATTATTGGAACGATCCATTTATACTTTTTGTGAGCGGATGTTCCATTTATTCGACTATTGTTTATCAATGAATCGCGGCGTATCGAGTCACACACCGTCTACCAAATACTGAGTGTCACATACACGTTCCCCGATTGTTTATTTTTATAGAAGGCATTAGGTCAAAGGCGCTATACAATGTAAAAGCTTTTACATAAATTAATATTTAGGGTGTATGTATGGCATAGTGGAATAGCAACATATAAATAGTGTGCTATATTCACATTTATTTAATGTCTTCTGTATCTTTTGTGTGATTTATTTCTCAAAAGGTTACGAATCTCTTTAATTGTTTCACCAAATCATTTATTATTAATCATAAAAAAGGAGGAGTTACTTTGAATCTTGCAACTGAACCGAGCTTGCGTGCTCATGGTGGGCAACTTGTGAACAGAGAATTATCTGCAGAACAGCGAAAGGACTATCTATCGAGACAACTCCCGTCCATCACCGTGTCAAACTGGACTGTTTCTGATATTGAATTGATCGGTATAGGTGGATTTAGTCCATTAACGGGTTTTATGGGTCAGAAGGATTATCTGAGTGTTGTCAATGATCTAAGGCTAGCTGATGGTACGATTTGGAGTATTCCCATCACATTGCCAGTGACCAAGGAGGAAGCTGATCAATTAGCTATCGGTGATGAGGTCGCTCTTGTCGGTGAAGATGGTGTTACTTATGGTGTGCTTCAGCTTGAGGAAAAATACGACTATGATAAGCAATTAGAAGCACAAAATGTTTATGGCACCACCGATGAAGAACATCCAGGAGTGAAGAAGCTTTATGACAAGGGTGAAATATATCTTGCAGGTCCAATTCATCTACTGAACCGACCGGATCATAGCGATTTTGAGGATTTCTATATGGACCCTAAGGAAACACGGGCGATGTTTGCTGAATTAGGCTGGAAAACCATTGTAGGCTTTCAAACTCGTAACCCTGTTCATCGGGCGCATGAATATATTCAAAAATGTGCACTAGAAGCCGTTGACGGCTTGTTATTGAATCCACTTGTTGGCGAAACAAAAAGCGATGACATTTCAGCGGAAATTCGCATGGAGAGCTATCAAGTCATTCTTAAACATTATTATCCCAAAGATCGCACACGCCTTGTTATTTATCCTGCTGCTATGCGCTATGCTGGTCCACGAGAAGCAATTCTCCATGCCATTGTTAGAAAAAATTATGGCTGTACACATTTCATTGTTGGGCGTGATCATGCAGGTGTGGGTGATTACTATGGCACTTATGAAGCTCAAGAGCTGATCAGTCAATATGAGGCTGAGCTAGGCATTAGCATTTTTAAATTCGAGCATGCGTTTTACTGCAAAAAATGCGGCAATATGGGAACCGCAAAAACCTGCCCACACGATAAAGCCTTTCACGTGCATCTAAGTGGAACCAAAGTGCGAGAAATGCTGCGCAATGGCCAAAAGCCACCAGCTGAATTCTCCCGACCTGAAGTCGCAGAAGTCTTGATTAAAGGTATGCAAAACAACGGCTAAGGCGCAGTGCGACGATGACATGGGACATTATATTTGTTATCAGTGTTGTTGGACTCATGATGATCGGGCTTATTTTAGAAGTGGCGCGTCCCGATTTAATTGTGTTCACAGCGCTTGTCGTATTATTACTTTCAGGAATTATTACTCCTGATCAAGCACTACAAGGCTTTGCGAATGAAGGCATGATGACAGTTGCCTTGCTTTTTGTGATTGCAGGTGCGATCCAAAGAAGTGGGATATTCAATCGCTTGTTGACCTCTGTTTTAGGACGAAAGGGAAAGGGACAGTTATCCCTATTGCGCATGATGCTTCCAGTCTCAGTGCTTTCAGCTTTTCTAAATAACACACCGATTGTTGCCACTCTAACACCAGTAGTGCGGAAATGGTGCGAGGACCATGGGATATCGCCATCCAAATTTTTGATTCCCTTATCCTACGCGACGATATTGGGCGGTATGATCACGATTATGGGAACGTCTACGACGCTGGTCGTCCATGGATTGTTGCTTAAGAATAACGCCGAGGGCTTTTCTTTTTTTCAGCTTGCCATCGTCGGAATACCCACTACTATTATAGGAATACTGTATCTTGTGTCTATTGGGTATAAGCTCTTGCCTAGACGGACAGGTGAAGCACGAAATGAAGAGAATAATACAAAGGATTACTTGGCTGAGCTTGTTGTTGAAGCGAATTATCCCTTTCTCAATCAAACCGTTGAACAGGCTGGACTTCGGCAATTAAGTGGTCTCTTTCTTATTGAGATTATTCGTGAGACAGAGAGGATTTCCCCTGTGAAATCCTCAAGTCTTATCAAGCAAGGAGATCGCCTTATTTTTACAGGGGATGTGTCAACCATTGCAGAGCTACAAAATACTAAAGGGCTCAGTCTCGATCCTGCGCATGATATTTCGATTGAAGACATGATTAATGGCAATAATCAAGTGATCGAAGTTGTTATTTCACATCACTCCTCTCTTATTGGGAAAACTGTTAAGCATGTTAATTTTAGAAGTAAATATGATGGTGCGGTGATCGCCGTGCATAGACATAGAGAGCGAATCCATGGGAAAATCGGCAATATAATCTTGCGACCGGGTGATACGTTATTGATATTAGCAGGTTCTGACTTTTTGGTTAGGCAGGATATTATGAATGACTTTTATGTGGTCACACCTGTTAAAAGTCCTTTTATCTCTAAGTCACATATTCAAAAGGGTTGGCTGACGCTTGGAACATTGCTACTCATGATTCTGCTTGTCTCCTTCCAAGTGATTTCCATGTTTAAAGCAATGTGTCTGGAGGTCATTCTTCTTCTCATTTTAAGGATTGTGACGATTGCAGAGGCACAGCGTTCCCTGCAATTTAATGTTCTGCTGATCATAGCTTCAGCGTTTGGTGTGGGAGCAGCGATCAAGGCATCGGGGACAGCTGATTGGATCGCTTCAGGTCTCATTCATTTTGGTCAACCGTTAGGAACACTAGCCATTTTATTTATCATTTATTTGTTAACCAATATTTTTACTGAACTCATCACCAATAATGCCGCCGCGGTCATGATGTTCCCTATCGCTATGTCTGTTGCCCATTCCTTGGGTTTAAGTGAGGTTGCACTTGCCGTTATTATTACCATTGCTGCTTCAGCAAGCTTTGTCACACCCATCGGTTATCAAACCAATCTCATCGTCTATGGTCCGGGAGGTTACCGCTTCAAGGATTACTTTAAAGTTGGTGTTCCGCTGAGCTTTTTGGTCATGGTGACTACAGTGTTGATTGTTAAATTTGTATGGATAGGATGATGAATATGTCAGAAAATATAGTATGGCACAATGCCAAGGTCTCTAAAGAAGATCGTCGGAAGCTAAACGGGCATAAAAGTGCAATTTTATGGTTTACTGGACTGTCAGGAGCGGGAAAATCTACCGTCTCCGTTGAAGTGGAGAAAAAGCTCCATCAAATGGGGATTCGCACCTATGTATTAGATGGCGATAACATTCGTCATGGGCTGAATAAAAATTTAGGCTTTACACCGGAAGATCGCAAAGAAAACATTCGTCGCATCGGCGAAGTGTCCAAATTATTTGTGGATGCCGGAGTCTTTACATTAACTGCTTTTATCTCTCCCTATCAAGAGGATCGCGATATGGTCCGTGAGATGGTGGAACAAAACGAATTTATAGAGATCTATGTTCAATGTGATATTGAAGAATGTGAAAAAAGAGATCCTAAGGGTCTATATGCTAAAGCGAGAAAAGGAGAAATAAAAAATTTCACAGGCATTGATGCCCCTTATGAGGCTCCCGATCATCCTGAGCTTATTATCGAAAATGACCGGCAAAGCATTGAAGCCTCCGCAGATCAAGTGATCGATTATCTTAAAGAGAAAGGATACATTGATCAATGAGTAAGCAATCCGCTCTCTCCTCTATTGCTTGGCAGCCTGTGCTTGACGCAGCCTTCCAAGCTGGTGAGGCCATTTTAAAGGTTTACGACACAGATTTTGAAGTGACCCATAAGGCGGATGATTCCCCCTTAACCCGTGCCGATCAATGCGCTCATAACATTTTGGTTAAGAAATTGCAGGAGCATTATCCGACGCTTCCTGTTCTGAGTGAAGAAGGTCAGACCATTGCTTATGAGGATAGAATGCAATGGGAGAGGTTTTGGTGCATTGATCCCTTAGATGGGACGAAGGAATTTGTCAAACGCAATGGAGAATTCACGGTTAATATTGCCTTAATAGAGGGAACCCGTCCGATCCTTGGCGTGATTTACGCACCGGTTCTCGATATCATGTATATTGGGGACCGCCAAAAAGGGGCTTATAAAATCGAAAATTTTAAAAGTCTGTGGCAGAATGCTTCTATAGCTGTTGAGACTGTGGGACAGCGCCTGCCTTATCATACAAATGAGATTTACACCGTTGTGGCGAGTCGCTCGCATATGTCTAAAGAAACAGAAGCATTTATTGTGGCAGCAAGGCAAAAGCATAAAGCCGTCAAAAGGCTATCAGCGGGCAGCTCCTTAAAGCTCTGTCTAGTGGCTGAAGGCAAAGCCGATGCTTATCCGCGCTATGCGCCAACCATGGAATGGGATACCGCTGCAGGCCAAGCAATTGTTGAAGCAGCAGGAGGCCACGTGACCATTTATGAAAGCACAGCACCTCTCCAGTATAATAAGGAAGATTTACATAATCCGTGGTTTTTGGTGGAGAAAAATTAGAAATGATCATAAGAATCCTGTCAAAGGCTATCCATTCGGGTAGCTTTTTTTGTATTGCCAGAATCTATAACTTTGCAGAAGTCCTTATAAGTGTACCTTTGGCTTTCGACACTTAGGCTTGGTGACACCCATGTGGTGTGATTTGAAAAATCGTATCAGGCCGTGCTTAGCGAAGCGGTGAAATATGGCCATGTTTTCTAATTGCGTTATTATACAATGGCATCCATTATGTAGAAATATGTAATAATTTATCTAAAAAAGTAGAATTATAGCTTTAAAAAAGTAAAACTATGGTAAAATGTTTAAGTAATTTATTTTAATAGAATGGATTATATTTCCAAATTATTAATAGAAAAGGAGCTGTACAATTGTGAAGTTCGGAAAGCTAATCGTTTTATCTGTGGTTTTACTTGTTTGCTTTTCAATGATTCCTTATTACGTCAGTGCTGATACGGATGTTTCAGTAAGCGAAAACACAGGAATACAGAAAGCACAAGTCTCTACAAGTGGAGAAATAGGACAAGTTAAGGTCTATAAATCACCACAAGCAGACAGTGAGGTTGTAACAATACTTCAACCATCTACTGAAGTTTCAGTATTAGAAAGAGGTTCTGAATATACTCAAGTCAGTTATTTTGATCAAAAATCAAATACAAATTTGACAGGATATATTGAGAATGAATTTTTAACCGATATCCCTAATAAAAAGGATGCTAAAGAAAGTGATAGTGGCAAACCGCAGTCAATAGATAATGATCAGGAGAGTGCTGGCGAGAGTAGTAATGTGCAACAGGATGAAGCAAAAAAAGAGGATTCTAAGCAAAATAAGTCAGATGCCTTATCAGAAGGGCAAAAAAAGGATAGTATAAAGCAGTCCGATCAAAAGGATCAACAAAATGAAAAGCAGCAACAAGAACAACCTAAAGCTGATGAAAAGATTGTTCAACCCAAGAAAATGTTGACTAACAATGTCCAAAGTACGACGACATATCATGGTGTTGCATTGAAGTCTCCTACAAAAGTTTTTGAAACCGATTCTACTGCTTCATCGGTTTTAAAGCAATATACTAAAGGGTCTATTCTAAAATATAAGTCATATTCTGATGATTGGTACGTGTGTACAGTTATCTTGAACAACAAGGCACACACCGGTTACATAAAAAAGAGCGATGTTGACAATAGTGCTTCTCCACAAAAAAATCTACAAGGCATCGGGACAAAGAGTCTGACAAAAGTATATGAAAAAGCCTCAACAGGAGCTAAAGTGCTTAAAAGCTATGCACAAGGGTCGACATTACAATATAAAACCTTTACTTCCAATTGGTACGAATGCACAGTATATATCAAAGGGAAAGCACACACCGGCTATATAAATAAGAATGATGTCGAGGTGCCAACAGCAACACAGAAAAATCTACGAGGCATCGGGACAAAGAGTCCGACAAAAGTATACGCCAAAGCCTCAACAGGAGCTAAAGTGCTTAAAAGCTATGCACAAGGCTCGACATTACAATATAAAACCTTTACTTCCAATTGGTACGAATGCACAGTATATATCAAAGGGAAAGCACACACCGGTTATATAAATAAGAATGATGTCGNGCACACCGGTTATATAAATAAGAATGATGTCGAGGTGCCAACAACAACACAGAAAAACTTACGCGGGATCGGGACAAAGAGTCCGACAAAAGTATATGAAAAAGCCTCAACAGGAGCCAAAGTGCTTAAAAGTTACTCCAAAGGATCTATACTAAAATATAAGACTTATACCTCTGATTGGTATGAATGTACCGTCTATTTAAAAGGGAAAGCGACGACCGGTTATATTAAAACGAGCACAGTGGAAAATGCCGTTTCAAATCAAAAAGCTATTACAGGGAGTCCTATAAAGACTGTCAAGCATGTATATGCCAAAGCTTCAACATCTTCAAAGATTTTAAAGACGTATAGCAAGGGAGCTGTTCTCAAATATAAGACCTTTACCTCTGACTGGTATGAATGCACAGTATATTTAAATGGAAAACCGACGACTGGATATATCTATGCAAAAGCAGATCCTGATCAAGATCAAGGGATTAAAGGCAAGACGATTGTCCTTGATCCTGGGCATGGTGGCAACGATCCTGGTGCTACAGGTGTTGATGGGACAAGAGAAAAAACTATTAATCTAGCGTATGCCAAAGTTGTTAAACAAGACCTTGAATCTAAAGGCGCAACAGTCATTATGACAAGGGATAAGGATGAGAACTGTAAAAAGGGCGCTACGGGATATGATGAGCTGCAATGTCGGGTAGATATTGCTAAAAAATATTCAGCTGATCTTTATATTTCAATTCATGCGAATTCATCTACTAATAGTAGTGTAACAGGCGTTGAGGTTCATTATAGTTCAAAGAACGATCCAGAATACCCAGGTGTTAATAAACACCCGAAGGAAAGTAAACTACTAGCTGAATCGATCCAAAAAGAAATTGTTCCTGCTTTGGATGAAAAGAATAGAGGCGTGATTAGTGATAATTTGTATGTCACTAGAAAGAACACTTCACCAGCAACTTTAATTGAGATTGGTTTTATATCAAATGCTTCCGAGCTTAAGCATCTAGAATCGACAACGGTTAGAAATAGATTTGCCCAAGCTTTAACAACAGCTGTAGTTAATTACTTTAATGCTATAAAATAACAAATTGAATATTGGAAAAATTGCTGTTTTACTTTCAGTTCAGCCGCTAATCTATTAATATATTAGATGTACCTGTAGAATGCTCACTCAGGGAGGGATTTAATTGAAGATAGGTAGATTAGGAGCCGCATTTTTAGCTTTGGCTTTATTGTTTTCTATCAGTCCATTTTACGCGAAAGCGAATTCGGTTGATACCGGTACAGTAACAGCTAAAACAAGTGAAAATACGGCTACCGTATATGCTCAGGAAGGGAGGGAAACCGTTGATATTACTAAGGAGGCAACTCCTGATAGTGAACTTTTAGTTTCCATTCCTTCAGAGAGCAAAGTGGCAATTTTAGACAAAGGTGAGGACTTTTCGCAAGTCAGTTACACTGATCCTAAGACGACAAAGACTTGGACAGGGTACATAAATAATGTAACTTTGGTTCAGCCGTCTGGAGATACCGATTCCGAGGCTAATAGGGATACAGCTCAGAAGGATGATGCCTCAGATGCCTCTGTAAAAGACAGTGACACGAATCAATCACAATCGGATGCCACCACGGATGATGATCAGTCACAAGATGATCAAGGTACAACAACATCTAGTGACAATCAAGATCAAAGTAGTGATAAGAGTCAACAAGTAACACCGAGTGATTCTTCAGCCGATGATCAGCAAGCCACTCATGATGACTCGAAAGCAGATACTGATCAAAGTGAAAAGGAAAGTACTCCTGGTACACAAGAAGACAGCAAGGCGACTCAGCAAGTAAAAATTATGAAGGCGAATGTGGCAACAACCACACTTCATGGTATTGCCTTAAAGTCTAAAACAAATGTGTATGAAAAGACGTCGACAGGATCAAAAGTTTTAAAGTCGTATCCGCAGGGTTCGGTTTTAAAGTATGAGTCTTATTCTTCTGATTGGTACCGATGTACGGTCATAATTAATGGCACGGCACGTACAGGTTATATTAAAAAAGGTGACGTGGAAAATGAAGTAAGTAAGCAGGAAACGTTGCATGGAGTAGGCTTAAAAAGTCCAACAAAGGTCTATTCAAAGGCTTCTACCGGCTCAAGTGTACTAAAAAGCTATGCTCAAGGAAGCACACTTAAGTATAAAACTCTCACGTCAGGTTGGTACGAATGTACAGTCATAATTAATAACAAGGCACATACGGGTTATATTAAAAAAAGTGATGTGGAAAATGTTGTAACAAGCCAACAAACCCTTCATGGTGTTGGTGTAAAAAGTCCAACAAAAGTTTATTCTAAAGCTTCAACAAATTCCACAGTGTTAAAGAGTTATGCCAAAGGGAGTGTTTTAAAATATAAATCCTTTACTTCCGATTGGTATGAATGTACTGTTTATGTTAATGGCAAGGCGACTAAAGGCTACATTCAGAAAAGTGATGTGGAGAATAGCGTAACAAAGAAAGAAACGCTGCATGGTGCTGCTTTGAAAAACCCAACGAAGGTTTATTCAGATGCTTCGACCAGTTCCACAGCGTTAAAGAGTTATGCCAAAGGAAGTGTTCTAAAATATAAAACTTTCACTTCTAATTGGTATGAATGTACTATTTATGTAAATGGTAAGAAAACAACAGGGTACATTAACAAAAGTGATGTAGAGAACAGCGTAACAAAGCAAGAAACTTTCCAAGGGGTTGGTTTGAATAGCCCCACAAAGGTTTATTCAGATGCTTCAACAAGTGCTAAAGCCTTAAAGAGTTACGCTCAAGGAAGTGTTTTAAAATATAAAACTTTCACTTCCGATTGGTATGAATGCACTGTTTATATCAATGGTAAGGCAACGACAGGATATATTAAAAAAAGTACTGTAGAAAATATTGTAGCAAAGCAAGAAACATTGCATGGAATAGGTTTAAAAAGTCCAACAAAGGTCTATTCTAAAGCTTCAACCGGTTCTAAAGTTTTAAAGAGCTACGCGAAAGGCACTTCTCTAAAATATAAAACTTTTACCTCCAATTGGTATGAGTGTACGGTTATAATAAACGGAAAATCAGTTACTGGATATTTTAAGAAGTCAGATGTTGGACAGCAAATTAATACATCTTATGGGGTTTCTTTGTCTGATGCTATTGCTATGGAAATGGATGTGAATCCAAAGGCAGATGGTCTAGGTCAGGTTGATGCAACCGCTGATCAAGTAGCCTATTATCTGAACCCTGACAATTTTGCTAGAGGTACTCAAGAATATTTTCAATTCTTGATTCTTTCCACTTATTCTGGAACAACTGCTTCTGAATTAGATGCTAAGTTTTTAAAAGGTAAAGGAGTTCTGGAAGGAACAGGACAATATTTCATTGAGGCGGCGAAAAAATACAATATTAATGAGCTTTATCTCATTAGCCACGCCCTTTTGGAAACTGGTAACGGGACTAGTAATCTTGCTAAAGGTATAGTAGTTAATGGAAAAAAAGTCTATAATATGTATGGTATCAATGCCACAGACGGGAATGCTGACAAAAATGGATCTGCATATGCTGCTTCACAGGGATGGACGTCCATAGAAAAGGCCATCGTCGGTGGTGCACAATTTGTATCTGAAAATTATATTCATAATGGACAAGATACCTTATATAAAATGCGTTGGAATCCAGAGTCGTTGGTTAATAATGGCTATGCTTCACACCAGTATGCGACAGATGTAGGTTGGGCAGTAAAACAAACATATGATTTAGCACAAATGTATGCTCAGTTAACCACGTTTACTTTAGCTTACGACTTACCAAGCTTTTCGGATGATACAGTAGTTCTTTATAAGGTTACGGGCATAACCTCCTCTCTAAATGTCAGAAGTAGTCCATCAACAGCAAGTACTTCTAACGTTATTGGAAGTCTTAAGAATGGAGATATTGTTTCTGCTGTAATAAGTAATGGCAAGTCTGTAACAAAATCCAGTGAAGGTATCACATGGTATGAGATAGAATATAACGGTCAAAAAGGGTGGGTTTCAAGCGAATACCTTAGTAAACAGTAATTATTAATTTATAACCATTGCAGTTATCTATGGCTGCAATGGTTATTTTATTATTCGATTCAACTACTTTATAATTTTTATACCAGATTTTATGTTATAGGAAAGTCTTTTATCCATATATTTGAAATTAGGAAAATTTCAATTCAAAGTATTTTATGCTAGAATTAGTTCATATTTTTTAATGAATGGCTAGAATTTATATCGTTTTATATCTTGTAATTGTGAAAAAAATTAAAGCATTAAAATATTACGTTTGAGGTGTTTGGTAATATTATGAAAAAGGTTGCAGTATTTGGAGCTTGTCCATCGAGGGATATTTTTAACAGTAAATTCATAAAAAATTACAAGAACTTATATGAGTGTGTTGCTACTATATGGCAAACTTCAATTATTAGTTTTATGTCTGAAGAAATAGTGATGGAAGAAGATTTAAGAGAATTTACAATGAAAGTCTCAAAGCTGCAAAAAAATACAACTATTAGAGACAGGGAAAAATCATATAGAAAAGAACTTATTGACCTACAACCAGATTATATTCTTTTAGATTTATACACGGATGTAAAATATGGAGTGGTTAAGACAGATCATGGTTATCTTACAAATAATCCTAATGGATTTAGAAAGACGGTTTATTTTAAAAATAAACAATATAATAAATCTTTAAATATATTTAGGGATAATGAATATTTGGATTTATTTTATGAGAAATTTTCTATGTTTATGGATTGGGTTAAGAAGTACATTCCAGATTGTATAGTGATTATCAATGGTTTCAATCAATCCTATTCATATTTAAATAAAGAAAATTATCCAATAAATTTCAGTCCGAATATTTGCAAAATTGTCGCCAAGGATAATATGATGTATAATAAAATTTATTCGCAATTGACTTCAATTTATGATGTTTATTTAATAGATATGAGAAATCAAACGTATTTTGGAAAAATTGATCATATTTATGGGAATAAACCGTGGCATTTTTCCCAACAGTATTATGATGATTTATATAAAAAATTTAATGAAGTTGTATTGGAGAATGAATTTAATAAAAAAAAATCTTTTGTAAATCCTTTATCGAGTATCATGAAAACGTTGCGTGGGTCAAATTAAAATAATATATTAGGGAAGTCTAATGGACTTCTCTAATTATTGTGGAATAAAAAGGTGATTACCTTTTGTTTTATGTAAATATTTGTATGGAACTATTTTGTAACAAGAAAATAATTGGAGTTAAATAAAACCATACTATATAATAATTGTGATTGATTTTAATCTGTAATAAAAGCTTTAATATTTATTTTGAGGTGACACCTGATGGTTGTTCAGTACATAAAAAAAATTCGTAATCAGTTATTAAGAAAAAGTAGAGTGAAATTAAAACAGTGCATAAATGTATATCAAAATGATGAAGACTTGTATATAAGTGGTTTGTTAAGTAACACAAATTATAAAGTAAAAGAGCTTCGGTTTGTTTCTCGATTTGATAATCAAGTAATAAAAGTCAATTCAGCACAGCAGGATTCAACTTTTAATTTTAAAGTTCCGGTTGATATCTTCCCAGAATTTCAAAATGGTGCAGAACAATTATATAATTTATTTTTGTATGTCAATGTACCTAAGAGTATATTCAGTGAAGCAAAAGGTGATAAGCTTGAAGCCAACGCTGAGAAAGTTATTGAGGATAACGGAGAAAAGTATTTAGAGTACCCAATAAGGCTGGGAAGATTTGAAAACACCAAGACGAGTGAATTTAAATTGATAGAGAAAAATGGCTTGAGTTGTACTTTGTATATAACAAATAAAGGGAATATCTCATTTGCTATTAATCATGAACTAAAGCCAAACATAAAACTTAATTTAAGTTATTTGCATACTAAAAATCATAATATAGACTTTGGTGGAATAGTGTATTCAAAAAACTCTAAAATTTGTGCTGCTGAGTTATCTATTATTGGAAGAGAATCGAATATTGAAATTAAGTCGCCAATTTCTCTAGAATTTTCAAAAGAAGAAACACAAAAAAAGTATGGACTTAATCGATATACTTATCATGTGAATCTTGACTTAAATGATGTATTTAGAAATGAACAACTTAATGAAGACGTTTATGATGTTTATTTGCTCATTAAATTAAACGATTATGAAGAAATTAAAAGGATTAGGGTAGGTAAACCGACATTTAGGGGAAAGTATAAAACAAAAGGGATCAGTGCGGTTAGAGATAATGAAATTTTGGCAGTAAGCCCTTATTATACGATTAAACATTTTAATTTATCCTTACAGGTAGATTCATTTGAACCCAGTGCTTACTTTTATCTAAGAAAACTTATGAAGTGGTATTGGGTATTTAGGCCTTTTTATCGTCAAAAAGATATATGGATTATTGGTGAAAGACCATATAAGGCTCAGGATACAGGATTTCACTTTTTTAAATATATAAGGGAAAAGCATCCTAACAGAAGAGCCTATTATGTGTTAAAAGAGGATTCACCTGAAATAAAAAACGTTAAAAAGTATGGAAATATACTGGTTTATAAATCAAAAAAACATATTAAATACACACTGATGGCAACAAAGATAGTCGGTTCTCACCATCCAGATTATCTTTATCCTCTAAGGACGAATGAGTTTAATAAAAAAGTAAAGGCAGCGAGAGTTTTCTTACAACATGGGGTTATTGGAACAAAGAATACAGTTCATTTTTATGGAAAGGGATCTCCAAGTTTCGATACAGATTTATTTTTAGTCAGTTCGGATTACGAAAAGGAAATTATTGTTAATGATTTTGGCTATGATCCAAGTGAAGTAAAAGTCACGGGACTTTCTAGGTTTGATGCATTATTGGCAAATGATGTCCCGTTAAAAAGACAGCTTCTTATTATTCCTACTTGGAGAGAGTGGTTAGTTAACGAGAATCAATTTCTTGAAAGTGAGTACTTTGAAAGTTATACAACTTTAGTACATCACCCCAGATTAAATCAATTAGCTAAATCATATAATTTTGATATTGTTTTTTGTTTACATCCTAATATGCAACAATTTACAAACTACTTCAAAGATGCTCCTGTTAGAGTCATTAGTCAGGGAGAAGTTGATGTGCAATTGTTGCTAAAAGAAAGTGCCATGATGATTACTGACTATTCAAGTGTTGCTTTTGATTTTAGTTTTTTAACAAAGCCAATTGTTTATTATCAGTTTGATCGAGGGCGTTTTATTGGAAAACGAGGTTCACATTTAGATTTAGATAATGACTTACCTGGTGATATTGTATATGATGTTGACCATATTTTAGATTTAGTTGAAAAGTATGCTCAAACAGATTTTAAAATGAAAAAAGACAATGAAACTAGAGCAGCAAAATTTCTAAAATATAGGGACTTAAAATCATCAGAGAGAATTTATAAAGAAGTCTCTAACGCTAAAAGGAAAATTAATTATAAATCCTTGTATAATAATGAGCGGACACGACAGCTTTATAAACGTTTTAGAAAAAGTAGATACTATTTCCCAACCATGAAAAGAATTTATAATATAGCTAAGAGAATTTTACCAGTTGATAACAGTTTAATTGTGTTTGAAAGTGGCGTTGGAAAGCAGTATTCAGATAGCCCACGTTACATTTATGAGGAAATAGTTAGAAGAAATCTGAATTATAAAATTGTGTGGGTTTGTAATAAAAAGGTTCGTTTTCCTAACAAAAAGACAAAACGTATAAAAAGACTAAGTCCATATTATTATTACTATCTATCTAGAGCTAAAATATGGGTCAATAATCAGAATTTCCCTACCTATATCATTAAAAGGCCACAGACAACTTATCTCCAAACTTGGCATGGGACACCGTTGAAAAAAATGTTGTTTGATATCGAACAAGTTCAAGGTAGAAGTGAGGATTATGTGGAGAGGGTTTATAATGCTACAAAGACATGGGATTATTTAATTTCTCCCAGTCCTTTTGCTACGCAGGCATTTAAAAGTGCATTTAAATATCAAGGAAATATACTGGAAACAGGATATCCTAGAAATGATATCTTTTATAAAGAAGAGAGACATGATATTGCTTTAAGAGTAAAAAATCGTTTGAATCTCCCTAGGGATAAAAAGATTATAGTATACGCCCCTACATTTCGTGATAATCAGACGTCAAATAAAAATAAATTTTTATTTGATATCAATATGGATCTTTATCAAATGAAGGAACAATTAGGAGAAGAATATATCATTTTACTTCGCATGCATGTCGCAATAAGTAATAAGCTAAAAATCGAAGAAGAATTGCAGGATTTTGCCTTTAATGTTTCAAGCTATTCCGATATGCAAGAATTACTTCTTATTGCTGATATCCTTATTACAGATTATTCATCAGTAATGTTTGATTTTGCGAATACGAAAAAGCCTATTCTTTATTACACATATGATTTGGAAATTTACAGAGATCAAGTAAGAGGCTTCTATTTAAATTTTGAACAGGAGGCCCCTGGACCATTTATGAAAAACACGGAAGATATTATTCAAAATGTATTAAATATTGATAGTGTTAATAAGGCATACCATGATAAGTATAAAGCTTTTTACAATAAGTATTGCCTATTGGAAGATGGACAAGCGAGTCAAAGAATTGTGGATAAATTATTCATGTAATAGTGTGGAAATAAATAACATCTTTCATTATTTGAATGTCTGAATAAATAGCCCTATAATTAATTTTAGAATTGATAACTGATCTATCACAAAAAGTTTTGAATACATTAATCAATATAAGGAGTTATAATTATGAAAAAGGTTCTAACATATGGAACATACGATTTACTCCACTATGGTCATATAAATTTATTGAAAAGAGCAAGAGACTTAGGTGATTATTTAATTGTTGGTCTTTCTACAGATGAATTCAATGCTAGCAAACATAAAGAAGCTTATCACAGTTATGAGAATCGCAAGCTTATTTTGGAAGCTATTCGTTATGTTGATGAAGTAATCCCTGAGAACAACTGGGAGCAAAAAATTGATGATGTTATCAATAATAATGTGGATATCTTTGTCATGGGTGATGATTGGGAAGGAAAATTTGATTTTCTAAAAGATTACTGTGAAGTGGTTTATTTACCACGTACGGTAGGGGTTTCCACTACAAAGATAAAAACTGACTTATTTGCAGGAGATAAACAGAGTTGAATTATCCATGAATGCTTAATGTACAGTGTAAAGAAAAGCTATACAAAACGGAATTGTTAGTATAAGTATTAATATCTTTTCCTAACTTTCCTTTAGCATATAGAAAGAAAAATTAGTGTGACTGTAAAACTTTCAGAGTTTTTTTGAAGGGTTAGCCAGTAAAATAGGATTTCAGCTATACAGCTAACTATCACCCGTTCTGAGATGTCCCTTTAAGTTAGAGTATTTGTTAAAAAGGGTTCGTTGTTAAATGTGGTGTACCCACATGCTCTATTGGAGATCCTCGGCTTACTGAAATGCTGAGGATCTTATGGCTTGCCTGAATAAGATCTTCTTGCGGAATCTCTTGAAACTAATTATTAAACGTTTAACACCCTTCGTAAACAGGGCTAAATGGGAGTGTTCAACTTCATTGAACCACGCTTCAAATCCCTACCTAGCTGTATAGAAATCGCTTGTTTTAAACCAATTGTTTAAAGCATTTTTAAGTGTGTATAGGCTTCCGTCAGATCCGTATGCAAGTTCAGAATCTCTTACAGTCTTTCTTGGCTTTTTTCATCTAACTTCGCAAGATCCATCCACAGTAATTTCTTACTACGTTTGGTGTGGAGTTGATGTTTTTTGAATGTCTGCTGTACATCCCTTCGTATGGTGTCCAATGCCAACAGTCTTGTAGTATAAAATGGAATCGATCCGCTATAATAAACGGCTTATCAAATACCGACTGCACCGCTTTTTTTAAAAGTCTTAGACATTATCCATAACGACAATTTCCACGCGGTTTGAGTCACAACTTTTAAAGTATTTTTCTAGCGTCTCGACACGCCGATTAGGAAACACTTCAATCATTTCCTTTTCTCCACATCCACAATAATCCTTTGGAATGTGGTCTTATCTGCATCTCTCTTCGGAGGGATAACTTCACTGGGGTTCTTCGATCAAACGTCAACGGATACGTTGCACTCGGTAACTGTGTACCTTTTTCGTTTTTGACTTGCATCTTTGACACATCATTTTTCTCAACCTTGTACTGAGCTCAACTAAAAAACCTTGCTCCGTTTGCTCAACGTGTTCAATCTCAACATACCATTCTTTTGCTCCTAGAAGTTCTGTGATAAAATTTGTAAACACTTATATTCTCTCTTTATCTCCTTTTTTCGCAAATTGGTTACCAGATAAAAGAATATGGAGTATTTTTTTAAAACAAAAGTAAACCTTGGTCTGTAAAGGCTCGCCACCGCATATTGTAGAGCTTAGATTCTTCACTATATTTAGCATAAAAATTCCCCAAAAACTAGATTTCCAGCTCTAACTATCGGGGATGACAGAGTTTGGTACAGTTTGTTTCATTTAGAAATTCCCTATTATAAAGGAAGTTTCATTTTAAAATATACTCCATATCAAAAATTGAAACCAAGGTATTAGTATAGATATAAAGAAATGTTCAAAATCTATATAACATATTTTTCTAATTCCCCTCATTTGATATTATATGTGTTATAATGTCAAATGGCATAGGCTTTTTATTTAAAAGCAACCTGAGTTTTATTTTTTAGTAACAAAATGATTTTTTAGGGGTGAGTTAACATTAGTATGCTAATACCATATATATCCGTAATATTACCAATATATAACGTTAAAAAATATATAAATGAAGCTTTTGATTCTTTAATTAATCAAACCATAGGTTTTAATCATTTAGAAATTATAATGATAAATGATTGCTCTACAGACGGTACAAGTGAAATCATAGAAAGGTATAGAGAAAAATTTAATAATGTTAAAGTTATAAATATGGAAAAAAATTCAGGAGCACCAGGGAGGCCACGAAACATTGGAATCCAAGAAGCAACAGGAAAGTATATAATTTTTTTAGATCCTGATGATTATCTTCCAATTAATGCATATAAATTATTGTATGATACTGCTGAACACTGGAATTCTGATTTTGTAATGGGAAAAATGGAAAGTTTTAACGATAGTGACCCAAAAAGAAAAACATGGCATCATATAACGTTTCGCGACCATTTATTAAAAAAGAGCTATTATAATGTGTCTATTGATGAAGTACCTTTTTTTTACAAGTTAAGACAGCAGTATACCTTAAACTTGTTAAAACATCTTTTGCAAGAAGAAATGGTTTGAAATTCATTGAAGGTATGAAAAATGGCGAAGACAAATTTTATGATATGCAGTTGTTTACATCGGCAAAAAAATTTTGTTATATACCAGAAACTGTTTATATGTATCGTACTAGGGATGATAATGATAATCTTTCAATGACACAACAAGATATGGAATCAACGATTTTAAATGATTGTAAAGCTGCAAATTTAGTAAAGAATCTATTGACAAAAGATCAATTTGAAATGTTCCAAATAAATGCTATGCGTTCTATATTGTGGAAACTTATTGATCCCTCATTTAATTCTCTTCCATTATCTAAAAAGTTTTTTTTATTGAAGAGCATAAGACCAATTATACTAAGTTATAATCCAGAACTTATTAAGAAGTATTTTAAATTAGAATATCCGTTTATTAGCTTGCTAAGCAAAGGTTATATTGATTTAGCAAAAGAATATATTCAAATACATATCTCTAGAAAATATTGGTATTTGGAAGGGAAGAGTTTGTTAAAAATTTATAGTAAACAGCGAAAAATGTTGAATAGTCGTTCTTGGAAGATGACAAAAGTTTTACGAGTTATAAATAATAAAAAGACAAATTAAAGTGATTAATAATTACTAAGGGATAGATCTTAATGGTGGGGAATATTAAAAAGCTTAATTTAACTAAACTTAAGTTAAAAAAGAACATTATGGTAGGGAAGATATTATTAGAATTAAACAATCAACAAGATATCAGTCTAAATGCACTTGTCTTAGTTCAACGTAATGGATTGGAAGGGCAAAAATATAAGTTTCCGATTAAACTTATAAAAAAATATGGTAAAAAAAATATTTTGCAGTTTAATATAGATTTACAAAAAGTTGATTGGAAGCCCTACTACTGGGACGTGTTTGTTAGTTTATCTAATAGTAATGGTGAGGATTATGAGGAACGAGTTAAACTATCAAAATTTTTTCTAAGAATGAGAATGAATTTTTCTCCTTTTATTAAATCTGTTTCTGTTTCTGAAGAAAATCATGTTTTCCCATACTGCACGTATCATGGCTCATTTTCCCTAACCTATAAAACAAAAATGTGGTATGAATCAAAAGTTTATCAATGGAAATGGGTTCTAGCATTGCTGACCTATGTTATTTTAATGCCTTATTTAAACATGAGGAACATATGGTTGGGATTTGAAAAAAATTCAAATACAGCTCAAGATAATGGATTTACCTTTTTTAAGTATTGTTATATTGAACAAAAGCATAAAAATTTTTTCTATGTAATAAAAAAATCATCTTCAGATATGATGAAATTAAATGAATTGAAAGATAAAGTTTTGATATTTATGAGTTTTAAATATATGCTTTATTTATTGGCCTCTAGATTGCTAATTTCTTCAGAATCAAGAGCTCATATTTATGATATTAGAATAAATAGGGGTTTAATTCGTAGAATTATAAATAAAAAAAGACAGATTTTTTTACAACATGGAGTTATTGGGTTAAAAAGGGTGGATAATATTTATAAAAAGAAAAGTATTAATTCAATGAATTTATTTATTACTTCATCCCATTTTGAAAAAGAAATAATCTTAAACCATTTTGGATATGATGATCAAGAAATAGCTGTTACTGGTCTATCTCGCTGGGACAATATTGAGAATAAAGTTAAAGATAATAAAATATTAATAGTTCCGACATGGCGGTCATGGATGGATGATATATCTGGAGAGGAATTTCTTGAGACTGTTTATTATAAAAATTATTCTCAATTGGTTAATTCAAGGGCATTTTTAAGTGTGATAGAAGCAAATGATTTAAAAGTCAACTTTTTTCTTCATCCTAAGTTCGAACAATATGCGAATTTTTTTAGTATAGAAAATGATAAAGTTAATATTTTGACTTCTGGGAATGCGATCTTAAGTGAAGAAATCATGGAGTCTTCTTTATTAATAACAGATTATTCAAGTGTGGCTTGGGATATGTATTATTTAAAAAAACCAATTATTTTTTTTCAATTTGATCTTCAAAATTATCTTGATATGCAAGGAAGTTATATGAATTTTTCTAAAGAATTAATAGGGGATCAGGTATTTGATATAAAAAAACTGGTGAATATTTTGGAGATATATGCAAAAAATAAATTTGAATTTAAGGGTATTTATATGAGAAATAGAAAAAAATATATTACCTATGAAGATAGCTGTAATAATGAGCGGATTTATAAGGCTTTAATGTATTATTTAAATAATAAGTGAATTATTGTTTAGAATTAAAGGGGAGAAAAAAATGAATATAAGTTTGATTTATTTACCGAATGTATTAAATGAAGAAAATTTAACAGAGGAAATTAAAAAAATAAAAAAAAAATATCAACAATATAGTGACTTTATCCAAACTATTGTTTTAATTGATAAGGAAAAAAGTATTGATTTTAACAATAGTATTTTTACACTAAGCGAATTTGAATTAAAAGATATTAAACATAATCATATTCTATTTTTAAATAATAATATTGATTTGCCCAGTGAATTATTTGAGACTATTTCAAATATTAAAACAACAAAGGAATACGATTTTTTTCAAATAACGGATAAAGATAAAAGAAGAGATTGTATTTTTGAAAATTACAAGGAAATTACTTCTTTAAAAATGATAAATAAAAATGTTTTGAAGAAATTTCCTTTTTTAAAATTAAATAACTTAAATGAAAAAATGGTCATGAAATTATATTTTAATTTATTTATTAAAAAAATGAAATTTACCATATTAGTTTGTAGTAAATTGGGTAATTTTGTTAATGATTTTAAAGATTGCGAAATATTATTTGACATTATTAATTCGCTTGATATAAATGAAAAAAACAATTTTATGCACTTTTTCGATAAAGCTATTATATTAAAATTATTTAAAATAATAGATAGTAATGATTTCATTAATAATTTATCTTTTGAAAGCCAAAAAAAAATTTTAATGTTATTTTATCAAATTATTAAAGCAATTAATAATGAAAAAATAAAGAAATGGGGACTGAAAGGTTATATTCCTTTTATAGAAATGGTAAGAGAAAAACTATATACTGAGTCAATATACTATATTCGGATTTTAAGAGGTAAAAGATATTGGTATAATACTACAAAAGAAATTAAGAAGAAAATAAAGAATTATCCCATTGAAGAGAGTAATTCTTGGAAGATAACGGCACCTATTAGAAAATTTCGTTTGAAAGTTAAAAATCTGAAAGAAAGTGTTATCAAAATATTTATAGTGTTTATCAGTTTATTTTTTAAATTATATTATTTAAGAAAAGAAGTTTGGTTAATTAGTGAAAGAAGGGATCAGGCAGAAGATAATGGATACTACTTTTTTAAATATTGTAGAGAAAACTATCCAAAAAGAAAAATATTTTATTTAATTGATAAAGAATCAAAACAATTAGAAAAGGTTAATAAATATGGAAATATTATTTATCATTCTAGTTTTAAACACTGGATTTATATGTTAGTAGCAAGGAAATATATAAGTGCATGGGTTTTTGAGGAAACTTCGTATCCAGAGGGAAAAGTGAATTTTAAAAGGGCATTTAAGAATTTCGTTAACCAAAAACAACAGATAACTTTACAACATGGAGTGATTATTCATAATATAGCACCTTATTTATGTAAGGACATTTATAAACAACAATTGTTTATATCTAGTGCAAAAGCAGAAAAAGAAATCATTGAGAACACTTTGGGTTATAATGATAACGAAGTAGTTTTGACTGGATTAGCTCGTTTTGATAACTTACATGATTTAACAATAAAAAAACAAATATTGATTATGCCCACGTGGAGACGTTCATTATTTATGCTTAATCAGAGTGAATTTTTGATGTCAGATTACTATTATCGTTATTATAATTTAGTTCGTAATAGAGATTTTTTAAATTTGATTGAAAGGGAGAACATAGAAGTAATATTTTATATTCATAATAAAATGCAAAAATTTATTAGTAATTTCTCTTTTGAACATGAAAATATTAAATTTTTAAATAAAGAACAAATAACGTTATCTAAAGCGATAAAAGAGAGTGCTCTATTAGTAACTGATTACTCATCAGTTATGGCTGATTTTTTGTACATGGAAAAACCTACTCTATTATATCAATTTGACCCTTATAATAATCATCATGGGCCTGTAAAGGAGATACATTATGATGATTTCGGTGAAGTCGTGGATGATGAAAAAATATTAGTAAAAAAAATTGAGAAGATAGTAAAACAAAAATTTGAGTTATCAAAAAAATATTCCAAGAAGTCAAATGAATTTTTTGCCTATAAGGATAATGATAATTGTAAAAGAATTTTTAATGCTATACTTAATCTTAAGTGATAATTATCAATTTTAAAATAAGCTTTTGAATCGGAGAACGAATAAATTTTAAGTAATATTGTAAGGGAGACTTACTATGGGCTTTGAGATAGAGCATATTGATTTCAACATTGAAAAGGGTAAATTACTGATACATGGTGAAACATTTGACGATAATCCTAGTTTCATATTAAGGAAAAGACAAAGTGGGCGTGATTTTGAATTTAAATCAGAAATTAAATTAGATATCATTCGAATATCCAGGTCTAAATATACTATTGAGATCGATCTGAATTTACTACTGTTACAAAAAAATTATTTAGATGAAACCATATGGAATATATTTATGGTTAGTGGATTAAATGAACATAAAGTTCAAATTAGTGAATCTTTTAGTGTTGAAGATATGAAATACTTTTTAGATGAAAATTATATTTTAAAAATAAAACCATATGTAACTCAAGATCATAGTCTTGCATTTTTTTTAAAAAGACTTGATATTAATTTTTATACTCATAAAATCATATATGAAAATGGTATTCTAAATTTAAGGCTTAAAATAGATGGATTAGAGAAGCAGGTTCTATCGGATAAAGAAATATTTATGGAGATCAAAAAAAGAAGTCAAAAGGATTTACCCTTCCACGATGAAATAATTAAAATTAATTCAATAGAACTATTAAATGAAAGCTTTATAGATATTGTAGTTAATATTTCTGATAGGATATATTTACGAAATAATGAGATTGAACAAATTTGGGATTTTTATATTCTAGTGCGCGATGGAGCGGCAAATGAAGTTATTTATCCTATAGAAACAAAAAATTTAGAGTATAATTTTAAGTATTATCCTATAAAATCAAATTTATTTTATAGAGCAATACCATATGTTACAGGGAATAATAGAATAGCACTTTATGTTTCAAGCTCAATTAAAAGTATTATAGTAACTAAAGTTGTTGAATCTGCCCATAATATTATGTTTTATATAAGTCCAAAGTTTAAATCAGTAAGTGATAATTGGGAGCTAGTTTTAAAAAAACAGGTAAAGATGGGCAGTGGATTTGAATATTTTAATGCACAACTAATTCCATGTGAAAAAAGAAGTGATGATTTTTCGTTTATACTTGAAAAGAGTTCATTAACTAATCTTCCATTGAGAAATAATGAAACATGGGATCTTTTCATTAGATTTAAGAATAATGAAATGCAATATATTGATTCTTTAATTACGGTGACACCAGAATTTAAAGACGATTTTAGTAACTTTGTTTTTTATAATGAAAATAACAACTATAAATTAAGATTAATTCAAAATAAAAAAAGGCTCTCCCTTATTATTGATGAATATAATTGCTTAGAAAAGGATGCAATAAAGATTGCAGTGCTAGGGACTTGTTTTAGTAGAAATGCATTTAATTCCAGTAATTATTTTAATCCTGACTACAAGAGATTGTTTAATTGTGTATTTACTCAGTTTCATTCCTCTTTAATTAGTTTAGTTTCTGATAGTGTAAATTTAGATTTGAATATAATGAATGATATTAAAAGTAGCGATTTGAACTTTCTCAAAATAGATTTTGATAAAACATTTTTTGAGCATTTAAAGCGGGCTAATGCAGATTATTTTATCATTGATCTTTATCCAGATGCTTCTAAATCAGTTTTAAAATTTGGAGATAACCAATATGTTACGGGAAATTATATACTTGAAGAAAGTAAATCAGTTAGTAAACTTTCTGTTGAACAAATAATAGATCATTCTAATAATGAAGAATATTTTGATATCTGGAAAAACGCTGCTCGAAAATTCGCAAAAAGATTAAGGGAAATATTTCCGGAAGAAAATATTATTTTAAATAAAGGGAGATTTACACCTGTTTATTATGATGAAAATAGAAAGGTTAAAACATTTGGTGACCCAGATTTGATAAAGAGAAATAATTATTTTTGGGAAAAATTGGATGATTATTTTACTTATTTATTGCCTAATATTAAAACAATTGATTTAACTGACTGTGGTTTTATTGGTGATATTAATTATCCATTTGGCCTTTCTTATTCACATTATGAAAGTGGATATTATAAAGAGTATTTAAATCGTTTAACCAAATTAATTCTTCAAGATAGATTATTTTGATCAAGAACGATTATAGTTATTCTTTCTATCTTAATATTTGATTAGTTTCGTAATTATAATATAAAAAATTTAATATTTTTTTCACTATAAAAACATACACACGTTTCCTTAGAAAAATCACCGTGAAAACATTCTTGGACTGCTCCCCTAATTTTGAAATTGAGATTCATATTAGGGGTTATTATTTTGCAAAAAATTTATTTGTTTTTCTCAGTTAGTGTCAAGTAAAGTTCGCAAAAACCATCAGTACTCCGTCAAGGCTTATGCCGCTTGAAGTCGTTGTTCTTGTACCTGGCGGATGATCTTCGGGTGTATG
>NZ_BMIR01000028.1 GCF_014642655.1 Pullulanibacillus camelliae
ATCGTTTCAACTCCTTGTTGGGTTTTGTTTGGTCACTTACCTATTCGGAGTTGCCGATGGCTTTTCCTCTTTTCTATTTTTGCGAACTTAATTATACGTGATCGACTACCCATATTACCAATGTTAAAGAGTATACTAATGGTACAATTAGAACTAAATAGAAAAAGTAGGATTGATTATATATGTATTTTAAACTCGAAAAAGAAATGACTCCAATAATCAAACAAAATGCAGTTAGAATTTTCAAGTGCAATGCAGTTTCAGAAGAGTTGCCTGTTAACCATCGTATAGTGGATATAGTCCTTTCCCAAATATCTTTCTCACAGCAAAATCAGTTTGAAAAATATAGGACTGCTTTAAACAAATTATCAATGGCTGAATTGGATGTGCTTGCAGATATATACATAAAAAGAAAGGTAAGTATTCATTATTTGATAAAGAAGTTAAGATTGAGTAGTGAATCGATTAAGGAAATGTACCTAAAAAAACTTATTGAAAATGGTTTGCTAGTGAAAACATCAAAATTCATGTATGAAACAACCGATTGGTCAAGTATAAAAATTGGCAATATGGTTGCAATTGAGGCTAAATTATCCGATTGGAAAACAGTTCTTGCTCAAGCGGTTGATAACTTTACATTCGCTGATTATTCATACGTAGCCCTAGATGAATCTATATGTTTATCAAATGAAGTAATAGAAAAATTTATTGAAAAAAACGTAGGAATACTAACAGTCAGTGGGGGAGATAAGTTAAAATTGGTATATAAGTGTAAAAAGAATAGACTTACTAATCCTAGTGACTTTGCTTTACAACGAATGCTATTATGTAGAGATCTTATTTGTAATCGTTCAAAATGGAAACTACTATAAACGATTGGAGGAAAGCAAATGGGGAATCCTTTTGATCCAAGCCTATCAATAGATGAAGTAGATTCATCATTTGAATATTACAGGGTATTTGACACTCTTGGTGAGGGCGGACAGGGTAGTGTATTCAAGGGAATTGATTTGAGGACAAATCAAGAAATTGCAATAAAGGTATATTCACCCAATCAGTTAGTTAAGAGGGCTGAATTAGAAGTGAGTAAACTTGAAAGGGTTGACTCACCATATCTTGCCAATGTGATAGAACATGGATATGCAACAATAAGAGATACACAATGTTATTTTGTTACAACGGGCTACATGGAAGGTTCCGACTTGAAAGAAGTATTAAAAACAAGAAAACTGACCTTAGATGAAACAAGAAAGTTATTAATAGATATTCTGTCGGCAATTGATGATTTATGGAAATTAAGAGTTGTTCATAGTGATTTAAAACCCGCAAATATTCTATATCTATCAAATGGTGACTTTGTTTTGATAGATTTAGGTTTTGCAAAACACCTTGATAACGAATCAATAACAATGGGACAAATTATAATGGGCACTTGGGGTTATATAGCACCTGAGCAAATAAGGGGGAGACACAACTTAACATTGCGTGCCGATATGTTTTCTCTTGGGGTCTTGGCATATGAAGCAATAACAGGTATCCATCCATTTCATCGGAATCAAGATCTAATTTTTGGTCAAATGCAGGCAACACCGATTAATCTCCTTACACATATTGACGAAAAGTTATCCAGGTCAATTCATTGGCTAATGGAACTACAGCCTTTAAAAAGACCTGTTTCTGGTAAACAAGTGATTGAACTTTTAAAGGAGGATATGTAAAGTGTATTTATTAAACTTAGGTTATCAATGGAGTAATAACGAATTGGCTGACGGTGTTATTATTAATGCTAGTGGGATACATATACAACAAGCTAACAGGAGAGAGCAAATTGAAAACGCAAAATGGAAACTATTTGATCCTCAATTTTATTTGAAATCATTAGATTTAGAACAGTGTAAAAAGACCTGTGAACGTTTATCAACGTACCCATGGTTTGGGGGAAGTGCTATTACCTTCGATAGTGGAGAATATACACCTACTGCTTGGTTTCAGGAACACAAAGAAAATGTACAGTGGAATAACCTAATTCCGTCGGAAGAGAGCGAAATTATGGACCTCATACGAGATTGTTTGGCATTTCAAGAGTCTATAGGAGTTACACATTTAATTGCACCTCTACCTATCATTGAAAATCCAGAAGATGAATTTGCATTACAGTTAAAATGGATTGATGTTGTCGAGAGACTACAGGATGAATTTGAAAAACCCATTTTAGTAACTTTAGCATTCTTAGATAATCTCTTCTTCTATGAACCCCCTTTAACAAATAAACTATTTCAAACCATGTTAGACAACTTAGCCGTAAGGACAGAATTGGATGGGGTATATGTAGTTCCAATACAAACAAATGATTCATCTACTAAGGTAGATGATAAATATGTTGTGGAAAGTATATTGCATATTTGCAATATACTGTCACAAAATGAAAAGGTTGTAGTTACAAATTATATAGATTCACTAGGTTTTGCCTGTTTAGGAGCAGGAGCGACTGCTTTTGGTAGCGGTTACTCTAATAAGGACAAAAGAATGTGTTTTAATGATTTTATAGATGCTTCAGGTGGTCGGTCTTACCCACGTTTTTACTCACATAACTTAATTTCTGATTTGTATTCAAATAGGGACTTATCAAAAATTAGAGATGTTAGGTTACTAAGACTTATAAAGGAAGATATCACAAATATAAGTAAAGATTTATTTAATGAACTAATAAGTGGTGGTTCTGCAAATAATGTACCTAATTGGCGTGAAAGTCTTAACAATATAACTGCATCTAAACAACATAGGATTTTGTGCTTTAAGGAAAAAACAAATGAATTGTTAGAAATAGAAGGTATAGAAGAAAAAGAATCATATATCCTAGGGTGGTTACAAAATGCTGAGGCTTTTAGACTTTTACTTGATTCTAAATTACAGGACAATCCATTGAGTGATGATTCAAGACATATCTCCCTATGGCTAGGAGCTTTTGAAAGTTACCTAAATAACAGATAACCTAATAAAGAGACGAGAAGTATTTGGATCTCGTCCCATTTTTTTGCCTCTTAAATTACCACGGTGAACCGTATCATAAGTAGGGGTAAAAATTTTTGAAGATAAGGTGGGTATTTATCATTCGAAACTGGCTTTTGAGGAAGAGTAGTAGATAGTAAATTATATATTTGTAAAAACGGTATCTTTAAAATCAGAAAGCGTTGAAGCGCATTTCATCATTTCAAAGACATTTTCATTCTCAAATAATGATAGTATGGATTCGTAAATTTTTAAAAATATTTGTTTGTCTAGTTTATTAATGGCTATAAGTAAGACAACATGCACGATATTATCTCCCCAAGTGATACCCCTTCTACTTATTGCTACACCAATGCTTGTCTGTAAAGCATTCATATGAACAGAATGAGGTATTGCAATTTGTCCAAAGGATGTAGAAGAAGCATTTTCTCTTTCAAATACATCTGATTTAAAAGAATGTTGAACAAAGCCCAAGTTTACCATCTTATTACATATTCTTTCGATAACCTCTTCTTTAGAAATATCTTCCATCTTAAAGAATAAATTTTCATTAAAATATCGCTCGAAATTGTCAAGAATAATTCCTTTTTTTCTGAGCTGTTGAATTTCATGAATTTTACCGTGTATTTCTTTTTTTTGACTATCGAATTGGAATGGAGAAATTAATACTGATTGATAATAATTTTTCCTCTGATCATCTATTACTGTAATTAATAAATCGAAAGTGTAGGTTTCTAATTCTTCAAAATTGGATATTTCTGCCATCAAATCAATATCATTGGAAAATTCATGTAAGATTTGATTATAAATATTAGTTTTAAGACCTAAATAATCAGGGCATAAGAGAATACATTTTAATTTATCTGTTGCAGTTTTTTGACGGTCAATTTCTGTTCCAATGTGAATTGCTATAAAAGCGATTTCATCTTCATTTATTTTAATGTTATATATTTCAGCAAGTCTCAACGAAACAAATATCGAGATATCATATATTATAGGGCAATCCCGCTTTATGTTCTCTAAAAGAGGATTTTTATTATACTTTTTTAAGGAAGCTCTGGTAACTAATGACTTAATGTGTAAACCGAACGGAATGAAAAAGCTTTCATGTTTTAAATCAATAGAATATAAATCTGAAACCTCATCAATTATTTCATGGACAATTTTTAATGCTTCCGGACCAACTATATTTTTTAGCTGGTTAAAATTTGAGTTGGCATCAACCAAATAATTAACATTAGTTTTAAACAGAATATAAATTTCGTTTCGTTCATAAGTATTTAAATTTATTGAAAAATCCCTTTCAATTCTTTTTGATATCTTTTCAATAAGTTCCATATCCTCGGAGCTGTCCGTCAAAATGTTTCGAAAGTCTGAAAGATAGAACCCCTTTTTAACCCTATCAATAAGGATTGAAAAGTGTAATAACAGGTTCATGTAAGCAAAATTATTTAGGTAATAGTTGTTTTTTAAAAAAAATTCATTAATAATGTTAGTTATTTTTCCAATATCCTCTTCAGCAAATGATTGTTTTAGGGTATTTGTATCAATTATACGATTATTTGTTTCTTCAAAAATAACACTTGATAATAGTGAACGTTTATCTTTTTCAGCTCCGTTGATATGCAATATTTCATTTTGAGTATAAAAACGAATATTAAACTTCTGAAAAGTATTGTTCATCTTTGTCAGGTCAGCTTTAAGAGTAGAATAACCAACAAATAGTTCATCACAGAGATCCAAAACGTTTGGATTTTTGTGTTCCACTAATATCTTTTTGATAATATAGTATGCTCTTTCCAAGTAGTTTTGAGGTAGAGAATTATCTTCATCTAAAAAAGAAAGAGCATCTTGTTTGTTAATTAAATAACCTTTACTAAAGGAGTGAATAATCTTTTTATCAGTCATCATATTAATATCTTTTATATAAGTTTTAACCGTTCGAACAGAAACATCCAAAAGTTTTGCTAACTCAGACGAGGGGCATGGCAATTGTTGTTCCATTAAATATAGTATTAATTTTTTCTTTTTGTCTGTCATAGTTCTTCACCACCTTAAACCTTTATGCATTTAAATTATTATAACGAAACCAGTTGTTAATTCAACTTGTGAATTGCACCATGCGGTGCAACTTTTTTAATTTGTTTTTTGCACTCAATCATGCAAAAAGTGAGTGGAGGCGTTTTAAATGTTGTTCCATAATAAAAGCATAAAATGAAAGGAGAAATTTACTATGGAAAACCTAAATATTTTATTGTGTTGTGGAGCAGGGATGTCAAGTGGATTCTTAGCTCAAAAAGCTAGAAAAGCAGTAAAAAAAAAGGGGCTAAAAGTTAGAATTGAAGCAAAAAGCGAATCTGAAGCAGCTGCAAATTTATCATCTATAAATATTTTGCTATTAGGTCCCCACTATGAATCCCATAAGGATGAGTTTAGAAAATTAGCAAAGCCTTTTGATGTACCCGTAGAAGTAATTCCACAAAAGATTTACGGCACATTAGATGGAGAAAAGTTATTAGATTTTGCTCTTGAAATCATTGAAAATAAAAAATAATAATGAGAGGGAGTAGAAATTGAAGACTTTTATGAACTGGTTGAGCACTTCATTTGCTCCAAAAATGAACAAGATTACAATGAATCCTTGGGTATCAGCATTATCCAGTGCTATGCAAAAAATAATCCCTTTTATTTTAACAGGATCCTTAATTTTTCTCTATAATGTTATTCGCTCCTATATCCATGTCTTACCTGATTTAGGACAAATAGCTAATTATACTTTCGGAATGTTAGGATTGTTAATTGCATTTATGATGGCAAATCAAGTTATGGAAAAATTGGGTAGAACTAATTATCCGGTGATGGCAGGTTTAACAGCTATTTCTGTGTTCATCATGTTTATTAAGCCAGTGGTTAATAATAATGGAATTATGACAGTTAATTTTGAAAGATTTGGACCTACAGGTATTATCGTGGGAATTATAGCAGGTTTATTTGTTTCAGTTATTTTTAATCTTATTGGAAAGTTCAACTGGCTAAGCGAGTCAAGTTTGCCTGATTTTGTAATTGGATGGATTAATAGTATTATTCCAATATTTATTTCTATAGGCCTAGCTGTTTTATTAAGTTTCGAATTCAATTTAGATATATTTGGCTTGATTATAAAAATATTTTCACCTATTCAAAATTTTGGTCAAACTTTACCAGGGTTTATTTTACTTATATTTATAATGACTTTCTTTTACACATTAGGAATTTCAACATGGTTGTGGTCTGCAATTCAAACACCAATTTTCATGGCTGGAATAGCTGCAAATATTGCTGCTGCACAACATGGTTTACAACCAACAAATATTGTAACCAATGAAACAGTATTCACAGCGGCCCTAATTACAATGGGGGGTGTGGGCGCTACCTTAGGGTTAAATTTCTTAATGCTTTTCTCTGAGTCAAAGGACTTGAGAACAATATCTAGGCTAACTATTGTACCATCTATTTTTAATATTAATGAACCTATTATGTTTAGTACTCCTGTCGTTATGAATCCAATTCTAATGTTACCAATGTGGATTAATGGGATTACGGGACCGGTAGTTATTTGGGTTGTAATGCGAGCTCATCTTTTAAATATTCCAGATAAAATGATCCAAGTTGGGCAAATTCCTGCACCTTTTTCAAGTGTAATGATTACTCAAGACTTGCATGCAATAATAGTTTACTTTGTATTATTAGCAATATACCTTGTTACATGGTATCCATTCTTCAAAGTATATGAAAAGCAAAAATTGAAAGAAGAACAGGAAGAGTTTGAAGAACTCAGTAATACAGTAGAAGCATAGAAATACAGAATAAAGGATTGGTGGATGAGGATGTCAAATTCAGTTGAGAAAGAAGAACTAGAAAATGAGTTGGTCACTGTTGCCATGCAGATCATTTTATACGCAGGAAATGCAAGAGCGTTAGCGGACGAGGCATTTAAATTTGCAAAGGAAGAAGATTTTCAGGTTGCTTATAAAAAAATGAAAGAAGCCGATCAAGAAATATTAAAAGCTCATCAAACTCAAACAAAGGTTATCCAGGATGAAACACGGGGAATTTCACATGAGCCTTCCTTGTTATTCAATCATGCCCAAGATCATTTAATGACGATTATGTCTGAGATTCGTATTACAAATAAAATGATTGAGTTACATGAGCTGACATTGAAACGTAAATGAACAAATAGAAGTGTTAACTTTAGTTGAAATTTTAAAAAAATAAAAATTTATAAAGTATATGGTATTTTCAAGAGCACACTTTATCGGTAAAAAATTAAATAAAGGGGCGCTAGCAATGAATAACAATAAATTTATTTTTCCTAAGGGTTTTCTATGGGGAGCGGCAACGGCCGCATGTCAAATAGAAGGCGCCTATGACGTGGATGGCAGAGGTCTTTCAACATCTGATATTCATAAATTTGAAGCTGGTTTAAATAGAAGAGAATTAGTAGAAGATGAGCACACTAGTGTAAGTCTAGCAAAAGCAGTCGCAGATAAGGATGGATATTATCCTAAGAGGTATGGGAATGGATTTTACTATCGGTATAAGGAAGATATTGCTTTAATGAAAGAGATGGGATTTAATAGTTTTCGACTTTCTATTTCATGGTCAAGAATTTTTCCAAATGGTGATGAATTAGAGCCTAATGAGAACGGTCTTAAATTCTATGATAAAGTTATTAAAGAAATAGTTAATGCTGGAATGGAACCTATCGTGACTATGTTGCACTATGATATTCCGCTTAACTTAGTGACTAAATATGGAGGATTTAGGAATCCTAAACTTATAGATTTTATGATGAGATATGGAAAATTATTAATAAACAGATATGGAGATAAAGTAAAATATTGGATTCCATTTAATCAAATTAATTTGATTCAATATTGCGGGTTCAAATCTTTAGGAATTTTAAGAGATAAAACCGAAAATTTTCAAGAAGATCAATATAAGGCAATTCATAACCAATTCATAATTAATGCGAAATTAAAGGAATTTGCCAAAAAACATAATCCAGATATTCAAATTGGAATTATGCTAGCTGACTGTACTTATTTTCCACATACTTGTAAGCCAGAAGATGTAGTTTTTACAATGAAAAGAAATCGTATGCAGTATTTCTTTGCAGATGTTCCGTTAAGAGGAGAATATCCGGGACATATGTTGAGATTTTTTAAAGAAAATAATATTAATATTAATATTAGTGAGGAAGATAAAATTACTTTAAGAGAAAATACAAGTGACTTCTTAGCTTTTTCTTATTATTATTCTAGAACACTTGATGCAGAGAAAAATACTATGGATGCGGCATCTGTAAGTGACAACCCCTATTTAGTAGGGAATGACTGGGGATGGACAATCGATCCACTAGGTTTCTACAACTCTCTCAGCCAATATTGGGACCGATATCAAAAACCAATCATGATTGCTGAAAATGGATTTGGTCATGAGGATGTTTTTGAAGAGGGTACAGTCCATGACGATTATAGAATTAACTATTTAAAAGAGCATGTTCTGTCACTTGCGGAGGCTTTGCAAGATGGAGTAGAAATAATTGCCTATTTAACTTGGGCTCCAATTGATTTAGTAAGTTCTGGGACATCTGAAATGTCTAAAAGATATGGTTTTGTTTATGTGGATTTAGATGATTTCGGTAAGGGTACAGGAGATAGGTTTAAAAAAGATTCTTTTTATTGGTATAAAAAAGTGATTGAAAGTAATGGAGCTAAATTGGATTTAGATAATGAAAATGCAATGAGTTCTGAAAAATAATTATTCTGGTAGTAAACTCAGCAACACAAAGGGAAATACGCAGTACGTCGAAAATGCAAATGGTGGGGGAACATTAAAAATAGGATGGGGAATCCAGCATAATAAAATGTTGGATTTCTCTTTTTATGCTCTAGGATAGGTATATTTATAAAGATCCTAGAAAAAAAGTTAGTTGAGCCCGTATAATTGTGTAAATTGAGTTTTGTGAAAAAAGAAGAGCCAAATTCAAATCTCTCAGCTAAGAATATAGGTAACAACACCAAAAATTCTAGAAAGCGAGTTGATTTGAAATGGCTCAATACAAGATTAACGTAGATTCGGAGATTCTGCATCAATTATTTTTAGGAAATTCCAAAGACGCAGGGGTGCATGCCTTGTTGGAATCCGTATTGAACCAGGTATGACAGGCACAAGCCAGTGATCAGCTTGGTGCAGAAAAATATGAACGCAACGAAGATCGTAAGGGTTATTAAATAACTTGGATATAGATAACAGCATGTTATGGTCAAACGTTGCCCTTTAAACATCGGTATTGACTGTTTTTTGCTCCAGCTGATTGTTATCTTTGTCGCGTAGCTGCCCAAGCCCATCTTTAAGTGGTAACAAGAAGCTGAGGCCACTAAGTATGGCGGGGAGACCAATTAATACGTACATCCATTGTAGTGGCACATAAACCAGTAGCCATCCATAAATAGCCATCCCGAGCGGAATAGCCAACGTGGAAACAGCACCGAGAGTTGAAAACATACGTCCCCGCATTTCCTTTGGGATGACTTGGAGTGCCAACGCACCGATAGATCCGTTAAGAGTGCCAAGTGCAAATCCGGATATTAAACCAAAAGCAATTGCCCAGTAAAAATCAATGAAAATACCAATCAAGCTAACACCGATATCAGCTATCACTAATCCCGCAAATAAAATAGTTTTCAAACCAATCCGTTTATTCATGTGTCCAAGTAGCATGCCTCCAATTAAAATACCTATAAAGACAGAAGCGTTAATGATACCGAGCATTAATCCATTGCCGTTCATTGGTCCCTTAACCCAAGCCGTCATAACTAAGTCAATTGGTGCCAATGCGCAATTAGTTACCATCGCAGCCAACGTGATTCTCAATAACACCCTTAAACGGACAATAGTACGAATGCCATCCAACCACTCACGTACGAAAGACGACCTTTTTGTCGGAGTGGGAACCACTTCTTTAACTCGTACGAAGAATAGACTGATAAGGGAAAAGGCAAATGTGATAGTATTAATCAAAAATAGGAGCGGTGCCCCAATCAAAAATATCAGTGTGCCGCCGAGTAAAACTCCAAATAACTGTGCTAAGGCACCACCGGATTGCACTAGCCCCATGGTGGAGGATAGTTTCTCTTGAGGTAAAATTAAAGGTAATAAAGACGCCTCTGCTGGGCGATAGAAGGTACCTACTAATTCAAGTAACAAAACTAATATAAGTAAAGTCATGAATGGTGGATGTAACAAGACTACAAAATAGAGCGCAAGAGAAATAGTGGCACGCAGGATGTTGGTCCAAATCAGCGTCCGTCTCTTGCGCCATCGGTCAATGAAAACCCCAATGAATAAACCAACAATGCTGGGCAGAGTTTGAAAAATACCTGTTAAAGCCAAGTCTGATTTTGATCCAGTCATTGAGAATACAAACCAAGGCAAAGCAATCATGAATAGATTATTACCTATTGCAGATACAATTTGCCCAGAGAATAAGATTGCAAAATTACGATTACGTAGGATAGACATAGGGCACCCCCAATAGTTGTATTTTCTTCCACTCTTTTGTTTAACGACCCCTTAATAACCCCCAATAGAAAAGAAAACTTTTGTAATACAATAGGAGAATTAAAGTAAATAAATATTATTTAATAGTATTAAATACCATAGAATGTAATCTCCGTTATAAAAAGATTTTGATTCCCTTTATCACTGCCCCAATCAAATCCTCCTTTTACCATTGTTTACTTATGTACAGTAACATAATCTCTATAAAATAAGCGGTTTAACATATGTTATTGAAAATAAACTGTGCAAGCGGTAAAATTAAAGGTAAATAATGGTAGATGAATGAGGGCGACCGCATTCGGACTACTATGTTAAACAATGAAGTAATGGGAAAGGGTTGTTCTATCATGTCCTTCGGCAAAAAATTACGTGAATTACGTCTAGAACGAGGGCTTTCACAAGCTGATTTGAGTGGACCTGGTGTATCAAGATCCCTTGTTAGCCAACTAGAACGTGATCGTATTCGACCTACCGCACAATCCTTACAAACGCTTTCCGAAAAATTAGGAGTCAGCTACGACTTTCTTAGGGATTCTGTTACTCCGATAGAAAACGCTTGTCATACGTTACTCAAGCATGCATGCATGGAAAGCCATTGAAAAGGGCGACGCTCAAGATGCCTATGAGCTGTCTGATCAAGCAGTGACTATTTCGGTGGACATCGGGGATCGAGATTTAATTAGTCAAGCACAACTTGTTCGTGGATGGGCTTTAATGGTGAAAGGAGAATCAAATAAAGGGTTAAAGGATGTTTCACAAGCTGAAAGTCGATTTATAAAGCCGAAATCTATCAAACCTTTTCGGGTATTACAAACCATGGCAATGTCGGCTTTTTATAATGATTATTATGGTCTCGCAGAGTCATATCTAGAATCTATTTTAAGCATGACACCTCCACGAAGTCTTGAAAGTGCAAATGCAAACCTACATCTAGGATTGGTTAGACAAGCTCGTTATGGAGCATCGGCTGGGTATGAGGAATTTCTCAAGGCGGAGAATATAGGTGCAACCATTGGAGAAAGGCATATAGAAGCATGGGGAATCTGTGGACAAATTACCTCTTCTATACACCAAAATCGTACATCCCCTAAAGAAAAATGGTCAAGGTTAAGAAATATTATAAAGAATAAAGATAGGGCCATATCCGAAATTTATATTGAACCACTTATTGCCTATGAGCAACGCCATCTTGGTAATTATAAGAAATCGATTGAAATACTTATTAAATTTTGGGAATCTAGTTTAGATAATGACCAAAGCATACCGCATATCGCTTACGAATTATCACGAAGTTATGTAGCAATAGGGGAATATGACTTGGCGCAAGAGGTTATTGATAAAGGGCTGGAAGTTATCCCTATAACGCGTCGTACATACACTTTTATTCGACTTTGGATTGTTCAGGCATGGATATACTATTATAAAGGACAATCTCTTAAAGCGATTAATACCTTGCAACCACTATTACATCTTTCGCGTGTTATGTATCTTAATAAAATAGAATCCCATATATCTAATTGGCTTAGAGACTGGGAATAAAGCTTAAATCAAAAACCACCCTTAATAGGTGGTTTTTGGCATCTTAGGGATCTTAATTTGACTCTAGAAGTTGAGAAAATATTATCAATGAGATTTTAATAATAAATTGTTTTTATCGATACACTCATTTTTGTATGGAAGGTGTTCGCGTAACAAAATTGGGTCGGGAAGATTATATGCCTTCTGCAATATACTGTAGGCAACACCTAAGGAACCAGTCATTAAACTCGGATTATCAACTTTGTACATATCTCCCCTCCAACCTGGTCTAGTTTGTCCTGGTTCACGTAATTCGTTTATGTAGACGAGAGTATCACACACATTTTCGTGATAAATCTTGTTTTCTGTAGCCCTATATAAATCTTGATAAGCAGCGGTTAAGCTTATAATGCCGTGACAACGGCAAAGTGGGGGCATCCCGTTCATAAAGTTCATCTTAGTGGCTACTTGATTTGCCAAACTAAGCGCATCTCTTTCCCAAACTGAAGCACTGATTAAAAAATGGATTATCCCGGGTGATCCATGGCACCAATAAAATTGTTGCTCACCATCTTCAACTGAAGTACTCCAGTTTGAATTCCTATGAGTGGCGGACAATGTATTGAAGATGTTAGAAACGGCAGACCGTGCATCTGAATTCCCCGTAATTTGATACGATGAGGATAAAGCATAACCGATTCCAGCTATTTCATGAGCAAAGCCTAAATAATGTTGTTTCCCAATTTCACTCCTCCAAAACAAAGATTTGCCAAAATAAGTTGAGTTGGTAAGAAGTTGATCTTCCAAACGACAAATTAAATCTAAAAATCGGGTGTCACCAGTATGGTTATAAATAATAAGCGCAGTATGGAGCAACCCTGCTGAACCATGTGTCCAGTCAAAATATTTAGGTGTAAGTAACTGTGATTCACAACTTTTAAGTACAATATCAGTAGCCTTTTTTAACCAATTATCTCGACTCCAGGCAACTCCAGCCAAAAACACTGAGAGTCCATAACCTCCGTGTCCGAAATGTAAGCCATTAGCCTGCGACTCAACTGAATTTACTGACTTATGTAACACACTAATGTACTTTGAGATAGTTGATTCCTTAATGTTATGCTGTGGTGAATGCATATGAAGCAATGCGGCTATTTGAACGATTCCAGCCATACCATTGTGAAGGGACCAAGCTGCTCCTGGACCAGACCAATCCTCTTGAGGATTATTTAATACTTCTTTAATAAAGGTGTTAGCTATCTCAATGTTTGCATGAGCTTGGTAGAATGAACTTGGTTCAGTATTGGAATTGATGTATTTCAGCAGTTTAATTTTAGAACTATTCGACATTCCCTTAACAGGTGTTGTTAATGTATTCATAGTAAATATAGTTTGGGTAACCGCGTACCAGTCATCTTTTTTGGTAGCTGGGGAATCAACGTTAATCCATGGAGCAATAAATCCTGGGGTCCCAGACTTTATAGGTTTTATTTCAATAGGCTCATATATAGAAAACTCAAAATCTATTATTGACACATTTGCTTCATCTGTTACCGCCATCTTTATGTCTGTTTAATAAAACTAGAAAGTTGAAGAAAGATTTTTGACTGAGGCCTAGACGGATACATCGTGAGTGATGTTGGAATTCAAATTGGTTCAGGGACTAATTTGAATAAGGAAATTTATAGATGAGAGTTGGGAAGCCAATCCTTGTCTTTTTTTTCCTCTTAAATCACCACATTGCACCGCACCATAAACAAATAAGGTTTTATAATTGATAAAAGCAAATAACAAATTATAAGTCATGTCCATTAAGTCAAATGCAATCCATACAAAATGATGTTTAGCATTTTGTGGAAGTTCTGAAATTTGTTATGATAAAGAAAATCAATGAAAAGCCTCAAAGTAATGTAACGTTAACGAAGTAGATGAGTCTCATTACAGCCAAACAATATCATTTGTTTGAGAGACTTTTAGCTGAAACCTAATTTTGTCTATGAAAGGTCTACATGTTTATTTTGCAATACATAATTGTAGCTTGTAAATCAAGTTTTCTATATAAAGAAGATAAGGGGAGGGAGAGCGTGAATAGAAGGAAAGATATTTTAAATGCTTGGATTACGATGGAGCAACTATCCGAGGGATCTATTAATAAAAAAGACAAATCGCTAAAGCCTTTACATACAGTGGATGAGGACTGGAATAAGTTTTTTTCTGACTTTTTAACTAAACAAAAAGAACAACAAATGGAAGAACAAAAAAAACAACAAAATGATGTATCAGATCAGTTCTTTAAGAAGTCGGGCTTAGTATTATATTTTGATATTTTCAACTTTCAAGACGTTGTGGACATATTGAGGAAGAAATACAAGATTGCTAAAACCTACGAAGAAGTTAGTAACTCTGACAAATTCACCTTCTCTTTATATTTCGATAACCAATTAAATTTTATAGCAGACAAATTGTTCTTTACAATGAGTGGTTATATCCGCCAACATGGTGATTTGCCAAAAGATTTTTTTAAGGTTGAAAACGCATTTAGAGAAGATTTGAACAGGAAATTTGCCGAGAATTTTAATGCGACAATTTCTGAACTTTTACAAAAGCATAATGTTTCCAGGGAAAACTTTCGCTATGCATTTGTGAGAAATTTGGATAATGGTGATGTACGTCTTCACTCATTCTTTATTGAAGATCTGAATAAAGTAAAGACAGTCTCTAATAAAAATTTGGATCAATATTTTAATGGCTTTTCTGGGGACAGGCAAAATCTAGATAGTCATAAAGAGTCGGTTCATTTTAACCCACATATTTTCGAGGCTATCTTACAACCTAAATTTTATCCGTTGGGACGATTCCCAAGTCATCCTGATTTTGCGCTTTCATTTATGCAACAAGTTGCGGTAAATCTAGCATTAAATGATGAAAATGCTATTCGTAGTGTTAACGGACCACCTGGAACAGGGAAAACAACACTGCTGAAAGATATTTTTGCTGACTTAGTAGTGCAACAGGCGGTGGAAATTGTACAGCTTTCTAATAAAAGTATTCAAGGGAGTCTCGTTTACTGGCAAAGAGCTAAACTTGGCGTTTTACCACCTTCCATTTCAGATAAAAATATGATTGTTGCAAGTTCAAACAATGGGGCAGTCCAAAATATTGTTAAGGAGTTACCAAAGAGCAAGGAGATTGCTGATGTTTTTCAAAAGCAATTAGCGGAAGCAAATTATTTTAAAGCTGTTTCTAATTCTAAATTAACGAGTGAAGGCTTCGGAAAGAATCGAGAGATGAAAAGTGAGCTATTAAATGAGGAAAATTGGGGGACATTCTCTTTAGAAGGTGGAGCGGAAACAAACGTTAATAATTTACTTTTAAACATTGAAGCAATTGAAAAAGATTTAGAAGAACATTATCAAGCGAATCCAGATGTATATGAAGACTTCTTACATCTCTATGATGAATTAAAAATTGAAAAGGAAAGAATACAAGAATATAGCGAAAAAATGTATTCTCTTAAAAAATTGACAACCAAGCATAAGGAGCAATTCGTAGCTTTTGAACAAGAGGAAAAAGAGAAACGAATAAATTTAATTTCACAGGAAAGGGAAGCAAGGCGTGAAATTGAAAGTCTGAGACAAGAAAGTATAAATCTGCAAAATGATTTATCCAATGTTTCCATTGAACTTGAGAAATTAACTAATGTACAAGCTCAAGCTGAAAGAAATTATAATGTAGTGACTTCACAAAAGCCAAGTTTTTTATGGTTCCAGAAAATATTTAATAAACCTAAAGTTGAGCGGTATTTCAAGACTCTCAATGGTTTGAATGACCATTTAAATCATCTTTCTCAACAAAAAACTAAATTGTTGGATGAGCACATGCAACGCGAAAAAAGTTTAAGGGAAAATGCTACAAAAAGTGAGTATGCGCAAAAACAAATTCAGGACACAAAAGCGGACTTTAATCGATGGATGATTTCTCAACAGAATGATTTTAAAAAATTGGAACAAGAAATTGCGTTATTGGAAGAACTCAAATTTCAAAGGGGAATAAAGGAACTAGATTTTTCACTATCATATGATGAACTTCAAAAGTCTAATCCATGGTCCACAAAGCAGTTCCGTATTTTACAATCAGAGTTATTTATCTCTGCCTTAAAAGTTCGAAAGCAATTCTTATATGAAAACAGAAAGAATTTAAAAGCGGCGAGGATCATTTGGAATAAACAGTCTGAATATATTGGGAAACAGAATGGACATCAGTTAATTTCAGAATCATGGCAATGGCTGAATTTCACTATCCCTGTTGTCAGCACGACTTTTGCTAGTTTCGGTCGAATGTTTAAAAACCTTAATGAAAATTCAATAGGTAATCTATTCATAGATGAGGCCGGTCAAGCACCACCACAAGCAAGTGTTGGTGCAATTTTTAGAAGTAAAAAGGTTATGGTTGTTGGGGATCCTTCACAAATAAAACCAGTAATAACGTTAGATTCAAATGTTCTGACCTTGATTGGTAGATATTACAATGTTGATGAAAAATTTGTCTCTGCTGATGCGTCTACTCAAACAATAGTGGATGCCGCAAGTCGGTATGGCTTCCAAAAGAATGAGGATGAATGGATGGGTATCCCACTTTGGGTACACAGACGTTCGAACTATCCAATGTTTACGATTTCAAATGAAATCTCGTATGATGGGTTGATGGTACAAGGTAAAACAGAAGATGAGTCACAAGGAAAATCACAATGGTATGATTCAATAGGAAAAGCAAATGACAAATTTGTTAAAGAACAAGCTGACTTACTGAAAAGCTTGATTGACAAACGTTTGCAGGAAGATCCAGATATGGCTGACGAAATCTATGTGATATCCCCATTTAGAAATGTGACTTATAAACTTGCACAAGTTTTAGACGAAATTAACTTCACGAAACGAGAAAAAGATAAATCAACAAATATTGGAACCGTTCATACTTTTCAAGGAAAAGAAGCAAAAATTGTCTATTTTGTTCTTGGGGCGGACTCTAATAGCAGTGGGGCAGCAAGATGGGCTGTTTCTGAACCCAATATAATGAATGTTGCAGCTACACGAGCTAAAGAGGAATTTTATGTTATTGGCGACAGGAAATTGTATGCATCACTTGGTAGTAGAGTGGCAAATCAAACGATTTCGATCATTGACGACTATAATAGGTCGTTCAATGAATAGTGTAGAAAACTTATTTTGGGAGGGCCATTTATTAGGGGTTCAAAAACTATAAATACTGAAATTCAAAGGTTAGTAGAGGAAAAGAAGAAATTAAGTACCGGTGTTAAAGAAATGGAGCTAAGGGTTAAGGAGGGTGCTACTACCTTAGTTATGGATAAAAAAAGAGCGCTTGAATTAGCTGAAAAAATAATGACGTTTGCACATGTATTAGAGGAAGATAAAAGAATAAATCTGACCGTGCTTAGAGGAAGTAATGGTGTTACGATTACTTCTTATTAGTTGTTAAAAATATTATAGAAAATGCTCTCAAAGATTGGGTGCTTTTTCTTTTTCTATTATACAAGTACTCAAAACTGCATTTAGGCATCATCTTACCCCAAACAATAAATTCTCCCAAAAACCAGCCCCCATCCTAACTAGAATTGGGGCTGGTTTTGAATATAAAATCATGGCCTTGTTCTTGTGATGCTCTATTTTTGTGCTGAATGGCTTAGTTGTAATTTTGCGGGCTTAATATTCTCCTTTGATGACAAAGAATGAGCCGCGGATGGTTCCGGCGAGTTTGGATTTTTGTCTAGCAAATTTAAACGTTCCTTCTAGTTCCTTTGGAATCTCCATCCCTTCGGAAAGCTTAAAGCCGACGGCGCGTTTTTTAGGGTTATCAATGGTATACATGACATTGAGCGCAAGGCCGTCCTCATAAAAGACGTAGGCAAATTTGATGTTTTCTACTTGGAAACGCGATGTCTCTAAAGGCTTGGCTGCAAACACAATCTCACGTTCTTCTTTTAAAATGTGGTTTACATAATCAAGGGTACTTGGGCTTTCGCTTGCGGGTACAACGGTAAATGCATGCTTGTATTTGTTCATAAAGTAGCGGGCTTCATTGGCACGTAGACCAGCGAGTGCTTCTGCTACAGGTGAAGACTCTAACCCAACGGTTGACACCTGTTTAAAATCGACGACATAGGACATGTTCATCCCACCTTTTTTTCCTATTTTGTAATCAGAATGTATTAACCTTTTGCTGACGCCCCTAAAGGAAGAGTGTATAAGGGTATGTGCGAATTGAATATTGAGCCCCTTTGAATTTTAGAACGGGTGATTCTGGGATGTCTCGACATTGAGGTCTCTGTAGGCATGATAGGTCTTGAAAGCTGAAACAACAAGGTTACCTCGAGCGGCAACAAGTCTATATGCTGCTCACTCCATATCAAGGCGGCGGTCTAACTGGGAATGGGGTGGCTTGTGTTCATATGAGTGAAAACATGTAAGTTTTTATGCTCTGACTTTGGCTACCTGAGGCTTAGCGATACGCTTAGTATGGTTGTACAAAGCGAGCGGGGGCCACTCATGTATGATTTGAAAATTCACAACAGGCATATTAAGCGAAGCGGCGACAGCCAAGTTTTCTCTATTTTTTTACGATGGGGATCCACATTTCACCATACACTCGGCCGTTTTGCACGCCCATCTCAACGGAGGCATTTGGTCCGCCGACGTAGGCGAAATCACCGAGCTCTGGCAGGACTTGGCCAAAGGCAATGTCGGTGAGTGTATGATGCAATTCGTCAGCGGTTTCTGCTTCTCCCTTAACAATGAGGTATTCCCCCTTGGGGAAGTGAATCACTCGAGTTGCTTCTGGTAGTGTCGCCTCTGTGATAACGCCGGCATAATGCATCATTTTGTTGTTGACTGCTTCATTCACGGCAAGCATGTAGTCATTTGTGGCTATCGCTTTTAAAGCGTCGAGCCGGCCAGCTTGTGTGAGGGTCTGCCAAAAGTCGGACTTTTCCTTATTGATGCCTGCGAAGTCTGTGTAATGGCTTTTCAGCTCTGTTCCAATGCCGACAACGGTAAAGCTGTCTTTTTCTTCAACGGTATAATCTTCCATGTTCAAAACCTTCCTTTTTTAATTTTGACTTGTATTTCTACTTGATGTGTTTATAATAGCCTTAAATCATGTCAAAAAATGATACTGTTTAGGAGCTTACCATGAAAAAAGTTGAACGGATTAATATCATCATGCGGTATATTAATAATCGTTCCCGCTTTACAATTTCTGAAATCATGCGGGAATTTAACATCTCTCGTTCGACAGCGATCAGAGATATCAGAGAAATTGAAGCCATGGGGATGCCGCTTGTCGCTGAGGTGGGAAGGGATGGGGGCTATTTTGTCATGAATAACTCTGTCTTGCCCAATGTCCGCTTTACAGATAATGAGATCAAAGCGTTATTTATTGCCTTTATGGCCACAAGAAATCAGCAGCTTCCTTATCTCAAGAGTCGCCAGTCTTTAGCTGAAAAATTACTGGGTCTTATTTCAGAAACTCAGCAGGAGACCCTTGTTCATTTAAATCAACTCTTGCTTTTTGAAGGGACTAATCCTAATAATCCTGATCTCCTTGATCTGTCAGACCTTCCTCATCCAATGTTAGAAGAACTCATTCAAATGATTCTTTTGGATCAATATGTGGTGATTACCATCAAAGCAGGGCAGGCTATAAAGTCTTATCCCCTTTATCTCTTGCACCTTTATCGGGAAAAAAGCTTTTGGTTGATTGAAGGCTTTGATTTAAAAGAAGAAAAAAGAAAGATATTTCCTGTCGATCAACTTGTAAATGTTGAACCCTACCGGATGAAAAATCGATTGAGTAAGAAAAGAATTTTAGAAAAGCTAAGTCAACAGAAGGAAGAAGAGAATCTTGTGATTGAACTGGGTCCAAAAGCGATTGCTCAGTTCAAAAAATACCATCCTTTAAAAGTGACACTTTCCTATACGACTCCTTACCAAACCACAGCCCTTTTAAAAACGTTTATCGATGTGAGTCAGTCGGAAGAGTTGACAGAATTAACAAATTGGCTGCTTTTCCTTGGAGAGGATATCAAGGTCAGAGCGTTGCCAAAGGAAGTCTTAGAAGTGTTACAACAGAGATTAAGCATCGTCGTCTTCCCCTAAGCGAGGCCCAATAAAATCTGAAGGGTCACAGCGGCCTTTTTCAAGGGACGTCTATCTTTCAACGCTTTTATATTTACAACACCAAAATAGTTTAGTAAACTAAATAAAATAAATTTCGCGGGAGGAGTTTGATGATTGAAGATAGCAAGGTCGATCAATTTTTAACGCATTGGCGGTTTATTAATCGACATCTTCGCGAAGGGCGTTTGACCAATGGCGATAAGAATATCACACGCCTGCAGTGGACTTTGTTGCGGCATGTGGGCAGATCAGAGCAGTGCACGATGGGAAGCATTGCCGAGCATTTTAATGTAGGCATGAGTACGGTTTCGCAAATGATCGATCGGCTTGAAAAGTGGGGATATGTCGAACGTGGGACCTCAGCCCGTGTGAAGATGGTTTCTCTGACTAAAAAGGGAGAAACCATTATCCAAGAAGTGAGAGCTTCTTACCTCCAACAGTTGACCCATGGATTAAGCCGATTTTCAGAAGACGAGCAGGAGACCTTTCTTGAATTTCTTCAACGCTTGGCTGAAAATTTAAAGGATGTGTCAGACCCAGGGCGGCGCACGGATTAGGAAAAACGTGAGGGTGTTAAGGCACATCAACATTTACTCTGTTCAGCGTTTATTTGATGTAAACGGTGAGCATTTTTACTGATAAAAGAAATAATGGAAAAAGACGATCTACCGAGAGTGTAAAGGTGGAATGATGGATGCATTTTTTAAGAAAGTATGCAAAAAAGTATTGGAAGCTTTTTTTTACGGCCGTTTTCTTTTTAATGTGTGAAGCGCTCAGTGATCTTATGCAGCCGACGATTATGTCGAAGATCATTGATGTTGGTGTAGCCTCAAAAAATATGGATTATGTTTTGAAGCTGGGGGGCTTAATGCTGCTGATTACAGCCTGTGGGGCGGTAGCAGCCTCGCTAAGAAGCACTTTAGCAAGCATTGTGTCACAAAACTTTGGCGCAGATCTACGTTCAGATTTATTTCGCAAAATCCAGACGCTTTCTTTCAAAAGCATTGATAAATTTGATAGGGCCTCTCTCATTACAAGGCTGACCAACGATGTGACTCAGATGCAGAATTTTATCAACGGCTTAATGAGAATGTTTGTAAAAGCACCGCTGTTGGCAATTGGCGCTTTGATTATGGCCGTCCGTCTTGATCCTCAGCTTTCAGTTGTCTTAGCTGTGGTCGTGCCGCTTGTCATTATCCTGATTATTATCAACATGAGATTAGGGTTTCCACTATTTATGAAAGTGCAAAGGGCACTGGATCGTGTGAACGGTATCATGCGGGAATACTTATCCGGTGTCCGTGTGGTCAAAGCCTTTAATCGTTTTGACTTTGAAGTTGAAAAGTTCAGTGGCGCCAATGAGCATCTGCAGCAGCGCTCGACGTCCTCGATTCGGATGATGTCTATCTTTAGTCCGGCGATTCTACTGGTGGTTAATTTCGGAATTGTCGTCATTCTGTGGATTGGTGGCTTAGGGGTTAACAATGGCAGCATGCACGTCGGACATATTATTGCCTTTATCAATTATATGACGCAGATTTCGACCTCTCTGATGATGATTTCCATGGTCTTTAATATGTTTGTTCGGGCCAGAGCTTCAACCTCCCGCATTGGTGAGGTTTTTGCCGTTCAAGATAAGATCACCTGGGATGATCAACATCCTCAAGAACCACCTGTAAAGGGACGGATTGATTTTGAACATGTCACGTTTTCCTATACGGGGAATGAACAGGATGCGGTTTTGAAAAACATCAATTTTACTATTGAGTCGGGTGAAACGGTGGGGATTATCGGGTCAACAGGATCAGGGAAAAGCACGCTCGTGAATCTCATTCCTCGATTCTATGATGTCACAAGTGGTAGCATCAAAGTGGATGGTGTGCCTGTCGGACAGTTTAATCCCCATGATTTGCGGGAAAAAATTGCGATAGTTCCGCAGAAAAATATTCTCTTTACGGGAAGTGTATTCGAAAATATTAGATGGGGAAATGAACAGGCAGAGATGGAGGAGATCGAGCAGGCGGCTAAATTAGCCGAGGCGCATGCGTTCATTCAGGAGACGCCAGAGGGCTACCAGACGAGGATGGGGCAAGGCGGCGTTAACTTTTCAGGTGGACAGAAGCAACGGCTTTCTATTGCCAGGGCTCTGGTCCGAAAACCGGAAATCCTAATTCTCGATGATAGTACAAGTGCGGTGGATGTTGCGACTGAAATACGCATAAAAGCCGCCTTGAAAAAGTATGCGAAAGGGCTGACGTGTCTCCTCATTGCTCAGCGTATTACCTCTGTGATGGACACAGATAAGATTATTGTGATGGATCAGGGAGAAGTTGTCGGCTTGGGCACGCATGCGGAACTGCTTAACACCTGCCGGGTCTATCAGGAAATATACCAATCGCAAATGGGCAAGGAAGTGTTGTAATATGGCAGACCAATCTGTACATGCGCGTGGCAATAGTGGCAATCAGACGCAAGCCCCTAGATTTTCACCGATGGGGCGTCCGGGTGGTGGGGGAGCATCACGATTCAGAGGGCCTGTTGTGAAACCAAAGAATTTTAAGGAAACGTTAAAGCGGCTCTGGGTCTACTTTGGCAAAGAAAGAAAGCTTTTGACCATCATCCTTGTGTTTATTTTAATTGACTCGGTGGTTACACTATCCGTTCCCTATTTTATTGGTAAGGCCGTTGATGCCATGTCATTAGGTGTTAAGGTCAACTTCAATCTTCTTGAAATCATGATTATCATTCTAGCAGGGGCCTATATCACAGATGCTGTCTTAACATTTTTTCAAGGGTGGATGATTGCTGGGATCTCGCAGCGCATTGTGAGAAGCCTGCGCAATCACTTGTTTCAAAAACTGCAAAAACTCCCCATTGCTTTTTTTGATTCGAGAACTCACGGTGAACTCATGAGCCGTCTTTCAAATGATGTGGATAACGTCAGCAATACCATTTCGCAATCAACAACGCAATTGATGACAGGGGTTATAGCCATTTTAGGCTCACTTGTCATGATGCTTATATTAAGCCCGATCTTAACCATTGCCAGTTTGATCACTGTTCCGTTGGTATTTTTACTGACTCGGACTATTGCACGCCGAACTTCAATATTGTTTAAAAATAATCAGGTAGAGCTGGGGCGGTTAAATGGACACATAGAAGAAACGATTTCGGGCATTCAGGTTGTCAAGGCTTTTAACCATGAAGAAAAGGCGATTGCAGAGTTTGAAGAGGTGAATCACTCCTTGCTCAAGGTCGGTCTTAAGGCGCAAATATGGTCAGGGTTTCTTATGCCGATTATGAACGTCATCAACAACTTGGGCTTTACAATGGTCGCCGTTGTTGGTGGGATTCTGGCTGTGAAGAGTATGATTACCGTGGGCGTTATCGCGAGCTTTTTGACGTATTCACGGCAATTTGTACAGCCTCTCAATAATTTGGCAAATATTTTTAATGTCCTTCAATCGGGTGTTGCCGGCGCAGAGCGGGTTTTTGAAATTATTGATGAAAAGGAAGAGCCGCAGGATGCGGAAAAGGCAGTGACACTGACAGATCCGAAGGGGCATGTTGTCTTTGAAAATGTCAGCTTTGGATACAGGGCCGATGCACCCATTTTAAAGAACGTCAGCTTTGAATCAAAGCAAGGGACGAGTACGGCGTTAGTTGGGCCTACGGGAGCTGGAAAAACGACGATTGTAAACCTGCTGACGCGATTTTATGACGTCACAGAGGGGCGCATTCTAATTGATGGTGTGGATATCCGCAATTACACGCGAGACAGTCTCAGAAGAAGCTTTGGTTTTGTTCTCCAGGATACGTATTTATTTTCAGGGAGCATCAAGGAAAATATCAAATATGGCAATCCTGATGCCACAGATGAAGAGGTTGAAGAGGCGGCACGAATGGCTCATGCGGATGATTTTATTAACCGGATGCCGGAGCGGTACGATACTCTGCTTTCGGAAAATGGCGGCAATCTTAGCCAAGGCCAGCGTCAGCTACTCGCCATCGCCAGGGTCATTCTGGCAAAGCCAGCCTTGCTCATACTAGATGAGGCGACAAGCAGCATCGATACGCGGACGGAGCTTCATATCCAGGACGCTTTACTGTCGGTCATGGAAGGTCGTACGAGCTTCATCATTGCCCATCGTCTTAATACTATCCGTGATGCCGATACGATTATGGTGATCGACCATGGGGAAATTATTGAAAAAGGCAGCCACGATGATTTAATCCAGCAGCAAGGCCGATACTATCACATGTTTTATAATCAATTTAAAAATGTCGAAGGGGCGTTGGATTAATGCTGCCACGTAGATTGCTAGGTGGGTCCCAATAGATAATCAAATAATAAATCATCGCAATTAGTTTTATATGTGACATGAAAAACCCTGTGCTTATGCATCATTTTAGCATAGGGTTTTTTGGCATTTGATAAGTGGTCGCTGAACAATAAATGTAAATTAGGTTGAGATATCATCTGCTAGCATAGCCAAGATCTGACCATCAGTCTTTACACCCCTTTTCTATGAAAATCGGGCTTTGTGATAGGGCGTGCCTCACACTACAGATAACTTTGTAGTCTTGTTTTCTAGCAACGATGGCAAAGGAATAACGTGGGAGGGCAGCATGAACACTTAAAAAGAGGGCCAATGCCGTCACGACATTGACTCTCCTGTTTCCTTTAATTACATTTCGTATTGCTATTAATGCTTAAGGATTGAAACCCCTGTATAGTCGACTTGTGGACCGTATAATGGGTAATCTAAGCCTTTAACATATTTCTTTTCTACCCAAGTTTGCCCTTGCTGGAATAATGGTACAATTGGATATTGTGACATCATTTCCTTTTCGGCATCGAGCATCGTTTGCCAACGCTTAGCATTGTCACCCGTTTCACTATTAGCTTGAGCGATTAAATCATCAAACTTCTTATCCGACCACCCTGTTGTATTTTGTGGATTGTTCGTTGTCCACATGTCAAGGTAAGTCATCGGATCGCGGTAGTCAGGGAACCAACCGTTGAACGCGAGATCATATTTAAAGGATTGATTCAGCTTGAGGAAGTTGCCAAAAGGTTGTTGGTTGATCGATATTTTCACGCCTTTTAAGTTCTTGCTGATTTGGTTCGCAATGTACTCATCTATCTTTTTAAAGCTGTCGCCATCTGAACTAAGTAATGTAAGGCTTATACTGCTGACACCCAGCTCTTTCTTCGCTTGATTCCAATACTTTTTCGCTTCGCTTTCGCTACCAGCAGAATACCCATCAGGATTATCAGCGCGAAAATCCTTGCCATCAGGACTTTGCACGAAGTCTTTTGGTACTACAAAGTTTGATGGAATGGAACCATCTTTCAATAAAACATCAGTGAAGTCTTTTTTATTGATCGCAGCATTGATTGCTTTACGCAGGTTAAGATTTTTTAAGTATTTATTGGTTTTTTGGTTGATGTCCAAAAATCTTGTAGTGGCTGTTAAACCATTTTTAACTTCATCAGGATTTTTTGATTTTTCTTGAGCAATAAAGTCACCGGAAAGTGTAACGGCATCTGATTTCCCTGTGTCATACAAGTTGATGCGTGTGGAAAGCTCTTTAACAATATTAACATTAACTTTTTCCACTTTAATGCTATCTGCATTCCAGTAGCTATTGTTTTTCTCTAGACTATAGCTTGAACCTTGCTTCCAGCTGGCCATTTTGAATGGCCCGTCAGATATAATGCTTTCAGCGCTTGAACCGTATTTATCCCCGTATTTTTCGATAATATCCTGACGTTGCGGGAAGAAGAGCGGCTGTGAAAGTATGCTTAAGAAAAATTGCGGTGCCGGCTTTTCAAGCGTGATTTGTAGTGTTTTATCATCGAGCGCTTTGATACCCAATTGATCGACTTTACCGTACATATCACTTTTGGGGTCTTGAATTTTTGCAGCATTCTTAATGAAGGTCGATGCATATAAGAAGTTGTATAATGGTTTTGATTTAGGATCATTTTCATGCCGCCAGCCGTAAACGAATTGTTGAGCGGTGACAGGCTTGCCATCTGACCATTTAGCGTCACGCAATGTAAACGTATAGACCTTTTTGTCATCGCTCACTTTTGGCTCACCTTTAGCTAAGTCGAGTTCAACTTTGTCATATGCATGCGTGTTAAACCGGCTTGCACTTGTTGCAAGATACCATTGGACGCTGTGTCTGTTGCCTGTGTATAGTCCAATGTTGGAATATCGTCATTGGATGCAATGTTTAACACCTGTTTATCAGCAAGTTCATTGGAACTGTCCGCGGCATTTGACCCACTGGCTTTTGAGCTCCCACTCTCTTTATTCCCGCTGCTGCATGCACTTAATACAAGAGCAAAAGCAAGAAGAATGGTCGCCAAGAATGACCACTTGGCTTTTCTTTTCATGTTGAATGACCTCCCTATTTTCCTTTAGTGAAATAAACAATGATTTAAAATTTTTTGATAACAAAAAATTTTAATAGTGCCATTATACAAGTTTTTCCTGATTTTTGTATAGCTTCTTTAGGCTCATTTTATTGTTCAGGTCTTGTAGGAACTGTCACAAGTATTGGTAAAGTCGTCTTTTGAGCTGATTATGATAATTATCATTTATTTTTATGCGGCGTCATTATCGGTGGTTTTATCCTTATCTAGTAAATAAAAGCTCTAAAACCTAAGTCTAACAATTATATCGTCCCTTATACGAAAGAGAAACCCTATATTTGAATCCTTATTCAAGTGATAAAGGATCGCTTATATCAGTCTATTTAATGTTTTGATAAGGTTAGGGTAAAGCAATTCTGACGGTGCAGAAGACAGCCTGCACAGTGGACAGGAGCTTAGGCTCATGAAAGTGTTGAAGCTAGATTCTGAGGTTTTAAAAAATGATGATCTCCCACCGTTGTCCATTACCATTGCTCATTCGCAACTTACGGTCATTTACAGTGATACAGACCTGCAAGCTAAATTCTTAAAGGCTATAAAGAAAAGTAAAAGCGTGATACTCCTAGATTTTCAGGATGGAGTATATGAGCGGCTAACTATAGAAGCTAACATTGCCTTTTATCATAACTGGTTTGGCTGTTAAAGCCATTAGCTGAAATTCTGGTGATGTTTAATCTACAGCATTGTGCAAAGCTGGCTTTAAAGAAGTATTCTGGTTCTGAAATCCACCGAGCGTACTATGTGAAGCACTATATGATGGGAGCAGGACCACTGCTGTTTCATGAGCCTGTTCATGGTGTTGATGTAGGAACGATCAATGTCTTTATCAATATGCTTCAAAAGCTAATAGACTGATAGTGGTCTCTAATCTAGAGCATGCTTTGCTGCTTGGGGATGTAGCTCATCGTTTATAGGAAAAAGGCCTGTACGGTGTTGAGATTGATAACGAGAAACAAGAAGTACCCAGTGCTCAAGCCACTGATTACCCAAATATTACCAGTTTATTTAAGCTTCCTGCAAAGGTGGACGATAAAGTCATTTTGTTCGATCCCATGGAAGTTGATGACATTGAAAGCCAGGATGGGAAAGCGATGCTTGTGATTAACAATGAGTCATTTATAATGATCAACGCAACTCGAGTTCATTCAATTCCTGTGAGAAATAGGTGAGGGTGTCTAGTCTTGAAATCAAAGAAACAAACTTGCAAAATGGATAGGACCCTGCACAGTTTCTCCCTCCCGAAGGTCTATAAAAAACTGTAGGCCAGCTGTCTACAGTTTTTTATAATGTCAGATTTCATAGTTTTGCGGAAGCCCATTTAAGTGCACCTTTGGTTTGCACCACTTTCAGAGTGTGCTTTGAAAATTGCACGAAGTCTACCTAGGGGCAATCTTTATGTGTGAGTGCAATAACACGGACATCAGTCTGCGCTTAGTGGGGCGGTGAAGCATAGGCAGAGTTTTCTAATTTAATGAGCATAATAGTATTCAGTCTAATGGGCACCTCTATCCTTTCTAAAAAAGTTTACGTGTTTACTTTTTGTAAACACGATGTATACAAAAATGTTTACATGAAAACAAAGTTGTACACACACTGTTATAATAGGATGTGTGCGACTTTGTCATCGAAGTTTACATAAATGTATACAAAACAAGTAAGTTTACAAAATGTTTACAATCTATTTTTTCCTCCATAAGCAGCTTGAGACTAACGAATAGTTTATAATAGAAGATAGAAACTCGAGATACAAATAACTCTCATGAAAAACTATCAATAAATTTTAGGAAGAGGGATGAAGGTAAATGGCAAAGTCAAGGATTGCTGCTGTCGATGTTGGAAATGATTCTATTAAAGCTATTTTTGGGGAAATGGAATACGAGGTAAATATCCCAAACATTGTCGCCATTGATACAGAGGACCGCCCAGTGATTGGCATTGAGGAATTGGACAATAAAGACCCACTAGATGGGATACATATCAAGGTCCACTCCCCTGCCCTAAAGGAGAATAATGTGATTTTCCGTGTCGGTCAACTCGCAACCAAGACGGATAATGCAACGGAGCTGGACCCCGGAAGCAGTAAATCAGAAGAGGATCAGACCTTAGTGATGCTTTTAGCCACGCTAGCTTTAGATGCGGTGAGAGAAGAAAACGCTGATCAATTCCCGCGTGCGAAAAATGTGGTTGATGCCAATTATACGTTAGGAACGGGCTTGCCGCTTCGTGAGGTCAAGGAAGGCAAAGATGCGGGTTATCGCTCTAAACTCATTGGCTCTGTCCATCAAGTGGAGTTTCTAGTCACGCCCAAATATCAAGGACAAAAGGTAAATATCAAATTTGATGAGATTAAGGTTTATCCTGAGGGATTTGCGGCATTCATTAATCTTGTGATGGATAATGACTTGAAAATTATCAATAAAGACTTAATCAATAAGAGAATCTTAATTCAGGATATCGGCGGATTGTCGACGGATATTGCCGTGATCAAGAATCGGACCGTCGATGACGACAAGGCTCAAGGCTTTAATCTGGGCGTTTCGGAATCATTAGAAGCCATCAGAGAAGAAATTCGTTCGAAGCATGGTGTGGAGCTAGATAGTCGTTTAGATGTTGTGGATATTATTACAAGGAAAACGGATCGAAATCATATCATGGTTAAAGGCAGTCGGACAAGCGTTCATGATATCACCGATCGCATCCTCCTTGAGCTTGCCAAAAAACAATACCGTTTATTGCGCAATGTATGGCAGAAGAATTCGCAAACGGAAATTTGCTATTTTGTTGGTGGCGGGGCCAATGTATTAAAGGATTATATAAAGACATTAAATAATAATTTAGACGGATATAATATCGATTTCTTTGAGGATGAAAAAGAAAGCATCTGGATGATGGCGAATGCCTATTACAAGCTTATTTCAGATTTTGTAAGAAAGTCTGAGAAATCAAAGCCAAAAGAAACTGTAAAAAAGTGATGGTAGGGTGAGACGATGAATGTTGAAATCAAGAGGGGCCAGGCGATTTCCTTTCGCGTCCCCTCCGACACCCCCGATCATTTGCTGAAACAGCTGCAAAGGTTAAAGGAAACCGAGCGAAGGAATTTTTCCAGTACCATCGCAGAGTTTGTACTTCAAGGGGTCAACCAGTCTTTTAAAAAGGAGCAGGAGACGATTACCATCCCCCTCCCCAAGAAGTTAAGTAAGTCTCAGCGTGATTGGTTAAAGCATGAGCACTCTGAAGCGCTTCTAGGTAGCATTGTTTACCAGTTACTAACAGATCCTGGTCGGGCAACGGCCTTACTTGCTTCCTTAAATAGTAATGCCTTAGACATCGATGAGGCTTTGTATTTACAGGAGGAGACATCTCTTGATACGACGAAGGCTGAAGAACACAAGGAAGCTGTGGAGGAAAGTGCTGTCAGCGCTGCATTAGAGCGCTCCAATGATGACATTAATGATTTTAATTGGCAGGATATTGAGCATAACACCCCATTGGAAAACGAAGAAGAGGAGAGAGACAATGACCTCGACAGTCTGTTAGGCGATTTCCTGTCTAAAATGAATAAATAGCACCAGAAGAGATCCTTATTAGCATTCGGGGTCTCTTTCTGTTTATTATTGAACACTTACGGATAGGGGAGATAGAAGTTTTACTGTTAAACTCTATATGAAGTGTTTCAACTTGACACTTACCTATTAGTAAGTTAATATAAAGATATGGAAAATAGAAAAACACAAATCATTGATTTAGCATTAAAATTGATTCAGCAAAAAGGGTATGTGGCTTTCAGTTATGATGATATTTCTAAGCCGTTGGGAATCACAAAGGCTAGTGTTCACTATCACTTTGAGAAAAAGGAGGATTTAGGCGTTGCTGTGGGTGAACAGATTCTTCAAAGCCTGCAGAAATTATCAATGGCTGCCAAAGATCCCTCTTTGACCGTTCAGGATAAGCTTATGCTTTTCATTAATAAACGGACGGAACAATTCACGCGTACGGAAATTTGCCCGATTTCTTCCTTGCAGGCCGATTTCGAATCACTGCCGGATCGTGTGCGTGAAAAGGTTGAGGAGATCAGTCAATTGGAAATGACGATCATGCAAACTATTGTGGCTGAAGCACTGAATAAGGAGCAGACGGGTGGCAAAGACGATAGTCAATCTCTCTCTGTAGCAATTCTGGCCAGTATTAAGGGTGCTCTGATCTATCGACGTGTGCTTGGCGACAGCGTGCTTGAAGAAGTGTTAAAAGATATAAATCAGCGATTAAAAACCGCTTAAGATCGGTTTTTTATCAAATATACTTACCTATTAGTAGGTTGAATCAATGCGCAGTAAGGCACACTATTAAAAAAGTGAGGAAGATGACACATGAATATGAATATGAATATGACGATTACAGGTCCAGCAAAAAATGCACTTAACCAAGTGACAGCGGATAAGATGATTCAGTTATCAATGGATAGAGGCAGCTGTGATATCGTTAATACTATTTATGAAATGAAGGTTGTTCCATTAAGAGCAGCTGAATCTTATGAAGAACTGTTGACCGTCGATAACATCAACATTATGACAGATGGGGATTTTGCGGAGGCGTATGATCACGAGCTAGAAATTGACTTTGCTAGAGGTTCCTTTATTTTTAAAAATAAAAATCAAATTTTTAATAATAGAGTCGGATTAAGAATTGTTGAATAGCATAAGAAGGAGGCTGAGACAAAGTTTTCAGCTCATAGAGAATCCGAACGCGTTCACAATTTTGAAGGAATGCGTTTGGATTTTTAAGTGAGTGCTGAAGCGCTTCGTCAAAACACTTCGCTTTCCGCGGGGGAGTGTTAAGCCTCCTCGCGCCTTCGCACTGCTAAGGTGTTACCAATCTCCCACTTCTCGCAGGACTCTAGTCTCCGCATCATGAGTCAGCGGCGCTCCCCTCCACTTGACCTTGCAATGAAGCCCTTCTATATATGATGATGCTCTTCTATACCAAGACAAGGACCAGGCATGCTTTTCGCTCGGTTTCTCTTCCACTGATTCAATTAAAAAGTTGACGAGCGGTCATCACAAATAAGGCAACAAGGATGGCGCAGTCTAAAAGCCAGCTATAGACTTTTACATAGTTCATACGTTCGCGTAATTGGTTTTCTGGCCTTTCTATACGCACTATCTCCTTAAACTCTTTTAAAAGCATGCCAATCAGTCCGCCGACACAAACGAGTAGAAATAAAGCAATCGCCACCCATAAAGGTGAAGGGAAAGCTGAGTAAGCAATCACCATCCAGGCGCCCGTTAGGAGTACCCCCATTAGCGCAATATGCCCTGTGCGCGTCAAGCTGATAAGGGTATGTAAGGAAGCCTTTAAGGCTTCCCCTTTACGGTTATGGAGGCTAGGAATGATGAAGGGAACGGAAAGAAAACTGCTCAGTAAGAAGGCGCTCGTAATATGTAAAAAGAGGAGTACTGCAGACATGGTAAGCGCCTCCCTTATGATATACGCTGTCCAGTTAATTTAGACGCGGGGAGCATTCCTGCTTTTGCTTCTCCAATCATGGTATCGCCTTTTATTGAAACGTTGAAATGTAAGGATAAGCGCATCGGCTTTGTCACCTTCAGCTTCCACATGAAACGGTCCCCCTCCTGTATAGGGTTGATCAAAGGGGTGGCTTCTTCTTGCCCTTGCTTGGCAGTGCCTATTATTTGCCCATCTTTGCAAGCTAAATCGAACAAAACAGAAAGCTTACCTATGGGGGTGGAGATGAGGGTGTCCCATTTACCCATAAAAGTGCTGGCTTCGTTAGGCTCGTGAGTAGCAGGAAGAGGGCTTCCTAATTCAGAAGACCTTTGGAATGTGTCTGTAGGTACCTTTTCAGAACTTTTCCAAACAGTTCCTCTCCGCTCATACTCTAATAAATGCTCCACTTCAATGGCAATGTGCGGGCCTAATTCGCGTTCAATTAAATAAAGGGAAAGATCCAGTCCCGACGTTACGCCACCGCTAGAAATAAGCTGGATATCATCGACAACGCGGGCATGAACCGCGCTAGCACCTGTTGCATTTAATAGTTCCATGCCCATGTGGTGGGTGGCGGCATGGCGGCCCTCCAAAAGATCATTCATGGCTAATATCAGAGAGCCCCCACAAACGGTTGCTATGAGTAGATCAGGTTGTGCCCATGCCTTTTTTAGCAGTTGTCCTAATGGGGTTTCGGTCGCTCGTTTTAACTTCATGGGGACGGAATTCGGATCAGCATCATCAAGAGGGCCGGATGCGCCAGGTATGATAAGAATGCCTTGGCGTGAGACATCCAGTTTGCTACTGGCTTGCAGTTTTAGATAATTGTCACCACTTATAACCTCTCTTGCTCCTTCTGCAGAAACCAGTTCTACGTTTATTGTTTCTTTACTGTAGGTAGCTGCAGCCATAAATACTTCATATGGTGCTAACGCATCTAATACATCAAATCCATCAAATAATACAATTTGTACATTCATGTCTTTCCCTCCATTGGCTAATCATTTTTCTGAAGTATAACAAGCGGATGTCACAAAAAAGAGAATAAAAGGGTCACAAAACAATCACAATCTCTCACAATAGGATGTCACTGCTTGTGACGATTTGAAAAAATGATAAGCTTTTAACTAAGATGATCGCGATGAAAGGGGAACAGACATGGTAGCTGCACATACGGTATTAGTTGTGGATGATGATGATAGGATCGTTGAACTTTTAAGAGATTTCTTGGAGAACGATGGGTTTCAGGTGTTAATGGCAGGTGATGCCCGGCAAGCATTCTCTGTGCTCCAAAGACAGTCAGTGCATTGCATCATTCTTGATGTGATGATGCCGGGTCAAAACGGTTTTGAATTTTGCAGACAAGTCCGAGAGAAGGACAATGTGCCCATCCTTTTTTTAAGTGCACGCAGTGATGATGTTGACAAAATTCGCGGGTTAGCTCTTGGAGGTGATGATTATATTGTGAAGACGGCCTCCCCAGGAGAGATTGTAGCCAGGGTGAAAGCTGTCCTGCGACGGTCAAAGGGGCCCCAAGAATCCATGAAGCGCATTCTAAACTATGGACGGCTTAAATTGGATGTGTCTACAAGGGAAGTTTGGATAGATAAAAAACAGGTGGCCCTAACACCGAAGGAATATGATCTCCTGATGATGTTTGCTGAGCATCCTCAATATGTGTTCACCTATGAGCAGTTGCTTGAACGGTTTTGGTCAGGTGTTGGCGATAAACACACTGTGCGTGTTCATCTCAGCAGACTTCGGGAGAAAATAGAAGCTGATTCGAATCATCCTCAGTTCATTGTTAATGTTTGGGGTGTAGGCTATCGCTTCAAGGGAGAGACACTGTGAAAACCATTCGGATTAGGAAATTTACCATATTTAGCTTAATTTTATTATTGTCATTGCCATGGCTATTTTTCGTTGGTACTCATTTTATACAAACTAAAACGCTGCGTTTTGATAGGACAGCCTCGCAAAAACAAGATGTGAAGGAGGTTATTCAATGGATCGAAGCAGATACCGCAAGCTGGTCAAAAATAGACTGGCAGCACCAAGTCCAACAGCATTTACAAAAAATGAATATGGAGGTGGTGATTCGCTCAGCGTCAAATAAGGTGATCTTTCAAACGGATGCTGTGCGCAACCATGCATTTACAGCTACAGACCGCTTTTCGGTCATTGAGGATGGCAACGTGTTGGGGAGGATTACTATATATCAGGAAAATCCGGTTGTTGTTCCAATGATAGCGACCTCTGTTGGTTTTATCCTTGCGCTCTTTATCATCTCACTGCTGATGCGCCGCATGATTTTAAAACCTCTTGAAAGCATGAGTCAAAGTGCTCGACAGGTGGCAGAGGGGGATTTTGACATCGTCTTACCTTCGTCAGCGATTACAGAGATTGCTGATGTTAGTGCAGGTTTTAAAGTAATGGTGACGAGCCTAAAAGCGGCATTTGAAAAACAGATTGAATTAGAAAATGATCGCCGCTTTGTTATTGCCGCTGTCGCGCATGACTTACGGACGCCATTATTTGCGCTTCGGGGGTATTTGGATGGTTTAGAGCAAGGCATTGCTCAGTCGCCCGAGAAGGTGGCTAAGTATGTTGCGGTTTGTAAGGAAAAGTCTGCTCAGCTGGATCGATTAGTTGAAGACCTTTTTACTTTTACAAAAACCGAATATTTCGAGAAGGCTTTTAACAAGACAAACGTAGACTTAGTGCGGGTCCTGGAACAGGCTATCACTACCTTTAAGCTACAGGCTGAAAGTAAAGAAATTCCCATCATGGAGGAGATATACGATCGTCCTTGTGTGATTAGCGGGGATCCACATTTGTTGGAACGGGCAATCAGTAATTTATTGGAGAATGCTGTGAGGCACACGTCGAGAAAGGGTAAGATTGTCGTGCAGTGTTATAAAGCAGATGGCAAGGCATTCTTCTCTATTCAGGATACAGGGGAGGGCTTTGCTACAGAAGACCTGCACCGTATATTTGAGCCGCTCTATCGTGGAGACGAATCCAGGAGTCGCTCAACAGGTGGAACGGGATTAGGCTTGACCATTTCACAAAGGATTATTAGACAACATGGGGGGGGATTGCAAGCAGAGAATCATTCGGATGGCGGCGCTTGGTTGAAAGGGTGGCTTCCTTTATTACGCAACGGATAGGCTAGCCTCTTCCTTAAAGAAGCAATCATACTGTTTCTTAAGCTAAGAAGGTAATTTGTAAAGAGATGGACAGCTTTAATTTGTATTTTTAGCGCCTTCGTCGTAGATGGAGTTCTTCCAAAAGAACATGAGCGTGATTGTACATAGGGTCTTTTGCGCCGTATAGGAGGGTGACTTTCCCTTTATCCGCATATTCCATGATTTGATTGAGAGCTTCTTGCTGTGGCTCGCCGGTTCGCAGTTCATGAACATAATCGTCATGGAAGCGTTCAAATCTTTCGGGTTGATGGTTAAACCATTTTCTAAGCTCAGGAGTGGGGGCGACTTCCTTTAGCCAGGCGGTTAAGTTAGCATCTGCCTTTGAAATCCCACGTGGCCAAAGGCGGTCGATTAAAATCCGGTAGCCGTCCGTCGCGTCATAAGGCTCATAAATTCGTTTTAAAAAAATTGTATCCATATAACCCTCCGCCTTTTTTGAGCAAAGTAAAGCACTGTTTATTTATCAGTATAATGCTTTAACGTCATTTTAGCGATATAACCAAAAAAGATTCCAATTATAAAGCATAACTGCAATCTTTTCTCTTGGGGAAGGTGATCCCAGCTCCCTTTTTAAAAGGGCGCACGCTTAGGCAGCCAGAGAATTAATAAACGCTTGCAGTTCTTCTTTTGTTTTACGATCTTTGCTAACGAGACGTCCTGTTTCTGCGCCTTTGTTGAAAGCAACAAAGCTGGGGATGCCAAATACATTTAAGTCGGCGCATAGATCTATAAACTCATCGCGATCAACATAATAGAAGGTAAACTCTGCATTATTTGACTCGATCTCAGGTAATGCTGGTTCAATGAATCGACAATCCGGACACCAGTCGGCTGAAAACATAAGGATCACGTTTTCCTTTTCAACAATCTCTTTATAGTGTTCCATTGATTCCATTTTCTTCAATGTTATAACCTCCTTTATGGTCGTTAACCCTATCGTACAAAAAATAGTTAGAGATTACAAAATACTGGCTCATACTCTTTTCAGTTCATCCATTGCAAATGCTGATAGATCTATTTAATTTCCTAGTTATTGTTTGTAACCATTGGACATGGCCCTGTACTTTTCTTCCAATACAAAAGAAATCATGGACATTGTCTTTTGTCTTGTAACCACTTTATGGGAAAGTTTTACTAGTTCTGATTCCTTTGACATTCGTTTCAACTTCAAAAAACTAAAAATACCGAGTATTGCTATTACAAAGCCAAACAGTGTTTTAATAAATTCTCTGTTATCAGGACTAAATAGACCAGATTCTTGACTGCCATAATTCATAAAAACAATAATAAATCCACCAAATATGCTCAATGGAATCAATAGTAATTTTAACATTTGCATTGGGGTTCTCAAAGATGCACCACCGTTAAATATGTAATACAGTTGGTTAAGTGTATTAATATCGAGTTCCTTTAAATAATTAATGAGTTTTTTTTCTTCTTCTGTTTCTTTAAGTTTTACATCTTCAACCCCCGCTGAAATTTCCTTAGCCATTACAATCTCCTTCATACTTTTGTATTTCTTTGATTATAACAATTATAGATAGGTACAAAAGCAATGATATTTTATTATACAGGTATATGTAGTTGATTAAGAAAATCAATCTAGAGTTCTTTGACTGTTTTAACAATACCTATATTGGAGTACAAATCATGGACATTGGTTTCACTAAGACTGGGGAAAAGATAAGGCATTTGATTCTCATTTAACTGGGGGAGGGAGATGACTTGACTATAGATCTTTCTTCTATAATTGTGGTTTAAGATGTTCCTTTACAAATCTTTGATAACGATGATTTTCCTCAATATTAAAATGACCAATTTCTTTAGGAAGAATCATAGCTGAAGAATCGTTGTAATACAAATAATAAAAATGATTTGTTTCCACAAAGTCAATGATATGTTCCCAATCCACTTGGAATGTAGTATATTCTCTTACGGATTTTATTCCTCTTTCAGAAAAATTGATTTCACAAGGTTTAACGACTTCTAATTGCCCTTTCTTTTGTTGTTTTTGAAGCTTCCTTTTAATCTTTGATAGTTGTGATTGATATAATACAAAGGGCACCATAATAAACCATGCTAAAGATATTATAGAATTTATAATGATGGTAGAAGTTTCAAAGCCTTTTGTTACATACATAAAAGCGGCAAATATTATAGGGACAACTAAGGCAGAGACTACTAGTTGCACTTTAAATTCTTTAGACTTATGTTTCATATGATAACGGTGAAGAGTCATAACATCATTTAATGTTAGTTGAAATTCAATCGTCATTATCTCTCATCTCCATTTTATTATGTCTATATTTTTAGAAGAACCGTTTACTTAAGCATTAAGAAAAGCCCAACGATTATACACAAACAAAAAAATATAAACCACACAATCCGCATTTACTATCATTCCTTTAAAAAAATTAATAAATCGTATATCTCCCTGTTCGTTGTCTCTCAATTTTGTTTTGGCACTTTAATCGATTAAAACAGTCTTGTTTAATGCAACCATAACACATTTTAGTGAATTTGGGGGTTTTTGGACATGTCATACTCAATCTTGGAAAGCATTATTAATACGACTTTTTAAATACCCGAGCAAAGCGTTTATTTTTATAATATAGGCAATCCTACTCGAGGAAAGGTAGTAGTTGGTGTAAGTTTTGGTATATTATTCATTCATCGGAGTGGTTGTTGCTTTATACGTTGGTCCTATAGTAGAAGCGGTAACTGTTGTAACAGAAATAGCAAAAACAATTGGTTCTTTTGTTCCAGGTTTGCCTTGATAAACTAATCCCCTTTTAGATTATGTATCTGAAAGGGGATTTTACTTATAGTGAAGCATACTTTTCGTTTAGGATAAAGTTAATTAGTGAAAGTATTTTTTGGTCAAGTAAATGCTTATCTGCATATTTAACAAGATGTCTCTTTTTTTCAGTGAGAGGAAGACCCGTTAGTGTCAAGTAAAGTTCGCAAAAACCATCAGTACTCCGTCAAGGCTTATGCCGCTTGAAGTCGTTGTTCTTGTACCTGGCGGATGATCTTCGGGTGTATGTA
>NZ_BMIR01000029.1 GCF_014642655.1 Pullulanibacillus camelliae
CTACGATGTATTTGCTCTGGTAGGCATACATTTATGATAGAGTGCCTCTTCTTTTTTGGCTAGGATTTTGTAGAAATACCACCGAGAACTATTTTACACATACCGCAATGTAATTAATGGAAATGGTATAAGAAAGCTTTAGGATTAATAAAGGCGTATATTCCTGAGAAAGAATTCGTTCTAAAGCATAAAAAAAATGACGCACTAAGGCATCATTTTGTATCATTAGAATTGAAAGAGATCTCCTGAAAGATAGCGTTCTCCAGTGTCATTCGTCATGCAGATGACGATGTCATCTGGCGTGAGTGTTTTGGCGACTTGAAGTGCACAATAGACAGAGGCCCCTGATGAAGGCCCGACTAAGATGCCCTCCTCGCGTGCTAAACGCCGTGTCGTATCGTAGGCTTCCTCATCCGTGATTAAGTGGATCTGATCATAGACCTTTTGATTCAAAACGGGAGGAATAAAGCCTGGGCTTGTCCCAACCAATTTATGCTTTCCGGGCTTGCCTCCTGAGAGCACTGGTGAGCCTGCGGGTTCTGCAACATGGACTTTTAAATCTGAAAAATGCTCTTTTAAAACCTCACCTGTTCCTGTGATGGTTCCGCCTGTTCCGGCAGTAGAGACAAAAGCTGCCAGCGGCTTACCGAGCTCCTTCATTGCTTCAATAATTTCTATTGCTGTAGAGTGACGGTGGGCATCTGGATTCGCTTCATTTTCGAACTGCATGGGAATGAAGCTATTTGGGATTTCCTCAGCGAGCTCCCGAGCTTTCGCGATTGCTCCTGGCATTTTTTCATCTCCAGGTGTTAAGATCACTTCTGCACCATAGGCTTTTAATAGATTAATCCGTTCTTGAGTCATGGTATCAGGCATAACAATAATCGCTTTATAGCCTCGAGCGGTTGCATTCATCGCTAAGCCTATTCCCGTATTGCCGGATGTAGGCTCAATGATGGTTGTACCAGGTTTTAATAGCCCCTTTTTCTCAGCGGTGACAATCATATTATAAGCAGCTCGATCTTTTACACTGCTGCTGGGATTAAAGGCCTCTAATTTAGCATAAACCTGGGCTCCGTTAGGGTCAGGGAGCTTATTCAGCTTTAGAAGCGGTGTATTTCCGATAAGCTCGGCAATATTGTTAAATACTCTTTTCATAAGCTTGCGTCATCCTTTCACAATTACACATTCTATTTTACATTATATATTAATGTTTGTTGTGTTTGGGATTTTATCAGTTAAAAACAATGATTTAACGTTATCATATTTTTAAGAGAAGGTGAAATAAAAAATGACCTCACATTATTTTTTAGCTATTCCTCTTCCTGAAAGGATAAAAGCTGCCTTAAGTCTGTTGTCCGAACAGTTAAAAAAGCAGTGCGCTTATAAAGTGTGGACAGGCCCTGAGGACTACCATATCACACTTGTCTTTTTGGGCGGAGTACCAGTTGAGCAGCTTCAGCAGCTTGAACGGATGCTGGAACACTATCTACCGAAGCTCTCTTCAATGACACTGGCTTTAGAGGGTTTGTCAAGCTTTGGCTCTAAGGTGCATCCGCGTGTGCTCTTTGCTAAAGTGCAGCATAGTCCGCTTTTAATGCAAAATCAACAGCTTATTGCGGAGTGCTGTAAGCAGTGCGGCTTAAAAACGGAGACTCGTCCTTACCGTCCTCATGTGACTTTAGGGAAAAAATGGACAGGTGGGCGTCCTATTTCTTGGGGGGAACTTCCAACTTTATCTTCTGTTATTCAGCACTCGGAATGGCAGAGCGAGGAGATTGTGTTATATGAAATTCATCCAGGCGCACATCCAAAATATAAGCCCTATAGAATTTTTAATCTAAAAGATCGACAAGAGTGAGAAAAAGCATCGAAAGCTGGAGAAAGATAGTATAAAATAGAATAGAAAGAATGGAGGAGATCGGCTCATGGCACAATTGGTTAAAATCGAACGATGCATTTCAAGGTATTCTCAAAACTTATACCGCTATGCAGGTCGCTTCATCCATCAAAAAACCAGGCGCTTTGAGGAATTTAAGGAAAACTACTCAGGACAGCCTGATGAAGTGATAAAAGAGCATTTTTATAAGAAGTTTTTTAAACAACAGCTTATTTGGGCGACTTCAACTGCAAGGGAGCAATCGGAGCTTCCCAATAAATATAAAATGGACCTGTGGCTTCGCTTATTTCTTAGAAATCTTGATGATACGGTCCTCGTGTTTTATGAACCTGAATTAAAGGTGGGGGAAGCGTATACGTCTGCAGACATCATTTTGGTAACACCGTTTAAAGTTTGGACGGTCAAACTTGTTCTAGGAGAAAAGGACAGCGTTTTTCAGCCTTATGATCGCAGAAAGTGGAAGGAAATCCAAAGTAAGGATATTGCTTACACTATTAATCCATTATTATCCTTGCAGCGGACGACTGAAAGTGTGCGACGTATTTTTCATGAGCACGACATTGTTTTACCCTTACAGTCTGTGTTGTGCGCTCCAGAAAGCTATATCGAATTTTCTAGTGAAAGCGGCCAAGTGAAAATTGTTGATAAAACTGAGCTGAAACAATGGATGAAGGATATGTCGAGCTATCGTTCCACGCTTAAGCGTGAGCAGCTGCATGCAGCAGAGGTGCTATTAGCCCATTCCGATGTTGTTGCTGAAGAAAGAGTGTAGAAGAAAAAAGACTAGACAAAAAGGATAGAATATGTATATTTGACGTCAGCCTCAGGATGTACTATTTTAGTATTTGAGGCTATTTTTTGATTCGGCTACAAAAGATTGAGGGTTTTAACATGTATGGTTTGGATACCAATCATTGGGTGATTTCGCCTGCAGGCGGTGTAACGGGCGAAGCCTATATTGCCCAGTCTCCAGACAATAAAATTTTTATAAAAAGAAATTCATCGCCGTTTCTGGCCGTATTATCTGCAGAGGGCATTGTCCCTAAGCTATTATGGACAAAGCGCTTGGCAAACGGTGATGTCATTACAGCGCAAAAATGTCTGGAAGCGCGCGAGCTTACAGTTCAAGAAATGGGTTCAAGACGTGTGGCTCGATTGCTTAAAAAGATTCATGGCTCTGAACCCTTGGTATTTATGTTGGCAAAGCTCGGTAAGGAAGCATTGACGACAAAATCGATTTTGTTAGACTTGATGACTGAACGTAAACGTCATCCGCTTGACCCAGCTATTCAAGAAGCACTTAGCTTTTTGAAGCAAACGGCATTAGCTGTCGAGCACCCCGTAAAACGGGTGTGCCATTCAGATATCAATCATAATAACTGGCTATTAGATGAAGATGATCAACTTTACTTAATTGATTGGGATCAAGCTGTCATTGCTGATCCTGCTCTTGACCTAGGAATGACGCTCTATGGCTATGTTGAGGAACCCCGGTGGGGAGAATGGTTGACGGATTACGGTTATCCGCTGACAACGCATTTACGCCTGCGCATGCATTGGTATATGTTAGCTAACACCATTACTTTTATGTTTTGGCATCAGTCGCGTTATCGATTGAAGGAGGCTGCAGACTATAGACAGCGTCTTGTTGAATTGAATGGCATGAGTCGGGAGCGCTTTGCTTCAGGAATTTAGGAAAAATCGAGAAAAACCAGTTGGACCTTATATGCTAAGGCTTAACTGGTTTTTTTAATAATTAGGAAAGTATAAGATTTTGGGTATCAGCGGCGCCCGACACACGATTTTAGAGTGTTCCAAATCTCGCGCCTTGCGCTCCAATCCACTTGAACAGGCAATGAGGCTTATTTCATATTGGATGATGCTCCATGCAAGGACCGGGCATGCTTTTCGCTCGGTTTTTCTCACGGTGCGATCACTTAACCTCACAAAAATGTATTGTGATGGGCTATAAAAGAGAGCAGGAAGTTACCGCTCGTGTCTTCTCTCATTTAACCTTTAGGGCTAAAAGACTGGACACGCTTTGCTCGGTTTTACTAATTATATAAAAAAGCTAGCCGAGAGACTGAATCCATGTGTTAATGTTGTCTTTGTTCTCTGTCAAATGGTCATTGTAGTCTGTGAGCTCTAATCCTTTGCTGCAGTAAGCATTGATTGCTTGCAAAGTGTTCGCTTGGGGTGTGGTACTGCTATCCTTCAGGAGATTCTGGACGATGCGATGAAGCTGTTCATATTCTGAGGCATTGGCTACGCCATCAGAATGGTGTGTCGTTAATATATCCTTTACTAAATTTAATTTATCATTTGGCGTCAGCGTCATACTAAGTTCCTTCTTTCAGATCAGTTTATTATTAGCATGGACGGCAGGGGATATTTTTATGAAAGAGGGATGCATCCAAATTTTGCTTTAGTTCAACAGCGTTTCGTGTTAAAATGCATTTTGTGAAAATATTAGGGGAGTGGACAGTGACATGCGTGTCAGAAATAAGCCATGGGCAAAGGATAAAATTGCAGAGCATCCAGAAGTCGTCATTCCAAATCCAATGGATGTTAAGGGACACTGGCGAGAAGTGTTTAAAAATGATCATCCGGTTCATTTGGAGATTGGTACAGGTAAAGGTCAGTTTATTTTAGGCATGGCCAAGCAGTATCCAATGATTAATTTTATCGGTATTGAAATCGAAGCGAGTATCATTGTATCTGCTTTGGAAAAATGGCTTGAAGAGCCTTTAGCAAATGTCTTACTCTTGAATGAGAATGCGGAGCAGATCACCGATTTTTTCGCTGAGCATGAAGTGGACGATATGTATTTGAATTTTTCAGATCCTTGGCCTAAGAATCGTCATGAAAAAAGACGGTTAACGTATCGCTCCTTTTTGAAGAGCTATGAGGCTATCCTGAAGCCAGGTGGAAGATTAAATTTAAAAACGGATAATCAAGGTCTGTTTGAATATTCTTTGGAAAGTTTTTCAAAATATGGTCTACAATTAGAGCATATTAGCTTGGACCTTCATGCCTCTGATTACAAAGAAAATGTAAAAACAGAATATGAAGAGAAGTTTTCACAAAAAGGGCAGCGCATTTATCGTTGTGAAGCGATCTTTCCACAGTAATAAGCAGTACAGTGTGCCTCTGAGCCATTATTCTAAAATGAATCCGTCGTCCTTCTATGATAAAATAAGATATGGAAGTCTGTCACATTTGAAAAGCTGAGGAGGCAAATCGTGGAACAGTTAAAAATAGGACGCTATACGCTCACATGGTTGGATGGCGGTGTCACTCATATGGATGGCGGCGCCATGTTTGGTGTTGTTCCCAAGCCCTTATGGTCAAAAAAATATCCCAGCAATGACAAGAATCAGATTGAACTACGGACCGATCCTATACTTATACAAGGGGATGGGAAAAACCGTATTGTTGAAAGTGGCATAGGCAATGAAAAGCTAACGGATAAAGAGCGAAGAAATTATGGTGTGACAGCTGAATCGCGCATTCATGAAAGCTTAGCTGCACTTCATCTTACGACTGGAGATATTGATGAAGTGTTAATGACACATATGCATTTTGATCATGCCAATGGCTTGACGCGGTACAATGGTGACCAATTGGTATCCACTTTTGAAAACGCTGTAATCTGGGTATCCCAAGTTGAATGGGATGAGATGCGCTCTCCAAATATACGCTCGCGGAATACGTATTGGCAGCAAAATTGGCAACCGATTCAAGAACAGGTTCAGACGTTCACCACTGAAAAGCAAGTGGCTCCTGGTATGGCTTTGCATCATACTGGTGGGCATAGTGATGGGCACTGTTTGCTATCCATAGAGAGTGGGGGAGAGAAGCTGATTCACATGGCCGATCTTATGCCGACGCATGCTCATTTCAATGTGCTTTGGGTACTTGCTTATGATGACTATCCTATGACATCCATTCAGCAGAAGCAAAAGTGGCTGCCAAAGGGGATTGAGGATGAGGCGTGGTTCGCCTTTTATCATGATGCTTTTTATCGTGCGATTAAAATCGATCAGTCTGGTCACATTATTGATAAAATAGAGCGCATACGGTCATCCTAGTGTCGGATAAAGAGGATGGCGGAATAAAATTATTATAATATTGTGATGAGAAAAATAATTTTATCATGAAGAAATTGATTTGTGGTATGATAGAGAAGATGGGAGGAATATATATGCTGAAAAAAATAATTACAGCGCTTTCTTCGCTAGCATTTATCTTTTTTCTAACATCAGGATTATCACATGCAGAAACCTTAACACAAGGTAAAATGTTTGATGCCTTTCAAAAACAGTATAAAGACGCCAATTACGATTACAAAAACGGGTCGTTAGAAATTAACGATGTTCAGACGGTTAATCTAGATCAGCCGGCCAAGGTGAAAAGTGGCGATAAAGAAGTGCAGATCAATACCATCCAAATGGGGATGGCTCACTTTAAAACCGTCAGAGACAGCATATTTTTTAAAGACTATAACGATTATGCCTATTATTCACCGGAAAATAATCTTATCTTGACTGAAGCAGATGTGGGATCACTGCCGCAAATCAAAAGTTTTGAAAAGCAGCATACATCCTCGGTCACTCTTGAACTCGGTCCAATAGTCGGTTTATGTCTATTAATTGTCATTGTGCCGTTGATTTTTGCGTATATCTGGTTGAGATTTAAGTACAATAGTCTTGATTTTAAATTAAAAAATGGTCAATTAGGTGACGGAGCAAAGTCACATTAGGAGCGTTTTAAAAAGAACCTTACCACAGTTTTAGGGGTAAGGTTCTTTCATGTGATAGCGTTAATCAGCAACCTGAGCTTCTAGGGATAAGAGGGTGCCTGTTTGGGCATCAACGATAAAGTCATAGTGAACCACTTCATCACCGGTTTTCTCTGTTAATCCGCCTTTATAAACCTCATAGGCCAGCTTTCCGTTGCTCCAAGGCTCCTTTTGAAGAAAGATCCAAGCTCCATCAATGGTCAGGACCTGCTTAGCAGAGGCCTTCACTTTGGAAAGTGCCCTTTCTGGACTGAGAGGGAGATGATTCAACGATCTCTGAACAAAAAGTCCACCTAAAAACCCAATTCCTAATGCTGCAATAAGCTTAGCACCTTTAGTCACTGTATTCACCCTTTCTATAAAGAAGGATACCTTTTTTCATTATAGCGAAGATGACGATAGAAAACCAAGAGGATTTGAAATTTTTCTTCCTATTGGAAGTTGTATAGAAATTCAGCTAATATAGAAGTATACACTTTTTGAAAGGAAGTTTGCCATGAATACGGAAACACAAGCCCTTTTTAAACAATTAACGGAGCTTCCGGGTGCTTCAGGCTTTGAGCATAATGTCAGAGCCTTTATGAAGGAGCAATTAACACAATACGCGGATGAGGTCATTCAGGATGGACTAGGCAGTATTTTTGGGGTAAAGAAGGGTCCTAAAGAGGGGCCGAGAGTAATGGTTGCCGGGCATATGGATGAGGTCGGCTTTATGGTCACGCAGATCACGGCAAATGGCATGATCCGTTTTCAGACTTTAGGTGGGTGGTGGAATCAAGTCCTGCTTGCTCAGCGCGTTCAAGTTATGACAGATAGTGGGCCAGTAACAGGAGTGATTGGTTCCATTCCTCCACATTTATTAAATGAAGAGCAGCGCAAAAAACCAATGGAAATCAAAAATATGTTAATCGATATCGGAGCAGATGATAAGGAGGATGCTGAGAAGATTGGTATCAAGCCTGGACAAGCGATCCTGCCAATTTGCCCATTCACCCCCATGGCTAATGATAAGAAAATCCTGGCCAAGGCTTGGGATAATCGTTATGGCTGTGGTTTATCGATTGAGTTGCTTAAAGCCCTGCAAGGAGAAGCGTTACCGAATCAGCTCTATTCAGGGGCAACGGTTCAAGAAGAAGTGGGCTTAAGAGGCGCACAGACAGCAGCGAACCTCATTCAACCAGATATTTTCTTCGCGCTTGATGCTTCTCCTGCTAATGATATGTCTGGGGCTAAGGAGGAATTTGGTCAACTTGGAAAAGGAGCTTTACTGCGGATTTTTGACCGCTCAATGGTCACGCACAGAGGCATGCGTGAATTTGTGCTTGATACGGCAGAGTCTAATCAGATTCCTTATCAATACTTTATTTCCCAAGGGGGAACGGATGCTGGGCGTGTACATTTGAGCAACAGTGGCGTTCCTTCAGCAGTAATTGGTATTTGTGCTCGTTATATACATACATCTTCTTCCATCATTCACGTCGATGATTATGCGGCTGCTAAGGCATTGTTAATTGAGCTCGTGAAACATGCCGATCAGTCGACTGTCGCCTCTATTAGAGGGAATGCGTAAGGTCATGGATCGCCAGTTAAAAATCGGCATCGGCACTTTAAATCCGGCAAAAATTAATGCAGTCAAGCGTTGGGGCGAAGACAATCATATGGTAGTCGAGGGTTTCTCTGTCCCTTCAGGAGTATCCGCACAGCCCATGGGGGATGAAGAAACTTTAGAAGGCGCTATGAATCGAGCTCAGGCAGTTTTAGAAACTTCTGATGCGGATTTTGGGATGGGCCTTGAGGGAGGCGTTGATTGTATTGGAGAAGATATCTTTCTCTGCAATTGGGGAGCATTGGTGGACCGTTCAGGCCTAGTGCTCACAGCCTCTGGTGCACGCATTCCTTTACCGCAAAGGTTTAAAAAAGAACTGGTGGGTGGCAAAGAATTAGGAGATATTATTGACGATTTTGCCAAGCAAACCAATGTTAGAAAAAATCAAGGAACGATCGGTATTTTTACTAATGGTTTGATCACACGTGAAGACATGTTCCATCATGTTGTTATGCTTCTTTTCGGTCAATATGATTATCAAAAGAATATACGTATGAAATGAAATGAAAGAAAAGGCTGGCTCAATTTTTTTGAGCTAGCCTTTTCATATTAATCTTTTATCATTGTATTAAGCTTCTTCATTATCCGTAGAAGGAACTGGCGATTCAGCTTCTTCTCGATCCTCGTATGCTTTGATGTCTGTATCGGCATCTACATCGGCATTGGCATTGGCTTCATGAGACAAAGCGGATGGGTCATCCTGCTCTAGCTCTTCATCCGTCCCTTTAAACTTGGAGACTTCTTCATTAAGAGAAAGGGCAATCTCTTGGAGTGTTGTGGCAGCCGTATTCACTTCTTTGATCGCCTCGGTTTGACTTTCACTTGAGGCTGAGACCTGTTCAGTGCTGGCTGCCGTTTCTTCTGAAATAGCACTGATTTCTTCTAATTTCGTCGATAGATTTTTGTTTGCCAAAGAAACATGTTCAATAGCGGTTTGAATGCTAGAGATGTCTCCGTTAATGGAGGTCACATTTGCATCAATATTGGCGAATGCTTCTTTAGTTTGGACGACATTATGATCCTGTTCATTGCAATATTCATTGAGTTTGCCAGCTTCTTGTTGGACATGGTGTAACTGTTTAGTAATGGTTTGGATGACATTTTGTATTGTTGCCGTTTCATTTTTTGAGCGGATAGCGAGCTTACGTATTTCCTGGGAAACGACGGCAAAGCCTTGCCCAGCTTTGCCAGCTCTGGCGGATTCGATAGCTGCATTAAGCGCTAAAAGATCGGTGTTTTTAGAAATGTCTTGGATGATGTTCACAATGCTTGTGATTTCTTCAGATTGCTTGGCAACACTTTGGATATCGGCAATCAGAGTTTTAGCAATATCCAAGAACTTTGCGGAACCTTGTTCTAGTACATTGACAACGTTCAGGCCTTTCGTATTGGCCTCTTGTGCCTTGGCGGATTGAAGGGTAATATGGTCGCTCATTGTTTGTGTTTCTTCAACAGCTGTAGAGACATTGGCCAATAATTGCATGCTTTCCTCTAAATGCTCTGCTTGGTTTTGCGCACCAACAGCTACCTGTTGGACAGCTGAATTGACTTCAACAGCCTGGGCATTTGTTTGTTCAGATACGGCAGTTAAATGGGAGGAAGACGTTGTTAAGCTATCTGCTGCCTGGGTGACATTGGCCACAGTCTCCGCCATCTTTTCAGCCATTTGGTTAAAGGAATGGGCGAGCTGGGAAAATTCATCCTGTCCTTTTACCGGTACCCGATGATTCAGGTAGCCATCACCGATGAGTGAAGCTCCTTCTTTTAAAGCGTTAAGGGAGGAAGAGACAGAACGATACAACCAACCTCCAAATAGAGCCAAAAGCACTAAAATTAAAAGACCTAGAATGATCAAGCTTGTTAATAATACATTCTGTATCGTTTGTTGCTGATGGTTTAGAGCGCTTTTTTTAGCATTAAGCTTATCAATGGTGTTTGTTACTGTTTTTTCAACAGCCTGAGCATTTTTTTCAAAGGTCTCAAGCGTTTCTGATTCAAAATTTTTAAAGTCATTGAGCGCTTGATAATTGTTTAATAAATCAATGGAATAATTGCTGTAATCATTGTAAGTGCTCCCTTTAAGCACGTGCTTGGAAATATTATCGATTTGAATAAGATTATTGATAAGCGTTTCATAATGCTTTTCTGTCGGATCCTTCAGGAAGGTTGCTTGGTTTAATTCTTGATTTAACATTAGATTTTTTAACTGCTCATCACCACTTGCATCAATAATCTTTTTCATCGCAGGTGTATCTTTATTGATCGCGCCAAGCTTGCCATCTTTATCAGTATAGCCAATGACCTTTTTTGTAGCGGATAAATTATTAAAGGTTGTTAAATAATCCGTAGTGTCATTTTTTAAGGTGCGCGTTTGCTTGGACATCCCGACATTATAGGCGTCAAGCTTAGAGATATTCTTTGTGATGCTTTTCATGGTCGTTTCAATTTTATTTTTAATACTATCGCCAGGATTTAATATAAAGGCTTGATCGTTTTTTCTGGCACTCTCCATATTTGCGTTGATATCAAGCGCGGTATATATCGCTTCGTTTAGTGTAGTTAGCTTATCTTGTTGTTTATTTGTTTCAGTGATATAAGCGAGCATAGCGGCGGTAATAATTAATATACCTAGAATACTAGATAGAAGAATCACCGCAAGTTTTTTCTTAAATGTCCATTTCATGCAACCTTCTCCTTTGAATTTGAATAATACTTTAACTATTCATTGAATTGAATCTTTTATAATATTATCGGATAAAACGTTTACAATATTTAGCCTTTTAGGAGAATTTTATAGAAAAACTTCGCTTAGTGCTCCTGATGTGATTGCTTAAATCACAAATTAAGTAAGGTTCAGTGACAGAAATCAAGGTTTTATTTTTACCAAAAGAATTAACGCATAGAAAAACGAGAGGCTAGGGAACAGCGCTCTCGTTAAACTTCATGATCATGGCATAGGGAAGCGATCAGGATTGGGATTCATCCTTCTGCTGCTGGTTGTCTTCAGCAGGAGCGTCTTCTATCGTCTCTGGAACGTCCTGAGTGGTTGTTTCAGAGGAGGCAAGCTCATCCTCAACTACTGCTTCCGCTTCGTTTTCTGTTGTTTCATATTCTTCTAGTGCTTGGCCAGCCTCTGAATCTTCAATGGAGGCTGCAGCCTCATCAACTTCTGGCTCTTCTTCGTTAGCTTCTGAGTTGATGTCATCCTGTAAATGCTCTGTTCTTTCAAATTTTGCTACTTCTTGTTCAAGAGCAAGGGCGATATCCTGTAGAGTCATCGCTGACTTATTGACTTCTTCAATGGCTTCGGTTTGGCTTTCGCTTGAGGCGCAAACCTGTTCCGTGCTTGCTGCTGTTTCTTCTGAAATGGCACTGATTTCTTCTAATTTTGTTGAAAGCTCGCTATTAGCTGCTGTGACATTATGAATGGCAGATTGAATATTGGATATACCGCCGCTTATGGAAACAACATTGGCATCAATATCATCAAAAGCGTGTTTGGTTTGTGTGACATTGTTATCCTGTTCATTACAATAGTCATTCAGCTTATTCGCTTCTTGCTTGATATGATCTAGGCGTTCGATAATCTCACCGATGACCGTCTGAATATTAGATGTTTCATTTTTAGATCGCACCGCTAGCTTTCTAATTTCTTGAGAAACAACTGCAAAGCCATGACCGGCTTCTCCAGCTCTTGCTGATTCAATGGCAGCATTTAAAGCTAATAAATCGGTATTTTTTGAAATGTCTTGAATGATTTTAACAATGCTGGTGATCTCTTCGGATTGCTGTGCTACCCCTTGGATATCGCCGATGAGTGTTTTTGCGACGTCCAGGAATTTTGCAGAGCTTTCTTGCAGGACATTGACAACAGTGATCCCTTTAGCATTAGCATCCTGGGCTTTTGTTGATTGCTGTTGCATCTGTTCACTGATGGATTGTGTGTCTTCAACGGCTCTCGAGACTTTGGTCAATAAATTCATGCTTTCTTCTAAATGTGCGGCTTGAGTCTGTGCACCGACACCGACTTGTTGAACCGCCTCATTAACCTCTACAGCCTGTGCATTGGTTTCTTCTGAGATAGCCGCAAGATTTTGCGAGGAAGAAGAGAGGTGGTCCGCTGCTTCCGTCACCTTCGTTATCGTTTCTTCCATATTTGCTGCCATCTGGTTAAATGCTGTCGCAAGTTGAGCAAGCTCGTCCTTTCCTTCAAGGGGCACGCGATAGCTTAAATTCCCATTGCCAAGAATTTCTGAACCCGTTTTCAGTGTTTGGATCGATTGGGAAATAGAGCGATACAACCAGGTGCCTACAATGCCTAATATGACTAATATGAGCACTCCTAGAATGATCATTAAAATTAAAAAGACATTTTGTACGGTTGATTGTGTGCCATATAAATCATTTGTTTTTTTATTCAGAGAAGTTGTAATAGACGCTACCGTTTTTGATACTGTGTCGGAGTTTTTATTAAAGTCCGTCAAAATACTTTTTGATAAAGTATTAGAGCTGCTTAATGTATCCATATCACTGGAAAGCTCAAGGGATGCTTGATTGTATTGATCGAGCTTATCATCTGAGAAGAAATCCTGAGCTTTGCTATCAAGATCTTTCAAGCTGTCTTTAAAGGCATTGAGGTTCGCATCAGTTGGATCCTCTAAGTACGTTGTTTGAGCGATAACCATGTTTTGCCCTAAGGTTGTTAGAGCAGAGTCCTTGCTTTGGGTGATGAGATCCATGATATTTTTCTTGTATTTAGAGATGTAGCCGTTTAATCCCGCATCCTGTGTATAACCAATTTGTGTTTTGATCGATTTCAGATTATCAAAGCTGGAAGTATAGTTATCGATTTGTTTCTTCAATGTTGCGACTTCTTTGCTAATACTTGAATCCGACTTTTGTAGTTGATTGAGCGAGTCTTTTATGGCTTTAACATCACTGTCGACTTGCTTTGCACTTTTATCACTGGGTTCCTGTGTAAAGCTTTGATCGTGAATGCGCGCATCCTTCATTGTGGCATTAATGTCCTGTGCAGTATGGAGAGCGCGGTTAATCGTCTTAATTTGGTTGCTTTCGTGCTTTGCGGTTAGAGATGAAATAATCATAAATGCCGATATGATAATAATCCCTATTAAACTGGATAAGAGTATTACTGAAAGCTTCTTTCGTATCGTCCAACTCATTTGTTATCCTCCTGCTCGCTAGTTTGTGTCATTATAAGTATGGAATAAAGACAACCTATAAGTGTTGATATAGTCCCAATTATTTATATCGGACAAAAAATAAGAAAATTTAAGCGGTATTTACAAGAAATTCTTGAATTGTATTTTTAATCAGAGACACATCGTGATAAACTAAAGTGTAGTATAAGCAGGAGGAGATTGCTATCGATAGTATAAAAATGAAAGAGACGCTAGAAAAAAGGTTAGCCGCTCCTGATCGCAGGATCTCATATGATAAAAAAGAGGACAAGCTTAGAGTAGAGAACAAACAAACAGGTAAAGGAATCACGCTTTCTTTGCCAGGGGTTCTTTCACGTTATGAGACTGAGAAGGAACAAGCCATTGACGAGGTTGTTTATTATATAGATGAAGCACTTCAAGCGATGCATACTGAGCAGCATTTGAAGGGGGAAGAAAAACATATTTTCCCTGTGATTCGTTCGACATCTTTCCCGACAAAAACAAAAGATGGTGTCGAATTATTGTATCGTGAGCATACACCTGAAACACGCATTTACTATGCTCTTGATATCGGACAATCCTATCGTTTGATTTCTAAACATTTTTTGAAGGAAGCTAACCTTACAGCAGAGGCAATTGATGAAATTGCCCGGTTTAATCTCAGAGCTCTTCCGGCAGATTATCACGTCGATGAAGTGGCCGGCAACGCGTTTTATTTTATTAATTATAATGATGGATATGATGGCAGTCGCATTTTAAACCAGTCGCTTATAGAGGATATGAAAAAGCAAGCGACAGGAGAGCTAGCGGTTGCTGTTCCACACCAGGATGTCCTCATTTTTGCTGATTTACGCAACAAAAAGGGCTATGATATATTGGCGCAAATGACCATGAAATTTTTTACAACGGGCAATATTCCAATCACGTCTTTGCCTTTTCTTGTGGAAGAAAATAAATTACAGCCGATATTTATATTGGCGAAAAACAAACCTATTGATGAAGAGTGAGAAAGAGGGATAATTATGAATTATTATTATAATAAAGATGGTATCGGTGATGTCTTAATTATTGATCTATTAAAGGAAGCTTCTGATCAACAAGAGGTTGAAAGAAAAGGTGATATAGCCACCATCACAGCTGGAGATCAGGTTCTGGGCTATAATCTTTTTAATGCATCAACGTACATATCAATAGAAGGTTCCGGTAAAATTCATGGAGATCAAGCGCTTGTTGCAACATTGCAGCGCGTTTTTGAAGCGCACGAAATAAAGGCTGAGCTAACCTTTGACGCCTTACCCGATTTTATCGTTGGCTATGTTGAAGAGAAAACAGCTCATCCAGATGCTGATAAGTTAAGCGTGTGCCAAGTAAATATCGGTGAAGCTTCTTCACTACAAATCGTTTGTGGTGCACCTAACATCGAGCAAGGACAAAAAGTAGTTGTTGCGCGAGTAGGAGCGGTCATGCCAAGCGGTATGGTGATCAAAGATGCTGATTTAAGAGGCGTTGCATCTTCAGGTATGATTTGCTCTGCACGTGAATTAGGTCTTCCAAATGCGCCAACCAAAAAGGGAATTCTTGTTCTTGATGATTCTGAAACAATTGGTAGTGCCTTTGTTCATACAGAAAATCACTAGTCATGTGCTAGTGGTTTTTCAAGTAGTTGAAAAAAGCGAGGGATACTATGTCAAATTGGTGGAAACGCCTTTTAGGTTTTGAATCAGAAGATGACGATTTGGATGATGTTGGTCACTATGAGCGCCATCGACCAATGGCAAAAGGACGAATTGAAGCACCTGGGAAGAATGTTGAGGTAAGAATGCTTCGACAATACCCCAGTGATGCCCAGCAACAAAATACAGCAGAGAAAAATCGCCAACATAAAGCAGCATTAGAAAGAGAAAGTGATCCATATGATGAACCCGCATATACACGTTCGCGTTACGCTGCTCATCAGGGTTTAAATAAGCATAAATCTACCTACCAAGAAAATAGCTCAAAAGTGAGAGAGACGGGTACAAAAGAAAAACAAGAAAATAAGTCATACCCTAAAACAAGATTTAAGCCTACAGAAATTCCCTCTCCGATTTACGGCTATCGAAAAAGGCCGAAGAATATGAGTGAAACCAAAGACAGTCAACAGATATGGGCTACTCATCAGCCTCCTGAAGATCGCCAATCAGATCTTCGTCCACGGTCAACGTCACAAAGGCATCAGGAGCAGGATGCTTTCTTTCATTCCCGGCACGAAAAACGAGTCAATCATCACGCACTGTCGTCTAAGGTGGATACTGATGCAAAACCAACCACTTTATTATCACATGCCCTAGACAAGCAAGGGAGCGCAAAGCGTTTTCGTTCAGAGACGCAGCAGCAGGTAAGTGATGAGATGTCTGTTCCTGTAAGTGAGTTGGCGCACACAGAAGCACATTCTGGAGCACAGGTTCCACTTATTCAAGAGGAGGTAGGGGATGAAGAAAATAATGTAACATTTTCAAGTCATATTGCCCCTGCTGATCATCTGGCAACAGACTCAAAGGCGGATGGAACAAGTAACAGTCGAGAGGATATTGAACCAGTAGAAGATAGGCAAACAGGTGAAACAGGGAAAAAGGATGATCTTTCTGAACAAAAATATGCAGTGACGGCTGAGAAAAAAGAAGAGTATGCTCCCGTTGTAGAAGTTGAAGCCGTCGATCAAGAGGAAAGAGAGTCTGAGGAAGTAGAATTGGACAGGGCTGTGCCAGAGCCGGTGCTGGAAACCGAAGGCGAGTATTTTCCTGTTACAGAAGTTGAAGCTGACGATCAAGAGGAAAGAGAGTCTGAGGAAATAGAATTGGACAGGGCTGTGCCAGAGCCGGTGCTGGAAACCGAAGGCGAGTATTTTCCTATTACAGAAGTTGAAGCCGTCGATCAAGAGGAAAGAGAGTCTGAGGAAGTAGAATTGGACGGGGCTGTGCCAGAGCCGGTGCTGGAAACCGAAGGCGAATATTTTCCTGTTACAGAAGTTGAAGCTGACGATCAAGAAGAAAACGAGAGTGCAACGGAACGACTTGGGAACGCAGAAATAGGAGCGGCGGCAGAAGTCGAGACTGAAGAGGTGCATCAGGAGAGGGCAGGGGTATTTGTCCACGAAGTGCTGGAAACGGAGAACGTTCAACAGCAAGAAAATAGTCTATCTAATCAAACAACAGAAAACGGAGATGAAAGTAGGGGACAAGAAGGAAGAGAAAGACGTCATTCAAGTATTCCGTTTAACGTTTTGATGTTCGGTGCAGATCGTATCAGTGCGAGAAAGAAAAAGCCCCTTGATCATTCTGAACCCTCTGAGAGGTCTGAACCTGTGAAGCGACAGGGAACAGAGTCTACGAAACCGTCAAGCTCGTTAACTCTTGATCTCTTAAATGATCCTCCGGAATCATTAGAAGACGATAGTCAATGGATTCATGAAAAGCAAATGATATTAGAAGAAACATTGCTTAATTTCCACGTTAAGGCTGAGATTGTCGGTCATGTCCAGGGCCCTGCCGTGACGCGTTTTGAATTAAAGCTGCACCCTGGTGTTAAGATCAATAAAATCCTTAATTTAACCGAAGACATAAAGCTCAGTATGGCGGCCAAACAGATTCGGATTGCCCCGGTTCCAGGAAAAAGCATTGTCGGCATAGAGATTCCCAATGGTGGACGCAAGCCAGTGTTTTTAAAACAGCTGCTTCAATCGGAACATTATCTTAACAGTCATTCTCCATTAACCGCCACTTTAGGAATGGATGTTTCTGGTCAGCAAGTGGTGACGGATTTAGCGAAAATGCCCCATGGCTTAATTGCAGGGGCAACAGGCTCGGGAAAAAGTGTATGTATTCATTCACTGCTATTAAGCCTAATTTATAAGACGAGCCCTGAGGATCTGCGAATGATACTCATCGATCCAAAAGTGGTTGAATTAGCTGCTTATCAACAGCTGCCACATTTGGCAGCCCCTCTGATCACTCAGCCCAAAGAAGCTGCTCTTGCTTTGAAATGGGCTGTTGCAGAGATGGAGGAACGCTATCAACGCTTTGCTAAAAAAGGTGTTCGTGATATTCAGCGTTATAATCGTGCGATACAAGAGACAGCAGAGGAAAAAATGCCTTACATCGTTATTGTCATTGATGAGCTTGCAGATCTGATGATGGCAAGTCCTCAAGATGTGGAAGAAGCGATATGTCGCATTGCACAAAAAGCAAGAGCTGCGGGGATTCACATGTTACTTGCTACCCAGCGTCCATCAGTAGATGTTATTACGGGTTTAATCAAATCCAATATTCCAACACGAATTGCTTTTAGTGTATCTTCACAAGCAGATTCGCGGACTATTTTAGATGCTGGAGGAGCAGAGCGCCTCTTAGGGCAAGGGGATATGTTATTTGTTGAAAACGGCGCAAGAGATATGAAACGTTTGCAGGGCGCTTTCGTAACAGATGAGGAAATCGATCGTGTGACCGAAGCCTTAAAGCACGTTGAACCCATGCCGTTCTTGTTTGACATTGAACAGATTCAAGAACGTCGAATGGATGTCGAGTCAGAGGAGGACGATCTCTTTGAAGAAGCAGCCATGTTTGTCATTGAACAAGGTCAAGCCTCCGTCTCTAGTCTCCAAAGGCGTTTCCGAATTGGCTATAATCGCGCAGCCCGGTTGGTGGACCAATTGGAGGCTGGCGCAATTATTTCTGAAGCGAATGGGAGTAAGCCCAGACAGGTATTAGTTAATAAAGATACATTTTCAGAATCGCAACAAAATAAAGCGTTGAATTCTGATTGGGTGTGATAATAAGGAAGAAACAATCTTGTGTGTTTCTTCCTTATAGAATTTAAAGATTTCTTTTTACATGGGGCGCTATTCAAGGTACAATATAGAACAGTAATATTTTTGCTTTAACTCTAGTAATGAGTATAGATTTAGGGGGGACGCGTTTTCTCTAGTGATGAGATCTAGAGAAGCACGCTTTTTATTATGAAGGAAATTGAATTAAAACTTCAGGGGCAAATCAAGCGTTTGACCAACAGGACTTTTAAGTTTGATGAACGCGTTGGCGAGGGCTGGTTTTCTGCAGTTTATTTTCTGAAATCATGTGAGATTGTCCAAAATTATAAACCTGATAACGTGGTAACGATGCAGTTTTTTCAAAAAAATCACGCTGTACTTTGTGGCACCGATGAAGCGATTGCGTTGTTGCATACTTTTGCTAAAGAACCAGATGCATTAGAGGTGTATTCACTCAAAGATGGCGACAAAATTGAGCCTTATGAAACGGTGCTAACCATCACAGGTCCCTATCAAAATTTTGGTTTTTTAGAAGGGCTTATTGATGGGATTCTTGGCCGTCGAACATCTGTGGCGACGAATGTTTATAATGTTGTCAAAGCGGCGCGATTGTCTGGCATTCAAAAACCGGTGATCTTCATGGGGGATCGTGACGATCATTTTACACAACAGGCTGGTGACGGCTATGCAGCTTACATTGGTGGGTCGACCGCTCAAGCCACTCATGCAATGAATGAATGGTGGGGAAAACAAGGGATGGGAACTATGCCTCACGCACTGATTCAATTATTTGAAGGCGATATCGTTGCTGCAGCGCATGCCTATCACAAGAGCTTTCCTGCTGATGATTTAGTAGCGCTTGTGGATTACAATAATGATGTTATTCATGATAGTCTGAAGCTCGCTGATGAGTTTGGTGAACTATTAAAAGTAGTTCGTCTGGACACCTCTAAAAATATGGTGGATAAATATTTCTTCCGTCATGAAGAGATGCTTGGCAAGTTTGATCCAAGAGGTGTCAATGCCAAATTGATTTATGCTTTACGTGAAGCGCTGGATGAACATGGCCATCACCATGTAAAAATCATGGCAAGTGGTGGATTTGATGTAGGAAAGATTAAAAGCTTTGAAGAAGCCCACGTACCTGTCGATATGTACGGAATCGGCAATCGTTTGCTCAAGGTTAATATTGGATTTACTGGGGACAATGTGATATTAAATGGGAAACCTCAAGCAAAGACCGGACGGAAGTACCAACCGAATCCCCGTCTTGAAAAAGTAGAGAAGGAGCCATCCATGAGCATTTAAAACGCTTAGGCATATGATGATGGTGGAATATTTTGATTGTATGGAGGTTGTGTTATGACGAAATATCATTTCGTTGGCATTAAAGGGACTGGAATGAGCTCACTTGCTCAAATCCTACACGATAGAAAAGAAGAGGTTCAGGGTTCGGATGTTGAGAAGTGGTTCTTTACACAAGCTGAGTTGGAAAAGAGAAATATTCCGTTATTTCCTTTTGATAAAAATAATATACAAGAAGGTCAAACCATTATTTGCGGCAATGCTTTTGGTGATGATCATGAAGAAATGGTTCGCGCCAGAGAGCTAGGCTTACCTATATTTCGTTATTTTGACTTTTTGGGTGAATATGAGAAACACTTTACAAGTCTTGCGGTAACAGGTGCTCATGGGAAAACGGGAACAACGGGACTCGCGGCGCATGTTTTTAGCGGCTTTGCGCCTACATCCTTTCTAATCGGTGATGGCACGGGAAAAGGGGTGGAGAACAGCCAATATTTCATTTATGAGGCTTGTGAGTATCGCCGCCACTTTTTACACTATGAACCTGATTACTGCATCATGACTAATATCGATTTTGATCATTCGGATTATTATAAGGATCTAAGTGACGTTATTGATGCTTTTCAATCCATGGCTCTAAAAGTAAAAAAAGCCATCTTTGCCTATGGGGATGACCCTCATCTTCAGCAGATAAAAAGCAATGTTCCGATGATTTATTATGGCTTCAGTGAGGAAAATGACTTTCAAGCTCGCAATGTTGAGAGAAACGATGACGGCATGGCTTTTGATGTTTATGTAAGAAATGATCATTATGGACGGTTTCAAATCAATTCTTTTGGAGAACATAATGTATTAAATGCCCTTGGCGTCATTGCCTTTTGTCATTATTTAAAAGTGCCTACAGATGTCATTAAAGAACGTCTGATGACCTTTAAAGGGGTCAGGCGTCGGTTCAGCCATCGGACATTGGGAAATCAGCATATTGTCGACGATTATGCGCACCATCCGACAGAAATCAAAGCAACCATTAATGCGGCGAAGAACCAGTGGCCTAATAAAAAAGTCATTGCTATCTTTCAGCCTCACACCTATACGAGAACTCGAACCTTTCTTGATCAGTTTGCTGAAAGTCTAAAGGAAGCAGATAGAGTTTATCTATGTGATATCTTTGGTTCAGCACGTGAGACCGATGGCGATTTAACCATCGATGATCTTCAGGCCAAAATTCCGGGTTCGGTATTGATTCGTGAGGAGACAATCGATCAGTTAAAACAGTATGAGGACGCTGTTTTGTTATTTATGGGAGCTGGAGATATTCAAAAATATCAAAAAGCCTATGAAGCACTTTTAGCATCGACTGAAAAATGATGGTCCTTTCTTTTAGGCTTTCTACTGAAAGAGGTTGAAGGCACTAGCCTCTTTCATGTAGAATGGTGTCAAGAGCTGTGCTTGGGAAAAAATGAAGAAAAGCCTTGTTTACGGATGGTGTAGGGCTATGCAGTTGGGTGACTCATTTTAAGCTCTGCTTTAGTTGGTTAGAACGAAGCTTTCCTGCTGACTCCACGTTTCCTTTCTGGTGTTCCAGAATCCTTGCATCTGCTGCTTTTTAAAGCACCCTCACAATGCTTCGCCGCTATTTAAGAATACTTTTTCATGTTTAAAAGAAAAATATAACGGGTAGTAGAGTTAAAAGGAGGCTAGTCTGGTGGAATTAATATTGTATCTTAGTGTTGCCTTACTTGCAGTTGCATTTGCCGTCCTTGTTTATTTTGTAGCTCAAACTCTTCGATCGGTACAGCATACTTTGGCAAATGTATCAGGGACACTAAATGATGTTGTGAACCAAATGGATGGCATTACACATGAAACGACAGAATTACTACATAAGACAAATCAGTTGACAGCAGATATTCAGGAAAGAACACAAGCTCTAACGCCTGTTTTTGAGTCTGTTAAAGGTATTGGTGAATCTGTTCACAAAGTGAATGCATCGATTGAACAGGTCACACAAAATGTTGTTCAGAAGAGTGAGAGGCATTCTGATGAAATTGCAAGGGCTGTTCAATGGACTGAAGCGGCTATTGACATGTGGCATAAGTGGAAAAATAAAAAATTAAAACAACATTAAGGAGATGGAGAAGCGATGAGTAACGACAATCATAATATCAATACCAAGGATTTTTTGATTGGTGCTCTAGTCGGTGGAATTGTTGGAGGGGTAACAGCATTACTCTTTGCGCCAAAATCAGGCAAAGAGCTCAGAGGCGATCTGAATGCACAGTCACAGGCGGTTAAGAGAAAGGGAGGCGATCTTGCCGTCATCGCCAAGGAAAAATCAGCAAGCTTAGCAAAGACAGTATCCGAGCAATCTGCTCAGTTAGCGAATAAAATGAAGGATTTACCTGATTCTATCGGTATCAATACGAGAGCGTCGGAAAATACAGCTGTTACTGGCATTGAATTGAACAAAGAGACACAGGAAAACGACAAAGTAGCAGATGCTGAAGAAGAAAAATAATAGCTTTTTCCTTCAAAAAGGCCGCTGAAGTTGGCCTTTTTTCGCTTGTATTATGAAGTCAGCGTCAGAATAGCTAAAAGCACTAGTATTTGGTGATCTCCATGTGAACATTTGAAAAGATAACATTGCAGGTGGATAATGGAGAATGGATTTCATAATGCTGCTGTTTTCATTGGCTAAGTATGGGGGGAGCTTGGTCTAGTGGGAGACTTGAGCGTCACCTTAGTCAGTGGCTCTCTCGTGTAAGGGTTCATGACAACCAAGAGTAGGGATTGCGAAAATGGGGGTTTTCACTAGAAAATCGTCAAATAATGTACATAATTGCACAATAAAGAGATAAAAATTGTATAAAATAGCACCAAAACAACACTTTTTTGGTTATAATAAGACTTAAAAAGGAACGGACCTAAGGAGGAAATAAAAATGAGTGCAACAATTTATGATGTAGCAAGAGAAGCAGGCGTGTCAATGGCAACCGTTTCTCGTGTTGTTAATGGAAATCCTAATGTGAAACCAACCACAAGAAAAAAGGTACAGGACGCAATCAAACGGCTTGGCTATCGCCCTAATGCTGTGGCTCGTGGTCTGGCAAGTAAGAAAACGACTACCGTAGGTGTTATTATTCCTGATATTTCGAGCATTTTCTTTTCAGAGCTTGCACGTGGCATTGAAGATATTGCAACCATGTACAAATATAATATTATCCTGAGCAATTCTGATCAAAATGAGGACAAAGAGCTTCACTTAATTCAAACAATGCTTGGAAAACAAGTCGACGGCATCGTGTTCATGGGTGGAAAAATTTCTGATAACTTAATCGAGGAATTCAAGCAATCACCCGTACCCATTGTTTTAGCTGCTACGCTTGATGAACGTCAGACGATTCCATCGGTTAACATTGATTATGATCAAGCAGCTTATGATGCCGTCTCTTATTTTATTGATCGCGGACACAAAAGAATTGCAGCTGTCTCTGGTCCTCTTCACGATCCTATCAATGGCAAAAAGAAAATCGAGGGCTATAATCGCGCTTTAAAAGAAGGCAACATTAAACCAGATGAAGAGCTAATCATCGCAGGTGATTATACATATGATTCTGGAAAAGAGGCAACCGAACAATTATTGGCGCTTCAGGAGCCACCAACAGCTATTTTTGCTTCGAACGATGAAATGGCACTTGGGGTCATCCATCAAATTCAGGATACTGGATTAAATGTTCCTAATGATATTGAAGTGGTCAGTTGTGAAAATACACGTTTAGCGCAAATGGTTCGGCCGACACTTTCGTCTGTTGTTTTACCGATGTACGATATTGGTGCGGTCGCCATGCGCCTGTTAACAAAGTATATGAATAAAGAAAAGGTGGACGACAATACAGTTGTTCTACCACATCGAATGGAATATCGGGGTTCAACAATAGAATAATGCTTAAGAAGGAGGGCGCTCATGCCCTCCTTCTTATATGAGCGAGAGTTGGTTTAGGAGAGGAAGATAGCACATTGCATGAGCGTCGTCCTTCAGTTCTTTAAAGGTTTTGTAAGCATGCCTCTCAAATAAAAAAAGGCTCCATGGTGAAAGCATCTTCGCCATGGAGCCTTTTCTATTCCTACGATAAGAGAAGGAATACCACTAACGCCTTAATGGTGTTCCTATTCATTTTTTTCTTGAGCGTTTTCTTTGTCTTGATTCGTGTTTTGATCGTCCTTTTGAGGAGTCTCTTGATTTTTATCCTGTGTCTTGGTTTCGTCTTCCTTACTTTTGTTTGTCTCTTTGTCACTGGCTTCATTAGAAGTTGATGCTTTTTTCTCATCAGTGGCTGCTGTCTTTTTATCTGCAGCGTCATTTTTTACTGTAACAATGGAGGTGGCTTTAGATACTTTTCCAGTGATATCAACGGCAACAACATAAAAGTGATTAGCATCCGAAGAAATCTTATAATTTAAGCTGTCATTAGCATTAATAGCGGCAAGCTTATGGTAATTATTATCACTAGTGGAGCCATAAATATAGTAACCCACGACATCATTTGAAGCGCTTCGTGACCAGCTTAGATTCTTTCCACTGAGTCGGACACTGCCAGGTGAGGCGGGAGCTTTACTATCCGCATGGAAGCTTTGGACCGAATTGAGATTACTGCCGCCTTTAAGACTTGTTTTGATTTGGCTTGTGATTAAGTAAGGGAAGCGTGTCTTAAGAAAGCTAGTATCAAGAATGCCCCCTTTATCTGTAAATTCTTTAGGTGTCGAAGACAAGGCTTGATATTTCTTCCCATTTATCGTTACAAATGCGCCTTGGCTCACCGATAATTGACCCTTTCCAGTTGGTAAGTACTTAGAATTGAAAAGATCAGTAACGGTCAACCCTGCACTTTTACATGAACTCGTCACGGGGCCATTCGTTAGCCCACAAAAGGTCCGTTTGACAATGCCACCAGGCATGTTGAAGCTTTTATCAGGATCCATCAGTTTTGGATCAACATCATAAGCGGCATTGGCAAATGCTGACCAAAGAATGGATTGATTGTAGTGATAATTAGAATGGCTGAGTTCAAGCGAATGTACACTGCCGTTAATATTGACCTGTTGCTGGTCAAAGCCTGTCCAGATGCCTAATGTGACATTGGGGTTAGAAGCAACAAACCACCCATCATGCCAATCCTGACTGGTTCCTGTTTTACCATACCAGTCGCTGCTGAATTTCAATCGACCAGGGACATCGGCAGCAGTTCCTCCACCTTTCATAACATCCCGTAGCATATCAACGACCAAGTAGGAGGTTTGCGGTGAAAAGACCTTCACGGGTTTCACCTTGTGCTGATAAATCACCTTTCCGTCATTGGTTGTAATTTTATCAATCATGTAGGCATCGACAAAATTCCCACCATTGGCGAAGGTGGCATAGGCATTGGTATTTTCTTCTACCGTTACTCCTTTTGTCAGACCCCCAATACCGACTGGCAACGGTCCCTTATCAGGATAGAGAAGAGAAGTGAAGCCCATCTTCTTCAAATAATTTAATGGTTCAAAATGCTGACGATCATCATAATAGGTTTCTAAAGCTGGGATATTATGCGATAATGCCAGCGCTTGTCGGGCAGTTTCCAGCCCGTGGAAAAGGCCATTTCCAGCCTCGCCATAGTTATGGGGCTCATATCCACCAGGGAATTTGGTGGGTAAGTCGGCCATGATGGTCCCTGGTGAGAGGAGCCCATTTTCTATCGCAGGCCCATAATCCAACAACGGCTTCATGGTTGAGCCGTTTTGCCTTGTCGTTTGGGTCGCATGATTCACCTTGGAATATTGATAGGCCTTATCCTTTCTCCCAGGAACGTAGCTAATAATCGCACCCGTATCATTCTTGATCAACACTGACCCCACTTCCATCGGAAAATGTAAGGTTTCCTTTTTTCCGGTTTTGGGATCAACCGTATTAAAGATTTTATCTGGCTCGTAAGCACTGGAATGATTGGCAGCAGCTTGCATTTTATCATAGATATCTTTATTGACGGTTGTATAGATTTTGTAGCCGTTACTATCTAACGCTTTGCTAGCATTATCAAGATATTGATTGAATAAATCGGCATTTTTTTTAACCTTCTTATAATCAAGACCTGACTTTTCTACGTTTTCCTGAATGCTGCGATTGGTGCCTCGACTCTTTTGGACGGCGGTGAGCCATTCAATATTATTGAGCTGTGTGGCATCCTCCTCTAGTTTTTTACCGTCATACCCTTGTTTATTGGCGGCAATTATCGCTAATTGCTTTTCAGCTCGTTCACGAATATCAGCCATGAGTGCAGGGTATTTAAGATTCGAAGGTTCTTTTTCCTTAGCGAAGTGCTTTTTATAATCATATTTGAGCGCTTCATCATATTGTGGCTTGGTTATATAGCCAGCATCAAGCATGCGTTTTAAAACAACGTGTGCGCGGTTAACGCCAAGGGAGATATCCTTTTTGACTCCCCCAGAATTTTCAAAAGGTGTGTAAGCAAAAGGATTCTTTGGCAATCCCGCAATAAATGCGGCTTGAGCTAAATTAAGATGGTTGGCATCGACATTAAAAATTCCTTTTGCCGCGGCTTCGATACCCGCAATATTTTGTCCCATGGAATTTCTTCCGAAGGGAATAACATTGATATACGCTTGTAAAATCTGATCCTTATTAAAGAACTTCTCTACTCTTAACGACAGTAAAATCTCTCTCGCTTTACGGTCAAAGGAAACTTGATTGGTTAAAATTTGATTTTTGACAAGCTGTTGGGTGATGGTACTCCCACCTGTGACAACCGGTTGGTTTGTAAGCTCTTGATAAACCGCACGAAAAACAGACTTAGGAACAACACCATGATGTTCATAAAAGAGTTGATCTTCAGTGGCAAGTAGGGCGTGAATATACAATGGGGAAACGTCTTTCAGGGAAACATCTGTGCGAATTAAGTCAGACGGTAAGCGTCCCAATGATTTATTATCAGCAAAATAAATCGAGCTCGTTTCCGAATAATTGGTGATATCTTTCTTTAGGGTTGTGTAATCTAAAATTGGCTGATCCTTGACTAAAGATGCAAAATAACCGGCGGCGACGCCTCCGGCAAAAAATCCCCCGATAAAAAGAATTGAAACAAAAATTAAAAATAAGTTCCAAGCGACTTTATAGCTAATGCGAAAGCCTTTGAATATATTTTTTTCATTTAACCACTCATAAGCGGTTTTGAGGTGCTTCCACAGAGTTGATGATTTAAAGTTCATATGCTTTCCTCCCAACACGTGCGAACTTCAACCTTTCACAATTAGTGCATTGACTATGTATACATAACTTGCTTTTCGTCTCTCATAAATAGATAAGTAGACTCGATTTAGATCAATCCTATTGTAATATATTTTGGCAAACCGGGAAAGAGGGGCGTCTATATTAAAAGCGGGGATAGCTTAAGGGGAAAGTGCCTTTGCTTTCTAGTTATAACTCCAGCACCTCCATTTTAGGAAAAAAGCTTATAGAGGTTTTCTTGTATTCATTTCGACACTTTTTTCTGATTTTTTTGCTTAAAGGCTTTGCTTTTCTAGTAAGAGATGGTATACTATCAGTATACAAAAAAATGTATATTGAATTTAAAGGACGTTTGCATAGTATGACTAGGACATGGGAAAGTTTATATTCTAAAAATGGATTAGCTGCCAAAAATATTGCAGAGGACCTCCTTTCTGTTGAAAATGGTGGGCGGATTCCGAGAGTTAGTGATTTTTGTGATAAGTTTTCCTTGGGAAGAGGAACAGTCCAAGGTGCTTTAAGGCTATTAGAGCTTATGAATGCGATTGAGTTGGAATCTAGAGGGCATCTTGGAACATTTTTAAAAAGCAAAGATGTAAGCGTTTTGCTTGAAATTGCCGGAATCGGCCCTTTGGTTGGTGTTATGCCGCTCCCTTATTCCAAAAAGTATGAGGGATTAGCAACCGGGATTGTTGATGTGTTCGATAACTTGAATAAGCGTGTCAGCTTAGCTTATATGAGAGGGTCTCGGACGCGAGTGGAGGCATTGAAGGCTAGAAGATATGATTTTGCCATTCTTTCATTAATGGCTGCAAAAGAAGCAATCGCTAATAATAAGGGACTGGAAATCATCAAGACCTTCGGACCAGGCACGTATGTTACCGAGCATAAGGTGTTTTTCTCTGATTCTAGCAAGCGCCGGATTGAAGCGGGTATGCGGGTTGGAATTGACCGTTCTTCTTCAGACCAAGCGAATATCACGCTTAATGAGTGTCAGGGGATTGCGGTTGATTTTGTAGATACCAATTACATGCAGCTGTTTGATATGCTGAAGCAAGGCGATTTAGATGCAGCCGTTTGGAACATCGATGAAGTGCGTTCTGTCCAAACCTTCCAAACAGGTGAGTTTCAGTCTGTGGAAGCGCGTACTCTTGCTAAGCAAGCTTCAGAAGCAACCATTATTGTTGATGGAATGCGGCATGAGGTGAAGGAGCAGATGACTTTGCTTGATGTTGAATCGGTATGTCGGACTCAGCTTTCGGTAGAAAAGGGGGAGCGTTTCCCGCGTTATTAATTTTTTTGCGCTTAATATACTGAATACTGTAAATTGGAGGTTGAGAAAATGGACAAAATAGAGTTAGATGAACGGCTCGCACTTTTACAAGAAACAGAAGTGATCACTGATAAAGCGGTTACAGTAACAGTCCGAACCTTTGAGCGTCTTGCTAGGCTGTTGGCCAAAGAGGATATTGTGCAAGGTGAAATGTTATTTACGCATCTTTCATCCGCCATTACGCGGCTGGAACGGGGTGAGGAAATTGTTGGACCCTCCCCCGAAGTATTACAGCAAGTAAAAGCGGCAGGGTATAGTGACCGCACAGAATGTGAGATAGCTTTTATTGAACAGCAATATGGGAATCCGCTGCCTGATGAGGAAAAAAATTATTTACATCTTCATTATGCAACTGTCTTTCAGCTCAATGAGGGGAAGTGATAAAGAGAATAGAGAGAAGATGAGGATTAGGGATGAACACTGTTTCAAAGGGTTAGAGTGCATGACACAAACGAGTCAATAGGGGGAATATAAAAATGCTTAAAATTGCTATCGGTGGTCAATTAAGTAAATCGGAAATTAAAGATGCCATTGACAAAAGCGGACGTGCAGATGTGACAGCAGAAATCTTTACCGATATGATTGCAGCTAGAAAAGTTAAGGCAGGAGAATTTGATTATTATATTGGTGCTTGTCAGAGTGGGGCAGGTGGCGCGTTAGGGATGGCTTACGGCATTTTAGGCAGAGACAAATGCGTCACCATCGGTATGGCTGGCAGACCGCCAAAGGAACAAAAGGTACAGGAGGCGATCGATAAAGGCGCAAAAGCATTTGGATTTACAAGTGATCAAGTTGATCCTGCTGTACCACTTCTAATGAAATTATTGCCTTAAAACGGCAATACATTAAAGCATTGAGTTAGAAATTAGCGACATTTGATTTTAGTTAGATTTGGTCATTGGCGTTCAAACAAGCATAGAGAAAGGTCGATGTATAAGACTGATACAGACAGCATCGTGAGCAGCCAATAGTTAAGTTATTGAGATAGGGAGGATGGACATGGATTTTTCAATTTTAAAGCTTATTCTTGTTGCATTGACGACAACAGCAACCGCTTTATTATCCTATTATGGACGTGCCGTGTTTCATGATGGTTTACGTCCACTCATGCCTGAATTGATCGAAGGACGAATGAAACGTCCAGAAATGTCATCGATTGCCTTTGGTCTTAGCGTTGGCTTCATTGCTTCTGTGGGGATTTCCTTTACCCTTTCAACGGGATTATTAAATCCTTGGTTGCTATTTTTGCCGACGGATATCTTAGGTGTCTTTGCGGGATCAGCCTGGCTAGCAGCTGTGTTAGGCTGTGCGTGGGGTGTAGCCGTTGTCAGTGGTTTGACCGTTGTGCAATCCTTTTTTACGCTTTTCCCAGTTGACTTTATCGGTGCATTAGGACAACTGAGTTCTCCTGTATTAGCAGGGTTTGCACTATTCCCTGTATTAGCAATTATTTATCAATTCGGCTGGAAAAAAGGGGTTTTCTCAGCGGCTATTGTGTTGTTAGTCCGCACGTTCATCGCACAAGGCTTTTTACCGAAGGATATTAGTTTACTTCCAGAGGCTGGAGAATTATTTATTGGAACCATTCTACTCGTTATATTTGCTTTGTGGCAGGATCGTAAAAGCAAGGCAGATGAGGGAGTAGATGAAGGAGAATCACTGTTTGAAGAGCGAACGACAAGGATCTATAAAGGACTTCCGTTTTTCGCCATCGTTGGGGCGTTGGTGGCTGTCATTGCTAACCTGCACTATTTTGCCGGCTCTGAGGTCTCTGTCTATACACTTCATGATGCCTATACTGCAAAAAGCGCCTCGCACTCGAGTTCGTTAGTGCATCAAGCGGCTTTGGCTGACTTTTTGAGGGCCATCGGCTTTATTCCTTTGATTGCAACAACAGCGCTAACAACGGGTGTCTATGGTGTGCTTGGTTTAACCTTTGTTTTGCCTATCGGGTACATCATGCCGAACCCCATCTTAGCAGCTTTAGCTGGGGCAGCTATGCTCTCATTGGAAGTCTTGGTGCTTTCCCGATTAGGTAAAGTGCTCGAAAGATTTCCTGCGTTAAGAGAAGCATCTGATAACATTCGGACATCAATCAGTATGGTGATGGAAATTGCCCTATTAATTGGTTCAGTCTTAGCTGTTATTAAAATGGGTGATTTCACAGGCTTTACGATTTTTGCCATTCTTTATTTTATCAACGAAGCAACTGGGCGGCCAATTATTCGTCTTGCAGTGGCTCCGCTTGGCGCAATAGTAACAGGTATATTGCTCAATATTCTTTATTTCTTGCATTTATTTACGCCTTAATAGGATGTATAGGAAAATTGCATAAATCTGAATAGTTGGAGGATAACGAACCAAGGGGCGTTATCCTCGCCTTTCGCCCAGGTATTTCAAAATGAAAAAGGTGGTTAATATGACAAAAACAATACAGACTGTGACGGGCAAACAGGAACCACAAGTTTTGGGTCAAACACTGATTCATGAACATGTTGTCCTAGATCTTTCTCATATCCGTCAAGATCAAGACCCCATTTTACAGGAATCGGATGAATTGAATGAAGAACTTAGTCGACTAATCTCTGCGGGCTGTGGCGGTATTGTAGAAGTCACGAATCATGGGATGGGGCGCGATGTCATTGCATTGCAGAATCTTTCCAAGAAGCACGGTGTTCCAATTGTGGCAGCCACTGGCTTTTATAAGCAGGACTATTATCCGCCCCATGTCTTTGAGATGACCGAAGATGAGATCTATGAGCTATTTGTGCAAGAACTGACACAGGGAATAGGAAATACGGGGATTTGCGCCGGGATAATTTCTGAAATCGGCAGTAGTTTAAATGCAATTACTGTGGCTGAGGAAAAGGTGTTTCGAGCCGCTGCTCGAGCACAAAAAGACACAGGCGCACCATTGAGCACACATTGTGAACTAGGGACGATGGGCTCGGAGCAACTGAGGTTATTTTTTGAATGTGATAATGATTTATCTAAAATTTCAATCGGACATCAGGATTTAAATGGCAATCGAAATGAATACGAATTTTTATTGAAGGCAGGTGTATACATTCAGTTTGATACGATTGGCAAAAACAATTATCGCTTAAATGATGAGAGGGTGGAGGATGTGTTGTTTTTACTGGAAAAAGGCTATGTAAAGCAACTGATGCTATCTTGCGACATCACGAAGAAATCCTATCTCAAAGTCAACGGAGGTTTTGGTTATGAGCATTTATTTACAGAGTTTCTACCCGCGCTGAAAGCAAGAGGGGTATCTGATAAAGAAATTGAAACGATGATGATAGACAATCCACGGCGCTTTTTATCTTTTTAGGAGGGACAAACCATGAGTCCAAAAATTCTTGGCACAATGGATCTTGAACAAGCAAAAGATAAGCAATTTCAGTTAACGACAGCCATCGCTAAAGAATTTAGCGGGCGCGCGTTTTTTAACCAAGGAGATTTGGGGGTCGTTCCTGGAAAGGGAAGACCGGTGCAAACGGAAAAGGTCGAGCGCGTTCTTTCGCATTTTTTTAAAACGGAGAATTGTGCTTTAGTCCGGGGGGCAGGAACAGCGGCGATCCGTGTGACACTCTCTGCTTTGCTAGCACCTGGAGAGTCCCTGTTTATGCATACGAGTCCAATTTATAAAACCACCCAAGAGACCATTCGGATGATGGGGCTTGTCCCTATTCGAGCCAATTATAATGATTCTGAAGCCCTCCGCGAAGCGTTGGTCCGGCATAGTGAATGCAAAGTCTTTTATGTTCAGCACTCTCGGCAAACATTAGAGGATGTTTATGATCTTGGCAGCCTCATTCAATTAGTAAAGAGCATTAGACCAGAGCTTCCAATTGTGGTGGATGATAATTATACGGCTTTAAAGGTCCCACAAACGGGAGTAGAGCTTGGCGCTACCTATTCCTGTTTTTCTGGTTTCAAATTGCTGGGACCTCCAGGCATTGGTATTGTTGTTGGAGATCGATCAGTTATTCGAACCATCCATGAGCGCAATTATTCAGGTGGGGGTCAGGTTCAAGGCTATGAAGCGATGGAGCTATTAAGAGCACTTGTCAGCGCTCCAGTGATGATTGCCGTGCAAAATGAACAAATTGATCGATTACATGAACGCTTAAATCAAGGCGTCATTCCTGAAGTGAAGAAAGCCTATATCACTAACTCACAATCCAAAAATGTCATTGTTGAGTTGAAAACGCCCATCGCCCAAAAGGTCATTGAAGCCAGTGAGAAATACGGGGCTGCGGTTTATCCAGTCGGTGCAGAATCCCGATTTGAGGTTCTGCCAATGATCTATCGCGTTTCCGGCAGTTTTTTAGATGCCAATCCAGCATTACTCAAAACAGGTTTAAGAATCAACCCGATGCGTTCTGGAGCAGAATTAGTGATTGATATTTTAACAAAGGCAATTGCAGAGATAACACACAGCAATGAGGGGAAGTGATCCCATGAAAAAAAGAGCAATTGTTTTAATCCTAGATAGCCTTGGGGTCGGCTATATGGAAGATGCAAAGGAGAGTCGGCCTGAAGATATTGGAGCAAATACGTTTTATCATATTTTGGATCAAGCTGAAGCGATTAACATACCGCAATTGGAGCACCTAGGGATTAACCAGCTTTTACATCATCCTCGCCTGAGTGGTAGAGAAGCACTTGCAAGCTACGGCACACTTAATTTGCAGCATGAGGGAGCAGATAGCTTTGCAGGTCACAATGAAATTATGGGAACAAAGCCAAAAGTACCGCATAAGGTTCCTTTTGTAGAAGTCATGGACGAGGTGAAGAGGGCCCTTGAGCAGCAAGGCTACCATGTGATGGTGCCCGATGAGGCGCTGCCCTATTTATTGGTAAATGGCAAAGTCATTGTTGCTGATAATATCGAGACAGATTATGGACAAATTTATAACGTTTCTGGTGCTCTTGATGAGATCCCCTTTGAAGAGGTTTTGAACATTGGGCAAATTGTTAGGCAACAGGTCAAGGTGAATCGTGTGATCGCCCTTGGAGGCGAACGTGTTTCTCCGGCACAATTGCAGGCTGCAGTGGAGAAAAGGCAGGATGGACTGGTCGGTGTGAACTCTCCAAAATCGGGAGTCTATGAGCAAGGCTATCAAGTGCGCCATCTTGGCTATGGCATCAATCCTGATACACAGGCCACGACTTTATTGTTAAAAGCCGGAAAAGAAGTGGTGCTGATCGGAAAAATGCAGGATGTCATTACGTGTGAGGGCGCACGCCATTTTCCAGCTGTTGAGACCGATAAAGTGATGACATGCATTATCGAGCAAATGGATCAAACAGAAGAAGGTTTAATCGCAGCGACGGTTCAAGAAACCGATCTAGCCGGACACGCGGAAAATGTTGAGCGTTATGCCCAAAAAATTTCTACAGTGGACCAGTATTTAAGCACACTACTTGAAAAAATGAGTGATGATGATCTACTGATTATCAGCGCTGATCATGGCAATGATCCAACGATTGGTCACAGTCAACATACACGTGAAAAGACGTTTTTGCTGGCATACGGAAAACAATTTAAGGCGGCCGACCTAGGAAATCGAAAGACTTTGTCCGATATCGCCGCAACGGTCACAGACTTCTTTGATGTCCGTGCGCCAGAAAATGGGCAAAGCTTTTATTCTTCCTTGATCAAGCCATAGCATCATGAAGTATCTTGGGACAAGGAGGAAAAGAAATGTTTTTGCACACAACACAAGCAAGAAATCCCGAATTGCTAGAAACTGCGGGTTATTTTCATAGAAAAGGTCTGATTTCTCCTAATACGTATGTGATTGATTATGATGCGGTTCAGAAAAATGCTAGAAAAATTGCAGTTGAGGCATCGCGCCAAGGCGTTGAATGTTATTTTATGACAAAGCAAATCGGCAGAAATCCATTGTTAGCGCATGGAATTATGGAGGCGGGTCTTCAGAAAGCGGTAGCTGTTGATCCATGGGAAGCAAGGGTACTGGGGAAGCATGGCATTCCCATCGGGCATGTTGGTCATCTTGTGCAAATTCCTCAGCATATGATGAAGGAAATGCTCTCTCTTTCTCCTGAAGTCGTCACAGTTTTTAGCTATGAAAATGCCAAGGTGGTTTCTCAAGCTGCTATGTCTCTAGGATATTCTCAGGACATTCTTTTACGTGTGGTTGACCGGTCAGATTTTTTATATCCTGGACAAAAGGGGGGTATTTTTCTCGACGCATTAGAGGAAGAAATACAGAAAATTGCAGCCTTGCCTGGAGTACACATTAAAGGGGCAACGAATTTCCCTTGTTTACTCGTAAAACAAGGGAAGGTTGAGCCTACCCAAAATTTCAAAACCTTGCAACAAGCTGGGCGTATATTAAAAGAAAGAGGCTTTCATGATCTGCAAATCAATACACCTAGTGCAACTTCCACAACAACCCTGCCACTTATTAAAGAAATGGGGGGCACACAAGGGGAGCCAGGACACGCCTTAACAGGTACAACACCTTTGCACGCCCAAACAGAGCAGCCAGAAATTCCAGCTATGGTGTATGTCTCTGAGATTTCCCATCTTTTTGATGGGTATGCCCATGTTTTTGGAGGTGGATTTTATCCACGCTCTCACGTGCACCATGCTTTAGTTGGACGACCAGGTCACTGGAAAGAGGTTGATGTCATAGCGAATGAGCCAGGTTCCATTGATTATTATGGAACGTTGGCCACAGATGAAGCCTCGGTTGGGGATACTGTGTTATATGCCTTTAGAACCCAGATCTTTGTCACGAATGCCCAGGTCGCCGTTGTAAGTGGTATTGGTCATCATCCACAGCTTCTTGGACTGTTTGATTCCCAAGGACAGAAATTAATCTAGGGTTCTATAGACCAATGACTTGGGAGGAATAAACCATGATTCAAACTATTGTTACCGCTCATTATGAGGAAATGAGTCAATTAGCAGCTGATCAAGTAGCGGCTTTCTTAATAAAAAAGACGAATGCTGTGCTCGGTCTTGCTACAGGGGGAACACCACTAGGGATGTATGACCGACTCATTCAGATGTATCATCAGGGGAAAGTGGATTTTAGCCATGTTACAACATTTAATTTAGATGAATATATTGGTCTGAGTAAAGACCATCCTCAAAGCTATGCTTATTATATGTGGCATCATTTATTTTCCCATGTGAATGTACATCAGGAGAACGTGCATATTCCTCCTGGTGTTTTTGAAAAGCAAGAGCAGGTTCAAAGAGATTATGAGCAAGCTATTGAACGAGCGGGCGGGATTGACTTACAAATTCTTGGAATTGGTGAAAATGGTCATATTGGGTTCAATGAACCCGGCATGGATTTAGAAGTAGCAACCCATGTTGTTCCTTTAACTGAAAAAACAATTCAGGCTAATGCGCGTTTTTTCACATCTATAGATGAAGTGCCTAGAAGAGCTGTCACTTTAGGAATGGGAAAAATTATGCAAGCGAAGCATATTCTTTTGTTAGCTAGCGGAAAAGAAAAAGCGAGAGCTATTGCGCAAACAGTTAATGGTCACATTGATCCAAGGATTCCTTCTTCTTTTTTACAACTGCATCCCCATGTCACAATGATTATAGATAAGGAAGCGGCCCAAGAATTGCAAGAAGTGTCCAGTGTTTAATTTTTTAATAACAGTGATGTGTTTAAAAAGATACGGAAGATCCTGAATGGATGTCGCCATATCGTAGATAAATAGGGTTGTTAGGACGGGTCTCTAAGTCCTAACAACCCTATTATTGTATTTTCTCTTTATGTGTAAGGAATAGACCAGGGATAAAGATGCTAGCAAGCACAAGACTGACGATCACCACGTATTTTGCACCAATCTTATCAATCATTTTCCCGATCATTGTCGGGTCACGAGCATCCCAACACCTTGGGGGATTAATGCAAGGGCTGCTTCGATTACCGTGAAGTGCCGGAAGCTGAGAGTTTTTGTATAGGTGTGAGAGCGACAAAAAAGGAACCAGGCAGAATATGCCCGATTCCTTTTTGTGACACTGTATAGTGACCAAATTAACGTGAGTAGAATTCGACGATAAGGGCCTCTGTGATTTCAGCAGGAAGCTCTGAGCGTTCAGGAAGACGTGTGAACGTCCCTTCGAGTTTATTCTCGTCAAATGAAAGATACTCAGGTACGAAAGTATTAACTTCAAGCGCATCTTTAATGATGTCAAGATTTTGGGATTTTTCTTTAACACCGATAGCTTCTCCGACACTCACGCGGTAAGAAGGAATGTTGACACGCTTACCATTAACAGTGATATGACCGTGTGAAACGAGCTGACGCGCTTGTCGGCGTGTTCTCGCAAGACCTAGGCGATAAACAAGGTTATCTAGGCGAGATTCAAGAAGGATCATGAAGTTTTCACCATGGACACCTTTCATTTTACCTGCATCATCAAAAGTGCGACGGAATTGTCTTTCGTTCAATCCGTACATAAAACGAAGCTTTTGCTTTTCGTTTTGTTGTAATCCATATTCACTTATTTTACGTCTTTGGTTCGGACCATGTTGACCTGGTGCATATGGACGTTTTTCTAATTCTTTTCCCGTTCCAGAAAGGGAAATACCGTAACGGCGAGCTTTTTTCCAAGCTGGACCTGTATATCGAGCCATAGTATAGCTCCTCCTCAGTCATTTTATATTGTATAAAATGACACCTTACATGCGAGTCAGTCACGAAGCTATTTTGTATTCACACACCCTCACCCGACAGTAAGGTTACGCGATGTGCCTCAATAGAGGAACAAAATAGAAACAACATGATGATCTCGGGCACACTGTCTCATTTTACACAAAGCATATTATATCTACCTGTCTCTTAAATGTCAAGCAAAGTCAAAGGGATGTTTGTGTCAAACTTTTCTCGGTACCCTATTCATCCCAGTATTTCTGGCACTCTAAATTTGTACGCTTTTCCAGCTACCGCGCGAATGTCTTCGCTTGGTTCC
>NZ_BMIR01000030.1 GCF_014642655.1 Pullulanibacillus camelliae
GAACCAAGCGAAGACATTCGCGCGGTAGCTGGAAAAGCGTACAAATTTAGAGTGCCAGAAATACTGGGATGAATAGGGTACCGAGAAAAGTTTGACACAAACGAAATAAATCATCTGATTGACTTACGTATCCGTCTTGGCTATGATAAACATTATAATACTCTGAATTGAAAAAGTAGTTTAAAAAGGGGAGAAGGAACGTTGCCAATAAAAATCCCTAAATTATTACCAGCACGCGATATTCTGGAAAAGGAAAATATTTTTCTCATGGATGATGAACGGGCGATAACACAAGATATCCGCCCGTTAAATATCGTTATCCTCAATTTGATGCCGTTAAAGGAAAAAACAGAAACACAATTATTAAGGCTCTTGGGGAATACGCCTTTACAGGTGAACGTCACATTGCTATATACCTCAAGCTATGAAGCAAAGCACGTGAGTCAGTATCATTTGGAGCAATTTTATTCAACCTTTGATCACATCAAAGAGCGTCGTTTTGACGGTATGATTATCACAGGGGCTCCAATCGAACATATCCCATATGAAAAGGTACATTATTGGCCGGAATTAACGGAAATCATGGAATGGTCTAAAACCCATGTCACATCGGTTTTTAATATCTGCTGGGGAGCACAAGCGGCTCTTTATTATCACTTTGGTATTGATAAAAAGCCACTAAAGGAAAAGCTTTCAGGGGTTTATACGCATACGCTGACTGATCCAACAGTTAAATTGGTGCAAGGCTTCGATGAGGAATTTGTTGCTCCGCATTCGCGCCACACCACGATTCTTGAAAGTGATATTCTAGCAAACTCTGAATTGCAGCTCTTGTCCTCATCAGATGAGGCCGGGGTGTTTATTGTTATGTCAAAGGATCAAAAGCAAATCATGGTGACAGGTCACTTAGAGTATGATGCCTTTACTTTGCAGGATGAATATCTGCGGGATCAGGCTGGAGGGTTCAATCCGAAGCTACCCCAGCACTATTATCCCAATGATGATCCAGAGAAGAAACCTGTTCACCGCTGGCGTTCACATGCGCATCTCATCTTTTCTAATTGGTTGAATTATTATGTTTATCAGCAGACGCCTTACGAATGGGAATAGGATACTGAACACAACAGAAATAGAACAAGGGAGGAAAGGGATGTGGTTGTCGATATCAACTCTATTTCTTGGAAACGTGGGGAGGATTGGATATTAAGAGACGTCTCATGGCATATTCGTCGAGGAGAGCATTGGAGTCTTGTTGGCCTTAATGGCTCGGGCAAGACGACTTTATTAAATATGATCTGCGGCTATTTATGGCCGACAAGTGGCAGTGTATCTGTTTTAGGAGAGACATTTGGGCGGTGTGATCTCAGAGAATTGCGCAAGCGCATTGGTTGGGTCAGCAATTCACTTCAGGAAAAGCTGCATCAGGAGAATACGGCCAAAGAAATTGTCTTGAGCGGACGATTTGCTTCAATCGGACTTTATGATCACATTACTCCAGAGGACGAAGCACGTGCAGAGGGGTTCCTTCGGCTCATGCGGTGCGAAGCTTTGATGGATAGGGCGTATCAAACGTTTTCTCAAGGAGAACGCCAACGGATTCTCATAGCGAGAGCCCTCATGGCTTCTCCAGAGCTTCTTATTTTAGACGAGCCGTGTACAGGACTTGATCTGCTTGCGCGTGAACAGCTTTTGGAAATGATTGATAAGATTGCTCAAGATCCTCATGGACCGACCTTGATCTATGTGACACATCATGTTGAGGAAATTTTACCTTGTTTCACACATACATTGATGCTCAAAAAGGGTGAAGTATTTCATTCAGGACCTACACCATCTGCCTTAACCACTGAACAACTCACTGACTTTTTTGAAACACCCATTGCCCTTAAGCAGCAAGATGAGAGGGTCTGGCTCAGCTTAGTGTAAATGATCACATCTCGACTCGTATCCATTTTGCGAGTCGCTTTTTTAAAGATCAGAAAGTATAAAATTTCTAGTCATGAGGTTGGTGCGCAATGACGCTTCAGGTAACTCGCTTTCCGCGGGGGAGTGGTAAGCTTCCTCGCGCTGCTAAGGTCTTACCGATCCCCCACTTCCTGCAGGAGTCTCGTATCCGTATCATGAGTCAGAGGCGCTCGAGGAACATATGATTTTAGAGTGTTCCGAATCTCGCGCCTTGCGCTCCATTCCACTTGACCAGGCAACGAAGCCTCTTTCATATTGGATGATGCTCTATACTTAAGGACAAGGACCGGGCATGCTTTTCGCCCGGTTTTTCTTATACTATCGGAATGTATAACTTCGCTGCCGCTCATAAAGGAAGAGAGCATAAGGCGGGCTTTGACTTTCGCCACCTGAGCTTGGCGACACGACACCCTTAGTGTGTGAGTGTGAAGGCGTGAGCATCAGGCTACAACAAACGAAGGGTGAAAGCTTCCACATCAGGAGTGAGCGTAATAAATGGTGTGGTCAAGAGAACAAAAGCTTTGGACAACACAACAAAAGGAGGTTCCATTTTAACAAAAACCAGTTATAAGGTAACAAATAAAACTCGAGGTTTACGAAAAGAGAACGAATCCGAGGTTTAAGCTTCCGAATTCAGGTGTGAACGTGATAAAAGTCTCTCAAAAAGAAAAGATCATTTTAATAAAAAGCCTCCTCAAAGGGCAAATAGGAGTAAGTAAAAATAGATAAAAAGTCAAGCCTCTTTTTTAATGGTGCTTTCCTTTATTCTTAGCACTTGATTAATTTATGCGAACCTTCCTTTCTTCAATCCATACACTGTAGTGATGATATTGAAGGAGGAGATCGCTTGACACCACGTTTTAAAAAAATATGGATAAGCGTTCTATCGGTGGTCATCCCTTTGCTTATTATCGGCGCGGCTAGCCTAGCGGTGGTTTTATATAGCGATGATGATCACCAGCACAGCGATAAATCATCGCAGCATCATGAGTCGCACGAAAAGAAAGAGCATAAGCAGGAAAAAGCGAGTAAGCTATGGGGGATTGACACAGTAAATGAAGTGACACAGCCCTTCCTAAAATGTGTCAATGACCATTTTGGAAAACCGGACGTTGTTGCCCGCTATTTAACAGGAAAAAAAGGGGCATATAAGGGTCTGACAAGTCAAGAAATCAAGCTTCTTCACAAAAACAAGCTGTCAGTCTTACCTATATATAATCAATTTACCAATGCAACAGGAAAAGATAATGGCGCTAAGGAAGCCAAACGGGCCATTCAAGCAGCCAAAAATTTAAAGGTTCCGAAAGAGACATTGATCATTGCTGATATCGAGCCAAAATATCCAGTGGATAAGCAGTTTATCATTGCGTGGACGAAAACCATTGTTGATGCTCATTATAAACCAGGGATATATGGCAACTTTGGACATGATAATTTGAAAGGTGTTTATAAGCAAGCCCAGAAATCTGATAAACAAGTGAAAAAGCAGCTTGTGCTATGGACTAACACACCGAGTAAAGGAACATCTACCAAGAAAAAGGCACCCAAATCTTTTGAAGGGGCGAGTCCGAATAGCGCTCAAACCATTGGATGGCAATACGGGATTGAAGCGAAGCATTGTAATATAGATACGAATATTTTTAAAGGCCAAATCCAATCGGATTTATGGTAAAACGAATGTTCACCTCCAAATGAAGGATCTGGAGGTGATTTTTTAAAAGATCAGAAAGTATAAAATTTCTTGTCATGAGGCCGTTGCGCGATGCCGCTACAGGTTACTCGCTTTCCGCGGGAGAGTGGTAAGCCTCCTCGTGTTGAGCGCTGCGGGTCTTACCGATCTCCCACTTTTCGCAGGACTCTAGTATTATCCACATCATGAGTCGGCGGCGCCCTAGGAATACACGATCTTAGAGTGTTCTGAATCTCTCACACCCTCCGCTCCCATCCACTTGATCAGGCAATGAATCCTCTTCCATAATAAGGATACTCTTATAGCTAGACAAGGATCGCGCACGCTTTTCGCCCAGTTTTTCTTATAACGTCACTTTATAATTTTGCAGAAGGCCTTAAGTTTGGGCTTCGATATTTGCCACCAAAGCTTACAGGTCATGTTGATAGATATTTTTTAATCAGTGCAGCAGAAAAAGCTGAATCCTTTTTAGGATTATTGTAAAAGTGGAAAGTAAGGGGGAGGGGGGAAGCGTCTTAAAGGTTTCACTGCTTACAATGTGTTATTCTGAGATCAGGTATAGGGTAGAAAAAGGAGGGGGCAAACATTACGCCAGGTAAAATTGTTATTGCTGGGGGTTCGGGGTATTTAGGACAGCATTTTGCTCAATTTTTAGTTAAAAAGGGATATGATGTATGGATTTTGACGAGAGGTGTTACACGTGAGGAAAACCATTTACATTATGTTCATTGGGATGCGAAAGAACGGGGGGACTGGTGGCAGGCGATCGAAGGCTGTGAGATCTTACTTAATTTGACGGGGAAGAGCATTCATTGTGTGTACAATGAGACAAACAGAGAAGTCTTACTTCGTTCAAGGATTGATGCAGTTAAGGCATTGCAAGAGTACGTGTTGACAACGACACATCCACCACGACTCTTTATCCAGGCTAGTGCAGTTGGTCGATATGGTAATACATATGAGCCTTGCACGGAAGGGGCACCAGTAGGCAAAGGCTTCTTAGCTGAATTATGTAAGCGGTGGGAGGAGACCTTTTTTCATCACGATTTACCCGCCACACGTCAGGTGGTGTTGCGGATTGGGCTGGTTCTGGGGAAATCTGGAGGCGCCTTGGAACCGTTAAAAAAACTGACAAAGTACCACCTTGGGGGTACAGTTGGTTCGGGAAAACAGGTGATGAGCTGGATACATAGTGATGATTTGCAGCAAATTCTTCTTTACGTGATTGAGAACGATCAGTGTACGGGGGCTTATAATGCGTGTGCTCCCATGCCTGTCACCAATAAAGTGTTTATGAAACGATTACGGACAGTTATGCATAAAACTTTCGCATTACCGGCACCTGCATTTCTCGTGAAAATCGGGGCTCCGCTCGTGCTTCGAACCGACTCAAGTATTGCTTTAGAGGGAACGTATAGCCTCCCTACGCGTTTATTAAAAAGTGGTTTCGCGTTTACCTATAAGGAGCTTAAGACAGCGTTAGAGGATTTAGTGTAAAGATACTCAGGTTAAAGAATTCCGTTATAAAAAGCCGAGGATGGTCATGTTGGCACATCTTCGGCTTTTATTTATATTAAAGAGGTTATTCTATAAAAAATCTTGGTATTCCATAGTAGACAAAGTGCTGAAATTCCGGATAGGTAGATTGATATGAAATGTAGATGGGACAGTCGAGTAGATAGGGATGGTTGACAAAAAATGAATGATCTCCATTAACGATGCCTTTAAGAGCTTGCGACATTGCTTTATGAAAAATATAAAGCCTAACCTTTGCTTCTTGTCTATCAAACTCTCCCCCACTTACAAAAACTTTTCCGTGAAGGAAAAAATGCCCTTGAGGGCTCTGTTTCCAATCAGCAACAACTTCATCACGTACTTGCAGGTTGATAGCTGAATAATCATAGATGTAACCAATGCTTAAGAAGAGTTCAGCAGATGTTGCTGAATGTGTTAAGGTATATTTTCTTCCTTCAATTGGTCGAACTGTTGAAGCTGGGGGAATAAATTTAATGTGAAGCTGATTTGGGTTAAATGCTGACAAGAACAACCACTTCCCATTACAGTGTTCTTTAATACTATATGTTAGCATGTAAGATTCGGTAAGGGTGAATATACAGACATGAGGTTCTAAAAGTTTTTGGATGTTTTTGTTAATAGGAGAAAGGAGGATTTATGAGGTGAGAGGCTTGAAGTCTAAAAAAAGAAAAGAAGCTTCAGTGTGACAATAATAGAAATATTGAGCAGCATCCGTTTGCAGGTTAAAAAGAAGAAAAAAGATTGGGAGCAAGCGGATCAACGCTTAAAGGTGGGGATAGACAGAAGCTTTTGCGACATGCTGGTCAGCTCCCTTAGTAAAAGATCCAACTTGATCAGATGCCTATTAGAAAATTTGGCTTGCACCGCTTCGTTGGTACTCCTGATGTGATTTTTACAAATCACACACTTCGGTTGCACCCTATGGGTACTCCTGATGTGATTTTTACAAATCACACACTTAGGTTGTCGCAAGCCTCTGGTAGCAAAAGTCAAAGCCCGACCTTATACGATTTTTCCTTTATGAGTGTAAGAGAAGTTATACATTCTGATTGTATTAAGAAAAACCGGGCGAAAAGCATGCCCGGTCCGTGTCCTTAGTATAGAGCATCATCCGATATGAACTAGGCTTCATTGCCTGGTCAAGTGGATGGGAACGCAAGGCGCGAGATTCGGAACACTCTAAAGCGGAAACGTGCACCAAAAAACGCATAAGAGCAAGCTCTTATGCGCCTTACATCCATACACTGATTAAAAGGATTTATTCGCAAGTTCTTTTAACTGTTCGTTGGCATTATCATTACAAAGACCGCCGTGATAGCAGATGATATTTTCAACATCAAAGTTCACAAATTTCTTTAAAGATTGAGTAGCTGCGGCCATATCTGGTGTGACTTGTACGTTAGGTCCAACCACTTTGCCATTTTCAGAAACAAAAGCATCCCCTGTAACTAATGTTTTACTCTCATTAAGGTATAAACTGATATGTCCAGGTGTATGACCCGGGGTGAAGATAACAGTGATTCCACCGCAGAAGGGGAGAACGTCGTCATCTTTTAATACTGTATCCACATGGGCTTGGGGTGCTTTAGCAAAAAGGGCACGTGCTTGGTTGCGCTGTTCCTCTGGAAGGGAGTCGAAGCGTTTGGCCATTTGCTCTGGATCAAATTTAATCAGCGGTTTTTCACCTTGAATATAAGGCACGTCCTTTTCATGGGCATAGACTTCAATATTTTGTGATGATTGATCTAATAGAGCGGGAAGGCTACCAATATGGTCAATATCTTGATGGGTCAGAATGATTTTATTTAGCTTTTCAAAGGGAATGCCCGCTTGATTCATTGCTTCACGAATCGCTTCCACTTGGCCAGGCATTCCAGTGTCAATAAGAATAACATTGTCATCATCCCAGATGACGGTTGGGTGAATGGCCATGGCGTGACCACCCATATTCATCGACAACTCTAACATTTCAACACCTTTTGCTAATTTCATAACAATAACCTCCTCGAGTGTTTGTACTCATGGGTTTTTACATACCATGTTTTTTAATAAATACTTTATGTATCGTGTTATATTCTACGATGAACACTTATCTATGACAAGAAAATAGCATTTATTCATTTTTTCTCAAGTTTTTGGAGATCTTGTAAAGTGTGGCATACAAGTACAAGCACCTTAGGAGGAGGTGCCTGATATATATTTGGTCATCTTTTTATGATGTCTATTATCAATTTTTTCTTCAATTTTTTGAAGAAGCTTTTGATCATTAATGATCTCGCCTTTATTTTTATTGACAAGCTCTTTAAATGATAGCTGTTTTTTCATCGCATTCACCTCGCTTATAATTATTGTAGCTTGCTAGAGTAGCTGGATAGGGAATGTGTGAAAATTTATATTATTAGAGGCCTTATCTTGTTAAAACAACAGTTAAAAGAGCTAACCCTAATCGCATAGACGCCCGAGCTATTCCGAGGAAGCTTATCTAGTAGAGGTAGTAGGGATAGGGGATTTTTGGTCAGAAAATCCTTAAAAAGCTTCGGCAAAATCATCACAGCCATGTGACAATGCCGAAAAATAGCACATCACTGCCATCCCAAAAAGTAAAGCGCACTTTTTGGGGCCGCGGTGGTGCGTCGGGGGCTATGCCCGTGGAAAACGAAGTGTTGTGATGGAACGCTTCATGAGTCATTCAAAAAGACGAACGCCTTGACAATAAATGAAGGCGTTCGTCTTCTCTATGAGTTGAATATTCCTGTCCCAGACCCAAAACTATTAGATCATCACTTTACAAATATCATTGGTAAATTCAACAGGGTCGTTGATGGGCAAGCCTTCGATTAGCAGGGCTTGGTTATACAAGAGGCTCGTGTACAAATCAAGTTTCTCTTTATCCTCTGCAAAGGCGGTTTTCAGCGACTGAAACACTTCGTGATGGGGGTTGATTTCCAGAATCTTATTCGCTTTAATATTTTGATTATCCGGCATCGCATTAAGGATTTTTTCCATTTCGATGGAGACATCACCTTCTGTTGACAAGCAAACAGGATGTGTTTTTAGACGCTTGGATACCTTAACATCTGTGACTTTACCAGCTAATTTATTCTTCATGTACTCAAAGAGCGCTTTGTTGTCTTCTTGCTCCGAGTTAGAAGTCTCTTTGTCGTCTTCTTCGATGCCAAGATCACCGCTTGAAACCGACTTAAACTCCTTGTCCTTGTATTTCGTGAGCATTTTGATGGCAAATTCATCAACTTCATCGATGAAATAGAGGATTTCATAGCCCTTTTCAGCTACGCCTTCGGTTTGTGGCAGTTTTTCAATCCGTTCATAGCTATCGCCTGTCGCATAGTAAATGTATTTTTGTTCTTCGGGCATTCTTGAGACATATTCATCAAGAGTGACCAATTTTTTCTCTTTTGACGAGTAGAACATTAAGAGATCTTGTAAGTCGTCTTTATTTGCTCCAAAATCATTATAGACACCAAATTTAAGCTGTCTACCAAAGGCATTATAGAAGGTCTCGTATTTGTCACGGTCATCCTTCAACAGGCTCTGTAATTCTTTTTTAATTTTACTTTTTATATTTTTGGCAATGAGCTTGAGCTGCCGGTCTTGTTGCAGGATTTCACGGGAGATGTTCAGTGAGAGATCCTCAGAATCAACAATGCCTTTAACAAAGCTAAAATAGTCAGGAAGCAGGTCTGCGCATTTTTCCATGATCAAGACACCATTTGAATAAAGCTCTAATCCCTTGGCAAAGTCCTTAGAGTAGTAGTCAAAGGGGACTTGCTCAGGGATATAGAGAATGGACTGATAGCGAACCGCGCCATCAACACTGATATGGATATGCTTGAGCGGTTTGTCAAAGCCAAAATGCTTGTCGTTGTAAAAGCTGGCATAGTCCTCATCTGTGAGTTCTGATTTATTTTTGCGCCAAATCGGCACCATACTATTGATGGTTTGCACTTCTTTAACTTCTTCTAATTCCTGATCATCATCGGCCTTTGGCTTATGTTCTGTAACTTCCATTTTAATAGGATAACGAATAAAATCAGAGTATTTTTTAATGATGGCTTTAAGGCGATACTCCTCTAAGTATTCATCATAAGAGTCGTCTTCAGTGTTTTCCTTGATTTTTAATAGGATTTCTGTCCCGACCTCATCCTTTTCACATGGCTCAATAGTATAGCCATCGGCACCTTGAGATTCCCATTTGTACGCTTCATTACTATCCAAAGCTTTCGTTATAACGGTCACACGATCAGCAACCATAAAGGAAGAATAAAAGCCAACACCAAATTGCCCGATGATTTCTTGACCGTCCTTCATTTCATTTTCTTTCTTGAAGGCTAAAGAACCGCTTTTTGCAATGACCCCAAGATTGCTTTCAAGCTCATCCTTGGTCATGCCAATGCCGGTATCTGTCACTTTTAAGAAGCGATTCTCTTTGTCTGCTTCAATCTTTATGTAATAGTTCTCTTGATTAAACGTTAAGGAATCATCAGTTAAAGCTCTGTAATAAATCTTATCAATGGCATCGCTTGCATTTGATATTAACTCGCGTAAAAAAATCTCCTTCTGCGAATAAATGGAGTGGATCATCATTTCTAGCAAGCGCTTGGATTCTGCTTGGAATTCTTTTTTCACCACAATTATCGCTCCTCTCGAAAGTATATAAACCGCTTATCTTCATAACAATTTTAGCACTCTGAGCAGTGGAGTGCTAACATCTATTTTTAATAACATAAATAGAGTGTTGTGTCAATATTTGAGCGCGTGTAGAATCAGGAAAATGAAGGGGGGAATCATTGGAATTGGAGGAGGGTGAGACACAACTAAAAGAGATCCTCTAATACTGAACGATAATTTTAAAAGAGCGGATTGGTTTTTGGTAAAATACAGGGGTTGAAGTGGCGGTAAGGATGATAGAGCTGAGGAATGGTCCTCAGCTCATCCGCTACTAAAGCTATTCCTTTAGACCGATAACCTGTAATCTTTTATAATCGGCGACCCAAGTGCCATCGATCAACATGTTGCTTTTTAAAGCGGCCTCAGTGTTATGAAAGACCATGATTTTTTCTTCTTCCGGTATCTCTGGAAATAGTCCGGTGCAGAACATATTGAGCCATTCTACTAAACCGTGCTCGCCGCTTAGTGGCGTTGGCCGATCAAAATGCCTTGCAAAAGTGACTCGAAAGCCTGCAGACTCCATTAAAGATGCATAGTTACCAATACTAGGAAAATACCACGGGAGGTCTTCAAACGTGTATGTATGTCCCGTCTTTTGCAATTCATGTAAAAGTGTTTGGATAATCGTTTGGACGTTGCCATCTCCTCCTAATTCGGCAATAAAGCGTCCACCGGGCTTGAGGCTTTGGTAGATCCCTAAGAGTGCTTTTTTTGCCTCCTTTATCCAATGTAAGGTGGCGTTAGAGAAGACCGCATCAAAAGCGTCCACATAAGCAAGCTGTGTCACATCCATTAATTCAAAGGGAATATCAGGGTATTTATGCTTTGCCTGGTCAATCATGTTGCTTGAGCTATCTATTCCCTTGACCTTAGCTCCAGATTGTTGTATTTCCGAAGCTAAATCCCCTGTCCCACAGCCAATATCGAGAATGGCCTCCCCTGGCTTGGGATCAAGTAACGCTAATAGCGGGCTACCCAACCTCGAAACAAAAGCATGGCTCGTATCGTATAGAGTGGCATTCCAATGATCAGGCGCGTTGTGAGAAGATGTCATCTTTTTTCCTCCTTTAATAACAGGATAATCAGTAATGAGATTGAGATGAGTGTTTAGCCGGTTTGACCTGAGTTCGTGTACTGCTGCTATGCACAACCATGCCAATAATGACCAAGGCCATACCAATAAAAGAAAGCAGTTTTGGAAGAGGGGCATGCAATAAGAGTAATTCCCCGAGTAATGCAAACACCACCTCACCAGATTGGGTGGCTTCGACCGCTGCTAATTTATGATTGTCATGTTTGACCTGTTCTGTAGCGTAAAAAAAGAGAACGGTGGCAATGATTCCTGATGATAAGGCAACAATGAAAGTCTGTCCTAACTGCTGTGTACTTGGCATGCCATCCTTTAGAGCACCATAAATAGATAAGACTACCCAGAACGGGAGGCTAGCAATGGTCATCCCTAGCATTCTCTGAAAAGTATTTAAATCACCATTCACGAGCTGAATCATTTTGCGATTGCCTAAGGGATAAGCAAAGGCTGAGAGAACAAGTGGCAACACGCAGAGCACCACATCGGTCACCGGCACTGAGAAGGCATGCTCCAGCTGCATGCAGAAAATACCAATTAATATAATACTAGAGATACCGATGCTACTTAACGGAATCGTGGGATTGTCACCTGCTTTTGCGTTGATGAACGGGACCAATAATGAACCGGCAATAATCGTGAGCTGAAAGGTTGCAGCTACTAACCAGCCTGGTCCGTAGCTGCTGGCAAAGGTAAGCGGAGCATAAAAGAGCCCGAAACCAACAGTACTCCAGACACACCATGCGACTGGCTGTTTTTTGATATGAATGAAAACGGGACCGATCCTTTTTTGACAGCCAACGATTATGAATAAAATGGGCAGCATAAAAAAGAAGCGAAGGGAAGCACTCCAAATCCAGCTACCGCCATCTAACCCCATCGAACGATTTAAAATAAAAGTTACTGAGAAAAAAAGGGCTGAGGATAGCCCAATTAAGATCTCCTTCATAACAGCACTTCCTTGTCTTTGGCAGCTACGACCTTATGATGTTCTATATCCATATTCGCGTTCTATGTCCATTAATCCTTTAAAACGATAAAAAAACCAAGCCTCATCCCAACGTGGCAACGCGGCTTAGTTTTTTATACTTACATGTGTTACGGTTAAAAGGGATTAACATATCGGTAGCTTCGGCTATCGCTACTCTTATTTTGCGATACTTAGAATCATATTTGGAGTACTTAGCGTTAGCGAATGAGCATAGAATCAAGTCCTCAAAGGGCAAAACGCATTAAAGCTCTTCAAGAATACTGAGTGGGTTGAACACCTCATAATGGCTTCGTGTATTGGGAACCCCCCATTGCTTAAGCGCACTGTTTATCATTTTCATAAAGGGAACAGGGCCGCAAAAATAAAAGTGGGCCTGATTATTTGGCAGAATCGTTTTTAGCCAATCCAAATCGATATGTCCTTCTTTATCGAAGGCTTGCTTTTCCCGATCCTCATCTGTTGGCTTTTCATAACATACAAAGGTTTTAATCCGTTCATTTTTCAAAGCAATCTGACCAATAGCATGTCGAAAGGTATGGGTTGTGCTATCTCGCGTCGCATGAATATACGTCATCACTCGATCAGGATGCCGCTCAGCAACCGTTTTGAACATGCTGAAAACAGGAGTAAGACCAATGCCACCGCTTATTAAAACAATTGGCAAATCATCGTCCTCTAATGTGAAATCACCGGCAGGAGCAGCAACTTTTAGGATATCACCAGCTTTGACGTGTTGATGTAAATAGTTGGAGACGATACCTTCAGGAGCTTTGTTAAAAGCGGGCTCACGTTTTACACTTATTCTGTAAACCTTCTGGTGAGGCGCATCCGATAAACTGTAATGGCGAACATGCTTATAGTGTTCTCCTGAAATCATTAGTTGAAGGGTTAAATACTGACCGGGTTTATAGTCAGGAATCGGTTGACCATCAGCAGGTGTGAGGTAAAAGGACGCCACATCATGGGACTCTGGAACAATTTTATCTACACGAAAGTCTCGAAAGCCCAGCCAACCCCCAGGTTGCTTTTCAGTTTGCTCATATAATTCCTGTTCAATGCCGATAAAAGCATCAGCGATGGTTTGATAAGCGGCTGTCCATGCATCAAGAATATCGGCCGTTGCTGCTTGGCCAAGCACCTCTTTAACCGCTTGAATCAGGGTTTCTCCAACAATAGGATATTGCTCGGGTTGAACGCCGAGTGCTCGATGTTTTTCGGTAATCCGTCTGACAAGAGGTTTAATGGCGTCAAGATTATCGATATGTTCACCAGCAGCATATACTGAATAGGCAAGGGCTTCCTGCTGTATTCCCCGCTTTTGATTGGTCTGATTGAAGATATTGTATAATTCGGGTGCTTTAGTAAAGAGAAGCTTATAAAACTGCTTTCCAATGGCCTCACTATGTTTCTTAAGTAAAGGAGCCGTGGACTTCACAAGAGTTAATGTATTTTGATCAAGCATGAAATCACCTTCTTCGTCATGTTGTAAAGCATTAGCTTGCAGCTACAGTCAACGTGAAATGGGGACGCTCCACTCGAGTTTATTTATGTCCTGATTTGCTGATTTTTACTAAGAAATTCTTTAAGCTGGGAATACACCACATCTTCAAGGCAGAAGATCAACCATTGTTTTAGAAGATAGCACGGAGTAATCCTCTTTAAATTAAGTGCTGTAAAGCTTTGTTGTTGCTTTTTGCTCCGCCCCAAATTTTATTTTTTTTTGAGAACATCACTTCATTACACTGAAAAAAGATGAGGTTGTCAGTAGCTTTATACAGAATTTAAAGCGCTGTCATGATACAATGGTAAATAAAACTGTGGACAAGGGGATGGAGAGAAATGGGGACAAGCATACGCTTTAGTATCCTAGGCGGGAATAGTTATCGCGCTCAATATTATTTCCGAATTGCCAAGGCGCTCCCACAACTATTTCAAGTGAGTGGGGCTGTCGTCCGTGATGAAAAACAGGGGAGGCGAATAGAACGCGAATGGCAAGTGGCTACCTACCGCAATCTGGATACACTTTTGGAGAAGGAGACACCGGATTTTGTCGTTATATCTGTTCGAGCTGGAGCGAGCATGGATTATTTACTGCAATTGGCCGAGCAGGGGATAGCAGTGCTTTTAGAAACCCCACCGGCTGCTGATTTGGAAGGATTAAAGGCGCTTCATGAAAGACTGTCCTTACGCCATGCCCGGATACAGGTTGCTGAACAATATCATCTTCACCCAATTCAGCAAGCGAGACTATCCATCATTCAGTCAGGGCGTTTGGGGGAAATAACGGAGACAACGGTGTCAATTTCTCATTTTTATCATGCGGTCAGTTTGATTCGAAAAATGCTCGGGATTCATTTTGAAGAGGTAATCATTCAGGGGAAAAGCTTTCAAACGACATTGGTGGCTGGTCCTAATCGGGCCGGCTATCCAACAGAAGAAAGGCTTGTGACTGTTCCGCGTGACCTGGTTTGGCTGGATTTTGGGAATAAGCTTGGTATCTATGATTTTACACAGGATCAGCATCGCTCATGGATACGCTCGAATCATCTATCCGTTAGAGGGCAGCGTGGAGAACTTTTTGATGACCGTCTCACTTACCTTGCAGATTACCAGACGCCGATACATATGGACTTGAAACGTGTAAATAAAGGGGAGAAAGAAAATCAAGAAGGCTATTTTCTTTATGGGATTATAGCTGGCGAGCATTGGTTGTATCGCAATCCATTTGCCCCCGTTCGCCTATATGATGATGAACTAGCGATTGCAGAATGCCTTAAACGCATGTTTGATTATATACAAGGTGGCCCAAGCTTTTACAGCTTGGAAGAGGCCTCTCAGGATCATTATCTTGGCTTGCTTATGGAGAAAGCATTGAAGTCAGGAGAAACCATCCGCTCGACCCAACAGCCCTGGGTCATATAGAGAAAGGCTATTAAATTTTAGCTACGACACTCTAAACAACTGTTAATGCATGCAGGCTGGTTTGGGCACACTGTTCATCATGCGGTTTCACCTTTAGCACATGCAGATTACATTTCATTAGTCTTACTTATCAATACGGGTCGCTTTTGTCTATTGTGCTTACTGGGATTTTTATACTGTTGTTCGTTCGAATGGTGAGAATGGTCAGGTACAGATACATTTGGCCCCTGCTCGTTCTTGGGAGTGGCATTATTTGCTGGGCAATTTATTTATAACATTAGTATGATGATCGGGCTTTTACCAATCATGAGCATTTTACTCCCGTTTATTATCTATGGCTGATGCCAATTGTTTTTAATGCCGTTATCACAGGTCCTATCCTTAGCGTTTATCGAAGAAAGGATCTCATTCTTACTGCTAAAGCATCCTGTGGCATTTCATAAAAATATTTTGTAAACAAGACACTTTCCTTTTATTTGGATAAGTGTCTTTTATATACTGTAAAGAGAGAATTTTAAATAGGGGATGAAAGCGCTGAGCGATAAGCCTTTGTAGAAAGCAGGAAATAATGGCTGGTTTATCTAAGTGTTAATGGTGTAGAATTGTATTGAACACTAGAAAATAGACGGATTATTGGGGAGAGCGCGATGGTACAGGTCAAAAAAATAAAAGTGAATGAAGCAATGTTTGACAGATGTGCAAGCCTTTATTACAAGGTATGGCAAATGGATCTTCGCGCGTTTAAAGAGCGGATGATGAAGCATGCCACTTATGAAGGCTTTCGTGGATTTTATGTGACCAACTCCACTCGGCATTTAGTGGGGTTTGCCTATGGGTATACGTCATTATCAGGACAATATTATCGGAAATTACTTGAAAGCGCACTCACTGAACAAGACATTCAGCAATGGCTTGAGGATTGTTTTGAAGTTGCCGAACTTGCTGTCCATCCCATGTATCGGAGGAAAGGAATCGGCAGGGCACTGCTTGAACAGCTTTTGGACGGCTTAGGTCATAAAACAGCGATATTAACCACCCAACTTAATAATATCCCCGCGCGCACCTTATATGAATTGAACAGCTGGGTGATCGTGAAAGAACCTTTTTACCCTATCGACATCAAGGATCCTTTTGTGATTATGGGAAAGCTGTTAAAATGAGAGGGCGGATTTTGTAAGTCACTGATGGGAGTGAAAGAAATAAAATGATAGAAATAAATAGGAATAATAAAGGCAGATGGCGATGATGAGTAAATTTAATTCTAATTATATCATTACAATGAAAGATATCCTTAGAGAAGGTCAGCCCATTTTACATCAGGAAACTCAAGAGGTGAGTATTCCACCGAAGAAAGAGGATCAGGACACTCTGAGGTGTATGTTGCAGTTTCTAAAGAACAGTCAGGATCCTAAGCTTGCCCAAAAATATCACTTGCGTGCAGGAGTAGGGCTATCGGCGAATCAAATCGGCTTAAATAAACGCATGTTTGCCGCTTATTTAACTGATGAGAAAGGGAATCTCCATGAATATATGCTCATCAATCCTAAGCTCATCAGCCATTCTGTGGCCATGATTTATTTGCCAGAAAGCGAAGGGTGTTTATCCGTCGACCGGCCAATTGCTGGTTATGTGCATCGCTACGAACGCATTAAAGTTAAAGGCTTTGATATTAATGGTGATGAAATAGAATTAAAGCTAAGAGGATTTCCTGCCATTGTTGTCCAGCATGAAATGGATCATTTAAACGGCATCATGTTTTATGATCGCATAAATAAAGACGATCCTTTTTTTGTCCCAGAACATGCAAGAAGCTTATATTAGAGCAGATGTTTAGCCTTAGCGCTAATGCATCGGCTCTTTTTTTAGCCATTATGGAACTGGAAAGAGACTATGATTTAGGTAGGGTTAGGCTTCCTCCTGAAGTTTGTATGAGAAGGCTTTACGGAGTGAGGCCTTTGAGTTTTTTATCGACAGTTTGTCCTGTTTTGTGCCTCTGGATGTTTGAAGGAGCACAATAACAGGGTAATCTTCAAGTGGATATTTTGCTAAAGACAGGGAACTCTATTCAACAATAGATTTCTTGGGATCAATGTAAAACAAAGCCGATCGGTTTATGAACAAAATTTCAAGCGGATAGCAGGAGGTCGACATGGGACAAAGCATTGCAGATTTACTTATTGATTCGTTGCTTCAAGCAGGCGTGAAGCGTATTTATGGCATTGTTGGTGATTCATTAAATGCTGTTTTAGATTCGATTCGTCGTTCAGGAAAAATCGAGTGGATAGGGGTGCGGCATGAAGAAGTGGCTGCATTTGCTGCCGGTTCGGATTCCCTATTGAGTGATAGTATTGCTGTCTGTGCAGGAAGTAGTGGGCCTGGAAACCTGCATCTGATCAATGGATTGTACGACTGTCACCGCAGTCGTATTCCTGTTCTGGCCATTGCTGCACATATTCCAAGTAATGAAATTGGTGGTGAATATTTTCAACAAACGCGACCTGATGAATTGTTTAGAGAGTGCAGTCATTTTAGTGAAGTGGTAACAAGACCAGAACAAATGCCGCGGATGGTGACCATTGCCATGCAACATGCGGTATCAAAAAAAGGTGTGGCTGTGCTTGTCCTCCCTGGGGATGTTGCAGCACTTCCGGATGATGAGACAGTTCCAAAACATGTCGCACATGTCACTCAGCCAGTTGTCCGTCCATCGGAGGAGGAGCTTAAAAAACTGGCGAACTATTTAAATCATGGGAAAAAAGTGACACTATTATGTGGGGCTGGGTGTGCCGGTGCCCATGAGCAACTCATGAAGCTGTGCGATCAGCTTAAATCTCCCATGGTTATTGCTTTAAGAGGAAAGGAACACTTAGAATACGACAACCCTTATTCTGTTGGATTAACAGGGCTCATTGGCTATTCTTCAGGGTATCATGCCATGATGGACTGTGATGTCTTACTCATGCTTGGCACTGATTTTCCTTACCGACAGTTCTTTCCGAAGAAGGCTGATATTCTTCAGATTGACATTAGACCTGAGCATCTGGGAAGACGTGCACCCCTATCTCTAGGCCTTTGTGGTGACATAAAGGATACCATTGAGGCGCTCTTACCTCATCTGACAAAAACGCATGATGAGAGCCACCTGAACAAATACGTGAGACATTATCAGCGTGTTCGCAAGAGTCTTGATGAAATGGCAATAGGAAAGCCGGGGCGTAAGCCGATTCATCCGCAATATCTTACAAAGCTGGTGAGTGATTTAGCTGATGAAGATACTATTTTCACTTGTGATGTTGGCACACCGACGCTTTGGGCTGCACGGTATTTGGAGATGAACGGGAAGCGAAAACTGTTAGGATCGTTTAACCATGGAACGATGGCTAATGCAATGCCACAAGCTATTGGCGCTCAATGCGCGATGCCCGATAGACAAGTGATTGCCTTATCTGGGGATGGTGGTCTCGCCATGTTAATGGGCGATTTATTGACCATTCGTCAGCATCAGCTGCCGATAAAAATGGTTGTGTATAATAATAGCGCCTTAAGCTTCGTTGAGCTTGAGATGAAGGCGGCAGGCTATTTGGAGACAGGAACGGGCTTAAAGAATCCCAACTTAGCAGCAGTGGCAGAATCCATGGGAATAAGGGGAATGCGTGTTGAAGATCCTGGTGATCTAAAATCCTCTATAAAGACGGCTTTAAAGGATGATGGTCCAGTTTTATTGGACGTGGTCGTCAATCGTCAGGAGCTTTCATTACCTCCAAAGATCAATTTTGAACAGGCCCATGGATTTACCCTCTGGATGGTAAAAGCTGTGCTTAATGGTGATGGCAGTAAATTGGTCGAACTGGCAAAAACAAATCTTTTACGCTAATCATAAGGTGGCTTATAGCGAGCCACCTTTTTAACCTATGGTGATGCTTGGTGATACATAGCGTCAAAGGTAATTTATCTAAGGAAAATGTTTTAGAAGGGATGGGAATGATGGAGGGTAAACCAGTGAGGTTGACCGCCACAGAGGTTGCTCAAATTTGGGCACAATATATGAATGACAGTGCAAGTGTTTGTGTCCTTAGTTATTTTCTTGAAAAAGCTGAAGACATGGACATCAAGCCAGTGATTGAATTGGCCTTGCATTTATCACAAGAACATCTAAGGCTATTAAGTGATATTTTTGGAAAGGAAGGCTTTGCGTTGCCCTATGGGTTTAAGCCTGAGGAAGACGTAGAATTCACAGCGCCCAAACTGTATTCCGATGCCTTTGTTTTGCATTTCATCCATCAAATGGCTAAGATCGGACTCACTTCGTATTCTGAAAGTGTTTCCTCAGCAGTACGAGCAGATATAACGGATTATTATTCAACATGCTTAGATGAGACGATGAAGCTCTTTCAAATATCTAAGGATGTATTATTATCTAAGGGGCTATTCGTAAGATCACCTTACATTCCTCACACTGAACAAATTGAAATGGTAAAAAAACAAGGCTTTATGTGGGATATTCTTGGAGAAAAACGCCCGCTGGCTGCTTTAGAGATAGCCAATCTCTATGCGAATATTCAACGCAATGCAATAGGGGCAGCAACACTGACAGGCTTTAGTCAGGTAGCTCAATCCAAAGAGGTGAAGCATTTTTTCATTCGTGGTATAGAGATCGCTAAAAAGCATATCAAGCTATTCGCTGGTAAGTTGGAGGAAAGCGATCTTGCTGCTCCAATGACATGGCAAGCAGAAATTACGAGCAGTACGACAGCCACTTTTTCTGACAAGATCATGATGTATTTTACTTCTATGCTAATTTCCTTGAGCATTGGTTATTATGGAATTGGTCTCGCTCAAAGCCCACGGATTGATATTGGTGCGCTATATAATCGATTATCTGGAGAAATCCAGTTGTATTCCGAAGATGGGGCAAACCTTATGATTGCCAATGAATGGTTAGAGCAAGCGCCGTTGGCCGCCGATCGTGATGAGCTTATAAAGAGGAATAAATAGAAGTGATAGGTATCTTTACATGAAAAACGCCCTCATTCTTCTGTTGAAAAACAGACGGGTGGGGTTTTTTAGTAACGTCACTTGGATAATTTTGCGGAAGGCCTTATAAGTTCGGGCAGCGGCTTTCACCACCAGAGGCTTGTGGGTCTCTTAATGTGATTTGAAAAATCACAACAGAAGAGCGCCAAAATAGTGCAACTTTAGTGCTTGAGTGACAAAGCACGAACATCAGGCCGTGCTTAGTGAAGCGGCAAGTATAAGCCAAGGCTTTTAAATAAAAACATGTGTTTTGCAGTTCAACAAAAATTCCAGATGATCTTGTGTGTGGTTTAGGTCCCCTATTTAACCCTATTAAACTTTATTTTTATCCTTCTTATTCAAAATTTTACTTGCTATTTACTCTAAATTAATAGTATTTATGTATTTTTAAATATGGATGGAATTTTTTAAAAGAATGTGAAGGGAGAAATAGGATGGTAAGTAGAGCTAAAAAGATGAGACGTCTTTGGAAAATCGTGTTGTCAGCATCAATTTTGATGACTTCACTAGCTAGTTTGACACAAGTTGTCAATGTGCCTAACGCGAAAGCAGCCAATTCAAGCACAGTTTTAATTGATGAAATCTTTGGGGGAGGGGGGGCAAAAGATGCTGCGCCGTATAATTATGATTTTGTAGAGTTATATAATCCAACTGATTCACCTGTTAAACTAGATGGATGGAGCCTGCAGTATACGAATAAAGATATGAATTACAAATGGAAAAAAACGAATTTAACAGGTAGTATCCCTGCTCATGGCTATTATCTGATTCGAGAACATTCGGATGATCCAACTGTTGGAATGGCAAAGCTGCCTAATCCTGATGCATCTGGAGATATTGATATTGATAATCACTACGGTGAAGCTGTTTTAACAGAGAATCAAACGTTATTACAAGATAACACTGACCCTAATAAAGACCCTAATCATGGGGCTATTGCTGACTTCGTTGGATTTGGCAAAGTTGGAGATATCGCTTATTACAAAGGAAGTGGTCCAGCTCCTGAGGCAACTAAAAAGAAAAGTATTGAAAGAAAGGCGATAAATTCAAGTCATCCCAATGGATTTGGACTTGATCCCAAGCCCGGGGAACCAGGTGAATTTCTCGGTAATGGGTATGATAGTGGGGAAAATAGTCAGGACTTCACAACTGTTGATTCTGGGAGTCAAGCGTTTGCCCAAAATTCAGAAAGTCCTGTTGAGCCACTCATTCAAGGTCTAGCTGATTCAGTAAATAATGATGTAAAGATGGGATCTGACACAGAGGTTTCTTCGAGCGATAATACGTTCAAGATTCATTTGACGAGCGGACAAGTCAAAGATGGTCCAATAAGTACAAATTATTATAGCATTGTTGGCTTACCAAATGGGTTGACTTCTAGTGCTGTTGGGAATACAGAAGATCATTCAATTACGTTTACTATCAAAGGGACTAGTGATCAAGCAGTGACCTCAAACATAGACTTAAAAGTTAGCTTAAAAGCTTCCGCAAGCACCGGGGCATATGGAGACTCTGATGCTTACGGTCAAAGTCCAATTGGTGGCATTACACTTTATCATTTCACAAATAAAGTAACGGCAACCCCTGTAGATGATTCAGCTGAAATGGGGAAAAACCATACGTCTATTTCAGAGAATAATGCTACGTTTTCTTTGAACCTACATGTAGGACAAATAAAAGATGGAGCACTTGATTCAAGTGATTATGCTGTGATCGGTCTTCCTACAGGTTTATCTGTAGCCGCAAAAGGAAATTCAAAGACCAATATAGTAACCTTTACTCTAAGTGGACAAGCCAAACAAGCTGTTGAGGATGATACAGCATTATCAGTTGTATTGAAGGCGTCCGCTGTGACAAGTGGAGCTACGAATGATTCAGACACGATTACCGGAATTATATTAAAACGGTATTCGAAACCAGCCGTCCAAAGTTCAACGCGTACGCAATCGCTGATTGATGAACTTAAAAGTGAGAATGCTTTTGATCATAATATTAATTTTGAGTATGCAAAATTTAATAATATGGCTGACTCACCAGCTGATTTTTTTGAAGGCTCAGCCGGCTTGTTTTATAAAGACATGGGGAGCATCATCGATATACCTGACAGTTGGTTAAACCACCCTGACTGGAAGACGTGGATTGAAGGTGACCTACATTTAACCAATATGGGCTTTATTAGTGATAATAATGGTCAAGGCCTTTTTGCATTAAATGATCCCGATGAAGCTTTTATAGGCCCTTTTTATTACGATTTAATACGGTTTGTGACCAGTCTTTATCTAACACGGGATGGGTCTAATATTTCTAATCTGTCTGATGATGAACTTCAGAAGGTTGCTATGGCGTTTATGGATCAGTATTATCATACATTACAGAGCGATTTCATAGACAGTAAAAATATTGTGACAGATTACACCTCTGAAAATCTAACAGGTTTTGTAAAAGAGGCAATGGATCAAATGGTTGCAACAAATACTCAAAAATCGATGCTTGAAGATTATACTTATATAGATAGTAAGGGAAATCGTAAGTTTGACATTTCCAAAACCAAATTACAACAGGCAACTTTTTCCGATCAAAAAGCTATTCTCGATCACTTTCAGTCCTATCTTGAGAGTATTGATGCTGCTTCATATAAGAAAATAAATCCTAACTATTTTAAAATAAAGGATTTCGCAGAGAGGGTTTTTGTCGGCACAGGGAGTCTTGGAGACAAGCGTTATTGGCTGCTCTTAGAAGGTCAAACAAGCAGTCCAAATGATGATATTATTCTTGATATTAAACAGGAAAAAACATCTGCAGTTCTTAAAAGCTCTGCTGTTAATTCTTCTGATTACCCTGATTATGATTCTAATGATGAGGCGAAACGTGCACTAACTGATTTCCGTACTACAGTACCTGATGCTAGCAAGTTAACAGGTGAATTAAAAAGTGGAAAAGAGTCGTATTTTATTCGTCCACGCTCTCCATATCATGGAGATTATACGGATTCTGCTTTAGGTGATTTTCGAAATAAAGCGGATGTGCTCAACTATGTCACAACAGCCGCAAAAGTTGAAGCAAATGCCCAAGCAGCGGCAAGTAGAACAGGGACAACTAGGTATCCAAATTTTGTAAACTATTTTGTAAAAGCTTTCCCTTCTGAATCTTCATGGGATGATTTTGCTCTTCAGCTTGTTCATCTCTCAGAGGATTACTACTATCAAGTTAACGCAGATTATCAAGCAATTAAATCAGATTTAACAAATGATCATTTGTTAAGCACACCTGAGCAAGGGAAAAAGGCGAACGTGTTAATCAGTGAAATTTATGGAGGTGGGGGATCAGAAGAAGGTGCCCCATATAATCATGATTTTGTTGAGCTATACAACCCAACAGCTTCATCAGTCTCTTTAGATGGATGGAGCATTCAATATACGAATAAAGATTTAAGTGCTTGGGAACAAACACCTCTCTCTGGAACGATCCCAGCCCATGGTTATTATCTAGTGTCTGAACAAAGTGATGATCCTTCCTTAGGGGATAATTTACCGACACCAGACGCTTCAGGTAACATTGATTTAGATAATCATTATGGAGAGGTGGTTCTCCTTAGTAATCAAGTCATGCTCAAACAACAAGATCCCAATCAAGATGCTAATAAAAAAGCTGTTATGGATTTTGTAGGCTATGGGAATCCATCAGATGTTACATATTATGAAGGAAGGGGCCCAGCTCCGGAAGCAACCAAGAAGAAAAGCATTGGGCGAAAAGCTATTAATCCTAAGGATCCAAACGGCCCAGGCTTAGATGCGAAACCAGGACAGTTAGGCGAGCTTCTGGGGAATGGCTATAATAGTAAAAATAACAGTGCAGATTTTACAATTGTGAGTAAGGGTTCGCAAGCAGATCCAAAGAATTCCAGAAGTACAATCGAACCAGTAATTCGTGATGCTACACCCCCTAATGGAAGTGGGACCACAAATAATAATGGGAGCAGTTCAGGTTCAAATGGAACTAACGGAGATAATGGCAGCCATAATGGAACAACGACTAGTTTAAATAATAATCAGTCGGACGGCGCATCGGGAACAAGCTCAACGGTGCCCCATACCCAGCTAGCTAGTAAGCTCCCTAGCACAGCAAGCTATTTCCCTAATATAATTTTTGCAGGCTTACTTCTTGTTGTCGTAGGGAGTATGATCCTGTTTTTTCGATGGAAAAAAAGAATGAACAGAACTAAAGGTTTATAGCATTTAAGGGGCTTCATTCTTTCTGAAGCCCCTTTATCCATACATGATTAAGCTGAAAGGTCTAAAATGAGTAAGCTATTTAAAAGTCGGTGGCGGTATTGCTTTGCTCCTTTACGCCAATATAAAAGGCTCATTGACCTCTTTCAGTGATTTTTAAGTGTATTTATCTTTAATACACTTTATCTCCATTAAAAATAGAATTTTTAACAACGACATAATCGACGTTACGAATAGCCTCTAAAGTTTTCCCACCGGCATATGAGATTGACGATTGCAAGTCCTGCTCCATTTCAGTCAATGTATCTTTTAAGGTGCCTTTGTGCTCGACATACATTTTTTTGCCTTCCACATTTTTCTTTTCACCTTTTTGAAATTCTGAAGCTGAACCAAAATATTCCTTGTACAGCTTGCCATCCTTCTCGATGGTTTGTCCTGGAGATTCTTCATGACCGGCAAAAAGAGAGCCAATCATAACCATGGAAGCACCAAAACGAATGGATTTTGCAATGTCGCCATGGGTACGAATGCCACCATCTGCAATGATGGGCTTGCTAGCAGCTTTGGCACACCAACGTAATGCGGCCAATTGCCAGCCTCCAGTTCCAAAGCCTGTTTTGATTTTGGTAATGCAAACCTTCCCAGGTCCGATCCCAACTTTTGTTGCATCAGCCCCTGCATTCTCTAATTCTCTAACGGCTTCAGGTGTCCCGACATTCCCAGCAATGACAAAGCTATGGGGTAAATGCTTTTTAATATGTTGGATCATGTTAATGACCGCGTTGGAGTGACCGTGAGCAATGTCAATGGTGATATATTCTGGGTTGAGCCCTTCCTTAGCTAATTGTTCAATAAATTCATATTCCTCATTTTTCACCCCAACACTGATAGAAGCGATGAGTCCACGGGACTGCATATCTTTGATAAAAGCTTGACGTTTTTCAGGCTGAAAGCGATGCATGATATAAAAGTAATCGTTTTCTGCTAAGTCAATAGCGATTTTCTCGTCAATAATGGTCTGCATATTCGCAGGAACGACTGGGAGCTTGAAACGCCGGCCACCAAACGCCACAGATGTATCACATTCCGAACGGCTATTTACAACACATTTTGCAGGAATTAATTGAATATCTTCGTAATCAAATACATTTTCCATGATTCACACCTCAAAATACGAATGTTTATTTTTATTTAAAATAAAAATGTTCGTCCTTTTGTAATGTACCTTATTTTTAAGTGACTGTCAAAAATTTTACGTGGAGGGGAATGCTTGCTCTTTATTAGTGTTTTATTTAACTTTACTCAAGAAAGGGCGCAGGATTTCAGGGAGGGGGCAATATTGTCTACTTTACTCTGCTTAGTTTATGGGAAACAGATGAATGTATACGAGCAGCAGAAAAAGAGAATAAAGCACAATAGAATGCGTTTAATCTCTGAAAGAGTGGAGAGAGTGAAAGGCACGTTACAACTTTTAGCAGGCTAAAGTTTTGTCAGTGTTGGGACTAAGGCATGGCTTTATCTAAAAGCTTAAATGACTAACAAGTCTTAATCCTTAATGGCCTAAAGTCTACCTAGAAAGCGGTGCTTGTAGGTCCTACTGCAACCATGTGCAGTTGCAGTAGGATCTAAGAAAAGCTAAATTCCCAAAAAATTAATTTTTATTTGGAAAATCAAAGTGGAGGAGGCTTTTAGCTCCATTTTGTGTCATATGGTGTTCAATCAAGGCGACGGGCTGTTCTTTTTCATCGAATGCAATTCTCCAGAGTAATAGAACAGGAGCCCCCTTGCTAAGCTTTAAACTTGGAAAATCCTTATCCAGTATTTGTGGTTCTAGCATTAGACGCGTTTTAGAAATCATTATACCCGATTGTTCCAAGGCTGGGATGACCAGATCAAATGTCGAGATTTTTTCAATTAATGTCCCATTATCATATTTTGTTGGAATCCAAACTTTTTCATAATCTATGGGTTGCTCTTGTTGATGTGAAACTAATCGTTCCAAGTAAATGGTCTTGTCGGATGACTCAAGCTTTAGCATGTTCCTTACAAAACCATCAGGTTGTACTTCACGAGAGATATGAAAAAGCTTATGCTCAATCAGTGTTTCGTTAAATAAACGATCCTTCAGTACAGAACCAACCAACTGATAATCGTTTTTCCCGACAAACATGCCCAGTCCATGCCTTTTATCAATGAGTCCTTCGTCACATAAATCCTGGACAGCACGGCGCAATGTAATGCGACTGACGCCAAATTGTTTACAGAGTTCCTTTTCGGAGGGAAGTTTATCTGTCCACACATTGTGCAAGATATTGTTCTTAATTTGATTAGCGACTTGTAAATATAGGGGTTGACTCAAATAAAGTCCTCCTTACGTCGAGAATTGTCGATAAATTTAGATAAATTTTCAAAGGATATTTTTCTTCGATAGCGAATAAGATATTGTAGATGTCATAGATGTTATAGACATTATAGATGTATAGTTAAAAATCTTGAAAACTATTATTATACTATCATTTATGATGTTGATTCTCAAGAAAATGGAGGTGTATTTACCTAATTTTACAAGTTCATAAGACGGTGATTTTTAAATGAAATAAGGAAGGAAGGAAAAAAGATGAAAATAATTGATGTGATCGCAACCCCCATTCGAATGCCACTTCCAAAGGTATTCAACGGGTCCACGTATGCAATTAAAGAACGCTGCACTATTATTACAGAGGTGATTACTGATGAAGGCGTGAACGGAAGAATTTTTTTAGGAGATAATCGTGATCAGCAGCAGCACGTTGTAGACCTTATTCATAACAGCATAAAACCGTTATTATTAGAAGAAGATCCATTGTGTATCGAACGCTGCTGGCAAAAGATGTTCCACTTAACGAGGCGACTGGGGAATCGCTCGCTGATCTGTGCAGCCATTGCTTCTGTGGACGCTGCTTTGTGGGATCTATTAGGGAAAAAGAGTCAGCTTCCTGTTTATAAATTAGTAGGTGGGTATAGTGACACTGTTAAACCCATTATTATCGCGGGTTATTATGAAAATGGCAGTGATATGAATAGGTTGCAAAATGAGTTCTTGATATATAAGGATAAGGGATTTGCTGGATCAAAGGTAAAGGTTGGCGCACTATCGCCTAAAGAAGATGCTGAAAGAATTAAGGCGATTCGTGAGGCGGTCGGTGAGGATTTCATAATTGCTTGTGATGCCAATCAAGGGTGGACACGTTTTGAGGCCGTAGAATTTGGACAGCGCGTCAAAGAGTTGAATATTGAATGGTTTGAGGAACCGGTCCAATGGCATGATTACATTCCAGGTATGAAATTTGTTCGAGAAAGAACAGGACTCCCTGTGACGGCTGGACAAAGCGATTTTTTCCACGACGGCTGTCGAGCAATGATTGAGTCAGGAGCTGTGGATATTATCAATTATGATGTCTCTAATGGAAGCGGTTTCATCGATTGGCTTAAAGTGGCAAGGATGGCTGAATTTTATCAGGTAAAAATGGCGCATCATGAAGATCCATTAATCGCGATGCATTTGTTAGCTGGTATTTCTTTAGGATTGTATCCAGAGTACTTTTCAGAAGAAAGAGATCCGCTGACACCAAGGATAGTTATCAATCAGCCTACATTTGAAGCTGGACAGGTGAGAGTGAGTGAACACCCAGGATTTGGTTTAATATTCGATGAGGAGTTTATTCAAAAATATAGAGTTGATCAATAGAGGAAGCCAAGAACGATTGAGAGGAAGAGTTTATGATTATAACAATTATGATTTGTTTTATTGTGGCGAATCTCATCTTGGGCTTTTGGTCAGCAAGAAAGACGAAGGATAGTAGCACTTATATGCTTGGTGATCGAAAAATGGGTGTCGGTGTCTTAATATTCACGACGTTTGCAACCTCGATTGGAGCAGGGGATATGCTAGGCTATCCTGCATTAGGTTATGCAGAAGGCTGGTCATCCCTGCATTTTATATTGGCGATGCCTGTTGTCATTATTCTTATGGCTGTCACGGTTGGTAAGCGCTTTTATGATTTGAAAGTAACAACGATTAGTGATTTGGTGTGTAGTGTCTATGGCGAAGATAAATATTTGCGTGTGATTCCGAGTATCTGTATTTCTTTAGGGATGCTTTCTTGGTTAGCTGCGCAATACTCTGCCTTCGGCAAGACCCTACATCTTTTAACGGGGGCCAGTCCCATTATTGGTTTACTGATCGGAGCAGCTCTATTTATCTCTTACACAGTTGTTGGCGGATTGGTCAGTGTTATATTTACAGACGTATTGCAGGGCGTCTTCCTAGCTATAGGCGTATTGGTTGTTTTTATAGCCGTTACCGTGAAGGGTGGAGGATTTGTTGCGATACAGTCCGGATTACCTGATAATTACTCGAGCTTTTTAGGCCCTGTTGGTGCCATTACAATTTTAATGTTTTGGCTAAATAAGGGATTATCAAGATTTACAAATTTTCCTTATTGGCAGCGCTTAGGCAGTGCTAAAAGTGTGAAGGCCGGAATCTGGGGAATCATTCTTGGGATGGTTGTCACCGGAATCTCAGGGGTGGCTCTTGCCCTTATTGGCATGGCTGCATTTAAAATGAATCCGGGAGGGATGGGAGATCCAGAAATGATCTTCCCACACTATTCCATTTCCCTCTTTCCTAAGTGGGTAGCGGGTTTCTTTTTAGGGGCTTTGTGGGCAGCAATATTGAGTTCTGCTGCAGGTTTTTTAAATTCGTCCACTACATTGTTAGGGCATGATGTGTGGTTCAAGGTCATTAAGAAAAGCAAGCGCTCGAAAGTGGAGCTGCTGAAAGACTTAAGAATCATTACCCTAGTCATTGGTGTAGGGACATTATTAATCGCTTGGCTTATTCCCAGTGTCTTGCAGCTTTTTATATGGGCAGGCGATTGGCTGACCCCACCGCTTATTCCTGTGCTATGTGCGGCAATTTTTGATAAAAAGGGTGAAAAAATACCTAAGGCCTATTTATCATTAAGCATGATTGTCTCTGGAATTGTTGGTGTTACATTTGAAGTCATCCCCTCTTTAAAAGCTTTATTGAGTGGGGGGACTATCCCCGCCTTCATTGCTTCGTTCATCATCATCTTATTTGGTGCAATCTTTGGAGGAATCAACAAAAATCATAGCTTCAAAAATGATGTCAAAGAAGGCTAGTTAAAATATTTATGAGGAGGGCTAAAATGTCTGGCCGTTTAAAAGTTGATCCAAGCGCAACCTTTCGGAATGTTGTCTTAGGACATGAATTAAGCGAATTAGGCGAAGAAGCTCTGAAGCCATTATTATATGTCAATGTTGCTCATGTTCAAATGCTGAGAAAGCAGCAGATCATTTCTGAAGATACAGCCAATAGACTTATAGAAGCATTACAACGAATGGATAAAGAAGGGCTATCCGTTTTAGATACTGAGCATTCAGAAGATCTTTATTTTGCCGTTGAGCAAAAACTAATTCAAGAATTAGGCATGAACGAGGCAGGAAACATTCACGTTGGCCGTAGTCGAAATGATATTTATTCCACAGTATATCGAATGATTTTAAGAGAAAAACTTCTTAATATTCAAAAGGATGTCTTGGCCCTTGCCGATAAGGTTCTCCGTATCGCTGAGCTGCAAAAGGAGACCATCATGCCCGGATATACTCACACACAACACGCTCAGCCCATCACAGTTGGCTACTATTTTTTGGGGGTATTTGATGTCCTGCTTCGCGATGTCCAGCGCATGAAGCATGCCTTTGCTTTTGTTAATAAAAGTCCATTAGGGGCAGCGGCGTTAACGACAACGAGTTTTGATCTGGATCGGCAGGTAACAAGTGATTGTTTGGGCTTTGACTCTATTATTTGTAATGCCTACGATGCCATTTCAGGCCGAGACTATACGGCCGATGTCATGTCAGCATTAAACGCTATTGTATCGGATATTAGTCGCGTAGTTACGGATTTAATGACCTGGAATATGTTTGAATTTTCGTTTATCGAAATTCCCGACGAGTATGCTGTCATCAGCAGCATCATGCCACAAAAGAAGAATCCTGCTGCTTTAGAATTTTTACGCTCGGCTGCCAGTTGGGTATTAGGTGATACCATTGGGGTATTAAGCTCTCCAAAAGGGGTGTCTTATAGCGATATTCGTGATGCCACCAAATATCTATACACTCCGATTTGGCACTCTTTAGAAGTGACAAGTCATGTTGTACAATTGTTTGGTGAGATATTGCCGAACATTCAATGGCATAAAGAAAGAATGCTTGAGGTGACAAATGAAGGGTACAGCACGATGACTGACCTTGCCGATTTCCTTGTCCAGCACTACGCAATCACCTTCAGAGAATCGCATCATATTGTTGCACTTTTTGTTAGAGAATCCTTAAATACTTCTAAGAAGGCTAATGAAGTTCGTGTCGAGGTACTCAATCAAATCTGTCATGAGCTAGGCTATACGTTCACTCTGACGCAACAAGAGCTAATGGATGTTTTAGATCCAAGAGCTTGTCTCGAGCGAAGACACGTTGTGGGAGGCACGGCGAATGAGCAAATAAGGGGAATGCTTGACGAAAATTGGAAACGCTTTAAAGATGAAAGGCGTTGGTATTTAGAAAAATGTTCTGAATTAAAAAAAATGGAAGAGAGCATTTATGAGCACTCAATATAACCCAATATTTTCAGTCAAAGAAGAAGTATAAGTGTAACTTTAGCTTTCGCCTTCTAAGGCTTGCGGGCACCCTAAGTGTGTGATTTGCAAAAATCACATCAGGCGCAAACTGAGTTTTCTAAAAAGATCAGAAAGTATAAAATTTCTGATCATGAGGACGGTGCGGATTTCCACTCCAGGCCGCTCGCTTTCCGCGGGAAAGTGGTAAGCCCCCTCGCGCCTTCGTACTGCTAAGGTCTTACCGATCTCTCACTTCCCGCAGGACTCTGACTCTAGTCTCTGCATCATGAGTCAGCGGCGCCCGAGGAACACACGATTTTAGAGTGTTCCGAATCTCGCGCCTTGCGCTCTCATCCACTTGATCAGGCAATGAAGCCTCTTTCATATGTGATAATACTCTATACTTAGACAAGGACCGGGCATGCTTTTCGCTCGGTTTTCTTATTATGGGTTGTTTTATTAAGCTGTTCGGCTATGGGAAAGAACTATACTTTTAAAGTATGATAGCGCATTAAATTAGGTATGTGTAAAATTATGAATTCTGATGCAAATTTAGTGAAATGATAACGGCACGGTAATATAATGAAGAAGCTAATTATCAAATAGGAAAGAAGGAATCGGTCATGAGACCTAGAACGGAACCAATTCGGGTTCACGCCTTGATTAATGGTGAACAGGTTATCACAGATAACATGTCACCACGGGAAGACCCAACACATCCCGATGAAATCGTTGGCTATGCCCCACTTAATACAAGAGAAGATACTATAAAAGCGATTGATGCCGCTGATCAAGCATTTAAGACATGGTCAAATACGCCATTAGAAGAGCGCATTGAACGCATGGAGCGAGCCATTCAAAAATTGAGAAAGGCCAATGATGAGATCACGACATTATTATCGCGTGAGCATGGGAAACCACTTTATGATTCTAATGGCGAAGTGGCTGTTTCTCTCGCTTGGATGAGCTTTGCTTGTCAAAAAGCTAAAGAAGTCCTTAAAGAAGAAGTGGTGGAGCATGAAGCAGGAACGACTTACATCCGTCATGAACCTATTGGCGTGGTCTCTGCGATTACACCATGGAATTATCCGATCTCACTTTCCACCATTAAAATTGCCCCGGCTTTAATTGCTGGTAATACAATGGTGGTTAAGCCAAGTCCCTTTGCTCCGCTTGCAGTAAGCAAGGTGATTGATATCATCGCTGCTGAATTTCCTGCTGGAGTTTTGAATTTGGTGCATGGTGAATCAGGTGTCGGGGAAGAGCTTACTTCTAATCCAAAGGTGGCTAAGATCGCCTTTACAGGTGGTACCAACACAGCCAAGCATATTATGAAGGCAGCAGCTGATACAATAAAACATATGACACTCGAACTGGGTGGTAATGATGCAGCTATCGTTCTTTCTGATTTCGATGTCAATGATGAACGCGCGATGCGTCGTCTAGTCATTTCTAACTTCCTAACAGCTGGTCAGATTTGTATGATTGCAAAACGCGTCTATGTTGATAAGTCAATTTATGACAAATTTATTGAAAAATATATTGAGGCTGCAAATAAATGGATTCGTGTGGGTAATCCCTTTAATCCAGACGTAACCATCGGACCAGTTAATAATAAGCGTCAAGTTGAATTTGTCCAAGGACTCATCGATGATGCACAAAGTAAAGGGGCACAAGTGATCAAATTAGGTCAAGTCATTGATCCAGATCTTTACGACAAAGGCTACTTCCTGCAACCAACTGCTGTTCTTGGTGCGGATTATAATGATCCAATCGTTGTCGAAGAACAATTTGGCCCTACTGTACCTATTTTGCCTTTTGATGATGAAGAACAAGCCATCGCACTTGCTAACGACAGCATCTATGGATTGACAAGTTCAGTGTGGGGAGAAGAAGCTCATGCTGTAAAAGTTGCTGCACGCATCCAAGCTGGAACGACGATGATTAACACTGCGGCCGTTCAAGGTTTAGATGTTCAATTCCCATTTGGTGGCGTCAAACAATCAGGGGTTGGTCGCGAGTACGGTGCTGAAGGTCTGCTTACTTATACAGATACTCATGTTATAAATGTACGTAAAAATGGTGATTTGCCTTATATTCCAGAATAATGGGTATAGCAATTCAGAGGTTGTCCTTATTTGGACAACCTCTTTCTTTATGCGCAAAGGTTAAAGGGAGGTTTGAAAGGCAGTAATTAACGCGTTGACTGCTTTCGGTATGTATTTATCTTTAAGCCAAACTAGTGCTGGGCGTGTTTTTAAGAATGGTTCTGAAATAGGCAGGATCTTATAGTTGTCTTGATAAACCTGATGGACTTCGGACTGGGGGATAATGGTTACTCCCATACCGGTTGCAACAAGAGTGAGAAGTCCTGAAATGTCTGGTGAATCGAGAATGATACGGGGTTCGAGCTGCTGTGCTTTAAATAGCTGAATGATGTTTTCATACATGCCATTCCCCGAAGTCCTTCTTCCCAATAACAAATCTTGTTCTGCCACCTGTCTAAGGCTAATTGTGGATTCAGGGAATCTTTCTTCCCATTGGCGTGGAATGACAACGACAAAAGGGTCCTCATGAAGCGATAAGATATGATAATTTTCCTGTTCCACTGGCAAAAGCAATAAGGCAATATCAATAAGGTTTTGTTGAAGCATTTCTTCAAGGGCATAAGTATCACCATATAACAATTTTATATAAACGTTAGGAAACGTATTATGAAAGCTACTGAGATGATCAGTTAGATAGGACATACAAATGGATGAAGTACCAATCGATAGTGTCCCTTGAATGCCTTGTTCGATTTCTGTGACTTCCTTCTGCGCATCCTCCATTAACTGAAGAATTTGTTTAGCTCGCTGATATAAACGTTTCCCCGCTTCAGTCACTTCCCATTTTCGTGCATCCCTAATAATGAGTGGGGCCTGTAATTCCTCTTCTAACAGCTTTAACTGATGACTGAGTGGAGGCTGAGCGATATGGAGAACCTTTGCGGCTTTGGTGATTTGTTTTTCTTCTACGATCGTGCAAAAATAGCGTAATTGTCTAACGTCCATTCCGTCATCTCCAACATCTTTTTTAACATTTTATCATATGTCACATTTTCACAACAAAAGAGGTTTTTAACAAAGCATAATATCCCTAACATTTATAGAGAGCTTAGTCCTATTTGGAAAATATTTATAGAGCTTATAGTTATGAATTTAATGGTTAAAAAGGGAGGGCATCAGGCAGATTAACACCATAGAGTCAACGCTAGAGCTCTAGAGGATGTCCTTTAATCATATTAAAAAAATATATAATTGATACTTAATATATATTTTATGTTTGGAAAGGGTAGGAGTACACTTAGGGTGTACAGGTCATAAAAGGGATTTTGAAGAGGGGGTATCAAAAATCAAAATTATCGTAGGAATCACCGGTGCCACGGGAGCCATTATAGGCATTCGCATCTTACAATTGCTAAAAGAGGCTAACGTTGAAACCCATTTGGTTCTATCACCTTGGGCTACCGCTACGATTAAGTTGGAAACCCCATATACAGCTAAAGAAGTCGAGCTGCTTGCCGATTATTCTTATTCGTATAAAGATCAAGCAGGAAAAATTTCCAGCGGTTCCTTTCAGGTTGATGGTATGATTGTTGCGCCTTGTAGTATGAAATCATTGGCCGCCATTCGCATTGGACTAGCTGATAATTTACTTACACGTGCCGCGGATGTTGTTTTAAAAGAACGTAAAAAACTGATGCTTCTCACACGTGAGACACCTCTTAACAACATCCATCTTGAGAACATGCTAGAGCTATCTAGAATGGGTGCGGTGATTTTTCCACCCATGCTTACCTTTTACAATCAGCCGGAAACCATTGATGATATCGTCAATCATATTGCTTACAGAGCATTGGATCAGTTTGGCATTCACCTGCCTGAGGCCAAACGGTGGGAAGGAATCAAAAATACTTAAGAAAAGGGAGATAAGTACTTATGGCTTTTAAAGATTTTCGTGACTTCCTTAAAAAGCTTGAAGAGGAAGGACAGCTTCTAAACATTGATGATGAAGTGATGCCAGAACCAGATATTGCTTCAGCGGCAAGTGCGATGAGCAACCTTGGTGATCAAACACCAGCGCTTGTATTCAATAACATTAACGGATATGAAAAGGCGAAAATTGCGATGAATGTTATGGGATCATGGCCTAACCATGCAATTATGATGGGCATGCCGAAAAATACTCCAATTAAAGAACAGTTTTTTGAGTTTGCCAAGCGTTATAAACAATTTCCAGGAGCTATTCAAAGAGAGGAGACAGCGCCTTTCCAAGAGGTAGAGATCACTGAGAACATCAATCTTTTTGAAATTCTCCCTTTATTCCGTTTAAATCAAGGCGATGGCGGTTTTTATATTGATAAAGCAGCCGTTATTTCACGCGATATGGATGAACCAGATAATTTTAATAAACAAAATGTCGGCATTTACCGCATGGAGGTCAAGGGAAAGGATCGCCTAGGCATTCAACCTGTTCCACAGCATGATATCGCCATCCACCTTCGTCAAGCTGAAGAGCGCGGGGAGAATTTACCGGTAGCGATTGCCCTTGGCAACGAGCCAGCAATTGTTACAGCGGCGGCAACACCATTGCTTTATGACCAATCGGAATATGAAATGGCAGCGGCTCTTCAAGGTGAGCCTTATAAAATTGTTAAAGCCAAGGATTCCAGCCTTGATCTTCCGTGGGGAGCAGAGGTTATTCTTGAAGGAGAGATTCTTGCAGGTGAACGTGAGATAGAAGGGCCATTCGGTGAATTCACTGGCCATTATTCTGGTGGTCGTAAAATGCCTGTGATTAAAATCAACCGCGTCTATCACCGTAACAATCCAATATTTGAACATTTGTATATCGGAATGCCTTGGACAGAAACAGACTACATGATTGGTATCACAACAAGCGTTCCGTTATATCAACAATTATCCGAAGCTTACCCCGATGAAATCGTTGCTGTCAATGCAATGTATACACATGGCCTCGTCGCCATTATTTCTACAAAGAAACGCTACGGTGGTTTTGCTAAGTCTGTTGGCATGAGGGCTTTAACCACACCCCATGGGTTAGGTTATTGTAAGTTGATCATTCTTGTTGATGAAGATGTTGATCCCTTTAACCTCCCTCGTGTCATGTGGGCGCTCTCGACCAAAATGCATCCGAAGCATGATGCAGTGATCATTCCTGATTTATCAGTTATGCCATTAGATCCAGGGTCAGAGCCAACTGGAATTACACATAAAATGATTCTCGATGCAACAACACCCGTAGCGCCGTTTGTGTCAAACTTTTCTCGGTACCCTATTCATCCCAGTATTTCTGGCACTCTAAATTTGTACGCTTTTCCAGCTACCGCGCGAATGTCTTCGCTTGGTTC
>NZ_BMIR01000031.1 GCF_014642655.1 Pullulanibacillus camelliae
GGTGGAAGTGTGGTGACACATGGAGCTGACGGATACTAATCGGTCGAGGACTTAACCTATGATACATTTATGGCTTTCGTTTCTAGTTTTGAGAGAATGCACACATCATTTAAGTGTATTTTCTAAAAAAGATATTGAAATATTAATCAAAAGCCTATATAATTAAAGTGTCCATTAGGATACGCTTTTGATGAATACAGTCCGGTGGCGATAGCGAAGAGGTCACACCCGTTCCCATCCCGAACACGGCCGTTAAGCTCTTCTGCGCCGATGGTAATTGGGGGCTTCCCCCTGTGAGAGTAGGACGTTGCCGGGCACTATTTAATTTTAATATTAATCGTTCCACAGTAGCTCAGTGGTAGAGCAATCGGCTGTTAACCGATCGGTCGTAGGTTCGAATCCTACCTGTGGAGCCATTTTTATTTGAAATTGAACTTATTAAACGGAAAAGTAGTTGACTTTCATCTGATTTTTTTCTATAATGATTGATGTCACTTATGAGAACACTTAACCATTCGCTTCCATAGCTCAGTCGGTAGAGCGCATCCATGGTAAGGATGAGGTCATCGGTTCAAGTCCGATTGGAAGCTCCATTTAAAACGTTGATACAACGGGGATTATCGCACATGCGACACCCCGTTTTTTTGATGCTGTTTTTTAGATGGGCGCTTTTAGGTCACTTTTGTGTCTCGAACCACAGTTTTTTTGGAGTGGATCCTCGAAAAAGAAGTTACCAAAATTTTGTACTGCTTCTTCTTGTTTGCCTGGCATAACATGATAATAATATCTTAATGTAATATCGATATTTGAGTGATCTAATCGCTTCGATAACCATTTTAATATCAGCGCTTGGAATTTGGAGCATATCAGTCGCGTGAGTATGCCTTAAATCATGGGAAGGGCTTAACTACTAACAAATTGCAAACATTCATTTTTATTTTTTGCCTTTAGCCTTACCCAGTTATTCACCGATTAAAAGTTCATAAAATTTAGCAGTTTGTGGAGCGAAAATGGTCAGAGTAAGAATGCGGATGTGACCTGTGGTATGGAAAAGGGTTCCTAACATGAATGTCTAATAAATAGCTCATCCTAAAGGGTGTTCACTGCTAACTGTGAATAATCCTTTAAGGATGGTGATAAATGTGGCTGGAAAACGAGGTTGGATGCCAATTGTAGCATCGGTTGGCGTTGGTGCTGCTGTTTATCAAATGATGCGTCCAAATAATAAAGTTGGGAATGCGGTGAAGCATCGTGTCCAACGCATGTGGAATCAAAAAGAATTATTTCCAAATGGGTAGGCCTTAAATTTAAATATTTTAACTCACAACGACATAGGTATGTACAAAGGAGTACATGCCTATGTTGAATAAAAAAGATGTTCTATACAATGCGTTTGTTTTATTGTTTCTATGTGGGAATATCATCATTACATTTACTGTAATTTATATATGTTTAGATATATTAGGTCTTGGAAAAATTGTTGAGCATCATCCAACAACGATTTATACAACGGTTTGGATGGATGATTTAATAAGAACATTATATTTTAGTGCGATCACCTTGTTCTCAGTTGGCTATGGTGATGTGACGCCTTTTGAGTGGTCAAGAATGGTTGCCATTATTGAGTCAACAGTGGGGTATATCCTACCAGCGGTCATCACTGCTCAATATTTACGTTTATTCTCACCGAGAATGGAGAAATGGTTTAAGATGGGGAATGAAGATAAAAAGAAAAAATAGTTTATATCTTAGTGTATTTATCAGAAAATATTTATTTTAACTATTTCCTTTACAAAGTATAATTAACTCGATATAATAACAAATGTCCGATTAAGAAATATGTGATGGCCCCTTGGTCAAGCGGTTAAGACATCGCCCTTTCACGGCGGTAACACGGGTTCGAATCCCGTAGGGGTCACCATTTACATAAAGTGGAGGATTAGCTCAGCTGGGAGAGCACCTGCCTTACAAGCAGGGGGTCGCAGGTTCGAGCCCTGCATCCTCCACCATTTATTTAATAATCCATGCTTGCATTTAAAGCCAAATAACACTTATTCGTTATTTGGTTTATATTATGGAGGGATAGCGAAGTGGCTAAACGCGGCGGACTGTAAATCCGCTCCCTACGGGTTCGGAGGTTCGAATCCTCCTCCCTCCACCATTTTTATACATAAGGGGCCTTAGCTCAGCTGGGAGAGCACCTGCTTTGCAAGCAGGGGGTCAGCGGTTCGATCCCGCTAGGCTCCACCATAAGACGATATCAACAACTGTTTCCAAAGGGAGACAGTTTTTTTGTATTTAGTGCTATTTTTCTAAGGGATTGAATTTGAGATGGATGAAAGCGGTTATATTGGTGGTTGTCAGGATGAAAAAAACATGTAAAACTATAGAAGTAGACTATAAGCGTTATTCTTTTTAGAAATGAGGGGGCAATCATGAGAAAACAGATTTCGATCATCGGTGCACCTATGGACTTAGGACAGTCAAGGCGAGGCGTTGACATGGGACCGAGTGCTATTCGCTATGCTGGAGTCGTTGAACGTCTTGAATCACTTGGTTATACGGTAGAAGATTGCGGAGACATTTCTATCGGTAAAAGAGAACGTTTTGAGGAAACGAGTAAAGTGCTCAAAAATTTGAAAGCGATTGCTAAGGCGTGTGGTGAGCTTTGCAAGACCATAGAGACAGAAGTAAAGAGGGAGCGATTCCCACTCGTTTTGGGTGGAGACCATAGCATTGCCATAGGAACCTTGGCAGGGGTTTCACGGCCTTATAAGAACTTAGGTGTGATTTGGTATGATGCACATGGAGACTTGAATACCGCTGAGACGTCTCCAAGTGGTAATATTCATGGAATGCCCCTTGCAGTGAGCCTTGGATATGGTGATCCTCAATTAACCAGTACCGGGGGGTATCAGCCGAAAGTTAAGCCGGAAAATGTTGTGATTATTGGGGCTAGAGCGTTAGACATGGGAGAAAGGGAATTTATCAAAGAAAAGGGTATCCGTGTTTATACAATGCATGAAATTGATCGGCTTGGGATGACACGGGTGATGACGGAAACGATTGAGTATTTACAAGAGCGGACAGACGGGGTGCATCTCAGCCTGGATTTAGACGGTCTAGATCCCAATGAGGCCCCGGGAGTAGGCACTCCTGTGAATGGCGGAATTACATTCAGGGAGAGTCATCTGGCTATGGAATTGTTGGCCGAGTCTGATCTTTTAACATCAGCGGAGTTTGTGGAAGTCAATCCCATTCTCGATATTCAAAATAAGACAGGTAAGTTGGCCGTTGACCTCATGGGATCATTATTTGGGGAGAAGCTTTTATAAGGATTTGGATGGCAAATAGAAAATATAGACAATGCCTGTAATTCCTTTGTGGATTACAGGCTTTTTTGCAAGATCAGAAAGTATAAAATTTCTGATTATGAGGCCGGTGCGGATTTCCGCTCCAGGCCGCTCGCTTTCTGCGGGAGAGTGGCAAGCCTCCTCGCGCCTTCGCGCTGCTAAGGTCTTACCGATCTCCCATTTCCCGCAGGACTCTAGTCTCTGCATCATGAGTCAGCGGCGCCCGAGGAGGAACACACGATTTTAGAGTGTTCCGAATCTCATACTTTACGCTCCCATCCACTTGACCAGGCAATGAAGTCTCTTTCATATTGGATGATGCTCTATACTAAGGATAAGGACCGGGCATGCTTTTCGCCCGGTTTTTCTTATGTTTAATAATAAGAAGATCTAAAATTTTGGGTGCAAATGGAGTGGCTAGTGCACGGTTCCGCTTCAGGCCGCTCGCTTTCTGCGGGAGAGTGGTAAGCGAAGTGAGAAAGCAAAATGTCCTTATTTTTCAAAGGATATTACTGATATATCAACAGTAAGAGCTTAAATGGCCTTATTCTTATTTAGAATGTGACGGTTTAAGAGCCTGTCCAATTTTTGGCTTTGTTTAATGATGTCAGGTGATGTCAGAGATTTTTTATCTGCAAGTTTGTACAAAGCAAGACGGGTCGCTTCGATGGCTTTTGCTTGATTTTTCATAATAAAATCTCCTCTCTTTAATAGAGCTATATAACTACTATTCCCTTTCACTTGTTAAACTACACATTTTATTCAATTTTAAAATTTTGTTAATACAAATTTTACTGATTGTCCCAAAATGTGATGGATGTTTGCTAAAATATTTTTGAAACCTTATGAAGGGTTATTCGTATAAGGAATAGCAATAGAAACGAGGCTTTGTACATGAGTGACAAAGTGAAGCAATTAATCCTAAAAGTTAGAAAAGGCGATCACGACGCATTTGCCAAAATTGTGGACCTCTATAAAAAACCTGTATATAATATTTGCTTGCGGATGATTGGTATTCCTCAAGAGGCAGAGGATTTAGCCCAGGATACCTTCTTGAGAGCCTATACCAATATTGAGCGCTATGAAATAGATAAAAAATTTTCAACTTGGCTCTATCGCATCGCAACGAATCTGTCTATTGATTATTTACGCAAGAAGAAGCCAGGGGCGTATCTTGACGCTAAACTTCCCGGGGCTGAGGATTTTACAATGTATTCACAGCTTGCGACTGAGGAGCCTTTACCGGAGGAACACGTTGTTTCTCGGGAAACTCAGGCATGGGTCCAATCAGAGATCAATCAATTACCGCCAAAATATCGCTCGGCAATTATTCTTAAATATATTGAAGATCTAAGCTTAAAGGAAATCAGCGAAATACTTGAGCTTCCTGTTCCGACTGTTAAGACACGGATTCATAGGGGACGCGAGGCTTTGAGAAAACGACTGAGAAAGCGGAAATAAAAGAGGTGATAGTCATGGCTTGTTCTAAAGAAATGAGTGAGCTCATACAGCGCGCGCTTGATCAAGAAGCAAATGAGGGAGAACGCCATGCATTAATGGAACATCTAGACGTGTGTTCGGACTGCTGTAGCCATTACAATGAATTGAAAGAGACAATAGATTTGCTAACTCATTTAGATCAAGCACCTGCTCCCGATTATTTTACTCAGAAGGTCATCGCCCGGTTACCTGATCAAAAGCAGGATTCTAAAGTCTTAAAATGGTTTAAAAAGCACCCTATTATCATTGCGGCGGCTTGTTTTTTAATTATGATGGTCGGCTACATCATGTCATTGTGGAACGACAATTCATTTAAGGCTGAAGTTCACGGTGAGGGAAAGCTTGTTTATAGTGATAATAATACGGTAACGGTACCTAAAGGTGAGACGATCAAGGGTGATCTTGTGATTACGGATGGGAAAGTGAGAATCGAAGGTCGAGTAGATGGAGACGTCGTCTTGATTCATAGTGACTCGTTAATGGCCTCTGCTGGACATGTGAGTGGAAAGATTGAAAATGTTAATCAAATCCTCGGTTGGATTTGGTATCATATCCAACGGTTCTTTTCTTCTATATTTTTCATCCACGGTTCAATGGCTCGTTTATGAGACGAGGGTGCTCCTATATTTTGGAGCGCCTTTTTTGCAAGATCAGAAAGTATAAAATTTCTGATCATGAGGACGGTGCGGATTTCCGCTCCAGGCCGCTCGCTTTCCGCGGGGGAGTGGTAAACCTCCTCGCGCCTTGCCCTCCAATCTGTTAATCATGCAATGAAGTCTCTTTCATATTGGATGATGCTCTATACTAAGGACAAGGCCCGGGCATGCTTTTCGCCCGGTTTTTCTTATACTATCAGAATTTATAATTTCGCTGACGCACATAAAGGAAGAGAGTATAAGTGTAACTTTGACTTCGCCATTAAAGCTTGCGGGCACCCTAAGTGTGTGATTGGCAAAAATCACATCAGGAGTACCAGCGAAGGGGTGCAAGCCAAGTTTTCTAATATCACTAGTAAAGGGCATAGCCATAAAAGTAAAGTCTATAGAGGTTATGATACTAACCTGCCCCACCGTGTGTTAAAATAGATGAAAAAAATACCAACAGGAGGCAGGGATCATTGAAAATGCCTCCTCACTGAAAGATAGAAGATGCAATTAAGTGATTGGGCACAACGAGGGTGTCCTTGTGGAAAGCGAGCACCTGGGGTGAAAATCAACACCCAAGATGCTTTTAGAACGCAATCAATCTAAGTAGGAAGGCGTGTGTTAGAGTAGAAACGTATGAATGTACGGAAAGGTGCACTCATAAACTGTATCTACAGTCCGAAGTCTTTCCTACATACGGATGAACAGGATAGAGTTATTTAAGAGCTATTAAAGGAGAAGGGCTTTTGTTTTATAGAATGAAAGAGCATGACATCTTTAGGCTTTAGGACTTTAAAATGGGCCAGAATGCTATGGTTATATATTTTTAAGGTTATAACATGAGGTAAGGGGTAATATAGCTAAAGAGTGGACGAGTTTTTACAATCGATTCGATTCATGATTACTGGTTTACCTATGTTATAATAGTGTATAGTGTCAAATGCTTAAAGACTGATATCTGTATTTGTTTGGAGGATGGGCGCCATGTTTTCATGGTCAGATATAAATTTTTTAGATTTGCTCAGATCAGTTGTCGATATACTGGTTGTTACCTACGTGATTTATAAACTGATAATGGTCATACGGGGGACTAAAGCTGTTCAATTGTCCAAAGGGATTATTGTTGTTGTGCTCGTATGGTTTATCAGTGACAAGCTAGGCCTCAAAACGTTAAATTTCATCATGCAGCAGGTCATTACCTTTTCTGTTTTGGCGATTATTATCATTTTTCAGCCAGAACTTAGACGTGCGCTAGAGCAGTTGGGTCGTGGGCGCTTGTTTTCACGAGAGGTGCAGGAAGAGGAGCAGCGAAACCAGTCTATCGAAGCCATCGTGAAAGCAACGACTTATATGGCAAAGCGTCGTATTGGTGCGCTCATGTCAATTGAAAGAGAAACCGGTCTCAACGAGTACATAGAAACAGGTATCCCCATGCATGCGCATCTTAGCTCGCAGCTGTTGATCAATGTCTTTATTCCAAATACCCCATTACATGATGGGGCAGTGATTATAAAGGGAGATGAGATCACCGCCGCAGCTTGCTACCTGCCACTTTCAGAAAGTCCTTTTATTTCCAAGGAACTAGGAACGCGGCATCGCGCAGCAATGGGTGTAAGTGAAGTAACGGATAGCTTAACAGTGATTGTCTCTGAAGAAACAGGAGGCATCTCTTTAACAAAAAATGGAGAACTTTTTCGAAACATTTCAGAGGAGAGATTACGGGAACTTTTAGAGAAGGAATGGCTCTTTCAGGTAAAATCGACGGGTGGATTACGATGGAACTGGAGAGGTAAGAACAATGGATAAATTATTTCGGAATACATGGTTTATAAAAATTATCTCTTTTCTCATTGCCTTGATGTTATTCAGCATGGTGTCGACTAAAGATCAAAATCAGAATAATAGCGGTGGTACACAAATACCTACGGGCAACCATGTGGATACGGTGACAGAGAACCTTGATGCTCAGTATGATTCGAACCAATACATTGTCCTTGGATTGCCACCAACGGTTAAAGTTCGGCTGACGGGTTCATCGGAAACCATCACCCTTGCGAAATTGCAAAACTCACGCAAGGCCTATGTTGATTTAACCAATAAAAAGCCCGGAAAGCATGTGGTGAAGGTACAAACCAAGGGGTTCCCATCGGATCTCTCTGTAGAGCCTATTCCGTCAACAATTAATGTAACCATTCAAAAGAAAATCACAAAAACGTTCTCAGTTAGCATGGATCTCCTAAATCGTGCTGACATCGCTGATGGCTATTCTGTAGGAGATTACTCTACAGATCCGGAAAAGGTTTCAGTCACTGGAGCAGAACAGCTTGTTGATCAAATTGCTTTTGTAAAAGGTGTTGTTGATCTTAAGGATGTGTCAAAATCCGTTGAGCAAGATGTTCCGTTAAATGCTTACGATAAAAACGGCAATCAACTTGATGTTGATATTAAGCCATCTGTGGCTAGGGTTAAGATTCCGATTGTCAGTCCTTCTAAAGATGTCCCTATATCGGTCAAGCCTCAGGGTGATCCTGCGGATGGGTATGCTATTGAGAGCATGGATATTGATCCGAATACCGTCAAAGTCTTTGGTACCAAGGATGTCCTAGACGGGATTGATGGGATAGAGGATATTGACGTTCCTGTCGATGGGGTGAACGAGACGAAGACCGTTCAAGTTGATGTCCCCACACCCAAATCGGCAGATCAAGTCTCTCCTGAACAAATTACAGTGACCGTCCATGTTGGTAAGGCGGTTTCAAAAGTGGTGAAGGATATTCCGATCTTGGTGAACGATAAGGCAGACAAGGATCGTCAAGTGACCTTTAGTGATCCAAAAAGTCAGCGCGTTGACGTCAAGCTGTCAGGAGCGAAAAAGCTGATGGATCAATTACAAAGGACAGATGTACAAGCTACAATCGATATCTCTCATTTATCGAAAGGGGAACATGAGGTACCGATCAAGGTGACCGTTCCAGATTATATGACCGGGACTCCATCTAAAGCAAAAGCAACGGTCACCATTGATGATACAGACAAAGGGTGAGGGATGGGGTTGCAGAATTAAAGTAAATGAAATGTTGATTATTAAACGTGTGATGAGGAATTAAAGGAGCGAATTAAAAAATGGGTAAATATTTCGGAACAGACGGTGTGCGAGGGATAGCCAACACGGAACTCACACCTGAATTAGCCTTTAAGCTAGGACGTGCTGGCGGCTTTGCGCTTGCAAAGGATGTGCAGCGCCCTAAGATTTTAGTTGGGCGCGATACACGCATTTCCGGGGAAATGCTCGAAGCGGCTCTCATTGCTGGCTTGCTTTCTATCGGTGCCGAAGTTTTGAGATTGGGTGTGCTTTCCACACCAGGCGTTGCCTATTTGACTAAAGTGATGGGTGCACATGCAGGGATTATGATTTCTGCATCGCATAACCCTGTAGAAGATAACGGAATTAAGTTCTTTGGCTCTGATGGCTTTAAGCTGACCGATGAACAGGAGGAAGGCATTGAAGCCCTCATTGATGACGGGCAGGGTATTCTTCGACCAACAGGTGCCGATGTAGGCATTGTAGGCGATTATTTTGAAGGCACACAAAAGTATATGCAATTCCTCAAACAAACGGTTGAAGAAGAGGACTTCAGTGGCCTCCGCGTTGCTTTGGACTGTGCGAATGGGGCAACCTCTGCTTTAGCGCCGCATTTATTTGCGGACCTAGAGGCTGAGATCACAACGATCGGTACCAACCCTAATGGCGTGAATATTAACGATGGTGTTGGTTCTACCCATCCAGCGGCCTTAAGTGACCATGTCAAGGCACAAGGCGCTGATGTCGGTCTATCCTTTGATGGTGATGGTGACCGTTTGATTGCAGTCGATGAAAATGGCAATATCGTCGATGGCGATAAAATTATGTACATATGCGCAAAGCACTTAAAGGAACAAGGTCAGCTTAATGATCATACATTAGTGACAACGGTGATGAGCAATATAGGACTTTATAAAGCTTTAGAGACTGCGGGTATTGCGACAAAAAAGACGGCAGTCGGTGACCGCTATGTGATGGAAGAGATGCGGAACAATGGGTATACATTGGGTGGAGAACAGTCGGGCCACATTATTTTTCTTAATCATACAACAACAGGGGACGGCATGCTCTCAGCGTTGCAGTTGGTCAATATCATTAAAGCCACAGGGAAGCCGTTATCTGAATTGGCTGCAGAAGTCAAGACCTTCCCTCAAAGGCTTGTGAACATCAAAGTAACGGATAAACATCAAGTGAAAGAAAATCCAAGGGTAGCAGAGGCTATTCAAGCCGTGGAGACGGAGCTTGGCGATAATGGCCGTGTGCTCGTCCGTCCTTCTGGTACCGAGTCCTTAGTACGCGTCATGGTAGAGGCACCAACAGAGGAAGAATGTGAACAGTATGTGGAAAGAATCACACGTGTTGTTAAAGAAGAACTAGGAGCAACTGAAGAAGCATAGGAGGAAGCGATTTTTCGCTTCCCTTTTTATACCTATCAGAATTTATAACTTCGCTGACGCTCATAAAAGAAGATAGTATAAGTCGGGCTTTGACTATCGCCACCTGAGGCTTGGCGATAGCCAAGTTTTCTAAAAAGATAAGAGAGTATAAAATTTCTGGTCATCAGGACGATGCGCGATTCCGCTCCAGGCAGCTCGCATTCCACGGCACGGCCTCCGACGCGCAGGATACGCTCGCTTTGGCGTTCGCCGCACCATCGGGGTCCCCGAAAAGTGTTTTTTACTTTTGGGGTGGGATTGATGTGCTAGCTTTGGTGTTATCATATGGATGTGATGTGTTTAACCAAAGTGCCTTGAAAATGTAAGATACTTAGACTAAGAAGCCCCTGTTCCTATATTCTTTGTAGTCAGCTTCCGCGGAACAACGCTTTTAAGAAGGGGATAAACCTCCGGCCATCGGAAAGGTATGATCTCTATCTCTACTCCCATCCACTTGACCTGTAAAAGTGCAGAGGGGTAGCGAAATTTCTGGATCACAGCTTAATGCAACCAAAGAGAGGGGTAAGTGAACAAAGGCCTCCTAGATCGTAATAAAAGGCAGGTCATTTTAACAAAAGCTCGGCGCAAAGTAACAAATAAAGCCCGAAGTTTCCGAAAAGGGCACAAATCGGGGCCCAAGCTTCCGAATCAAGGTGTGAGTGCCACAAAAGGCGCTACCATTTTAATAAAAGCTGCTTGCAGCATATTAAAAAATACTGCATTTAATAAATTTAGGACCTTATAATGATCAGGTTTATTTGCTTGATTGTTTCACATCTTTTGATGCTCTGCATATGGCTGTAATATAGAGTTAACAAAATCGCCATTGACAATTTTATTTTATATTTATACTATTAGAGGGTATTAGCTGAGCAAGAAAGCTTGAGCTAAAGGTTAGAAACATTTAAGTATGATTTTTAGTCAATAATAGAAAGGTGGATAGCCAAAACTTCATAATCAAGCGCCAGGACTGCTCGGAGTAGCAGTTGACGAGGAAGAGGTTAATCGAAACTTTCGGCGGATGCCTCTCGGGCTCTTCACACCCGGAAGCCAAGGCTTGAAAACGGATGGGCAACCATGCGGACAAGAGTCTGGCCGTGAACCAAACTAATTTGATAACAAGTGGGGTAAGATTACCCCGCGGGTCGTCTTACCCCACCAATAGGGGGAAGAGACATATGTGCGGTATTGTAGGATATGTAGGATTGAAGGATGCAAAGGATATTTTAATTCATGGCTTGAAAAAGCTTGAGTATCGAGGCTATGATTCGGCGGGTATTGCGATACTCAATTCTAAAGGTGTGCATGTTTTCAAAGAAAAAGGACGCATTGCGGTTCTTGAAAAAGCAGTGGATGAAAACATTGCAGGCACCCTCGGAATTGGGCATACACGTTGGGCTACCCACGGGGAACCGAATCAAGAAAATGCGCACCCACATCAAAGTGCTTCAGGGCGTTTTACACTTGTACACAACGGTGTCATCGAAAATGATTACAAATTAAAAGCAGACTATCTCGCTGATCTTAACTTTAGAAGTGAGACAGACACCGAGGTTGTCGTTCAGCTTATTGAAAAATTTGTTAATGAAGGCGAGAAGGTAGAAGCGGCCTTCCGTAAGGCATTAGGCTTATTGCATGGCTCTTATGCCATTGCTATGATTGACAATCAAAACCCAGAAGCCATCTATGTGGGTAAGAATAAAAGCCCACTTTTAGTCGGCGTTGGTGATGGCTTTAATGTTGTAGCGAGTGATGCCATGGCTATGATCCATGTTACGGATCAATTTGTTGAACTGATGGATGAAGAGGTCATCATTGTCACTCGCCAAGGGTACACCATCGAAACCTTAGCCGGACAGAAGGTGGAACGGGCGCCTTATAAAGCTGAACTTGATGCGGGTGACATTGAAAAAGGGACCTATCCGCATTACATGCTGAAGGAAATTGATGAACAACCGGCAGTGATTCGTAAGCTGCTCATGGCTTATCAAAATGAGCAAGGTGAGATTGAAATCGATGCTGATATTCGTGCGGCTATCGATCAATCGGACCGTCTTTATATCATTGCTTGTGGCACGAGCTACCATGCAGGATTAGTCGGCAAGCAGATGCTTGAAAGCATCGCCGGAGTGCCGACAGAAGTGCATATTGCTAGTGAGTTTTCCTATAATATGCCGCTTCTTTCGAAAAATCCGTTGTTTGTTTTCATTTCCCAAAGTGGTGAAACGGCTGATAGCCGTGCGGTGCTCGTTCACGTGAAGAAGCTGGGCTTCCGTACGCTCACCTTGACCAATGTTCCAGGTTCAACCTTGTCTCGTGAAGCGGACCATACATTGCTGCTTCATGCTGGACCTGAAATTGCCGTCGCTTCTACAAAGGCTTATACAGCGCAGATCGCTGTTCTTTCTATACTTGCTGTGGATATTGCTGAGCATAACGGCATGGATATTGGCTTCGATTTTACGAAGGAGCTCAGTATTGTGGCTAACGCCATGGAAGCTCTGGTCGATCAAAAGGATGTCCTTGAGCAAATGGCACGTGACTATCTCACAGGAACACGCAATGCTTTTTATATTGGCCGCGCTGTTGATTATTATGTGTGCCTCGAAGCAGCCCTTAAGCTAAAAGAAATATCCTATGTTCAAGCAGAAGGCTTTGCTGGCGGTGAACTCAAGCATGGCACCATTGCCCTTATCGAAAAAGGCACACCGGTCATCGCGCTTGCCACCCAGTATCATGTCAATGGTAGCATCCGTAGCAATGTAAAAGAAGTCGTTTCCCGTGGTGCCAATGCCTGCATCATCAGCCTTGAAGGCTTGAATGAAGAAGGTGATAGCCTCGTCCTTCCAGAAGTCCATGACGCACTCACACCACTTGTATCCGTCGTACCTATGCAGCTGCTCGCTTATTATGCAGCCCTCCAACGCGATTGCGATGTGGATAAACCACGTAACCTTGCCAAATCCGTGACTGTGGAATAAGCAGGTGTTGAAGGTTTTAGAGTTGTGTGGATTTGAAATAAAGTCATATTGTTTATAAAAAAGGTCAACTATTTCGCCCCTTTGGCTATGCATTGTCCAAAGGGGCCTTTTATGGTAAAAATAACATAGATAGACAATGAACGGCTAGTTAATGGAATAACACCCATAGAAGCTTTGTCCTTATTTTGTAGGGATTCTCGCATAGATGCCAATATGCATCCCATGTCCAACAACTTCATATTTGCTAAATTACCTTCTCCATTAAGATATGATGCTTTTACTTTTGAAATAAGCCTTCAAGGAGGGGCAACCAATGAACAAAACCGACCGTTTGTTAGCCATCGTGCTGGAGCTGGAACGTAAAAAAGTGGTACGGGCTGAAGATTTGGCGACCTTATTTGAAACGAGTGTACGGACCATCTACCGTGACATACAGGCGCTGAGTGAAGCGGGCGTGCCGATCATAGGAGCCCCTGGAACAGGCTATTCCTTGATGGAAGGCTATTTCCTGCCACCGATCAGTTTCACGGTACAAGAGGCCGTGAGCTTGCTGATTGGAACGGACTTTATCGAACAACAATTTGATGATGATTATCGTGTCAGGGCTCAAGCCGCTCGCAGTAAAATTGAGACCCTGCTGCCGGAGAGCGTTCGCAATGAAGCCGCTCGTATACGCCAGTCTATGCGTTTGCTCATTTCTGATAAACAGGTTATGCCATCGAAAGAAAAGAAATATCTAGAAAAGATCCGTCGAGCACTATTAAACGGGCGAAAGATCAGCTTTCATTATGCAAAAAAACTTCCAGATTTCGAGGGCAATCGCTATAGTGTTCGCACTGTTGCTCCCTATGGGTTAGTGCTCGTTCAAGGCTCATGGATGCTTGTGGCCCGGTGTGATCTACGTCAAGACATTCGCCATTTTCGCTTGTCCCGAATGACGGAACTTATTGATTTGGAGGAACGATTTGAACTGCCAGTATATTTTAACTTAAGGGATTATACCCCTCCAGATGATCGGCACTTACAAGTTCGCCTGCGATTTAACCCGGACATTTCAGATAGGGTCAAGGAATCGAACTATCAATACATAGAGGCTATGGAGGAACATCAAGATGGACTGCACGTGGTCTTACGCGTTCGTCAACTGGAAGAATTGCTGCAATGGGTGCTTGGCTGGGGCGCAGCTGTGAGTGTATTGGAGCCTGAATCCTTTCGAAATCAGATTCGTGAAGAAGTCGAAAAAATGTTAAAACGCTACTGACATACTGTTGTCAGTAGCGTTTTCTTATAATCAGAGTAAGCCAACGTAAAGGAGTGAGAGATAACGCGAAGATTGTCTTGCATCGGTTGGAGGATACTATGGATCAATTGAGCAGCAATCAGGTGTGGAAGGGCCGTTGGACCAAATGGTTCAGTTTCTGATTCAATCAGATTTATTATAGGAAGGATGATATCTTATGAATTTCGCTTCTGTACGCATTATTACCGACGACGTGGATCGCCTCGTCGAGTTCTATGAGAAAGTCATGGAGGTTTCGGCGGAGCGTCCCGCGCCAGTCTTTGCCGAACTCGTTGTGCCCTCGTGCACTCTGGCGATTGGCCACTCCCAGACAGTGTCACTGTTCGGCACTGGGTCCGCAGTGGCAGCCGATAATCACACGGTCATTATCGAGTTCCACGTCCACGATGTCGATGCTGAATACGAGCGCTTGAAGCCGTTCGTCAACGAATGGGTAAAAGAACCGACCACGATGCCGTGGGGGAACCGTTCTGCGCTGTTCCGTGATCCTGACGGCAATCTTGTTAACCTCTTCGAGCCGGTGACTGAAGAGGCGATCAAGCGGTTCAGCGGTAGAGGTTAATGGCCAGTTGAAGTGAGTGCCTCAATTGGGGGAGCGGCAACGATTCGTAAAGGAAATGGTATTTTGGCCGACTGTACCGATAACATTTCTCCGGTGATCACATCGTTTTTCCTGATATGGCGCTGGTCCATTAAGAAGCTTTTAAAGTATAGTCGGCCAGTTTAAAATGGCCCGAAAAAACAGAAATCGTTGCTGTATCCCCTCGAATAATAAAATTATATTGAAATCCATTCTTCAACCAAAACCGCTTGTTGAACGACATAAGAAGATGATCAAGCTTTTTTATAAAAACTAATATAGAAGAAAAAAGTACAAGTTGCTCATTTATCCTTGATAGACACTTCTCTTGCCCACTCTAAAAATCATATTCCCAATTTAAGGAAGAAAAAATACATATTCGAGATTGAGCTCATGTGAAATAAAAGCGCCTACTAACCAATCTGCTAGCAGGTGTTCGTATAATAAAAATGTATTTGTATTCATGGATATAGTGGATGACGCTTTGGTATTATTTATTTTTATATTCTATGGTGCAGTCCTTTTTCAATTAAATAGTATTTTAAGTTTAAGGGTAAATTTTTGAGGCATAATTATGAAACTTATTAGACGATTTTTAAAATCAAAAAATTAGGCATGATTTGCACGGAGGACTGATGAAACTAATGGACAGGCGACTTGAAGAGGAGAGAGGAGAAACATTTGATAATGAATTATAAAATAAAGACCTTTCAGAAGAAAATATTGAAGAGTGTACGAAGTTATATACTGGTGTTTTTAACCGTGCCTCTTGGAAAGAGAGGTGGAAAGAAAAAGATGCCAATGAACGATTAACCGATATTTTTAGAAATCGTAAATTTTTAGGTGTGGGCATCTGTGATGAAGAAAATCAATTGATTCGTTTTTTGTTAGGGTATACAGAAAGGTGGCTGGATAGCGACCACTTTTATTTAAATGAAATGTGTGTAACAACAGAGCGCCAAAGCATGGGGATTGGTTCGAGATTGATTAATGAATTTGAAATCTCCTTGACAAAGTGAGCGGACTATCTTATTATTTGTATGTACAAACAATAAGAGGTGATGCCTTGTGGTTAATAAACCTACCAAACAACTTCTTGAACGCTGCTTATTCTTTACTGTAGGTAAACTCAACCGTATCTTGATAAAAATTACTGATGAGGAATTTCGTTTTACCGGTTTGTCGCCTACTTACGGTTTTTTGCTCATGGCTGTCAATGAAAAAAGAGAGATATCTCAGAAAGAGCTTGGGGAAATTTTGCATTTGACCCCTTCTACTGTGACGCGGTTTATTGAAAAGTTAAAGGGGAAAGGGCTTGTGATAAGTAAGCAGGAAGGCCGTACATCACTTATTGCCCCTACGGAAAAGGGATTACAATTACAAAAAGATTTAGAGTCTGCCTGGGATAACGTTCACCAACGTTATACGGATATTCTAGGCAAGCAAGAGGCGGATCAAATCATAGCATTAATACACGAAGCCGGAGAAAAACTAGAGGAGCAGACATGAGTTAAGAATTTTTTTTATACATATATTTGTTTGTACAAACAAATATAAAAGGCATAGTCACCGAACTAGAGAGGAGTTTTCTCGATGAACCAAATGGATTCCGGCAGTCTAGGCTAGTTTACATGGCATCTCTTGGGCAAACTTCGTGGGGCCATGATGACCCTGTTAACCTCAATATCGAAAGGGAGAGTCAATTAATATGAAGTCTATTAAAGGCAGTTCTACTTTCATTTTGTATCTCGTTTGTATAAGCGCTTTTTTTGCTGCGATGAACGTCAATATCTATTCGCCAATCATACCTTCGATCAAGGATTCATTTCATGTTTCCTTAAGTTTAGTTGATATGTCTGTGTCGATCTTCACTTTAATTTTTGCCATTATGCAGATTGTTTTTGGAATATTTGTTGATTTTAAAGGAGCTAGATTTATCCTTGTTCCGAGTATCTTTTTAACTGTGATTGTCAGTATAGGGTGTGCGCTTACACAGAGTTTTACCGTATTTATCTTGTTCAGGTGCTTGCAGGCGATTGGAACGGCTGCTCTGCCTCTCATTGCAGCAACAACAATTGGCCAACTTTTTCAAGGTAGCCAGCGTTCAAGCGCGATGGGGACTTACCAAACGGCATTATCTGTCGCTTCAGCAATAGCCCCTTTGCTTGGCGGATGGATAGGTGAGCATTACGCTTACTCGGGGATCTTCTGGTTCCTTGCGGCGGTTTCCGTTGTTTTATTGATTGCGAACTGGATTTTCTTCCCTAAAATGACGGTGGAAGAGAAGAAGCCGCTCCGTATAAATAAAGTTTTAGTCAATTATGGAATGGTTTTTAAGAATAAGGCAGGAAACGCCATCTTTATCTTGAACTTTTTTATTTATTTCATTTACTTCTCAATCATTGTCTATTTGCCTATTTTATTTACCAGTCACTTTCATCTTAAATTAGGAATAGTAGGGTTACTCTACTTGCCTATAGCCTTATTAATGATTGTAGGGAATACGGTATTCAAATATGGCAAATCTAGAATCTCACTCAATCATTTACTTGTCATTAGTAGTATCATCTTGGCTTGCTGCATTGTGTTATTTGCATGGACGCAATCACTCTCCTTGTTTAGCGTATCTCTTATTCTTGCCTTTTATGGGATAGCCATGGGGACAATAACGCCCTTATTAACAACGATGATCACCGATGAATATGAACAGCAAAGGGGGAGTGCGTTAGGCATGTTTAATTTCGTCAAATATATTGGCATGGCTGCTGGTTCTGGCATTTCAGGTGTATTCTTAGCTGAATTTAAGCCAGTTATTGTTTTTTTGGCAATGGGGCTGCTGTTGGTATTATTGAATAGTCTACTTTTACCACTAGTGATCAGAAAACAAGCGAAGGGTACACCTAAGGAACCCCTGCGAGGTTAGAGGCAGCACGAGCTACAATGGTGTGTTAGAGCGCTCGTCAGCTTAAGGTCTGACAATGCACATAAGATATGCGGTCATTTGAACTACTTTGTTGATATTATACTGTCATTGCAAAGGGAGCCGTCAATAACCTTTTAAAATGTTATCCGAATTTACATATATAGGTTAGACGCCCCCTCTCGCCATGTAGTAGTATTGCTTAATAAAGTTATGTTTTGGGCTGACCTCAAGACCATGGCATATGTTAAGGATTTCCTCAAGGGGAGCTTTTTGGACTAAGGTGTTGACTCAACAGGTTTTCCTTCTTGACATGAATTGGCGGTTTTATTTTAAAAATGAGCAGAGGAGGTCTATCAATGGAAGAACAGTTAAGAACAGATTTTGTGGAACAACTGGAACAGCTTAAACGTCTAAAACAAGTGCAGCTTGGTTTGCATTTCTTAGAAAAGGATCATGAGGCAACGGTTGAAGAGCAAATCACGATTACTGAAATTCCTTCTCCCCCTTTTAAAGAAGGCAAACGGGCAGCTTATCTAAAGAACAGATTCAGTGAACTGGGCCTTAAGGATGTAGCGATTGATGAGGTCGGTAATGTTATGGGCTGGAGACGGGGCAATGGGGCTGGTCCTACCCTCGTTGTATCTGCCCACTTAGATACTGTTTTTCCGGAAGGTACAGACACAGTTGTTACGAAAAAAGGTAATGTTCTTTACGCACCAGGAATTGGTGATGATGGTAGAGGATTGACCGCGCTTCTGACATTGATTCGTGCGCTTGATCAGGCTGGCGTGAAAACGGTAGGGGATCTTTTATTTGTTGGAACGGTAGGCGAAGAAGGTCTGGGTAATTTACGTGGTGTCAAAGCGCTATTTAAGAACAATGAAAATATTGATGGTTTTATTTCCGTTGAACAGGGTGATGAAACGATTTATGCGGCTGTAGGCAGTCTGCGTTATCATGTAACGTATAAAGGCCCCGGGGGGCACAGCTTTGGTACCTTTGGGGTGCCCAGTGCGACACATGCTTTGGGTCGGGCGATTGCGCTGATTGCAGATGTTAGACCGCCTAGTGATCCGAAGACGACATTTAATGTTGGAACAGTAGAAGGTGGCACTTCAATCAATGCGATTGCTGAGCAGGCTTCTCTAACACTTGATCTTCGCTCCTCTTCACCCGAGGCATTACAAAAGCTTAACGAAGAGATCCTAGCTCTTATCCGCAGAGCAGCGAGAGATGAAAATGAAAGATGGGAGAGCGATCAACTCAAAGTGGAAATGACACAGGTGGGGGATCGACCGACTGGGATACAAGGAAAGGATGCTCCGATTGTACAAGTCGCGTTAGCTAGCTCGCATGTATTGGGACACGAACCGAGGTTAGAGGGAGCGAGTAGTACAGATGCCAATGTTCCTATTAGTCTAGGGATTCCTGCACTCACTTTAGGTGGTGGGGGAGTGATCAGGGGCATGCATACATTAGAGGAAAACTTTGATCCCACAGGTGCTTATGACCAAGTTCAACGCATTTTCTTAACGATGCTCGCGCTTGTTGGAATAGAAGAAGAACAGGAACCGTTATTAAAAAAGTGAGTTTAAAACAATCGACCACGAACTTCAGTGGTCGATTTTGTTTTAGAGGTGATAAGAGTACACTCAGACGTGGATATAGGTATAGTGAAGCGTTGTAAAATATAGCCCGTTATTTATAGAAGAGCATAAGTAGGTCCTCTAGCGAGTACACTCAAACTGCCTTTGTTAGGCATATAGTGTTGAACAGACTAAACTGTTTTTTTCTCCTCTTCTCTAGGAGGAAAACCAAACATACGTGAATACTCTCTGCTAAATTGAGTTGGACTTTCATAGCCAACCTGAAATGCAGCATTTGCAACGTCCATTGATTCGGATATTATTAGGCGTCGAGCTTCCTGAAGCCTCAACTGTTTTTGGAATTGAATGGGACTCATGGCTGTGACTTCCTTAAAGTGCCTGTGGAATGATGGAATACTCATCTTGGCGACACCTGCTAGATCCTCAATTCGAAGTGAGTCATGAAAGTGCTGTAGGATGTGTTGAATTGCATTTTGGATGTGAATGGTTGGACTCCTATCCATTACTATTCGTCTTATTGAATCTCCCTGTTCACCACGCAATGCTTTGTATAGTATTTCTTTTGTATAGAGAGGTGCAAGGATTGGAATATCGTCTGGTTTATCCAGCAAACGAACGAGCCTTACAACAGCATCTAACATAGATACATCTAATTTAGCAACATACATGCCTTGTTTAGGAGTTTTCTTTGAGGTTACCTTAAACGCGTCAGTGCCTAATATCTCTAATATGAGGCTAGGAGTAAATTCGATTTTACATGCTAAGTTGGGAACTTGGGGGGATGCTTCCGGCGCCTCGAAGATAATAGGTAAGTCCATGGATGTCACAAAGTAATTTGATGGACCATACCTAAAACGAACACCACCAAGTATTACATCCTTTGTACCCTGAACGACAATGCCAAGCGAAGGATTATAGAGTCCGTAGGGAGGTCCAGCCAAGGTGGAATAATGAGAAGTGGAGTAACGAGAGAAACCAAGGTATGGAATTGCCGTAGAGCGATAGCCTTCCTTGTCAGTATGACGATCAATGAGTTCAGCAAGCTCATTTTGTAAGTGATTTGTTTGGTCAAACATAAGATCCTCCTAAACAACTTTGGCCCTTTAACCCCTAATTCTAATGCATGCGACTTTTTGATGGAAGGTCAATGATAGAATGAGGCAACAATTTAAGACAATGATGCAAGTAACAGGGGACATATATATTTTTGCCTCTTTGTATTTGGGTGATACAGTCTTATGAACACATAGCGGGAATCGTGGAGTTAAGGAAATAAGAACACAGCAGTGAGACAATCTTAAAAAAAACAGCTGAAATTTCACCTTTTTATCAGTAATTAGATCTAAAGGGGTATTTTGGTATTAAAAGAGCGGTTCCTAAGCCACTGTACATTACAGGAACAATTATTTTGTGTTTCTTCATACTAAGGATAAATTAAATAAAGATAAATAGAAGATTACGAATATGATAAGTTTAGGGGTGCCCATTCCGATTAGAGTAAGCGTTTATGGGAGATGCTTTTTAAAACGTTATTTGGTAGAAATGGCGGTAGATCGCTTGATTGGTAATGTTGTGTACGACCATATTGAGGAAAGCCTTTATTAAAAAGGAGAGGTATTTGATGCAGAGGACTTGTAGCTAATCAGCTATCTTGCAAGGAGCGACTATTGTCCTGTCTGAATTGAAGAGGTGTTTTCTCTTTTGGACGCCCAAAATAACCACTCAACAACAAACGAAAGAGATAATGGAAACATAATATATGATTGAGGGAAAACTCGTGGTAATTCTACATAGAGTTTTTTTTCAATATTATGCCTGTTTTTCTTTCCTTCAAACGAACTCTATTTTATAAAAACAAATATGTATTTTCCAATACAATTGTTATCTCTTTATAAAAGGCCAGCCATCCATGACTCATGAGTCAAAGTGCTGACAATCATAGATATCTTATTATGAGAAATCTTTAAGTTAAGATAAATATTTAATAATAAAGTGGATGGGAATCGCATTAATTTGGCCACTTATCTTGATATAAAGATAATGGAATGGCAGGTATAAACTATTGGTTATTGTAATGACTGCGATGGCTCCGGATTTAAATCACAAGGCAGCTGTGCTGCTCCCTCGCAGTTTATTCAGCTATTGATCTGATTCAATACAAACAGGAGAGCTACAATCATACGGTTTGGATAGTTTAATAAAGACAATCTGATAGGAGGATCTAATGAATCCCTCTATTTTTACATAGATTACTTAAAAAATGTTGCGTTGAAAGGGGCTTTATTGAATGCACATCACTGAATTATTTACGTCATGGACTCAGTACTTAGGAGGACTTCCTAATCTGATTTTTGCACTGTTTATTTTGTTGGTGGGTTGGTTGATTTCTAAAGGAGTCAGCAGTTCATTAACCAAAATTTTATCCAAAAGCGGTCTGGACGAAAAAGTCGGAGGATGGATCGCACAAGAGGAGGAACAAGGGGCTCCACGATCGACACCCATTAGTGCAACAGTTGGAAAAGTCATTTATTATGTACTTTTAGTGTTTTTATATTTGATATTTTTCAATATGTTGAACTTAAGTATTGTGGCTCAACCGATTGCGAATATGCTATCGGCGATCACCACGGCTATTCCGAATGTCATTTGGGCAGCATTAATCCTGTTATTAGCTTGGGTAGTTGCCATTGTGTTGAAATTTTTGGTTGAGGTCGGGGGCAGGAAACTACATATTCAACATTTATTAATGAAAATCAATACAGTGGAAAACGAAGATCAGGGGAACCGTTTTTTATCCATGCTGGGGAAAATCGTTTTTTATCTTGTTATTGTTCTCTTTTTACCGGCTATCCTTGGACCTTTAAAAATTGTTGGTATAACGCAGCCTCTCTCTTTGATGATTGCTAAGTTTCTTAATTTCATTCCTTACTTTGTAGCCGCTGGTGTCATTGGTCTTATCGGTTGGTTGATTGCTAAAGTTGTCCGTGATCTTCTTGCGAATCTGTTAAGGACAATGGGATTAGACAAGGCTTCAGAACGATTAGGTCTGTCTGAGATACTAGGGGGTAGGCGACTTTCCTCAATGATCGGGACCATTGCCTTTGTTCTTATTTTAATTCCGACGGCAATAACGGTTTTAAAGCAGTTGCATGTACAAGGGATTGCTCAACCCGCGATTCAAATGTTAAATGAAGTGTTTGTGATAATCCCAAATATCGTTGTGGCCTTGTTAATGATCGTACTAGGTATCATTGTAGGACGTTGGGTTTCACGCTTTATCACGAATCTATTAGGAAGCCTGGGTTTTAATAGGCTCCCTTCTTCATTGGGGCTTCATTCATTGAAAATGCAGGTGCCTCCTTCGCAATGGGTAGGAAAGATTGCTCAGATTGTCATCCTGTTATTGTTCAGTGTCGAGGCTTTACAAATCCTGCATTTCAATATCCTCGTTACAATCGTCTCAGTGGTTATTGGTTATCTTCCCAACTTATTAGTAGCGATTGTCATTGTTGGAGCAGGCCTTTATTTAGGACATCTTGTTTCCCGTCTCCTTTCTGGCATTGGGAATTCCGTTGGAACGAATATGATTTTTTTTAGCCAGACCGCCAAGTATGCGATTTTTGTTTTTTCATTATTCATGGCGTTAGATCAATTGAACGTTGCAACCTCTATCATTCATGCTGCATTTATCCTATGCTTAGGGGCAATTGCGGTTGCTTTTGCCCTTTCATTCGGTTTAGGAGGAAGGCAATTTGCGTCGAAGCAATTAGAGAAGTGGGAACAAAAAATGGCCTCAGAAAGCGATGGTCATAATGAATGAGCTTGAAATGGCGGCATCACTGGTGGATTCCCTAAACCTTTAGGGGATCCAGCCATGTAAATTGTGATGGGAAATGGAGTGAGTCACCATTCATAGAGTACCAATGACTGCTCAACAAATTTGGGAAAGGGAATTTAAAAAGAATCTGTTCGGCTATAACTGTAACGCAGTTGACCAATTTCTAGATGAAGTGATTAAGGATTACAGCTTTTTTCTTGTTGAGCTTGAGCAATTGATTACAGAGAACAATGCATTAAAAAAACAGCTGCAAAAGCAAAAGTCTACGATTAATGAATTTAAGCATAGCATAGGGAAATTAAATTATGATATTATCAAACGTTTGTCCAGTCTTGAGAAAAAGGTATTTCAAGATCGTATGCGAGGCTAGCTCACACGATCTAAGGTATAAAATATAGAGCAACCCATGCTGTAACTTTTTTGTTGTCACCCTTTTTCGACTCACAACACAGCTTGTGAGGAGGTGATCACGATAAAGGAAGTTAAGGATATCAATCGGGTTCAAGCTACGAGGATAAACGGGGAGCCCAACATAGAAACATTCGTGTTGTAGGAGAAGGTGTAGCGATTCTAGCCTACGAAATACGCTTGTTTTGCCCTCTCTAAAAGCAGGAGCATATCTATCTTCAAAGCTGAAGGAATCCTTTGATGCTTGTTATCGGATTCCGCACTTTCTGATGCTCAACTTTTGCAAGTCGAGCTGATGATTCATCGAGCTTGAGGACTCCCTAAAGTTGGCTGTATAAAAGAGCAGCTGATCCAAGGATTCACTGCTTTATTTCGTGAATGGCTTGACGTCTTACCAAAGGGCAAGAACAAGGCATTAAAGGTTTTACTTGAACAAGTTAACCCAGCTCATTTAATAAGCATCGGATTAGAAAGTCCTAATAATCCCAGTACGTTGAATGTTTACAACGGATAGAAACGCTTTTCTTTAGCATAAAAGAAGTGGGGAATGTCTAAATTTTATGGTCTTCATAAATCATTCTACGGCATATCAAGGCAAAATGAGTATATATAAAATAAGGGCTAATAGAATAGCACTGAATGTTACTCTTCCATCTAAGCGTAGCAACTTATCTATAGAAATCATTAAATTCTATTTAAAGGAAGAGAGAGGAGAAGCGTTGAAATATCTTACGAGTGTAAGTTTAGATTCAAGTGGCTATATTTTGCTGCCTAAAGAGATAATAAAAACTTGTCGCATCTATTCCAGAGAAGTTGAATGGTTATATAGCGAGTACGGTATATATATGAATACAGTAGTCAAAAAGCCCACTACTGGGTTAATTCGTAAAATAATATCACGTGGAAAGGTTAATATTCCTGCGCCTTATCGTAGAGAATTAAGATGGCAGAGCTACATGTCTCTTGAAATTTTTCAAATAGCAGAAGGATATTTTTATTTCCAAGCGGCACATTGCCATTGTATATTTTGTTGTAACAGTTATGTTGATGATCTCATTGCTATTCAAGGAAAATACATATGTAAAAATTGCTTGCAAGAGGCCATAGGGAAGCATTATATGTTGGCGGCAAACAATAAATTTTAAAATAAGAGTCGAGATATTGGTTAAATATAGTAAAATTTTAACAATTGCTTATAATTTGCTACACGCTGAAACTTAAACATCATTAATCTCGCCTATATGGTATTTAAGGCCTTTTGTAGATTGGCATCATTAGATGTCATGGATAGGCTTTGAGATTGCGGGTTCCAATTAACTTGAGCACCAACCCTTTGAAAATTCACCGCAGGGACGTAGATCTCCGGATATGGAGCGCCTGGAGGCTGATAATTCAAAGGGGGGATTGGCTCGTCGTTATATTATTTCCTTGAATGATTACAGGGGTTGAAAGGGTCTAAGCGGTAACGGGATGATATTGGCGATCGTTTGACGGATAAGGGGTGTAAGTCATTTTTGTTTACCTCCTCGTATCTGCTTTCATGGTCATTTGTATGATGTGAAATCATAACATGTGACTTCAAATGATTACGCTCCCTCTTTAAAATACATAAGTAAGACAAACAAAATCCCAACCGTCTAGATCCAGCCAGTTGGGAGGGGTTCATCCTATTCTATGGGGTCACAGTTGCTATCATCTATATCAGGATTGAATAGAATATCGTTGTAATGGTCGATTTTATAATCAATAATTCTTTGCGTATCCAGTAATCGAGAAACCTCGTTTTGAATTCTTTCCTTCTGCTTTTTTAAAAGGGCAATTTTTTTGGGAATGGCAGTTGGGCCTTCTTCAGAAAGCTTGCGATAATGTTTCATTTCTTCCAATGTCATTCCTGTTGCTTTTAGTCTCGTCAGAAAGATCATAGCTTCAAGCTGATATTGACTGTAAGTCCTGTGACCATTTGCTTTGCGATCCGCATAGGGCAACAAACCGATTTTTTCGTAATAACGAATCGTATCTTCAGACAGACCGGAGAATTCAGCTGCTTGTTTAATGGTGTTAAAAGTTTCCGAAATCTTTTTCACACTAACCCTCTCCTACTTATTTTTTACCAAGGCACGACGCCGTTTTCATCAAAGAACCCTCCAGTAGGGCCTTCATTCGGTAGTGTGGCCAGTCTCACTACAATGGTAGCCCCTTGTTCAACTGAACGATAGCCTCTATGACCATTCAGATCAGTGGAAGTAAAGCCAGGATCAGCTGAGTTGACCTTAATCGCAGAGTCCTTTAGTTCTTTGGCAAATAACACGGTTAAAGCATTCACTGCTGTTTTGGAACTCATGTAGCCAAGTAAATTGAAATCATAGAACTCAGCATTCGGATCGCTATTTAAGGTCAAGGAGCCTAATCCGCTGGAAAGATTGACAATCCTCCCGGAAGGCGACCTTTTAAGCAAGGGGAGCATCGCCTTTGTGACAGAAAACATACCAAATACATTTGTCTCGTACGTTTTCTTGAGATGGGTTAGCTCTAGCTTACTCGGAAGAACGCCACCATCTAAACTCACGCCTGCATTATTAATTAGTATATCAAGCAATCCATATTGTCTGTCAATTTGCTTGGCTGCGGATTGAATGGATGTTGGATCTGTAACGTCAAGGTGTATGCGATTTGCTTTGATGTTCTCAGTCGTTAATGCTGCTACAGCCTCTCTCCCTCTTTTTTCATCTCTTGATCCTATTAGAATCTCAAACCCCATTTTCCCCAATTGTCTTGCTGCTTCAAAACCAATGCCTTTATTTCCCCCTGTTATAAGTACCTTCTTTGAATTCTCCATTATTTCATCTCCTTACCATCCTTTTTTCTTAATTGACCATCATGATACATCTTGGAGTAGACTCCAAGTCAATGGATTAAAAGGATTTTTTTCTAAGGAAAAGTGACAAGCGGCTAAATAAAAGGCCAACCACAGGCCATCTTGGTGGGAGCGCTATGACAGAAAGTACACAGGGGGTAAAATATCATTTCTTTTGTCGAAATTAGAGACAACCATGACTTTAGTAACATCTTTTTTGTCAAATGGAGAGGTATACTTTTTAAAGCATTATTATTCTATTTATAGAACTATCAGCCTTCATAAAAGGTTGATGTTAAACCCCTGAAGAGGTGAGTTGACTAAGTCATGTCAGCAGGGAGTCTACTTAGTCTATAAAATATAGAAGGGAGCTTCATAGATGAAAAAGAGATTAGCGTTACTACTTATCCCCATGTTAGCCATTATTGTTTCATTAGGATTCGTCGTTCAACCAACACGTGCAAATACAGATACGACGAAAAATACAGCACAAACAACGGGGGATACAGCTAACAAAACAAAAGACACCGTTCAATCTACCGATAAAGCGGCTACACCACAGGATACGAACATATTGACTGAGGAAAACGCTGGCCAGGCAAAGGATATGGAAAAGGCAACCAGTCAAGCGGCAGATGCAGCTCAGGATATTGCTCAAACCAAGAAATCCACTAAAAAAAGTACGGCGCCATCCCCCAAGGATATTGTAACTTTTAAAGATCAAAAGCTCGCTAATGATGTCCGCGCTCAGTTAGGACTTAAAAAGGGAGACGCTATTACCGAATCCGCTCTAACGCCACTTACCTTTATTTTTACAAGAGGTGTTTCGGATCTTTCTGGTTTAGAGTATGCCAAAAACCTCTCTCTTTTGGAAGCACCAGATGGCAAAATCAGCAATCTGAGTCCGTTGAAGGGCTTGAAAAACTTACAAACTTTAAACCTAGCAGGAAATAAAATCACTGATATTAGCGCATTGACGCAAATGTCAAATCTAACAATGGCGAATCTTGCCGACAATCCTGTGAACTTCAATACTGGATCAGCCGCATCTAAAACCCTTCAAGCTTTGGTGGGAAAGGGTGTCAATGTCTATCATGATGACATGGTCCAGCTCACGACTGAGAGGGTGACAAAGGATTCTATCACAGTAGCTTGGAACATCGACCAATCCGATGGCATGCCTCATCTTGGTGCACTTACTTTAAATGGAGAACAGGTGAAGTCGTTTGATGTGTTCAAGCAGGCTCAGTCTGAATATACATTTACCGGTTTAAAAGAGGGTCAAACCTATGATATTGGACTTAGCATGTCCTTTAATTTAACTCAAAGTGATTATCAAATCACAAAGACCTTACATGTGAAAGCGGAAGATGTTCAACCGAAGCAACAAGTTACGGTTACCCCTAATATTGGCGGTAATACAGCAACGATTGGTCATTTCAACGGCGATGCGGTCAAGCAAAATGGAACATTGGCAATAGACTTGAAGAACTATAAAGAAGATCAAGTCAATGTCCAACTCACAGCTGAACAAATTAAAACGTTGCAGGATAAAAAGGCAGCTGTTCAAATCAATAAAGGGGACTCAACGGTAAGCATTCCGACTGAGCTTTTCGGAAGCGGTCAGGATGTCACGGTAGAAGTAGATAAGCAAAAGCCTGTAATAGATGCCCTTTCTTCGGTGTATGATTTTACGATCAAAACAGCAACGGGAACGATTTCTAAATTTAAACAACCCGTTACACTTACCTTTTCAGTTGATCCATCTAAGGTTAACAATCCTGACAATGTAAAAGTCTGGTACTATAATCCTTCTACGAAAAAATGGGAGTCTATTGGAGGAACCTATAAAGACGGAGTGGTGACAGCACAAACCTATCACTTCAGTACGTATACTGTTTTTGAGAAGGCTCAGAAATCCTCAAGCAGTGTAACAGGATCAAGCAGTCACTCTGGGAGTACCACAAAGGCTGCTGCTGGAAATGGAGCAGGAAATCAGCTTCCAAATACAGCGACCCATACGATGAACTTTATAGCACTTGGTACTTTGTTGGTTATCCTTGCCTCCGTATGCCTATGGTTCCAAAGAAGAAAGCAAAAAGCGTAATGGTAGTAGAGCTTATATTCTTTAAGATTTCGAAAGTACAAGAGAGAGTTTAGTTCCTTGTTATATTTTCCGATTTTAACTCTTGCTCGTTGGAGCAGGAGTTTTTTATACTATCAAAATGTATAACTTCGCTGACGCTCATAAAGGAGGAGAGTATAAAGTGTAACTTTGGCCTTCGCCACCTGAGGCTTGCGGGCAACCTAAGTGTGTGATTGGTAAAAATCACATCAGGAGTACCAGCGAAGGGGTGCAAGCCAAGGTTTCTAAAAAGATCAGAAGGTATAAAATTTCTGATCATGAGGACGTGCGCGATTCCGCTCTCAGGCTGCTCGCTTTCCGCGGGGGAGTGGTAAGCCCCCTCGCGCCTTCGCAATGCTAAGGTCTTACCGATCTCCCACTTCCCGCAGGACTCTAGTCTCCGTATCATGAGTCAGCGGCGCTCGAGGAACACACGATGTTAGAGTGTTCCGAATCTCGCGCCTTGCGCTCCCATCCACTTGACCAGGCAACGAAGCCTCTTTCATATTGGATGATGCTTTATACTAAGGACAAGAACCGGGCATGCTTTTCGCCTGGTTTTTCTTATTCTCTTTTGTTACCTCGTATGACGTTTTGAATAAAGTCCATTTCGTACTGAGATTAATCTCTATGAAGAACAATTTTTAAAGGTTTGACACACATATTAATTATTGCTAATATGATAGCCATATAACGTATTAGATATTTCTAATATGAATGGAGGATGACTATGCAAACGGCGGACATGGGGATGAAAGTAAAATTTTTACAAGGATTTTCTCATAAGGTGAGGATACAAATACTTGAATGCATCAAACAAGAAGAGAAGACGGTATCACAAATTGTTAATGAATTAAACGGCAATCAATCTAATATCTCTCAACACCTTGCGTGTTTGAAAGGCTGTGGCCTGATTGTTGGCAGGCAAGAGGGAAAGTACGTTTTTTATAGTCTTCGCAATCAACATGTACGGGATTTGTTAGACATGTTTGATGTGGTATTAGAAGAAGTAGAAAATGATGTGGCCTGTTGTGAAAATCATATTGTTTAGGAAGTGGAAGAAATGGCAGATGCATGTTGTGGTTCGGAAGCTGCAGAAAAAGCGTCATGTTGTAATGATCGATCACGCCTGATAGAATCTTCTGGGTCTAAGGACTGTTGTAGGAGTAAAGGGACGGCGAAGGCGGAAATGTGTTGCAATGATCCGGGAACGATGGCTACTAAAGACGCAAGTTCTTGCTTCGACCAAACACGTGCTGAAAATGGACCTACTCAAAGCCGGCTCGTCACAGAGGCTGGCGAAAGGCTTACCTATCATATATACGGGATGGATTGCCCATCTTGTGCGATGTCCATAGAGAAAGGACTTAGTCAGTTAGAAAATATAGAAGCGGTAAAGGTCAATTATAATACAGCGAAATTGCAATTAGTGAGTAAGGATCGGCTCTCTTTTGAACGCGTAGAGCATGTCATTCAAAAGCTTGGCTATCGCATTGAACCCCTAAAACAACACACGAATGTAAGAACGTATGATATAGAGGGAATGGATTGTGGAAGTTGCGCGACAAGTATTGAAAAGCATTTGCAGACGCTGCCAAGCGTGAGAAGTGTCAGTGTCAATTTTTCAACGGGAAAAATGAAAATAGATCACGAAAGCCATGTTGAGGAGGTTATATCGGAGGTTGCTAAGCTTGGCTATAAGGCCTCTTTATTATCGAAAATGAGCCCTCGAAAGGACGAGACTCTAGCAAAGAACAGTGCTGCAACCAAGATGCTCATTTCTACAGGAATCCTTATTATTTTGGGGTTAGTGAGTGCCTACATCAGCTTGCCCAAGCCTTTAGCGAACCTCCTTTATGCAGCGACCATCATAATGGTCGGTTATAAACCTTTTAAGAGTGCCTACTTTGCTATTAAAAGTCGTTCTATTGACATGAACGTGTTAATGTCTGCCGCAGCGCTTGGTGCTGTTATCATTGGGCAGTGGTTAGAAGGAGCGACTGTTGTTTGGCTATTTGCATTGGGGACAGCCCTTCAAAATAGGTCAATCGCACATACAAGAAACTCTATTCGCAACCTGATGACTGTCGCTCCCGCCGAGGCCTGGATAAAAGCTGGTTCGCAAATGATAAAGAAGCCTGTTGAAGAGGTTTCTATTGGTGATATTTTAATTGTAAAGCCAGGTGAAAAAATTCCATTAGACGGTGTAATTGTTCAAGGGGAATCAAGTGTGAATCAAGCGCCGATTACGGGTGAGTCCATTCCAGTGGATAAAGGGATTCATGATCACGTTTTTGCCGGAACCGTTAACGAAAGTGGTGCATTAGACATTCAAGTCACCAAGCTTGTCGAGGATACAACACTCGCAAGAATCATTCACTTGGTGGAAGAAGCTCAAGAGCAGAAGGCACCGACGCAAGCCTTTGTCGATCGATTTGCTAGGGTTTATACACCTGTTGTTTTTATTATTGCCTTGTGCGTCATGGTGCTCCCCCCGTTATTTATAGGGAACTGGGGAAACTGGTTTTACAAAGGGCTCGAATTGTTGGTCATTGCCTGTCCGTGTGCATTAGTGATTTCAACGCCTGTGGCTATTGTTTCAGCCCTTGGCAATGCAGCGAAGAATGGTGTCTTAATTAAAGGTGGGACTTTTTTAGAAAAAGCCGGGGCTATCAATGCGATTGCCTTTGATAAAACAGGAACTTTGACTGCTGGAGAGCCAAAGGTATCTGAAGTCAAGTTGGCAGAGGCTTCCGAAATAGAGCTATTGTCCATTGCCTTAACCTTGGAAACACGTTCAACCCATCCCATTGCTAAAGCAATCGTTGACTTTGTTAAAGATAAGGGAATCGCACCACAAAGTGGAACGCTATTTAAGACTATTGTGGGTAAAGGTGTCCAGGCCACGATTAATGGTCAGGTTTATTATGCTGGAAATCGCAGGCTGTTCGAAGATTTGGATATTCCTGTAAACGATAGGTACGCTGAAGCTCAAGGGCTCAAGCAAAAGGGCCGAACGGTAGTGTTCATTGGTACTGGGCATAAACTCATGGGGATCATTGCGGTTGCGGATACCATTCGTCCTACCACTATAAAGACGTTAAGTCAGCTTAGGCAAGTGGGGGTTGGGCAGCTTGCCATGCTAACTGGAGACAATGAGGAAACGGCCCAATTCATTGCACAGGAAGCGCAGATCAGCCGCTATTTTGCTGAGCTTTTACCAGAAGATAAGGTCAAAGCTATTAAGCAATTACAACATGAGGGGTACAACGTCGCAATGGTTGGGGACGGTATTAATGATGCTCCCGCGCTTGCCACGGCCGACCTGGGTATTGCAATGGGGGGAGCTGGAACGGATACAGCTATGGAAACCGCCGATAGTGTGTTAATGGCGGATAATTTAGAAAAGCTGCCTCACATGATTCAGCTAAGTAGAAAAGCTTTATCTATCATAAAGCAAAATATTTGGTTTTCATTAATCATAAAAGCGATAGCTCTAATGCTGATTTTCCCAGGCTGGTTAACACTTTGGCTCGCGGTATTAAGTGATACCGGGGCGGCGATTATTGTGATTCTTAATGCTATGCGTCTTTTGAAATGAAAAGAGTTTAGTTAAAAAACTGTTCAAGTCGAATCAAACAACGTTTGAATGCCTAAAAAAATTACACTAGGCTCTTACTCATTTGTTTCCTTTATATAGGTAGGAAGAAGGTAAAGGTGGCACCGCCATCAGGAGTATCGCTGACGGTAAGGGTCCCCTTATGAAGCTTTACGATTTCATAGGCAATACAAAGACCAAGACCGAAATGTTCCTTACTCTGGTGCGCAAGGTCTGCTCTATAAAAGCGTTGAAAAATTGGCGATGTCGACACCGCTATAAATCCAGCGTTGGATGACAAGACTATGATGAATGATAGTGCTGCAAAGGATAGAGCGCAATGACACTCAAAAAGCCATGCGCCTTTGGAATGTAGGCCACCGATACATAGTATTTCACATGTTGATGATCATAAGCTGAAAATCTTTCTTGCTTCGTCACAATTTGAGTGGTGTCGCTTTTTTCAAGATTTAAATGATAGGTGTGTTTGGCGATAGCCTTGATGTTTTCAATAAGAGGTTTGACTTAAGAAGATAAATGCCCTGCCTGTGGTTTGCTAAAAAATACATCGTAGTGAAACGTGTGAATGCTTATCTAAAAGGGGTTTGCAGCTTAATACTGTAACGTTATAGTGTTAGAAAAAGATTTTGATCTTGTAACGGTTGTCTTTAATGCCTTGAATTTAGCTTCGATCGTATCAGTCTTATGTTAAATTACAAGCAGCTCTAATGTTTTTAAAATCAAGTAACTAAAGACTGCTATCCAATATTAAATAACAAGGGAGAAACGGCAAGCTGCCTGCGGAAAATAGAGAGGACGAGTCACCACAACACCATCAATAAGGTGGGGAGGCTTAGACGTTCATCAGTGGCAAATGAGTGGCTTCTCTCATCAAATTTCCAATATCAATACGAGTGACTCAAGAAAGTTTTTGAAGTGAAAATGACATCTATTAGGTGTTGTTCTTTTTAAAAGCAATTATAAAATTGATTCAGTTAAGGTTCTTTTGGTTAGTGTCAAGTAAAGTTCGCAAAAACCATCAGTACTCCGTCAAGGCTTATGCCGCTTGAAGTCGTTGTTCTTGTACCTGGCGGATGATCTTCGGGTGTATGTA
>NZ_BMIR01000032.1 GCF_014642655.1 Pullulanibacillus camelliae
GCCGTTAAGCTCTTCTGCGCCGATGGTAATTGGGGGCTTCCCCCTGTGAGAGTAGGACGCTGCCGGGCACTAAAAAACACAGTCAGAAATGGCTGTGTTTTTTTTTGATGATGTTGTTTTCCGCTCCAAACTACAGCAGTTTAAATGATAATTAAAATAACGAGGTTGTGTGTCTGAATAGGGGTTAAAGCGTAACAAGTGAAGAGGACAAGCAACATATGCCGTTTTTAAGATAACAAATGGTAAGGAAAAGTTAACAAAACAAAAAAACATCCAACTTAACAGATAGAGAACATATCAAGAGTGTAAGTTTCCCAATCCCAATTTGAATGTAACGAAAGAGGGAGACGAGTGAACAAAAGGCACTACAAAAATAACAAAAGTGACCGTTTTAACAAAAAGCTCTCTTAATATAATACAAAGCTTGACCATTTGTTTGGTTTGGTGGAGGAGCTTGGGATAGAAAAATAGCAGAGTTTTTTCAAAAGGCTATTGGACGGTATAATAAGGAATAGACTATTTAGGATAAAAGTTGAAATTATTTTGTTTAAATGGTTCAATGGGATAAGTTAGAGGTACATTATAAATGGAAGTTAAAGAAGGAAAAGAACATGTATGAACGCATCAGCCATTCGAACGAAGAATCAATGAAGATAGCTGAACAGGTTGCACAGCGCCTCATTCCTGGGGATGTCATCACTCTTGAAGGAGATTTGGGGGCTGGCAAGACAACATTTACCAAAGGCATTGCCCAAGGGTTAGGGGTCAAGCGAACGGTAAATAGTCCAACGTTCACAATTATAAAAGAATATAAGGGAAGACTGCCACTTTATCATATGGATGTGTATCGCTTAGAAGAAGAAGAGGATCTGGGCTTTGATGATTTTTTTCAATCAGAAGGGGTAACCATTATTGAGTGGGCAAGTCGAATTCAGACACAGTTACCAGAAGAACGACTGGATGTATACATAAAATTAGGGGAGAAGGAAACGGATAGAATTCTGCAATTTCATCCCCATGGTAGTCATTTTGAGCAACTATGTAAGGAGTTATTTCGATGAATGTGTTAGCCATCGATTCATCCAATGTGACAATGGGAGTAGCTATTGCCAATGAAGAGGTGACTCTAGGTGAATTGATTACAAATGTGAAAAAAAATCATTCGGTTAAGCTGATGCCAGCTATTGAACAATTGATGCAGGAAACAGGGATTGATCCTCACGATCTTGAGCGCATTGCTGTGGCGATGGGGCCTGGCTCCTATACCGGAGTGCGGATTGGGGTGACGATTGCCAAAACGTTGGCCTGGACATTACAAGCAGAGCTTGTAGCTGTTTCGAGCTTGGCAATTTTAGCTCAAAATGGACGCTTTTTTGAAGGTGTTATTTGTCCATTATTCGATGCGAGGCGTGGTCAAGTTTATACGGGATTATATGCTCCACACAATAACAAAGTGACCCAGATAAAAGACGACCGTATTGTCTTGCTCTCTGAATGGTTACAAGCATTACGTGCTGTGGATAAGCCGATTTTATTCTTGGGACAAGATGTGGGACTCCATCAGGCGATGATTAGAGAACATTTGGGTCAGCAGGCTGTTTTTGCAGCAGCTACAGAAAATCAACCCCGTCCCTCTGAGCTTGCTTGGCTAGGTATGCAAGGAGAACCAGTGGAGTCCATTCATGGGCTTGTTCCAACCTATTTACAGCTTGCTGAAGCGGAGACAAAATGGCTTGCCCAACAAGAGGGGAAATAATTATGGGTCAGGGGATGCAAATACGACAGATGACGTTGGATGATGTGGATGGCGTTGTCTATGTTGAGGAGCGTTCTTTTAGTCATCCATGGACACGTGAGGCCTTTGAGAATGAAATGAGAACCAATCAGTTCGCGACTTACTTTGTTGCTGAAGATGATGGTTTTATTATTGGCTATTGCGGCCAATGGTTAATCCTTGATGAATCACATGTAACCAATATTGCTGTCTTGCCTAATTATAGGGGTTATAAGATTGGTGAAACGTTGTTAAAAAAGGCAATATTATATGCCAAGCTAGGCAGGGCGAAACGGATGAGCCTCGAAGTTAGGGTATCTAATGAGGTTGCTCAAAACCTTTATCGAAAACTCGGCTTTCAAAACGGTGGGATCAGAAAGAACTATTACACGGATAATCATGAAGATGCTTTAGTGATGTGGGTGAACTTATAATGAAGACGAGCGAAGGTACCATTATTTTAGGAATAGAGACAAGCTGTGATGAAACTGCCGCTGCGGTTGTTGCTGATGGCCGCCGTATTCTTTCAAATATCGTGGCCTCTCAGATTAAAAGTCATAAACGCTTCGGTGGGGTTGTGCCTGAAATTGCCTCCAGACATCATGTAGAACAAATCACGATGGTCTGTGAAGCTGCTTTAGAGGAAGCGAACATGGATTGGCAGGATATTGATGGCATCGCGGTGACTGAAGGACCAGGATTAGTTGGAGCTTTATTAGTGGGGATCAGTGCGGCTAAGGCTTTAGCCTTTGCTCATCAAATTCCTCTCATTCCTGTTCATCATATTGCAGGACATATCTATGCTAATCGCTTTAGTGCAGAATTTCAATTTCCATTGGTTGCATTGATTGTCTCGGGTGGGCATACAGAATTAATTCAAATGCCTGGTCATGGTCAATATGAATTAATTGGTGAAACACGTGATGATGCTGCTGGAGAGGCATTTGATAAAGTTGCACGGATATTAGGGCTGCCTTATCCAGGTGGCCCTGAGATCGATAGACTTTCAGCAGAGACGGAGCCAACGCTTTCTTTCCCAAGAGCTTGGTTAGAAGAAGGCTCGTTTGACTTTAGTTTTAGCGGGCTGAAATCGGCAGTGACGAATGCGGTTCATAATGCTGAGCAGCGTGGTGCCGCTTTAGAAAAGGCAGATGTGGCGGCAAGCTTTCAGCAAAGTGTCATCGATGTTTTGGTGACAAAAACGATGAGGGCCGTCAAGGAGTATAAGGCGAAACAACTGCTTGTCGCAGGTGGGGTAGCTGCTAATAGAGGGCTGCGGCAAGCGATTACTCAAGCGGCTCAAAATGCTGGAGTTGAGTTAATCATCCCACCTATTCATTTATGCACAGATAATGCTGCTATGATTGCAGCGGCAGGAACGATCAACTTTCTGGCAGGTGAACGGGCAGCTATGGATCTCAATGCCCATCCTGGTCTCGAATTAATTAATGTTTAGGTGTAAAATTTCTAAAAGGAGTTTAGAGATAGAATATTTCTAAGCTTCTTTTTTTTGGGCTATAAAAAATTTATAATTTCGCTAACGCTAATAAAGGAAGATAATATAAGGGGAAATTTGGCTTGCGCTAAGTTGCGTTTTCTAACAAATCAGAAGGTATAAAATTTCTGGCCATCAGGACGGTGCACGTTTTAGCTCCAGGTAGCGCGCTTTCTGCGGGGGGTGTAAGCCTCTAAGCCTTCTCGCGCTGCATGCTGTGTGGGGTCTTACCGATCTCCCGCTTCCCGAAGGCCCCTAGCAGCGCATTACGAGTCAGTGGAGATTCGGGAACACACGCTTTTAGAGTGTTCAGAATCTCGTGCCTTGCGCTCCAATCCACTTGATCAGGCACGCTTTTAAACCCGGTTTTTCTTATTAATAGGGAAGTATAACTTTTCGCTGCTACTACTTCTTAGGGATAAGCTCATGGCATGTGTAAAAAAGCCTATATCTTTTGTTTCTTTGAAATGGGCTTTTGTTAACTGTCTCAGCCTTTTGTTGCGCTCAGACTCTGAAACTTGCCATGTGGATTCGTTCTCTATTCGGGAACTTCAAGCTTTATTTGTTAATTTGGTTGAGGCATTTGTTAAAAGGAGCTGGCCTTTTGTTATCATGAGCTCTTCTAGGTAGAGGTCCGTTTTTGGTGTATTTATGTGCTTACCCCTAGCCCTCATTCTATTTATGAGCTATTAGTATGAGGTGTTAATAAGTTTATCCACAGGAAGTTCACAAATGTGGAAAAGCTTAATAAAAAGGACCATAGAAGCTTAAATAATGTGTATAAATAATGTGGACAAATAGAACAGAAAATGTGGATAAAGTGGATTGATTGTGAATAATCCTGAGTTAGAGCCTTTTTGACTGTGAATAAGTATGTTGATAATGTGGATATGTTCGTCATCTGTTCCCCATATATGGGGAATTAACAAGAGGGTGAGACAAACGAAAAGAAATTCCCCTATTGCCGAACGATAAGTAGCCAGGAAACGGGAAGTGTCGTTAAAATACGGAGACTCCTACGGGAACGGGGCCAGCGTTTCTTCACGAATAAATGACGCGTTGTCCGAGAAAGTTGACGACAAAGCAAGCCTAGCAGACGCAGGAAGTAGGAACAGGGGCTTCTTAGTCTAAGCCACTTACATTTTCAAGGACCTTCGGCTAAAAGCATCACGTCCATTAAGACACTTCGGCTAAGTGCGTCACATCTATGTGACAACACCGAAGCTAGCGCATCCTGCGCGCCTCTAGGCGGTGCCCGTGGAAAGCGAAGTGTTTTGACGGAGCGCTTATCACTCACCTAAAAATCCGAACGCATGTCTTCAAAATTGTGAATGCGTTCGGATTCTCTTTGAGCTGAAGACTTCTGTCCCAGCCCTTTTAGAAAGGACTACAGCTGCAAGTGTGTCCACTCCTCCATCAGTTGTTCTACCTCTTGTTTAGAGACAATGAGGGCTTCGTTGATTTCTCGAGCCTTATCATGGTCACTATACACCTCTGGATCGAGAAGACGCTTTTCATGGTCTGCAATCTGTTCTTCTAATGCTTCAATTTGTTTTTCAATCTCTTCGATTCGTCTTTGTTTACGTCGTTCTTCTTGCTTGGCCTTTTTTTCTTCTTTAAAAGCAAGTTTTCCTTCAGCGATTGGTTTGTCAACAGCCTGTGGGTAAGCCTCTTCTTGTTCAAGCCTTAAAAGCTCTTCTTGTTCAGCCTTTTTGTTCACGTAATAATCATAATCACCTAGGTAATCCTGAATGCCATCAGGATTGAGTTCAAGAACGCGAGTGGCAATGCGATTAATAAAATAACGGTCATGTGAGACAAAAAGCACTGTCCCAGGGAAGTCGACAATCGCTGCTTCTAAAATCTCTTTACTGTCTAGATCCAGGTGGTTGGTTGGTTCGTCTAGAATCAAGAAATTATCTTTTTGCATCATCAGTTTGGCGAGCGCCAGCCTTGCCTTTTCGCCTCCGCTTAGGGCTGAGACAGGTTTAAGTACATCATCACCGGCAAATAGAAAATTCCCAAGGACTGTGCGAATATCTTTTTCTAAGGTTTGCGGAAAATCATCCCAAAGTTCGTTGAGCACGGTTTTATTACTGGAAAGCGTGCTTTGTTCTTGATCATAGTAGCCGATCGTGACTTGACTGCCTAAGGAAATAGTGCCAGCGAGTTTAGGCAAATGGTGCGCGATGGTCTTAATAAGGGTCGTTTTACCAACACCATTCGGCCCAACTAATGCTACGCTTTCTCCACGACGAATCGCAAAGCTTATGTTCTTATTGATTGCCTGCTTTGGAGTATACCCAATCGTAAGGGTGTCAATATTCAACACATCATTGCCGCTTTGTTTAAGGATATCAAAGGAAAAGCGAGCAGATGGATCATCTCCTGCGGGTCGATCTAACAGCTCCATTTTTTCTAATTTTTTGCGCCGACTTTGTGCGCGCTTTGTTGTTGAGGCACGAACAATATTTTTTTGAATAAAGTCCTTTAACTCAGCGACTTCCTTTTGTTGCTTCTCATAAAGCTTTCTTTCTTTTTCGTAATCAGCGGCTTTTTGATCAAGATATTTTGAATAATTCCCGTGAAAGACTTTGGATTCACCACGGGAAATCTCATAGACTTTCTCCACAATGCGATCAAGAAAGTAGCGATCATGGGAAACAATTAATAAGGCACCTGGATAATGCTGGAGATACCCCTCTAGCCATGTCAGTGTCTCTATATCCAGGTGGTTGGTCGGTTCATCAAGGATCAGCAAATCAGGTTTAATGAGCAAGAGCTTTCCTAATAATAAACGGGTTTTTTGCCCCCCCGATAGCATATTGACCGACATATCGGCGGGAAACTGACTAAAGCCGAGACCATTTAAAATGCTTTTAATATCGGCTTCATAGGTATAACCACCCTGATCGGTAAAAGTCGTTTGCAGGCGATCATAGTGATGGAGAAATTTCTCATACTCTTTCTGTGAAGAGAAATGTTCAGGATCAGCCATCTTTACTTCCATGTCCCGGAGCTCTTTTTCCATTTTAAGAAGTGGCTGGTATACTTTTAGAAGTTCACCATAAAGACTGTCTTCAGAGTGCAGCTGACTATTCTGCTCAAGATAGCCTAGAGTAACATCCTTTGATAGTGTGAGCGCACCGCTATCATAAGGCACCTCTCCAGCAAGAATTTTGAGCAGAGTGGACTTTCCGCTGCCGTTTCTGCCAACAAGAGCAATTCTTTCATGAGATTGTACTTCTATATTAATATTCGATAAAATAAGGTCAGTACCATAAGATTTACTTAATCGATTGGCTTGTAATAATAGCATGATGTCACCTCAAATTCTTTTTAAGTTTAGCGCACCGACAGGGGTGGCGGCAACCTTCTTGCAGAAAAAGGATAGGAAATTTTTCTTGCACGGTTGTATAGTAAAAAAAGCGTGGTTTGTAGTATAGTTGAGAGAGACAAACATCTGAGACGAACATAAGGATGATATGAACTGTCGTTTAAATGGAAGCCCTAACATGATTAAGTTTAAACGGCAGGAACGGGAGGGACCTTTTGAGGACAGAATATGAATCAGGATAAGATACCTCAAGCAACAGCCAAACGATTACCTCTGTATTATCGGGTGTTACAGCATTTATCTGAATCTGGGAAACAGCGTGTATCCTCTTCTGAATTAAGCGAAGTGGTTAAGATTGATTCAGCAACGATTCGTCGGGACTTTTCTCACTTAGGGGCACTGGGTAAAAAAGGATATGGGTATAATGTCAATCGATTGTTAAGCTTCCTAAGGGACACATTAAATCAAGATGAGCTGACCAAAGTGATGCTAGTAGGTGTGGGGAACTTAGGAACAGCGCTATTAAAATATAATTTTTTAAAGAATAATAATATGAAGATTGTTAAAGCATACGACACCAATGCGTATAAGGTGGGAACAACAATTGGTGAAACCTCGATCCATCCTATTCAGCAGTTGGCGACAGACAATCATGATGACATTGCCGTAGCCATTCTGACGGTTCCAGCGGACGCTGCTCAAGCCGTTGCAGATGTTCTTGTGTCGACGGGTGTGAGTGGTATACTTAATTTTACACCGGTAAGGTTATCCGTGCCCAATGATATCCGGGTGCATCATATAGATTTGGGTGTCGAATTACAGACGCTAGTGTATTTCTTGAATAACTACCCATTAAAAGATCAGGGAGGTGAATGACATGGGATTAGGCTGGGGAGGTATTCTTCTGATTGCAATTTTCGCACTTGTCATTTTTGGACCGAAAAAGCTTCCTGAGTTTGGGAAAGCAGCAGGTAATACCTTGCGTGAATTCAAAAATGCAACAAAAGGGATGATGGAAGACGAAGATCATACCCAAAAAAAGCAGGATGATCGATAATGTCCGATAAAAGTATGAGCATTACTAAGCACCTCCAAGAATTACGAAGGCGGATTTTGATCGTCATCATCGGTTTTATCATTGCATTTATCATCGGCTTTTTTTTAGCTAAGCCTGCGATTGTCTATTTGCAGCATGCAGATATAGCTAACGGAATCGACCTCAATAATTTTCGCATTACGGACCCTATCAATATTTTTATGGAAATGGCTTTTGTCATTGGGATTGTGATGGTGTCACCCTTGATCATGTATCAGCTATGGGCTTTTGTCAGCCCGGGATTATATGAAAATGAGCGTAAAGTCACGCTGTCCTACATTCCGATTTCAATCCTGCTTTTTCTAGGTGGGGTTGCCTTTGCTTACTTTATTTTATTTCCGTATGTCCTGCATTTTATGGTGCATTTAAGTCAGTCCCTAGGCATTCATAACGTCATCGGCATCAATGAATATTTTCGTTTTTTGTTGCAGATTACGCTGCCTTTTGGCATTATCTTTGAATTGCCAATCGTGGTGATGTTTTTAACAAAGCTTGGTCTCATCACGCCTCAATTCTTGTCTAAAATCAGAAAGTATGCGTATTTTGTTTTGTTGATTATCGCTGGGATTATTACCCCGCCTGATGTGATGTCACAAATTATTGTCATGATTCCACTGGTGTTCTTATATGAGCTCAGTCTTATTATCTCGAAGCGTACATATAAGAAGAAGGTGTTAAGAGAACAGCAGTATCTTCTTCAAGAAGAGGAAGAGGTAGAATAAAGTAAACCACGACATGTCATCGTGGTTTATTCTTTTCGGGCGAGATGGGGTAAACTATTGATAACCATGTTTTTTTGATCAGAGGAAACCCTGCCAGCGACTTTTTTTTCTTTCTTTGATACACTGATAAAGAGGTAGGGTAATCATTTGACTGAAGTGTGATAAACGGTTGTGTCAGGTGATGATGGTGGGCGTATTACTATTTATAGGTTCATTAAACGGTCAACACAAAGGAATTTAAAAAAACGGAGAGATGTTACTTAGGTAACGACGCGCTCGAGGTTTTCAAAGAAATGTAAAACATATTAAGGGTGATAAGGGTGTTACAGTTAAAATCAAAAAATGAAATAAAAAAAATGCAAGAAGCGGGAGAACTGCTCGCTCGCTGTCATAGTGAAATTAAGAAAAGAATTAAGCCGGGTATGACTACCGATGAGATTGAGGCTTTTGTGGACGCCTTTTTAGCAGAGCATGGAGCAACCGCAGAGCAGAAGGGTTACCAAGGCTATAAATATGCGACATGTGCATCCATCAATGATGAAATTTGTCATGGCTTTCCTCGCAAAACGCCATTGAAGTCAGGGGATATCGTCACGATTGATATGGTGGTCAATTTAAATGGGTGGCTAGCGGATTCTGCATGGAGCTATCCAGTTGGTGAAATTTCCAAAGAGGCCCAGCACTTATTAGAAGTGACCGAAGAAGCTCTATATCGTGGGATAAAGGAAGCGCAAATTGGCAAACGCATTGGGGATATCGGTCACGCCATTCAAACCTATGCAGAAGGTGAAGGCTTGAGCGTTGTGCGTGACTTTGTAGGTCACGGGATTGGGCCGACGATTCATGAAGAGCCACAAGTTCCTCATTATGGTGTACCTGGCAAAGGACTTCGCCTTAAAGAGGGTATGGTGTTAACCATTGAGCCAATGTTAAATATCGGTGATTGGCGTTCTAAGCTCGATGATAATGGCTGGACAGCGCGTACGGCAGATGGTTCACTCTCAGCCCAATACGAGCACACTATTGCCATTACAAAAGACGGTCCTGTGATTTTAACAACATTAGAAAAACAACCTCTTTAAGAGAGGCTGCTCCTGAATGTCGAGAAGGCTTCGGCAAAAATACCTTTTTTATAACCATAATGGTGGCATGAGTTCTGTATTCAATCAGACTCATGTCATTTGTTGTTTAGATAAGTATAAAATTCCGGTCATCAGGATGGTGTGGATAGTCCCGCACTCCCGATCGCTCTCTCCTCATGCTTGCACGATGCAGTTAGGAGCAATGCTTACAGAATGTGATGATTTTATCGACCTTCCTTAAGTTGGGTTCTCCTCAGAATAAACTCCTGCGCGAGTTGTGCCAATCTTCCCCTTCCCGCAGAATGCGAGTATCATATCGTGAGTCAGCGGAGATTCGGGACCACATGATTCTAGAGTGCTCCGAATCTCTCGCGCCTGCCATTCCATGGTGTATGTTTGGCTTTCAGTAGTTTTTCAGTGCTCTCGTATAGCGGCGAGCGAAATGCTCAAATCACAAGCTTGAGCGTAACAAAAGAGAAGGACAAGTGAACAATAGCCATTTTCAATGTAACAAAAGCTTCTCCATATAAAAAGGTCGCTGCCACGAGCGAGGCTATTTTGTTAAACTAAAGGTAGATAGAGGACGGCTAATGGACTGAGCGAAATAGAAATAATATTAAGTGAAAGGATGAATCCTATGGGTGTAGGGTAAAAAGGAACGATAATCAGATTCATTCTAAATCGAGTAGCGAGGAATAACTATATGGATATTCATAATATCATTTCATTCATTGTATCAACCATTTTGGTTATAAATACACTGCTTGCGGCCGGTGTATTGTTTTTTGAAAGACGCGATATTGGTTACACTTGGGCTTGGCTAATGGTTCTTTTCTTTATCCCTATTTTAGGCTTTATCATCTATATTTTTCTGGGGCGCAATCTTAAAAGGAACAACTTTTATCGACTTACCTTAGAAGAACGGGCTTTTTTACAGTCTGCTGTAGATCAACAAATCTCTGCTTTCGGAAGAGAGGATCAACATCGGTCTCCTTTATTAAACGAATACACGGATGTGGTAAGGATGAATCTGATTTCAAATCATGCATTATTAACACATCACAATCAAATCGCTATTTTTAATGATGGGGAGCAGAAATTCCACGCGTTGTTTGCAGACATTAGAGCGGCCAAAAAGGAAATCAATGTTCAATACTATATCATTCAGCCTGACTCACTGGGGGAAAGGCTGAGAGATGAATTAACGAAAAAGGCTAAAGAAGGCGTTAAAGTAAGAGTGCTATATGATGAGATAGGGTCAAAGAAAATTTCCCCAACGTTTTTTAAAGACCTACTCGACTTTGGAGGGGAAGTTGAGGTGTTTTTTCCCTCCCTCCTTAGGCTGATTAATTTTCGAATGAATAATAGAAATCATAGAAAGCTATGTATTATTGATGGAAAAGTGGCTTATATAGGTGGATTTAATGTTGGAAATGAGTATCTTGGTGCAAATACGAAATTTGGTTACTGGCGTGATACCCATCTGAGAATGGAGGGAGAGGCGGTTAATCATATTCAAGCAAGATTTATTTTGGATTGGAATCAAGCTGGCAAACACAAAAAGCTAGAGCATGATGGCTTCTGCTTTAACTCTGAAAAACATGAGGGGGACGTTCCTGTCCAGATTGTTGCAAGTGGTCCCAATTCAGAGGATGAGCATTTAAAGAATATGTACATTAAGCTAATTATGAATGCTAAAAAGAGTGTGGCTATCCAAACGCCTTACTTCATTCCAGATTCAAGCTTTATGGATGCCTGTAAGATAGCCCTCCTATCTGGAGTCGATGTGCGCATTATGATTCCCAGCAAGCCCGATCACCCTTTTGTTTATTGGGCATCGTGGGTGTATGCTGGCGAATTACTGAAATATGGCGCTAACGTTCTATTGTATGAAAAGGGTTTTTTACATGCAAAAACAATTGTTGTGGATGAGAGAGTTGCCTCTGTAGGAACGATGAATATTGATTCTCGCAGCTTTAGATTGAATTTCGAAGTGAATGCCATGATATATGATAGAGCCATAGCGAAGCAGCTTAAAGACATGTTCAATAAAGACACAGAAGTTTGCAAAGAGCTTACACTTGAACGCTACAAAGAACGGTCCTTAATCATAAAATTCAAGGAAGATGTTTCTCGTTTGTTATCACCCATATTGTAATAGGGTGGGCATTAGCAACGGTAAAAAGAACTGGGACAAAAGTATTCAGCTCATAAAGAAGTCGAACGCATGCACACTTTTGAAGCCATGCGTTCGACTTTTTGAATGAGTGATGAAATGCTCCGTCAAAACACTTCGCTTTTCACGGGTACGGCCCCTGATGTGTCACATCGGGGGCCTGGAAAAATGTGCTTTACTTTTACTTTTGGGGTGGTAGTGATGGGCTAGCTTTGTCGTTCGCTATTAGGGTGATCTCTTTTAGTTTAAATGGCTTTTATTTTCAACGTTGTGCATGATGGACTCGCCTTCGATATCCAAGTTCGGCAAGATTTTGTCTAACCATTTGGGTAAATACCATGCTGCGTTACCCATTAATGTCATAACGGCAGGCACAATGGTCATTCTGACGATAAAGGCATCAAAGAAAACGCCAAATGTAAAGGCCATTCCCATCGATTTTATCATGACATCCGGAGTTAACATGAAACCGACAAAGACACTGATCATGATTAAAGCGGCTGCTGTAACGACACCACCGCTGTCTTTAATCCCAGTTAGGATAGCCTTGCGTGCATTGCCTTTATGAACGTATTCCTCACGAATTCGGCTGACGAGGAAGACCTCATAATCCATTGCGAGTCCGAACAGGATACCGATGAGGAAGATGGGTAAGAAATTTAAAATGGGTCCCGTTGTGGAAACATTAAACAGCTTTGTAAGATGGCCATCTTGAATCACGAAGACGATAAAGCCCAATGAAGCTGTAAGGGACAAAACAAATCCTAAAACGGCTTTTAAAGGCACTAGGATGGAACGGAAAACAATCACAAGGAGAATAAAGGCAAGTCCAACAATAATTGAAGCAAATAATGGGATAGCCTTATTCAAGCTATTGGTTAAATCAATGCTGACGGCGGTTTGCCCTGTCACCATGATTTTTACATGATTCGCTTTCTCAAGAGATTTTGCTTTATCTCTAATTGTTTTGACGAGATCATTTGTTTTTGTATCATTTGGTCCTGTTTTTGGCATCACAGATATCATATAGTCATTCCCGGTTTTATTTGGGACTGCTGGATTAACCATTTGAACATGATTCAATTGACTAAGAGTATCCTGAAGCTCTGATACGGCCTGCTTTGGATGAGTGGTCTCTTTCGTTGTTTCCATAACAATGGCTAAGTTGCTATGATAGCCTTCGCCGTAGGCTTCGGTAAATAAATCATAGGCTTTTCTTGTCGTACTATCCTTTGGTTGCTGTGAATCATCAGGTAAGCCAAGATGCATATGCCCGAGTGGAAGACTGACAACAACAAGGATGACAATACCAAACAAGGCCTTTAATAGTGGGCGCTTTGTCACAAATCGGCCCCATGCATTTGACTCCTTGTTGGTATTCGGTTTTCTTTTCCTAGAAAAGGTGAGTAACTGTAGAAAGCTATTTTTTCTATCCGGTCCAATTTTATTTCCAAGCATCGCGAGAACAGCAGGAACGAACATCACGGCTATTAGGACGGCAAAGAGAACACTTAGAGCGGCTCCAAGCCCCATGATTGTTAAGAAGGGAATGTTGACAACACATAAGCCGACCATAGCGATGATTACGGTTATACCGGCGAATACAACGGCACTACCCGAAGTGCCATTGGCAATCGCGATCGCTTCTCTAACGGAATGTCCTTGAGCGAGTTGCTTTCTGAAGCGATTGAGTATAAATAGCGAGTAGTCAATCCCTACGGCAAGTCCCAGCATAGCAGCAAGGGTTAGAGAAACCGATGGCATATCGATCACTCTTGACCCTAATAGGATAAGCAGTAAACTGATACCAAGTCCGAAAACGGATGTTAAAATCGGAATGATCCCCACTAAAAATGATAAAAAGGTAATGGAGAGAATGATCAGAGCGACAATGATGCCGATGGCTTCAGTTGAACCACTTGAGGACTTTGAAAAATCGATATCTCCTGATAACTCAGCCTGGATACCGGCATCGCGAATTTTTTTGACAGTGTCTATGATCATGTCCTTAGCACTGCTGGACACATCGGGCGCTTTGTCCTTGAATGTAACGACAGCGTAGCCGATTTTTTGATCTTGAGTCAGGTTTTTTAATTGTAAAGGCGTTGCAACGGAAGCAACAGCTTTGTTCTTTTTGATTGTATTGAGTGCCTTTGTAATCCTTTGATTCACTGAAGTAGAGGTAAGTGTTTGATTTTTTGGTGCTTTAAATATAATTTGGGTTTGGGCTCCACTTGAGTCTTGTCCTGAACTGAATTCTTTATCAATGATGGTCATCGCTTTAACGGATTCTGATCCAGGGATGGACATTTCTTCATTGAACCTTGGACCTAGAGTTCCTGCAAGAATACCGAGGACGATGATGAGGCCAATCGTGGTACCAAAGATACTTTTTTTATGGTCCACTGCCCACTTCCCCAAGTTATAAAGTAATTTTGCCATGTGATACTCCTTCCAAAAATACATGTGCTTAGGCTCACTTTAATGAGCTATCTTTAGTTTATACAAAGTATAAAAAGAAAAAATCGTACAATAGGGCAAAAGCCTTATGTACGATTGGGCATCTTTCAATGGATTAAGTCATTTTCCATGGCGACGGCCACGGCCTCCGCTCTGGAGTTCACACCGAGCTTATTAAAAATATTAGTTAAATGGGCCTTAACGGTGCGTTCGGCAATGCCCATGTCTAAAGCAATTTCCTTATTTCTATAGCCCTTGGCAACAGATTGGACAATAAACAATTCTTTTTCTGTGAGTACGGCTTGATCTAGAAGAGGGCGGCGCTGATGCTTTTCTGCTTTTAAAGTTAAAAGCTTGGCCATCGTTTCGGGTTTAAGCAAGGTTTCTCCTCTAATGGCAGATTCAATCGTGCGGAAGAGGTCCTCTCGGCTTGTGTCTTTTAAAAGATACCCTTTTGCTCCTAATGATAAGGCCTCCATCATCAACTCGTCTTCATTGTAGGTAGTTAAAATAATGATAGGGATCGCCGCGCTTCTAGCATTTAATGCTTTAATGGTTTCTAAGCCATCCTTAACAGGCATTTTAAGATCCATCAAGATGACATCAGGCTTTTGACTTTCAATAAATTTTAAGGCAGCTTCTCCATTTTCTGCTTCACCGATGACTTGAAATAGGTCATTGGTTTCTAAAATAAGCTTTAATCCTTCTCTTACAACAAAATGGTCATCAACAATTAATACACTGTAAGTCATCAGGTTCTCCTTTCAATTAGAGTGGGATGGTAACGACAACGGTTGTTCCACTTCCAGGTGTGCTATTGATCACGAGATCTGCGCCAATCAGCTGACTGCGTTCCTTTAGACCGAGCAAGCCATATTTACCTAATTGTTTTCCAATATGTTGTGTTTTAAATCCTTTTCCATTATCGGCCACTTCCATAAGTAATGCATCGTCTAATTTCTTTATTTTTATTTTAGTTTGGGTGGCTTCAGCGTGCTTGGCGATATTCTCTAAACACTCACTTAAAATATAAAGGCTATTTTCCATCACAAAGTTTGATAGGACCGGGACAGGATCAATATCAAGGCCGACCTTAATAAAGCGCGTATGCTCAAATTGTTCAATGATATTCAGGACAGCCTGCTGAAAGTTTTCGACATAACCATTGGCCCTTAAATCATCAATGGCTTTTCTTGCATTTCTTAAGGCCTCTCTTGCCTGGATCATGGAGGATTGAATAATCTCTTGAGCCCGTGGGGTATTGCCCTTTTTTAAATGGGCGTCCATAGCCTCTAGTTGCATAATCAGACCTGCAAGGCCCTGAGCCAGTGTGTCATGTAAGTCCCGCGCCATCCGTTGGCGTTCATTAATCAAGGTGAGGTATTCTACCTTTTGATAGGCCGATTGGAGCTTGTCCAAATAATATTCCATTCGGATCCTAGCATCGACCTGCCTGTTATAAGCGGCGGAGTAAAAGATAACCATGATGAGCAAGAAGGCTACGATCGCAAAATAGATGGGTAGGCCCTCAGAACCTCTATAGATTACAATGAGGAATAAATAAATAATGAATAGCGCTGAAAAAAGTGCCGTCACTTTTAGTGTATTTTGGAATAAGGGTATAAATTGCACGAGTAAAATGGGAACCGAACCAATAAAAAAGGCAAAGGCACCATCAGGTAATATAAAGACAGAGAGATGAATAATACTGTATTGGACAATAATATAAAGCCATTTACTATACTGAGTGAGTTTGTTTGGAAACCAATACACAAGCATATGAATGACAATGAGCAAGGTGAAAATAATACTTTGTAATAAAAGTGGATGATATATATTTTGTATGATGAGAGAAATTACGCCAACAAAAAATATGAGTAGGATGACGGGTATTCTTGAAACGATTAATATATCAGATATCATATTTTCTGAATGCTGCGGTTCATTCATTGTTTTCATTTGCTCACCACCTGGATTTATTATAGTTAAAACGACGGCACTTTATCATGTCCAATGGTACATGCCCAAAAGGGAGATAGGATGTTTCTATGATTTTATTGCCGATTGAAAATTAAAACGGTCCGAAAAGTCAGGATACAGGATAAGAAGCCAAGGTTCATCTCTTAAACAAATTAATTGTTCAATCGATTATAGAGCAACTGAAAAAGACCGGACACATTCTAGAATAGACATTGTGAATGCGTCCGGCTTTTCTATGAGAAGACACTTCTGTCTCAAGTTTTTGTCAATGCCATACGAGGAGCCAATGAATGAAGGCATCATGCTGCTGATCTTGAAGCCTTTGTAGGGAAGGCGTAAAGGTGAGCACAATTGCGATCGTATTCATGGAGCAATGACCGATAATTGGAACGATGATCCGGCGTGTTTTGACATATAAAAAGGCGAGTGTAATGCCGATGCCCGCATAGATAATAATGTGCTTATCCATATGCAGCAGTGAGAAAAGAAGGGCGCTGATAATCGCCGCAATCCAAAAATTTGTTTTTCTATAGAAATAGCCAAAAATGATTTTACGGAAAATAATTTCCTCAAGGATAGGACCAACAATGGCCACCACTAATACAGCGTATGGCGCAGAGCGCACCAAATTCATTACATTCTCTGTGTTCTCTGACTTTGGTGGTTCGCCTAACAGTCCAACATCAATCATGCTGGCAACGAATTGTGTGAGATAGACAAGGAAGATTCCATAGATTGCCCATTTGACGGTATCCTTTATCGAGGCGCGTTCAATATCGCGATGCATATGGCGCTCGGGAAGCAATAGGAATAAAGAGATGACTAATGTAATTAAAAAGCTGAAAACAATCCAAGTCGCTGAGCGCTGTTCTTTGGGTATAAAGTTAAGGGCAGGCGTATACACAATAATACCGGAAAGCTGACAAATAACATAGGTAATAATGATGGACCAATAGCGAATAGCCAATACGGATAACCCCTTTTTTTGAATGGACTAACTTATTAGGTTATATTCTTCTATCTGTATATTCATGCCCATTGTAACATAAGCCATGTAAAGTAAATAATTTTTGCTTATATAGGAAAAAAATAATTAATTATGCTTGCAAAAATGAATGGAATTGATTAATATATTAACTGGAATTAGCACTCACTGATGTCGAGTGCTAACAAAATACTTTTCTATTTAAGGAGGGTTTTCCATGTTAAAGCCACTAGGCGATCGTATTGTTATTGAACTCGTAGAACAAGAGGAAACAACAGCGAGCGGTATCGTATTACCAGACTCTGCTAAAGAAAAACCTCAAGAAGGTCATGTCGTTGCTGTCGGTAACGGTAAGGTGTCGGATAAAGGTGAACGTATAGCACTGGATGTTGCTGAAGGCAACCGCGTGATTTTTTCAAAATATGCAGGAACGGAAGTAAAGTATGGAGGAAAAGAATATCTGATCCTTCGCCAAGACGATGTTTTAGCAATCGTTGAGTAAGTCCAAAACAGAATAACTACATATTAAGGAGGGCATTTTTCAATGGCTAAAGAAATTAAATTTAGTGAAGACGCTCGTCGTGCGATGCTTCGTGGTGTAGATTCATTAGCTAATGCTGTGAAGGTCACACTCGGACCAAAAGGACGTAATGTTGTTCTTGAGAAAAAATTCGGTTCTCCACTCATTACAAATGATGGTGTAACCATTGCAAAAGAAATCGAGCTTGAAGATAGATATGAAAACATGGGTGCGCAGCTTGTTTCTGAAGTGGCAAGCAAAACAAATGACGTTGCTGGTGACGGTACAACAACAGCAACTGTTTTAGCGCAAGCAATGATTCAAGAAGGCTTGAAAAACGTTACTTCTGGTGCGAACCCAATGGGTATTCGCCGCGGTATCGAAAAAGCAACTCAAGCGGCTATTGAAGAATTACAACGGATTTCTAAACCAATCGAAGGTAAAGCTTCTATTGCTCAAGTTGCGGCAATCTCTGCTGCTGACGAAGAAGTAGGTCAACTGATCGCTGAAGCCATGGAACGCGTCGGTAATGACGGCGTTATTACTACTGAAGAATCCAAAGGCTTTAACACTGAGCTTGAAGTCGTTGAAGGGATGCAATTCGATCGTGGGTATGCATCAGCTTACATGGTAACAGATTCCGACAAAATGGAAGCTGTACTAGAAAACCCATATATCTTGATTACTGATAAGAAGATCTCTAACATTCAAGAGGTGCTTCCATTACTTGAACAAGTGATCCAACAAAGCCGCCCACTTCTCATCATCGCTGAAGATGTTGAAGGTGAAGCTTTATCAACACTCGTTCTTAATAAACTTCGTGGTACTTTCAATGTTGTTGCTGTTAAAGCGCCTGGCTTTGGTGATCGTCGTAAAGCGATGCTTGAAGATATCGCTACTCTTACAGGCGGTGACGTAATCACTGAAGATCTTGGCTTAGATCTTAAATCAGCCAACGTCGGCCAACTGGGTACAGCGGATAAAGTTGTTGTTACAAAAGAAAACACAACGATTGTTAGCGGTCACGGTGAATCCGATCAAATCGCTTCCCGTGTGAAACAAATCCGTGCTCAACTCGAAGAAACAACGTCCGAATTCGATAAAGAAAAATTACAAGAACGCCTTGCTAAGCTTGCTGGTGGCGTTGCTGTTATCAAAATTGGTGCAGCTACTGAAACCGAGCTTAAAGAACGCAAGCTCCGCATCGAGGATGCCTTGAACTCAACACGTGCTGCTGTTGAAGAAGGTATCGTATCCGGTGGTGGTACAGCGCTGATCAACGTCATTAAAGCCGTTGAAGCTGTCGATGCAGAAGGCGACGAAGCAACAGGTGTGAACATCGTACTTCGTGCTCTTGAAGCACCACTTCGTCAAATCGTCTTCAATGCAGGCCTTGAAGGTTCTGTCATCGTTGAACGCTTGAAAAACGAAGAAGTAGGCATTGGTTACGATGCTGCGAAAAACCAATGGGTCAACATGATCGACTCTGGTATCGTTGACCCAACTAAAGTTACACGTTCTGCACTTCAAAACGCTGCGTCTGTATCAGCAATGTTCCTCACAACCGAAGCTGTTGTGGCTGACATTCCTGAAGAAAACAACGGCGGCGGTGCCCCTGACATGGGCGGCATGGGCGGCATGGGCGGTATGATGTAGGGTCGCCTATAAATCCCTTGTCCTATAAGGGTTTATCTCGATTCTCTAACGCCAGGGGTAACATTTGGGTAACATTTTTCGAAAAAGAGGTCTTTCATCAAGTGACTGAACTTGGTGGAAGGCCTTTTTATTATGTAGTAAGAGAATGGCAGTTGGAAAATCATATAAGTAAAAAGACAAATGATCAGCGTTGACAAAAAGTAAAGCAGAACCTATATTTAATGGGAAATGGAAGGGACTGACTGAAAGAAATTCTGTTATAGCTGTATAAGTTGTCGACTTGGAGGTCTATGTCCGCCCAAGATGTAGTTATTCAACAAATGGCCTATTTTGTGGAAGACTCAGTTTCGAGAAATATAGCATATTTGTTAGTATTTGATTCAAAAAGAACTTGGTTATGTAAATTTTTTTTTGGGGGGAGTGGTAATTTGCATTCAACTAGAGCTCTTGATTCCAGTTTTTTTAAGGTTAATGATAAATTTAAAATTTATGATGGTAATTTTAAGTTATTAAGCGATAGTCAGGTAGTCCAATTAAACGGTGCTATTGAGTTTTACTTTTATCCAAAACCAACCATTAGATTTCTAGGTGAAGCTGAAAAAGTAAATATTCATGCACTCATGGATGAGAAGGATATTATTCTAGAAGTACCTGGGATGTTACCAACTAAAGCAAGTTTGGATTTAGTACAAAATAATTATGTGATTAAAGGTATGGTACTATATCAAATAAAAGATGATAAAGATTTTTATATGGACAGTTATTACATGCATGTAAACAACTTCGTTAATTATCTAGGAGACAACCTCATTAAAGGTAATTTTTACAATCGTGGTGGAATTACTATAGAATATGAAGACTGGAAATTAAATTTGCAGCTACGTCATGATTACAAAGATAAAAGAATCTTTCCAAACTTAAAGGATAGAAATGGACACGGTATTACCCATATTATAAAAATGGAAAAAAGGGATGGGAGTAAGTTTAAGAAATCAGAGGTTTCTGAAATAGAAGAGATATTTGTATGGATTTTTACTCTGTGCGCAGGTAGACACATAGGTATTCCAATAAAGATCGGTGAAGACCAAGAGGGGAATGAATATCGAGAATTTTCAGTTCCATTAATGAGCCCCTTTCGTGAAGTGCCTAACTGGTTTCCTAAACAAAAAGGCACTGTTATTGAAAACCTATTCCATAAATTGGCTTCAAAATTAAATGATGAGTTTATAAAGAGAATTATAAAAGAAACTATACATTGGTATGTTGAAACATTAAATGCAATATTTATAGAAAATAAGATAATCAATTCACAGATCGCTTTGGAAAAATTATCTTTTGTTTTACTAACTCAACAAACCCCTCAAATTATTAGTAAAACAAAGTTCGATAAAAATAACTTTCAAACAAATCTAGAAACAATATTAGATGAACTCTCTATAAAACTGTTCTCAGTGGTGAACTTAAGAAATTCAGTGATCGCTTTGATTCTGGTCCCCATTTATTAGTAAAATACAGAAATCATATAGCTCATCCAAAACGCAACCGCAATACAAGTATAGATAGTTACCCTATAGATGATAAATTCTTAATAAATCAGTTGGGAGTGTATTATACTGAAATGCTTCTTTTGAACCTAGTTGGATATGAGGGTGAGTTCTCTAATCGGCTTAATTTTCCTTCGTGGGAAGGGATATATGATTCTCTGCCATGGAAATAGTATAAGTCTATCGAAAGAAAATTATTTTAGTATTTATATTGAAACCGCCTTCAACAAACTGGGGCTTAAACGGAAGTCATAATATGAATTATCTCGAATTCAGTATTCAAGAATACGGTGCTCTTGTTGAGCAGTATATTACAACATTCATTAATTCCGTACGGTAGAATATAACTATCCAATTTAATTGAATAATATCGATTAAGGGGCTGATGACGAATACCGCACATCATCAGTTCCCTGTACCATATTTAGGAAAGTAAAATTAGAGGTCTTGCATGAGTTTGCTGAACTTATGGGCGGCCTCTTTTTTCATGTCCTTTGTCACGTGTAAGTATATTAACCGCGTTGTTTTCTCATCCTCATGTCCAAGGCGTTCCATGATCTGTTCGAGGTTGACGCCAGCTTGTGCTAAAAGAGAGGTGTGTGTATGTCTTAGGCTATGTGGTGTGAGTTCAACCGGCAATTCAGCTAATTTTAAAATGCGCTCCATTCGATTTTCAACCTTTTTGATATAAAAGGGATAGCCCGGATGACGTTCAATAAGTGTGAACACGAAATGATGATCATAGTAATGATCTCCATGTCTCAACATCACTTTCTTTTGAAATAAACGGTGCTTGTCAAGAATTTCAATAATGGACTGATCAACATCAATGACTCGAACGGATGACTTTGTCTTTGGGGTCAGCAAAGAAAACTTTTTGACGTTGTTTTTGGGATTGTAATAGGTTTTAGTAATGCTGATCGTTTGTTCGGTGAAATTGATGTCAGTCCATTTTAAAGCGCATAACTCTCCAATCCTCATGCCTGTATAAGCGAGTAACATAAATATCGGGTAGTCGGAATCCAGTCCTTTTTCCTTTGCAGTCCGTAAAAATTTCTTGAGTTGATCCTTCTCCAGATAGTTTGGAATGTCATTGGCTTTCTCTAATTCTTCAACCGTTTTTATGGCCTTAGGAACAACTGCAAATTCAGTCGGATCTTTTTTGATTAGTTCCAATTCACGTGCCTTCTTAAATATCATACGACCTGTCCTATGCGCCCCATCAATGGTATTAGTAGCATAACCTCTATCTTTTAGGTCATTTAAGGCATCTTGATAACGCTTTAAGGTAATGTCTTTAAGTGACAACTTGGCGAAGTAATCCATGAGTCGTTTAATTTCGTGATTTCGGACACGAATAGTGCTTTCTTTCACACTGCCAGAATTTTTATAGATAGAAAGCCATTGATAAGCAAATTTTTCAAACGTAATGGTTGATTCCTCGAAATACAAGCCACTTTTAAGTTCAGTAATCAATTTGGCTGCAGCCTCTTCAGCGGCTTTTTTTGTTTTAAAACCGCCTTTCTTTTTTTGTTGGCGTTTTCCAGTCTTAGGATTTCTTCCGATGTCAATGATGTATGCCCATGAAGCATTGCATTTACATTTTCCCTTACATTTACAATTTGGCTTATAAATATGACCTTTCACATCCGTATCCCCCGTTTATTTAAAATGTTTAATAGACTGAACAACCTTCCCAATAATTTGTATGGTATCAGCGTTTACGGTCTCAGGCTCCATTTTTGGATTGGAAGGAATCAACATACAGAAGTCATCGTAATAACGCACCTTTCTTAAAAGAAGGTGATCTGTTTCATCGGATATAACCAGAATTCCAGAGTAATTTATAAATTTCTCTTTAACGCAAATAACTGTATCCCCCATTTTAATTCCTTCGTTTTGCATACTGTTATCGTCTGCCAATAGGGCAAAGGCTGGGCGTCCTTTTAAAACTCTTTTATCAACGATTTCATAGTCCTTTGATTCATTTAGCCCATTTTTGACAAAATGAACAATTTCATAAAGCTCGTCATTAATTTGATTATCTTTATTATGAGGCAGATTATCATTTGGATTAGTGTTATCTATTTGCTCCTTGTCTAAAGAGCCATAAACGGCTACTAATGCTTCATAGAGCTCAACTTTGAAGTTCATATCTGTTGACTTATTAAACAAGTGTATTAGATGTTCTGGTTCTTTAACGGATTCCTCATCAATGTTCAGTTCCTTTGCTGCCTCTTTTAACATCTTGATCACATTAGGCGGAAATGTATTGTTTATAGTCATACTGCGTATCATGTTTTCAGCCAACTCTTCTGTTAGTTCCATGAAGTCGTATTTCGCCAATAAATCTTCATGCTTTTGATAAGAGTGATTATCTAAATAACCTGATTTTTCCATGAGATCACTGTACGAAACTCCATTTAAATACTTGGATAGAATTTTTAATGTCTCTGGTTTTGCCCTTTGGGATCCATTCTCGATTCTAGCGATGGTGGCATTATTAACTCCAGAAATAGTGGATAATTGCCTTTGGCTCTTATAACCACTTTTTTTACGTAAGTTTAAAAAGTATTTTCCAAATTCAACTTTATCCATTAAATAACCTCCAATGGAAATTTTTCTGTTGCGTTGTATACACATTTATTATATCATGGAATTAGAAGCTTTACAAAATAATTATGTGGAGGTGAATGATATTGTGTCATATTAATTAATTTGGTGGGTTCTTTTTTTTGAAAACGGTGTGTACATTGTGCAACAAAACAAAGGAAGGAGATTATAGGATGAAGACATTTAAAGAGTTACCAGAAATTTTGACGGCACAGGACATTGCAACTTACTTAGGGATATCGAGAAGGAGGGTTTATGAACTTTTTCAACTTCACCCTGAGCATGGAGGAATTGTGAATTTCGACATTGGTTTTTCAAAACGTGTTCAAAAGGAAGATTTCTATCAATGGATGCAGGATCAAAAGAAAAAAAAGATTTCCAATTTCGCTTAACTGGAGGGATGTGTAAATCATCAATCTTCAAAACGGCGTTCAGAAGTAAATGGTCTTGTAAGTTCACCTAAATAACCTAAATACCTATAAGCCCTTTACCAGCGTGGGTTTTATTTAGGAGGCTCTAAAACCTAGGTGTACGTAAATAGGATTTTAAGGAGGATATAGTTGTGATATGCAGTGGGAAAAACCGATACCAATTCAGTTTGCTAAGGAAGTCACCTTCCCTTTAGATGTTTTTCCAACTTGGGTGAGTGACTTTGTTTCAGGAATTGTCAATGAATTAAGTGTTTCCGATGATGTCCCTGCGAATTTGGTGATTTCTGCTTTATCAACATTGATCACAAAGAAGTTTCACTTTTTGTATGAAGAAACAAATTGGCGGCTGGATTTAAATACTTACATTATTATTGCCTCCCCACCAGGAACAAAAAAAGATGCCGTTTTAAAAAGGGTATTTGCAGAGATCTATCAGTACCAGAGTCAATTGGAACAAGAATTCGAGGATAAATTTCCGAGAATAAAAAGCCAAGTTATGAATATGGAGAAGCGCTTGGAAAAAGCCTCTGATTTATATGCAAAGAATACAGATGAGAAGTATCAAAAAGAGTGTGAGGAGATCATTAGAAAGCTGGAGGGGCTGAAAGCTAAGTTGTACAAGCCCACATGTGTTATCGGAGGGGATGCAACACCAGAAAGCATTATCAGTCTCTTATCCAAAAATAACGAGTATATGTCCATTATAACGGCTGAGGGATCAGAACTGTTTTCGTACTTCAACGGCAAGTACAAAAATAACAGCATTGAATTTTATTTAAAGTGTTGGGAGGGGAGTCCTTACACATTGTATAGGGTTGGAAGAGAAGATGAATTGTTAAGCAATCCACTGCTGACGATTGGTTTGCTTACTCAACCTGTTGAATTGAAAAAGCTGAGAGGATTTGAAGGAAGAGGATTGGTTGAACGATTTCTGTACTCTGTACCAAAGGTAAACAGCGTTTTGAGACTTGGTGTAGGCATAGTTGACGAGGTAAGGGATCTTTATAATCTTAATTTGAGAAGAATAATCGCAAACGGATCTAATCTCGAGCAAGGAGTCATTAAGGTCTCACAGAATGCAAAGGAAAGATTTAATGAGCTCTACGAAACCATTAATAAGGAAATGTTGGACGATAATTATTCCGATTCCTTCAAAGAGTGGTTAGCTAAAGTTTATGGGAATTTAATAAAGATTGTATCTTTGATCCGTGTGGCTAATGAGCTGGAATACAAGGAAACGATAGATAAAAACCTTGAATTGTATGAAAGAGACCTCTCAAATTTAGAAAAGCTTTATAAGTATTATAAATCACACGCTCTTAAAAGTTATGGGATTGTAAGGGGAGGCCATAGACGATCAGACTTAAAATATCTGTTAAAAAGAATTTTAGATCTTAAAAACGGGAACTCTGTCAACTCGACTGTACTGAGCAATGGAACAAAGAAGTTTTTGGCACCAGAAAGGAACCAATTATTAAGTGAACTAGAGGATCACAATTTAATCAAAGTATTTAACCAGGGGAGAAAAAAGACAATTTTTATTAATCCAGAGATAGAAAAAATGCATCTTAAAGAGTTCGCCCTCTTAATGGATGCACAAGAAGATTCAAAGTTAATTTGATTATATCAATAATTTGTGTTTGAGTCCATGTGGTTACTTTAGGTAGAATGTCGTGATCAATGCTGTTTTCAGGCAGTATTATTGAACGTCTGACGTTATTTTACAGTTTCAACCTTTGATATAAAGGGATTTATGTCTTTTAACGTCTGACAAACGAATGATTATCAGAGTTATTTAAGCATGAATCAAGGAAACGTCAGACGTTCAAATCCAGTTTTGTTGATAAAGCAAGGATCATAAATCAAAAATGCGTCTGACAAAAATATTAAGATTATGGATCGGACGACTGACAGAATGTTTTTCTGTAGTTTTCTTTATTGGAATAAATGGGTGGATAAACAATACCATTCAAAATGGAAAGGGTGTTGGTGATCCAAGTATAAAACAAATCATAACGGGGTCAATATTCCTCGTTTTTTATTAAGCAATTCTATTTTCCAAACAGCACGTGACTAAAGAAAATCTCGCTTTAAAAAGTCCTTTTTCAAAGGCAAAAAATGGGGTCAAAAAAGAGAATTTCTGAAAACCCCCTTTTTTGACATAATAATTTGGGGTCAAAATGATGTTTTTTATCATAGGATTTTCCTTTGGTATCAAGGAACTGTTAATTTTTTTCTAATTCGACCCGAGTAGGTGAAAATAGGAAAGGTTTGTTCGAGTATTATCCGAAAATGCGTTAGCGTTTGAGGATACACGGAGAATAAACAGCCCCGACGCACACACTAAAATAGGTGAGGAAAATAAGGGTTAGGGTCCATCGAAGAAAGGAGGAGAAAGATGCCACGTGATACAAGGAGAAGTAACCTCACAAAAAGAGACATTCTTATTCTATGGGACTTGTACCAATATCGTGTTTTGAACAAACAAACGATAAAAGAGAGGTACTTCCCAAACAGCAAATATTATGTCGATCAGAGGATTAAGGTGTTAAAACACCACAAGTGCATTAGAGCGGGCACTTATGGCGGTGGAGTTGGTGAAAGGAAAGAAAGGTTATCCCTATTACCAAATAACTCAGAAGGGGATTACAGAACTTAGAAAACGTGGTTACAACGCACTTGGAAATGAGGATATATTACGAATCCACGAAAAAGCTATTCCGTATTATGTGGAAGTCAGCAGAATAGCACTAAGTACGACACCTTACAGATGGATTTTTAAGGACAGCCGAGCAATCAAAAAAGAAATGCATCTAAACAGAGGCGACCAAATTCACGGTTCTCTTACAAGCCCAGAGGGAAAAGAGTATGGATTTTATGTGTTGGAATCAGCAACAACGGAAATCAACATGCGCAAAACAATCCGGGAAATCGCCTATCTATCGAATCGAGTCAATCGATCAAAAACACTAAGACACTTCATCATCTTTGCTAAAGGTCAAGAATCAATGACTCATTTCATCGAAAAAGCCAACGAAGAACAGTTTGACCACAGAGGGGAGATAATCCGTGAACGCCTTCGCCCGAGCGGAACCGTGGGTGTGCTACCGTTAAATTACGGTATTGCCTATTTGCAATCCAAGTTATCCGACAAAAACTATTTTGAAAGTGTATTTAAGGTCGCAGGTTCCCCGATACCATGGGTTGCCCCTTCTGACGAAATGCATTTTGAATTTAAGGCACGATATAAAGACGAAGAGGTTTACGTGGTTAATTTGCTAGATGGTGACATTTCAAAAATAAACGCCATTCAATTTTACTTGAGTGATTCAAACCGGCGAACCCGATTCGGTGAGAAATCCAGAAAATTAGTGCTTATTACCGACGAACGAATGGAAGATTTCCATATGAAAGTAATAGGAAAGAGACCGAAAATAGAATGGTTTCCGTTTTCATGCTCCAAAGTAGACAAAAGCAAAAGGGAAATGCCGGATTTGAATATGGAACCTGCTCTGGTGTGATTCGCCGGACAAAAGATATTTTGGAATTTAGAAATTTAAATGAGAAAAGAAAGGAAGGATGTCATAATTGTCCAGTTACCATAAAGATGTTTGTTTATAATAAAGTCGGTTCATTTACAATAGAGATATTCCGAACGGGCCAGATTATGGAATACAGTAAAGCACTGCAATCAGTTTCACACCACATTAATAATCTTGATATGACGCGGTTTTATAAAAGAGGGCTTAATTGTATATCATAGTATGTGTAAAATAGTTCTCGGTGGTATTTCTACAAAATCCTAGCCAAAAAAGAAGAGGCACTCTATCATAAATGTATGCCTACCAGAGCAAATACATCGTA
>NZ_BMIR01000033.1 GCF_014642655.1 Pullulanibacillus camelliae
GGAACCAAGCGAAGACATTCGCGCGGTAGCTGGAAAAGCGTACAAATTTAGAGTGCCAGAAATACTGGGATGAATAGGGTACCGAGAAAAGTTTGACACAAACAAGTTCAAATTGTGACTTTCCTAATCGAGAAACGAATTATATAATAGAAGCCAGTATAATTCTTTAAAAGGATGTCATTGAATTGAAACCTACAGATGAATGGGTATTTAAAAGTGGAAAGAAAATTTTATGCGCTGACTCCTCCGAACAGACGGCTACGACTCAGCCTTTCTCACTTTTATCCAGTACCCAAAAGGTGTTAAGCCGCTTAAAGAAAAATAAGTTGTTCTTACATGCGTATTCCATTATTTTTAAATGGTGTGGCAATGTATTACCTGTAAATAAAAAAATGGTGATGTTTGAAAGTTATTTAGGAAAGCAATACAGTTGTAATCCAAGAGCCATTTATGAATACATGTTGGAACACCATCCGGAATATACATTGAAGTGGAGTGTCGATCGGAGCTATCAACACTTCTTTAAGGAAAAAAATATTCCACATGTACGGCGTTTTACCATTCAGTGGCTATTATTAATGACCCGTTCTAAATACTGGGTAACCAATAGTAGACTCCCTTTATGGATGACTAAGCCGAAGCATACCATTTATGTTCAGACGTGGCATGGCACTCCTTTAAAGCGTCTAGCCTCAGATATGGATGAAGTTTATATGCCGGGCACAACAACCGATGCGTATAAGAAAAATTTTCATAAAGAAGCAAGTAAATGGGATTACTTAATTTCTCCAAATGCTTATTCATCTACTATCTTTAAGCGTGCATTTAATTTTCATAAAATATTGATTGAATCCGGTTATCCAAGAAATGATTATTTATATGAGGAGAATCATCCAAGCAATATATTGCAAATAAAGAAAGCATGTGGGCTTCCAACCGATAAAAAAATCATTCTTTATGCCCCTACCTGGCGCGATGATCAGTTTTATACTGTAGGCCGCTACAAGTTCAATTTAGAACTTAATTTGCGGCAAATGCAGGAACAATTAGGGGATAGGTATATTATTCTCTTAAGGATGCATTATTTAATTGCTGAGAATTTGGATTTATCAGCGTACGAGGGATTTGCTTTTGATTTTTCTAATTATGAAGATATTCGTGACCTCTATTTGATTGCTGATCTACTTATCACCGACTATTCATCCGTCTTTTTTGACTACGGGAATCTCAAAAGACCCATGATCTTTTATGTTTATGATATTGAGACCTATCGTGATAAGTTAAGAGGGTTTTATTTTGATTTTGAAAAAGAGGCTCCAGGACCTCTCGTAAAAACAACAGAGGAAGTCATTAAAAAGATAAATGAACTTGATCCAGCATTATTTAAAGCGTCAAAGCAATTTCAAGATTTTTATGAGCGTTTCTGTTATTTGGAGGATGGGCAGGCGACGGGTAGAGTCGTCGAGCGTATTTTTAAGTAAAAATACTATTATGTTTAACAACTTCAGCATGTCACTGAAGTTGTTTTTGCTTTATATGTAATCTTTCACACAAAAAAAAATGAAGGCAATTGGTTTGTTAACATAAAAAGTAGACGAATCATCTTTAAAAAAAACTTAGAATATAGTGTAATAATAGCAAAATAAATTTTGAACGGTCATAAATTGGAAGACATGTAAAGAATATTATGAAATAGGTGGGTTTATATATTTTTTTAAATTCCTATAACATTTTATCTTCCAAAAAAGGTAATTCAATGGATAGAAAGACTGATGTGTTAAGGATGTGACTTAATGTGCCAAAGGTTAGTGTCATTGTACCTGTTTTTAATGTAGAACCTTATCTTGAAGCATGTCTCGACTCTCTTGTTCAGCAGACATTAACGGATATTGAAGTCATCATGGTGAATGACGGATCAACTGATAATAGTCCGGATATAATGGAAAAATACTCTAAATTATTTCCTAATTTCAAATCCTTTCATAAAGAAAATGGAGGTCTTGGACAGGCCAGAAATTTTGGAGTAACCAAAGCGACTGGCGATTATATTATCTTTTTAGACTCTGATGATTATGTAGCGGCTCATGCTTATGAACTCATGTATGAGACAGCGCTGCAAACGGGATCTGATATTGTTGTTGGGAATGTTGAACGCTTTAATTCTACAAAAATATTTAAATCGGGACTTCATAAAAAGGTCTTCTCCGAAACGACTCTAAATACACATATCTCTAGATACCCAGACTTAATGTACGACACAACAGCTTGGAATAAGCTTTATAAGAAAAGTTTTTGGGAGCATCATCAGTTTAAGTTTCCTGAAGGTATTCTTTACGAGGACATTCCTGTGACCATTCCTGCTCATTTTCTATCGCATTCTACAGACATATTAGAGGACGTCATTTATTATTGGAGAGAGCGTGAGGGGAACGATCAATCGATTACACAAAAGCGATATGAAATAAAAAACTTTGTAGATCGCTTAACAGTCGTTAGAATGGTAGATCACTTTCTTCGGGAGCATCATGTAGAAGAAGCGCTTTATGACCTCTTTATTTATAAATCCTTAAATGTAGATATCCTTCTATATCTCAATCAACTTGATGAAGTGAATAATGACTATTTACAAGTATTTTTTACTAGGGTAGGGGAATATCTCAAAACAATTCCCGAAAAGACATTGGATAAGTTAAATGCCATTGATCGCTTAAAATATTACTTCGTGAAGGAAAATGATAAAGAGAGGTTTTTTCAAGTTCTCACCTTTCAGAAACAAGAGCTAGGACATAGGAAAGTATTGAAAAAGGGAAAGTTATATATTGGTGATTTTCCTTTTAGAGACGAGCTTCCAGAACATTTATTTATAATGAATAATGAGTTGGAAGTTATTCCGAAAATCAACAGGGTCTATTGGAAAAATAAGCAGTTGCATATTGTTGGATTTAACTATATCAAATATGTTGATATGAAATCGAAGCATAAAATAACTCTCGAAGCAAAGCTGTTTAATCCACAATCAGAAAAGAGTATACGTATTCCTGTTTCCGTTGTAAAGCGTCCTGATGTCACGCATAAGCGTGGTGTTAGATTGCAGGGAAGACCCTTAAAAAGGCTTTATAATTATCATTGGTCAGGGTATGAACTTGCCATCAATTTTGAAGATGAAGCGATTCGTGAATTGGGTGAAGGAAGACTGGAGCTGTGGTTTACTTTAAATGTCAATGGACTTGAGCGAACATTTCGTGCGGGAGGCCCTGTTTCTGGGAAAAAACCCCGTCCTCCCTATCATTCCTTAGACGGTCAACGTTTAAAAGTAGATTATAACAAAAAATGGGATTTTTACATTGACGTTTCCCCTATACTCAATGCGATTGAAAAGGTTTTTGCAGAGGGGCATCAGCTTATCATTGAAGGCTGGAGTCGGTATGGCGATGAACAAGTTAGCTTATTGCTTTACAATTATCGGACGAGGCAAAGCTATTTCCCATTGCTTGAGTTTTTGGAGCAGCCTCATACAGAGCTACAGGATAAACAAGGGTTTAAAGCGGTTGTCGATTTAAACGAATTATCCACCATGGCAGAAGAAGGTGATTGGACGTGCTATATCGACTATGATGATGCTTATCTTCCAGCCACATTACATCCAAATATAAAATTAGATATCATTTCCTTCGGACAACAAGAGGTTCGGATGAAGCCTAGTGGTGTAGGAAATTTAATCATAGATTTTTTACCACAAACACCGAAGCTATGCCAAATGCGTTGGACGGAAACCACCCTACATCTTCAATTAAGGATGGCAGAAGAGGCTTTTGCGCAGTTTGATCATATCAATAATGCCGAATTGATCTTACAACATGTCGAAAGTGGTCAGAATGTTTATTCGTCATGTACTTTGGATGAAAAATCAAAGGGATATTGGTATTTTTCAAGTGATATAAGTATTAAGAGAGCAGATGAAGATAAGGCTTTACTTGACTTGGGGAAATGGAATGTCTATCTTGAGGTCAAAGGGCACTTGGAGGAGGGATTAGATGAGAGCATGAAAAGAAGAGTGTTTATTGAAGAGGGAATTCAGGATGCCCTCATTCATCACTCTTTTTCAAGGCTAAAGCACATTCCTTACAAAACGTCTAAAGGAAATATGAGCATTAAGATCATCCTTGAATGGCCTTGGCTTGAACGCGGGCCAAGGAGACAAGAAGTTACCCGAAGAGTTTTCTACCAACTTTTTCGCTATCTTCCCATGAAAAAGAAATCCGTCGTTTTGGAAAGCTACTGGGGACGATCGGCAACCTGCAATCCAAGAGCAATTGTTGATTATATGGAAGAGCATGGCTTCAAGTATAAATTCATCTGGACATTGAATAATGAAAATACCCCTGTTAACTCAAAGGGTATGGCTGTAAGGAAAAATTCGATAAAATATTATTATTACATGGCTACAGCAAAGTATTTTATTAACAATGCTAATTTTCCTGATTTTTACAAAAAAAGAAAGCGAGCAGTTGAGGTCCAAACGTTGCATGGAACTTTCTTAAAAACAATGGGGCTTGATGTACCAGGGGAAAATGAAACAGAGGAAAAGAGAGAGAAGTTCTTGAGGCGTTGCAGGCGATGGGATTACTTGATTTCACCAAGCTCTTATATGACAGAGATTTCAAGGCGCTGTTTTTTGTATGAAAAAGAAATGCTAGAAGTGGGCTTTCCAAGAAATGATGTTCTTTATCGTAATAACCATCCGCAATTTATTGAGCAGTTAAAGGATAAATTGAATCTGCCAAGAGATAAGAAAGTTATCTTATATGCGCCAACGTGGAGGGTTAGAAATAAATTTAACATCGAGCTCGATATTGAAAAAATGCAGAATGAACTTGGTGATGACTATATCCTATTACTTCGCCTTCACTATTTTGTAGCTACCAATATAGATATCTCATCATATGAAGGCTTTGCATATAACATGTCTTCTTATGGTGATATACAGGAACTCTATCTCTTGTCTGATGTACTTATTACTGATTATTCTTCTGTAATGTTTGATTATGCTAATTTAAGTCGGCCCATCCTCTTTTTCACTTATGATCTTGAATACTATAGAGATCAGCTCAGAGGCTTCTATATCGATTTGGAACAAGAGGCGCCTGGACCCCTTGTTAAGACAAATGAGGAACTTATTGATGCCCTTCAAACGCTCGATCACTATCACGACCACTATAATAGCAAATTAGAAGCTTTTCGGGATAAGTTTTGTGAATTTGATAATGGCAATGCGAGTAAACAGGTTGTTGAAAAAGTATTCAATCTAAAATAATATGAGGTGGTTTTTTGTCAGAAGGAATACTAAAAAAGTTAAGTAAAATGATTGGAGTTGGGGAAAGAACAAAAGCGATTGCTGTACTTGGCTCAGGGCGATGCGGGACCTCTATGGTTACGAAAACTTTAAATTTTATCGGTGTTGATATCGGTAATGAATTTATAGAAACCAATGAAAATAATCCTAAAGGCTTTTATGAACATAAAACGATCGTTGAAATTCAGAAACAAATTAATGAGGTTATGAGGTATCAACGTCCTTATCCCAGAGGCTGGTATAATAATAATAAAAAGATTGCCCCATTAAAGGAAGAACTTCGGAAAGTGACAGAAACTCAATTTTCTCAATCGACAATGTGGGCATGGAAGGATCCAAGGAATTGTGAATGTCTTGATCTTTGGAAGGATATTTTAAGTCAATTAAAGATGGATCCCTACTATCTTATCATGATTCGTAATCCAATTGATGTCGCTAATTCCTTTAAGGAAGCCTATAACGATAAGGTGGATAAGTCACTAAGACTGTGGTATATGAGAACATTGGTTGTGTTAATGGAAACCGACAAGGATAAACGTGTGATGTTTGATTACAATGATTTTCTTGATCAAAGTTATGAAAGCCTTTTGGAAGTGGCCGAAGTGTTTAATATTGCCTTACCAGAAGATACAGATTCAATAAAAAGCAAACTCGATGCATTTGTTGATCCGGGTTTACGACACTTAAGAACCACTGTGGATGAATTAGAAGCTGATGAGAACATCGATGATAATATCAAGCACTTATACCATATTTGTTTAAAGGCCTCACGAGATAGACTGTATTTCGATTCAAAAGAATTTCAAGATGAAATAAGCAGGCATTATCACTCACTAATTGAAAGTGGTAAGAAGGTCTAGCATAAAGATTAAAAAATAGAATTGCTAAACCCAGCCCTTTTGATTTTGGTTGTAGAGAAATCTAGCAAACAAATAATATTTCTATAAAAGCAGAATGCATTTTGCATTTTGCTTTTTTGCCTGTTAGAAAATTTTCAAATGGTTTATCATTCTTGTTTGAAAAAAGTCACTTCACAATAGCTCCCACTCAAAGCTTTTTGATATAAGACAGCACTCTTTAAATAAAATTTAACCTTCACTTTACATATTTTTTACTGAATTTTCTCTTTAACATTTTATTTTGCATTCATAGTCTAATAACAAAGAGAGACAGAAGTTATTTTCCCCTGTTTCATGGTTTTATTTTTTATCCATCTCTAAATTATCTCAATCATTAGACAGCTGGTTTTTAAAATAAATAAGTACAGAGCTTAGAGGTTACTCTCAAAAATCGCGTGTTTAGGTGAGATTATATAATGGATAAACGATTAGACAGGATAAACTAATAACTATGGCATTAACTCTTGAATGTGGAGGCTTCGAGGTCTCCACAAATGCGGTTTCTCATACCAAGATATCGCTAATGGTTTAAACTAAATCATTCAACCAAAGCCTACGAATACAATGGTGAATTGAATATAAAGATAAACCTTTTTAGCAAGCTACTATGATTACTATGAATCTTTTATATTAAAGTCTCCCTCCTTGCTTAACAATTAGAAGAAGAACTCTCCCTTAGTAATTACTTCTAAATTTCATCAAATTTATAGTGTTAACATTCCTTTAATATATATTTACAATTTTTAGATTATAACGTGTTGAAAAATTAGGGACATAGTAAGAAGATTATTTTTGTAGACTTTTTCACCTTTCGACTTTCGACAATTTATATGGAAAGCTTTAAAGAGTATTACAGAGGGAGGGGGAAAATGAAGAAACTTATTTCTCTAGTCTTTTTTGCTGTTTTGGTGTTTGTTCTTCCAAGGTTGGCTTTTGCAGATGATACTAAAACAAATCAGCCGCTGGGTAGCTTAGTCTCTTCTTCAGAATCAATTATTTATGATGTTATGGATAATAAGGAGTTAGCAGTATTACCAGCGGGTTCCTCACTTTTTTATTCTAAAGTGACGGATGAAAAAGTCTATATCCAGTGGGGAGATCACTTAGCCAGTTTGAATAAGGACGATTTAACATTCGCTGATAGTCCAAAAAAATCGTTAGAGCTGGCTGAGAATCAATCTATTGGAACCATTAAATTGTTGAAAGATACTGCTGTTTACACTTCAGAAGGTAAAAAGCTTGTTTTGTTGAAAGCAGGTATTGAGTATCCCTATGACTCTATTAATAGGGATGGTAATTATCAGATTGTCATGGGAAATCAAATAGGTTATTTGAGTAAAGATAATGTCGAGTCAGTTCAGTCTGATACTTCGGGTAAACCTAGAATGTCTGACAACAAAGACAATAATAGTGGCCCTTCAACCGATGATGTAAATGATAATAATAAGGATAATCTCGAAAGTCCCAATAATGATCATGCTGATAGTGAATCCGGTAGTTCCACAGGAAATAAGGCGAAATCTGGGACAGAGGATGGACAGTCTCTAAGCGCCTCTAACCAAGCAAAGAAAAAATCTTTGGCAAAAGCTACAATACAGGTTGAATTTAATGATTATTTTAAAGCTACTAAAGATAATGTACCAGTATATAATAATGAGCGCGGGTCGCAACTTGTTCAGGTAGGTACATTGAAAAAGGGACAAGTTTATAAAAGAATTAGTGACTATGGCAATTGGCATCGAATCCAATTTGAAAATGGATACGGTTATGTAGCAAAGAGTCAAACGACTCCTGCGAGTGGTAATGACTTGAAGAATATTAATAAGAGCTATAAGAACACTAAAAACCTTATTAAAATTTTGAAAGAAGCAACAGTCTATGATAATTCATCAGGCTCTTTGGTCCCTTTTGCAGTAATTAAGAAAGGTGAAACCTATCCTATTGTGAATGACTATGGCAATTGGTACCGTGTCTTAGTTTCTGGCCGAGTGGGCTATGTAAGTAAAGGCAATGTATTGATTCAGTTTAGTGACAGTGACAAGTACTTTGAATCAGAAAAAGCGGGATTACCCGTTTACAATAATCAAAGAGGTTCAAAACTTGTTCAGGTTGGTACTTTACAAAATAATCAAACCTATCAAAGAGTAAGTGATTATGGGAATTGGCAAAGAATACAGTTCGGTAATGCATACGGTTATGTAAGTAAATCAGCCACTTTACCATCTGACAGTAAAGCAATAAAAAATCTCAACAGTCAGTATAAAAATGGCTCCGTGAATATAAAAGCTTTAACGAACGTTACAGTTTATGATAATTCTTCTTCATCTGGATTAGTTCCCTTTGCCACAATTTTGAAAGGTGAAAAATTTCCTTTAGCTGATGACTATGACTATGGCAATTGGTATCGTGTTCTTGTTTCCGGAAGAATAGGCTACATAAGAAAAAGTGAAGTTCAAAAAATGAATTTTACAGATAATGATAAGTTCTTCTTAGTTACAGAAAAGAGTGTGCCTGTTTATAATAATGAACGTGGCTCTAAACTTGTTAAAGTAGGTACATTAGAAGGTGGACAAGCTTTCGAAAGAGTCAGTGATTACGGAAACTGGCATCGAGTTCAATTTGAAAATGGTTATGGGTATGTAAAAAAATCTAACACACTTCCTGATGACGGAAAGTCTATAAAAAATCTTAATAAAAATTATAAGAATATTAATGCAGAGGTGGCTGTACTTAAAAATACACTCGTTTATGATAATACCTCTGGACAACTTGTTCCTTTTGCTTCCATTCTAAAAGGTGAAAAGTACCCAGTTGTTAGTGATTATGGCAATTGGTATCGAATTTTAGTATCAGGACGTGTAGGCTATGTTAACGAAGACGATGTATTAGTTCAATTTAATAAGGATGCTAAATATTTTGAAGTAGCCGAAGATAAGGTACCTGTCTATAATAATCAAAGAAGTAAAAACCTCATACAGGTAGGGTCTTTAGAAAAGGGACAGGTTTATCAGAGGGTTAGTGATTATGGCAATTGGCAAAGGATTCAGTTTGGGGATGAATATGGGTATATTGAAAAAAATGCAACATTACCTAATGATGGGGAATCATTAAAAAACTTAAATACTAAGTATAAGATTTCGAGTGCTGATTTTCAAACTGTAAAAAATCTACAAGTCTACGACAATTCTTCTGGTACGCTCGTACCATTCGCTACAATTAATAAAGGAGAAAGTTTTCCCTTGGCGAATGATTATGATTATGGCAATTGGTATCGAGTGATTGTTTCAAACCGTGTCGGTTATGTTAGAAAAAGTGATTTGGATTCTGTAATAGACCAAATGAGCCAATACGGTTATTCACTATATAACATGGTAAGTAAACAAATGAAAGTGAATCCTCAAACCGATCAAAAAATTGGGTATATAAGTGTAACGGCTATCGGTAATATCAAAAATTCAGTAGGGACTATCCAAGGAGACAGTAGTGGTTGGTTTATTAGAAGCCAGCCGAGTACGACTACCGGTGAACGTATTTCATCCATTTTTCCAGGAGCCAAGGTTAGAATTATTAAGCAGGTGAGTACCGATGATCCTCAATATAAAAATTGGTATGAGATAGAATTTGGTTCAGGTTCCTGGGAAGAGGCAACTGAAGATCAAGTGATTTATTATGTTGATCCTGACAATTTTGATAAAAATTCTGATGACTATTTCCAATTTCTAAAACTCTCTGACGCAGTTACTTTTAGTCTAAATGATACACAGAAATTACTTAAGGGCAATGGGAGTCTAGATGGAACTTCTCAAGCACAAGCTTTTATAGATGCTGCTAAGAAATATAATGTTAATGAAATTTATTTAATCTCACATGCCTTTTTAGAAACTGGTCATGGGACATCTGATTTGGCCTCTGGTGTGAAGTACAATGGTGAGACTGTCTATAATATGTTTGGAATAAGTGCTTTAGATCACTGTGCCGTTTCATGTGGTGCTGAGTATGCCTACCAGCAGGGGTGGACTACTCCAGCTAAGGCGATATTAGGTGGTGCACAATGGATCTCAGATAATTATATTCATAATGGACAAGATACTCTATACAAGATGAGGTGGAATCCCGCTTCCCCAGCGAGTCATCAATATGCATCAGATATTGGTTGGGCGGTGAAGCAAACCGATGAAATCGCCGAGCTGTATGATTTACTAGCTTATCACAATTGGGTTTTTGATGTGCCTAGTTATAGTTCTTAGGATAAATGAGCGTATATAAGTGGAGGTTATTTTAACAAAATATCTATATGATAATTAATATTTTAATTTGAGAACAAGAGGTTGTGTATGACCTTAATCTTAATTTTGTTAAAAGAGTATATCCGAAATATGGAATTAATTTTCCGCCTTACCACCTATGATATTAAAGGAAAATATCAAACACACTTTTTGTAATATTATGGAAATCATTTAACCCTTTATTGTAAGTTATTATTTATTGGGTAAGCATTGGTGTTAGAATAAGACATGGGGCCCCTGTTGATGGGACCCCATATTTATTGTGAATGATTTGTGGCTTAAATTCCTTGGTTTTTTATAGCACTACAGTAAGTTACACAAGGATCGCATAGTATTTATCTTAAAGCAAATCTCGCAATAATTGTGACTAGTGGGTATTTTGCACTTACTGAACATAATCTATCCTTGTGTCAAGACCTTCATTTTTCACCAACTGATGTTGCCAAAGGTGATTTGTTAAAAGAGGGTAAATTGTTCAGATGTTCTAGCAGGAATCAACACCATTACTTAAATATGAACGTAATTTATACTATAAATGAATATAATTTAACTGAGAATGAGGGCGAGTATGGCTTGGAAGGAAAAGATTGGGCTATCAATTGACAAGTAAGTCATTCAATTGTCTCTGAAAAAGACGGTTTACATCCTGCGTTTAAGGATGCTGACAATAATTTTGTTTGGGAGGGCTAAATATGCATATTATCGTCACGGGTGGGGCAGGGTTTATTGGCAGTAATTTTGTTCGCCATCTTTTAACAGAGCATCCTGATTACCACGTACTTACACTTGATTTATTAACCTATGCTGGGAACATTCATAATTTAGATGATGTCATGGATCACCCCAACCACACTTTTGTTAAAGGGAATATTACCAATCGTGAGCTCGTCGATTGGTTGATTCAGACGTATAATATCGATGCGATCGTTAACTTTGCCGCGGAATCTCATGTGGATCGCAGTATTCTCGACCCGGGAGTATTTGTAGAAACGAATGTTCAAGGGACGTTAGCTCTTCTAGATGCAGCAAAGGCCAATAACCTCGCAAAATATGTACAGGTGTCAACCGATGAAGTCTATGGCTCATTAGGTGAGACGGGATATTTTACGGAAACGAGCCCCATCGCTCCAAACAGTCCGTATTCAGCGAGTAAGGCCTCTGCTGATATGCTCGTGAGATCCTATCATGAGACCTATGGCATGAATGTCAATATTACGCGTTGTTCGAATAACTACGGACCCTATCATTTCCCTGAAAAATTAATTCCACTGATGATCACCAACGGCCTTGATGGTGAGAACCTCCCCATTTATGGAGACGGAAAAAACATTCGCGATTGGTTGCATGTTTTTGATCACTGTGCGGCTATTGATCTCGTGCTTCATCAAGGGCAGCCTGGTGAGGTCTACAATGTTGGCGGGCATAATGAACGGACCAATAATGAAATTGTTCATCTTATTGTCGAGCAACTTCATTTACCGCAAGAAAGGATTGTGTATGTTGAAGATCGCCTAGGACATGACCGGCGCTATGCCATTGATCCTACTAAAATAGAAACGGAATTAGGCTGGAAGCCCAAGTATACCTTTGATAACGGCATACTTGAAACCATTGAGTGGTATATCAAACATGAAGACTGGTGGCGCCCTCTTAAAGAACGTGCCAAATTGGGGAATAAAAAATGAGGATTATCATCACGGGTGCCAAAGGACAGCTTGGGCAAGACGTCCTCTCTCTCTTTGAACATAACGGGTACTATGATGTCCTCCCCTTCTCTAAAGAAGAGCTGGACATTACAGACGCCAAGGCAGTGTTGAATAAAATTCAGGAGTTAAAGCCAGATTGGATTTTGCATTGCGCAGCCTACACCGATGTAGAAGCAGCGGAGGATGAGGGCAAGTCCCTCAATTGGTTGATCAATAGGGATGGCTCGAAATATATCAGCCAAGCGGCGGCGAGCATTGGTGCCAAGCTAATCTATATAAGTACGGATTATGTTTTTGATGGCAAAAAAGGCGGCCCATATAAAGAGGAGGATCAGACACATCCTCTTAATCAATACGGTGCAGCCAAGTTAGCAGGAGAGGAAGCCATTCATAAACATCTTCCTGGTGCCCATATCATTCGAACGTCGTGGGTATTTGGTGAAAATGGAAAGAACTTTGTTTATACGATGCTTCGCCTTGCTGAAAGGCTGGAAACTCTAACGGTTGTCAATGATCAGCATGGCCGACCAACATATACCAAGGATCTTGCTGCCTTCATGCGCTACATCATCGAACATAAAGTCCCAGGAGGTATTTATCACTTTTCCAACGACAGTGAGGCCACTTGGTTTGAATTTGCTAAAGCCATTCTCAAAGACAAAGCCATTCACATCCAGCCCGTTGATTCTACAGCCTTTGTCCAAAAAGCAAAGCGACCAAAATATACGGTAATGTCTTTAGAAAAAGTTAAAAAGACAGGCTTTCATATTCCAACCTGGCAAAACGCTTTAGACCGGTTTATGAACACTGTCTTTAAAAACTAAAGAGAAACTGTTCCTTTTATTTTAAAAGAAGGGGTGGCAGTTTCAGCTATTTGTTAAAAGGTGACGAGCTTTTGTTAAATAGTGCGGTGTTTTTTGTAAAAAGGTGATGTGCTTTTGTTATTTTGAGAGTGGCTTTTGTTAAAATGTGCGCCTCTATTGTTGCGTTGCCTCAGGCTTTTGTTAACTCACCTCTCCCTTTTGTTCCGTTCACACCCGGATTCGGAAGCTCGATCCCCGGATTTGTTCTCTTTTTGTTAACTTCGGATTTTATTTGTTATCTTGGGCTGGCTTTTGTTAAAATGGCCGCCTCTTTTGTTGCGTTGCCTCAGGCTTTTGTTAACATGCCTCCGCCATTTGTTGCGTTCACACCCGGATTCGGAAGCTTGACCCATGGATTTGTTCCCTTTTTGTTAACTTCGGATTTTATTTGTTATTTTGAGGGTGGCTTTTGTTAAAATGTGCGCCTCTTTTGTTGCGTTGCCTCAGGCTTTTGTTAACTCACCTCTCTTTTTGTTCCGCTCACACCCGGATTCGGAAGCTTGACCCTTGGATTTGTTTTCTTTTTGTTAACTTCGGATTTTATTTGTTATCTTGGGGGTGGCTTTTGTTAAAATGGCCGTCTCTTTTGTTGCGTTGCCTCAGGCTTTTGTTAACTCGCCTCTCCCTTTTGTTCCGTTCACACCCGGATTCGGAAGCTCGACCTCAGGACTTGTTAACTTTGGGTTTTATTTGTTGCGTTGCGCCATGTATTTGTTAAAATGTCCACTTCCCTTGTTCTGCTTGCCTCCGCCATTTGTTTCGCTCACACCTGGATTCGGAGATTTGCTCCTCAGATTTGTTCTCTTTTGGATATCTTAACCTTGGCTTGTTTTGTTATTTCGCAGGGGGCTGTTGTTAAATTGAAACGTGCTTGTTACTATATTGGCGGTTTTTATTGTATTCCTCTTCATTACTTGTTTCAATCCGTGCCTTTCTTCATCGCTTATTGTTACTTTCCTAGCTCCTTTACTTTTATTTATTACTTCCGCTTAATCATCTGCCAAAGGGTTTGGAAGCCTTTTTTATTAAGGGCATATGTAAAAAAGACGTATACGATAACCCCTATGAGCACTTCGATAATGAGTTGTAGGCCTGAGAGTGGCGGAAGTAATGGGGCGCCAAAAGCTTTATAACATAGTACGCCTGCTGTCATGATCGCGGTTGGTAGCAGTGTACGGAAAAAGGCACTACTCACATCTTTTAAATCATGCACCCTTTCCATTGCACGATACAAGGCTAAGACTGATGCGATCAGATAATAAATGGATACAAGGGTACTGGAAAGAGCCAACCCCTTAAATCCGAAGAATTTCATGAAGAGGGCGTTAAATACAATGTTAAACACGATCGTTACCGAGCTGATTTTTAATAATGTTTTAGTCTTTTCTAAAGCATAGAGCGCCTTGGCCACCACCATTTGGATGCCTTGCGTAAAAATGAGTGGGGTGTACAAAGCAAGGACAATATAGGTTTGTAGGGTGTCAGAATGTGTAAACGCTCCGCGCTGATAGATCAGAGCAACGACCTCTTTGCCAGTTAGAGCCAAGCCAACAGCAAGCGGCATAAAGATCAGCATGCCTGACTCGATTCCACGGGATAGAATGCGGATAAAGGTAGAGAGGGAGCGGCGGTTGTCCGTTAATAAAGTAAAAATTATTGCGCCGATGGTTGTTGTATAAATAACATTGGGAATGCTGACAATTAATGAAGCGTTGTTTAAATAAGTGACTGCCCCACCTATTGTTGTCGAGGCAAAGAGCTTATCAATGGTCACATTAAAGGGAGCCACAACCGCATTCAGTAATGCTGGCCATAAAAGAAGGAGAAAACGCCTGCGAAATTCCGCACTAATAGATATGGTGGGCAACCAGTGAAAATGTCCTTTAAGTAATGCTATGGCTTGAATCATAATTCCGACAAGGGTGCCAAAGGCAAAGCCATAGGCAAAACTCATAATGCCAAGGGATTGAGCAAAAAACAAGCCAAAGACAGCACTAAATAAGGTGCCTAATAGTTTAGCGATATGAGTAGGAATATAGCTATATTTTGCTTGAAGGTAGGACTCAAGAACGCCGGTCAATGCCCATAGGACGAGATAAAGGCTATAGAAGCGCCCAACGTCAAGTGCGGTATCTCGAGTTGACGTATCCATAAAATAAAATAACGTACGTACGGCAAATGGTGCGATCCAAAAAAGTAGAAAACCCATCACTACAAAGATAAGTACAGATAGATTTAGCAGCCCGTTGGCATTACGATCAGTAGCTTCAGGCTCTGTTTCGCGTAGTTTTGCGTACAACGGCAGGAAGACGTTGTTAAAGCCAGTTGAGACGATAAGCATAAAAAGAGTGAGAATGGTGTAGGAGAGAAGAAACCCATCCGTTGTATGGGTGGCACCAAATTGTTTGGCGATGAGGCTCTCTCTTAAAAAGCCAGCAAGCTTTAGAGCTAATGCTAATAGGATGATAATCACTGCTGTTTTCCTAAATTGAGCCATTCTCTCTCCCCCTTGCTCTCTAGCATTGTTAGCATGCTATGTTTTTCTTACAGTATCATAAACGGCGAGGTACCTTTTCGCAGCCGTTAAGTGCGAGTATTCAGCCTCGATTTTTTGACGTGCTTGAGTGGCTAACTTTTCTCTAAGCACAGAATCCGCCAATAAAGTGACAATGGCTTCGGCCAACGCTTGAATATCCCGCTCCCTAACTAATAGGCCGTCCTGATGATCGCTGATGATTTCTCTCAGTCCACCGACCGCCCCGGCAATAACCGGTGTACCAGACCCCATGGCTTCTAATGCGGCGATAGAGGTTGCTTCTTCAACTCCAGCTGAGTGGATACTAGGGATGAGTACGACGTCTGCTGCGCTAAAATAATCCTTCATCTGTTCATGAGGGACGGCCCCTAGAAAGCGCACTTGGCTGGTCACCTGTTGCTCCTGAGCAGTGCTTTTCAAGGTCGTCATTTCTTCACCATCGCCAGCGTAGACAAGGCAGGTTGAAGGATGATGCTTAAGGACCTCTGGAAGTGCTTTGACAGGAAGTATGACACCATTTTTTTGAGTCAGTCGTCTCGGCACAAATAGAATAAATTCAAAGCTGTCCAAATTCAGGTGTTTTTTAATTTCCTTTTTATTTGCTTTATCGGGCTTGAAGTCCTGTACATTGATAAAGTTTTTAATCGCATGTGCTTGGCGCTGTGCGAGTTCTTGGATATACTCTTGTATGCGTTTGTCCACTGTAACGATAGCATCAGCTCTTGTATAGGCTTGCTTCTCTACATCAATAAGCGTTTGCTCTTCGGGACTATCAGGTAAAATTGCCCCCTTGCTCAGGGCCTCTCGTGCCATATATCCATGTGCTGTCAGCACCGTTGGCAGGCCAAGAGACTTAGCGGCTAGGGCAGCAAAAACGTCTTGGGCATTGACGAGATCAAATGTGTTGCCCCTTTCCTTTAATAAAGACTTGAGCAGCTCCTGCCTTCTTTTTTGACTCCAAACAAACCCTTTTCCTGATTGCAGACGATTGAGTAGAAAGCTCGGCCCTTGCACGGTGAAGCGTTGGGTTGCTTGCGGGATATCGCTAAATGAAAGGACTTCCGTCGCGTGTCCAAGCTCCATTAAGCCAGCTTTTAGTGTCGTTACATGAGTTGATAATCCCCCTGTATGAGGATAATCAAATATGGTCGTGAACAATATCTTCATATGATAAACTCCGTTTCAAAAAATAGTCATTGAGTAGCTCAAGATTTTCCTCGGCCTTGTTTTTTAATGTCCGTTTGGCCTCACTCATCTTGATTTTGTACGGGTTATGCTCGTCTAGAATGCTAAGACTGTTTTGAATCACTTTTTCCGTATCAATCTCTTCAATAGCAACCGACTGCTCCCACATATCGATCAGCTTTAAAAAGCTTTCTACCTTGGGATCATAGCTAAATCCAATGCAAGGGACTTCAGCTAGTGTTGAAAAAATCAACGAATGCAGGCGCATGCCTAAAGTGAGCTGGCAGGCCTTGATGAATTGGATGTAATCGTTTGGTGTATAGTCAGGTTCAAGCAATAGACAAGCCTCAGGATGCTGCATTGCACGTATGACGGCTTGAGATGCCTCATAATCATGGCGGCCTTCCATAGAAATGAAAAGAGGATGGCAGCCCTTTTCCTCAATCAAGGCGTCAAGGATCGTGGCAAACTGTCTTTGAATGTATGTATTCGATGTAAACCAAGGGCGGACAGAAACCGCTAGTGTTGCTTGCGGTAAGGTGTCAATGATTTTTTGAGCCTTGGCACTTGCTGGACGCTCTTGAAAAGCAAAGACGATATCAGCTGTGACAAAAGTTGGTGGTTTGTGCACACCAAGCGTGGCCAATGCTTCTGCTGAAGCCGCATCCCTAACGGTAATAAGATCTACTTTATTGGCCACACGCTTCGTGAGCCATTTGCCATACTTGCTAGTGATAGGGCCAATGCCTTGTGAAAAAAACATGACAGGAGTTCCACAGCGTTTGGCTAAATAGGTGATGAGTAAGTAATAAGGCAAAGGTCCAGAGATGATCCCCGTTGCATAGGTATCCTGAAGCAAGCCTCCTCCGCCACTGATCAAAAGATCGGCTGATCGCAGGGCGCGAAGCTTCTGCCATGTATCTTGACGCCAGCCGCGATAGAGACTGCGCACATTATGTGCTTTAGATGTCATCTCGGGTGAAAAGGAAAACACGGTGATCTCCATCTCTGGCCATCGTGTTTTTAGATTGGTAAGTATCGCTTCTAAAATCGCTTCATCGCCGGTATTTCCGAATCCATAAAAACCTGAAAGGACAACCTTCACACCTTGTCCTCCTTATCTTTCATTCACGATATTATTTGTTAAAATGTATACCTTCACTGACACTCATAAAGGAAGAGACTATACGTTTAGCCTTGACTTTCGCCATCTATGCTTGACGGCAACCTTAGTGTGTGATTTGAAATCACATCAGGAGTTCTCTGTGAAGCGGTGCGAGCCAAATTTTCTAAAAATAACGTTGCTTAGTAATAAGAAATGAGACAATAACCCTCTGCCACTCCACACTTTTCTCGTAAGCATTTTCAGTTAATCGATTAATGCCAATAAGGGGGGCGTTTCTTAAAAGATCAGAATGTATAAAATTTCTGGTCACGAGGACGATGCGCGATTCCGCTCTCAGGCCGCTCGCTTTCCGTGGGGGAGTGGTAAGCCTTCTCGCGCTGCGGGGGTCTACCGATCTCCCACTTCCCGCAGGACTCTAGTCTGCGCATCATGAGTCAGCGGCGCCCGAGGAACACATGGTTTTAGAGTGTTCCGAATCTCGCGCCTTGCGCTCCCATCCACTAGACCAGACAATGAAGCCTCTTTCATATTGGCTGATGCTCTCTGCTAAGGACAAGGACTGGGCATGCTTTTCGCCCGGTTTTTCTCATCTTTAAATCAAATAAGGCTGGCTTGAAATCCTTATTAAATCACACTTATCCTCTTATCCATTCTGTTCCGATTTCTTAGAAGTATACTTCCACCAGCATTCTTTTTATTAAACGCATGACTAAAATGGCCATGGTTAGGAAACAACAAATAATGATCAAGTTGACCATAAAGACATTCATTTTTGATAAAGGGGAAACGTGTTCATGGAGTTTAATGGGTTCATAAAAGTGCTGTTAGGTGGAGGCGTTCTTTTTTTTATCTTAAGTCTCATTTTTCCAATAGCCGCTTTAGCAGTGGTGACAACCCTGCTGTTTATGGGGTTAGCTTTTTTAAAGCCTAAAATTGGGTTAGTTATTTTGACGGTATATATTCCTATTCGCCCCTTGCTTATAACGCTTAATCCAGCGCTCAAAATTATGGGCGACGCAATAATTATTCTCATTTTTATAAAAGTGGCTTATGAAAAGATTCGCAGTCACGCTTTTAAGACATTCTGTCATCTTTCTGTTTTTGAGTGGGCGTTCTTAGCTTTTATTGCTGTTGGAGTGATTGCGGCTTTAATCACTGGAGTGTCTTTGGGCTCCATCGTCTTCGAAATTCGGGCATTCTTGCTTATGTTTCTTGTGTATTACGCTGTAAAGCATCTTGAGACGATACATCACAAAGATAAGCTTGTTTTTTTATGGGTGTCTTTTAGTATAGCGATGCTGATTTGTATCCATGGCTTCATTGAGCGATTGTCCCTCAGAAGGTGGCTTTTACCAGAAGTCTGGAAAACACAAACGCTAGCTGCGATTAATCAATTTAGAATATACGGCCTGCCTAATAATCCGAATGTCTTGGCTATGTATTTGGCGATGAGTTTTATTCTTGCTTTATTTTTATGGCATTTTTATTGGCGGGGATGGTCACGGCTCATCCCTTTTATTGGCATGGTTCTCATAGCGGGAGTGTTTATTCTGACTTATTCGCGCGGCACCATGATTGCTTTTGGAGTAACCTTCATCGCATATCTGCTGATCAGTAAAAAAGTGAAGGTGATCATTCCAATTGCTGCAGCTCTTTTATGTAGTTTTATTTTCTTTGTCTTACCTATTGGGCTTTCGGGGCAGTCACATCATGCCAAACTTATGGAACAGAACGAGGAGGCGGATGCTCACTCACGGATGGCGGAAACCTTTGATAAGCAGACATTACAGCAAAGCTGGAACAGTGGCAGACTTTATGTTGTTAAGGAAGGGTTCAGAATTTTTAAAGACTCGCCCATCATTGGGACAGGCTTTGGCACTTACGGGGATTCAGCAGCAACGGCTTATGGGTCACCACTTTATAAAACTTATCATTTGAACCCCAATCTCTATGCGGATAATCAATACATTCAAATCATTGTACAAACGGGCATCGCAGGTGTGATTTTCTTCGCCGTATACTTACTTGGATTATTGACAAAACTGTGGAAACAACGAAAAAAAACGCAGATGTCAGTGGTTGTTTTATCACTATTATTGGGCGTCTACATTGCTGGGCTATATTACAACATTTGGGAAAACAAAATATTTACTTTCTACTTTTTCATCCTGCTTGGCTATGTAGGTTACCTTAATCAGAAGGAGAGACAGCATGAGGATACTTCATCTCATCGGGGGTAAAGAAGAAGGCGGTTCAATGAGTCATCTGTTACCCTTAATGGACCAGTTTGATAAGGAGAATGTGTTTCTTTCAGTTTTTGATCACGGTGTACTTCCAGAAAGAGCAGAGGAGTTGGGGGTAAAGGTTTTTTATTTGCAGCAGCACTCTCGATATGATCTCAGTGTGATTCGGCGTTTAAAGGAAATTATGGAGTCACAGCAAATTGATATCTTGCATACTCACGGTCCACGCGCTAATGTTTTTGCTTATCTCTTGAAAAAAACATATGCCTTCACATGGGTCACAACCATACATAGTGATCCTAGGCTGGATTTCATGGGATGTGGAATAAAAGGTTGGATGTTTACCCGTGTTCATTTAAAGGTATTGAAGGCCGCTGATCATTATTTTGCCATTTCCCAGCGCTTTAGGGATATCGTCAATCAAATGGGCGTTGAGGAAAGCCATATTACAACTATATATAATGGCGTGATTTTCTATGGTGCCGTCAAGAGAAAAATTACCCGTCATGAGCTTGGGATTTCAAACAGTGATTTCGTTATTGTCACGGTCGGAAGGCTGCACCCAGTTAAAGGCCATTGTTATTTATTAAAGGCATTGCATGAGATCATAGAAGAAGCGGGTAAAACAAATATAAAATGTGTGATCGTTGGGGATGGCGGGGAAGAAGCGTCTCTTAAACAGCTTGCCCAGGAGCTTCATATTGAAAAGCATGTCTTGTTTGTAGGCAAGCAAAAGGATGTACAGCCCTTCTATTCACTTGCTGATGTCAAGATTTTGCCCTCGCTTAGCGAGAGCTTCCCGCTTGTCGTATTAGAAGCAGCCAAAGCACATGTCCCCGTGATTGCAACAGATGTAGGCGGTGTGAATGAACTCATCACTGACCGTAGTCTTGGCTGGGTTGTGCCTCCAAAGCATGAAAAGGCACTTGTCCAAGCCATTACCGATGCCATGCACTTAAAAGAATGTGGTCAACTATCACGGATCGGAGACAATCTATTCCGAAAAGCATCCAGGCAATACTCTTTGCATCGCCTCGTTGATAAAATCAACCAGACCTATAGGCAACTTACCCTTGATAAAAAGCTCAAACAGTGTAAGCCAACTGTTTGAGCTTTTTCTTGTAATGTCAGAATTATAAATTTGCGGAACGCAACAAATAAAGCACGAAGTTTCCGATTAGAAAACAAATCCGGGAGGCAAGTTTCCGAATCCAGGTGTGAGCGGAACAAAAGAGAGAGGCGAGTTAACAAAAGCCTGAGGCAACGCAACAAAAGAGGCGGCCATTTTAACAAAAGCCCTGTGTAACGTAACCAATCCAAAATGTGAGCGCAACGAGAAGTAACCCAAGCAACAAAGGCATCTTCAGTCTAACAAAGGGGGTATATATCTTTTAATAAAATGCCAAGTCAATCTAATCGCAAAGAAATTAAAGTTGATTAAGGTGGTGGAATAAGGCCCTTTTTCCTAAATTAGGTAGGACTAAAGTCTTGTTATTTTTTACATTTTTATACAAATATTTAAATAACACCTTGAAAATCTATGTACCATTTCCGATAACTATACAAATTTCCCCAAAAGCTGATATATTTTTCACCTTATACAAATATTTAATTTACATGTAATCTTTTTATAAAAAATTGTTACATTAGCCAAGAGATTTTATGTTATATTAAAGTTTAAAGACTAAGCAGAGTTAAAGATAAAGGGGTTTAATATGGGGAATTCGAGAAGTGAAATAAAGGGCGGAAAGCGAAAAAGGTCTAGAATTGTCAAATCGATTGTTTTGGTTGTTCTATTGATTGTCTTATTAGGTTCCGGCTATGGAGCTTATGCTTTTTCCAACATATATCATGCTGCTAAAGAATCATACAAACCTATAGATCGTGACAAATCACAGTATCGTGAGGAAAACGTGACAATTGGGAAAAATCCCATATCGATCTTACTTATGGGGGTTGAGGATTATGCAACAGATGGGAAGGATGGTCGAACAGACACTCTCATTGTTGCGACCTTGAATCCAGATACGAAAAAAATGATGTTATTGAGCATCCCACGTGATTCTCGAGTCCCCATTGCAGGGCGTAATGGAACTTTAGATAAAATTAACTCCGCTTATGCATATGGTGCGACAAATGGATACGGCGCAGAGAAGTCAACGATTGAGACGGTAGAGTTTGTGTCAAACTTTTCTCGGTACCCTATTCATCCCAGTATTTCTGGCACTCTAAATTTGTACGCTTTTCCAGCTACCGCGCGAATGTCTTCGCTTGGTTCCC
>NZ_BMIR01000034.1 GCF_014642655.1 Pullulanibacillus camelliae
CCATCGTTTCAACTCCTTGTTGGGTTTTGTTTGGTCACTTACCTATTCGGAGTTGCCGATGGCTTTTCCTCTTTTCTATTTTTGCGAACTTAATTATACGTGATCCCATTTTTCAGTGGTTTCATTTTGCAAAGTGTTAATTGAAAATAACTTTCTTTGGCCTCGTTACTTTGACAGCAGATGTTCCCCATACGAACGTTATTAAAACGATTAAGCGGCCTTAGCCCTATGGGATATCGAGCTAAAGCCGCTTAAATTTATTTTATTATTTCCGCCGTCTACTTGACAGGGGCGATTCATTCACAAATTCTATCCGTTTGGCGTCTCCTTGAGCTGAATCCTTCTACCCCAGCCCTGTTGATGTGATTTATTCTTCCTTATCTTCTCGTCTTTCATTGAGTTCTTCTTGCCACCATAATGAATCCTTTGGATTTTCAACAGCTTCTTTATACTCGCTTTTAGTAGCAACGGTTGGATGTGAGCCTTTTAAGGATTTTCCTGAAGTGCTATTGAATAGGAAGAATATCACTAAAAATCCGATGATACTGACGATCGTTAAATAGAACCCAGGGGATAGATTATTGTTCGTTTGGTGAACCAACCAGGTCGAAACGAGTGGGGTAGTCCCACCAAATATCGAAACAGAGACGTTAAAGGTGACAGCTAACGTTCTATAACGAATATCTGTAAAAAACATTGTTGGTAAGGTTCCAGGCATTGTCCCTTCATAAGTTGACAGCATCACCCCTAAAATCAGAATGCCTAAAGAGACAAAAATTAACCCATTTAAGTTTATTAAATAAAAAGCGAGAGCAGATAATAGTGTTAGCCCACCTAAACCAATTAAGAAAACCGTCTTGTTTCCAATGATATCGCTTAGTTTTCCAAACATGAGGGCAAGAGGAACCATAATAATCATTATGATTGTAATAAGTACGGTGCCGACTGTGCTAGATAAGCCAATGATCTCATCCAAATAAGACGGCATGTAGGATAACAGCATGTAGTTTGTAATGTTAAAGAAGGCCACTGCGACAAAACATACAAAAACATCCTTTTTATGATGCTTTAATATCGACAAAAAGCTTTCTTCTTGAATACCCTCTTCGGAAAGTTCATTTTCAAAAATCGGTGTTTCTTCTAAGTGTCTTCTTAAGTAGAAGCCGATAAGCCCTAAGGGTAATCCAAGTAGAAACGGGATTCTCCATCCCCATGTGGCCATTTGATGATCGGATAGAACGATAAAGAGGATACTCGCGAGCAGTGAAGCAATGATATAACCTACAAGCGTGCCTATTTCTAATCCACTTCCAAGCACATTACGCTTGTTGTCTGGCGAGGATTCTGCAATATAGACCATCGCACCAGCATATTCGCCACCCGTTGAAAAACCTTGAATAATTCTAGCGACTAACAACAGAATAGGGGCCCAAATGCCGATTTGGTTGTATGTAGGTAATAGGCCAATAAGGAGTGTGGAAAATGCCATGAGAATAATGGTGATGGTTAAAACGATCTTTCGTCCTAACTTATCTCCGATTTTCCCGAAGATCACCCCTCCTAATGGACGCATTAAAAAGGCAATGGCAAATGTTGCAAAGGTGAACATTAATTTCAGCTCATCATTCTGCACGGCACTAAAAAAGTTTTGACTAATAATGACTGCTAAATAAGAATATAAGCCAAAATCAAACCACTCCATCGCGTTTCCCACGCCAGTAGCAAATACACTTTTTTTGGTTTGTTGAATATCTACAACGTTAATTTTTTTCTTATTGAATTTCATTTTATGATGTCAGCTCCTTAACATTGTATATATTTTCCTTGTCTTAAACCCATAATTCAAGGGCTTTTTGGTGTGAAATTTTTTTGTAATTTCTATGTAATAAAAAGACACGTTAATAACCGTAACATATGTTTGTGTGAAATGGGAAAGATTTGCTTCAAAGGAAGTGAGGATAATAGCGATATAATTCATTTATACCCTTTTTTAAAGGTAGTGAAGCACCCATTCTCACCGTTCATATTAGAAAAAATCCGCTTCGTTATTAATATCCCAAAAGTTTCTATGAGATATCCTCATTTGTTTTATTTAATAACAATGGTATTAAGTGGATATTTATAAGGACGTGTAAAAAACCTAGCTATATCCTTAAATGGTAATAGCTAGGTAGTATCTATGACAGGGGAGAAATAAAGGGAAATCTTCTTTCTACATTTTTCGAACGGGAGATGTGTTAGTTCGAGTCCGTTTTAATAAGCTTACAATCACAATTACGAGAGAACAGCCGAAAGTGCTTTTTAGGCATCTTTTAATGCCTTAATGATTGAATGGATTAACAGTGATGCCCTTTGATTTTTAGCGAGTCGAGGACTCTGTCCTGACCAAAGTGACATAAACTCTTTATTGCCTTGTGAAGCAGCTGCTTTCCTTAGGTTTTTAGTTAAAGCATTTTGAATAGGAAAGTCGGGGAAAGCGGCTTCGTATGGCTGCATATGTGCAATAAATTGATTGAATATTCCCCTTGCGAATTTACCAGAGAATGCACGCGTTAAAACAATCTGATCCTCTTTGGCGCTTAATATAGCGTCTTTATAGACTGGGTTAGCACCGCTTTCGGTACAGGTTAAAAAAGCAGTCCCCATTTGCACACCTTGTGCGCCTAAACAAAGGGAAGCCATGACACCTCTGCTATCCATAATGCCTCCCGCAGCGATAACAGGGATATTGACATGATCGACCACTTGGGGAATTAATGACATTAATCCAACTAAACTTTGTTGAGTGTTACTCATAAAGTTTCCTCTATGGCCTCCAGCTTCACTGCCTTGAACAACCACTAAATCGATTCCTTTGTTTTCAATTTCGATGGCCTCAGAGACAGTTGTCGCAGTTCCAATTAAAATAATGTTGTGTTGTTTTAACTCTGCGATGACTTGCTCGGAAGGAAGTCCAAAGGTAAATGAACATATAGGTATCTTTTCCTCAATGATGACCTTAATCTGCTCATTAAAAGTTATTACCAGTTGATCGAACTGTGGAATATCAATAGAGTCCGGCTGTTGCGCATTGATTGCTTGACGTATAAGCTGTAAAGACATGGTCGCTGATCTGATGGACTCCTCTGAACCATTAAATGCATTAGGGACAAATAAATTAATGCCAAAAGGTCGCGGCGTTAATTGCTTAATTTCCTCAGATTGTGCTTTGATTTGCTGGGGGGTCATATAACCCGCGCCGATCATGCCTAAACCTCCCGCATTGGCTACTTCTGAAACCAATTGTGAAGTGGTGATGCCACCTGCCATAGGGGCTTGGATGATTGGATATTGAATGTGCAGAAGCTCAGTCATTGCATTTTTTAGCCTACTCATAGTTTCCACCTCAGAATAATGACATTAGAAAACTTGGCTTACACCACTTCGCTGGTACTCCTGATGTGATTTTTGCCAATCACACACTTAGGGTGCCCGCAAGCTTTAATGACGAAAGTCAAAGTTACACTTACACTTATACTCTTCCTTTATGTGCGTCAGCGAAGTTATACATTTTGATAGCATAAAAAGCTGTCTCCATTTAATAAGACCGATTCATTCGTTTGGTTCTAGAAATAAATATTCCCACTAAAAGAGAAGCGACACCAATAATAAGCAAAGCCCCAGCTAGCAAAATGGGCAAAGTGAAACCCCCCAGCTTATTTGCTAGTAGCCCAGCACCTGTTGCACCAATAATTTGACCAACACTATAAACTCCTGTCAGAATCCCAATCACCTTACTGCTATTATGAGGGTTTAATGCTTTTCCAAGATTATTTACCATGGTTGTGATCCCGACAAAGGTACCACCAAATAAGATTGCACCGATGAATATCCCTAATGCGTTGGGAGCAATTACGGGTAAGATCACCCCAAAGGCTTGAAGAAGATAAGCGATGATTAATACAGTTATTCTTCCCCATTTGTCAGATGCAAATGTCCATAATACCGTCGAAGGGATTGCTGCAAGACCGACTAAAACCCAGCAATAAGTCGCTAAACCATTGAGCATGGGGGTGTGATGAGCAATTTCAACAATAAATGTTCCCGTGATAATATAGCCTATCCCTTCACAGCCGTAAGCGATGACTAACCATAGGAAAAAGGGGCTCCGCTTTTCATTGACGGATTTTGCCTTGCTGGGCAGTTGTGGGCTAATTTCTGCCTGGTCTTTTCTTAACCATAGCATTGTCGGTACCCCCAATAGAATGGTCAAAACCATGAGCCCTAACCATGTTCCCCGCCAGCCGAATGGATGGTTTAATAAAGGAATGATTACCCCAGTTATGGATATTCCTAAGCCCACCCCGGCATACAGCACTCCAGATAATTTTAGCTGATTTTTTTTAACTAAAATATCGAGGACAATACTTGAAATAAGGACAAAAACCAATCCACTTGAAAGCCCTGAAAGAAAACGTAAGACATACCAAAGTCCCACCGTATGACCTAATCCCATGAATCCAGTTGTTGCAACACAGACCAGAAGAGACCAGCGAAAGCTCTGTAGCTTATGGCGATGGATGAAAGGAATAGATCCTGCTGCAAAGGCACCAATTAAATAGCCGATATAATTACTTGAGGCAAGATACCCAGCGATAGCGTTAGAAAAATGGGTGCTGGACTGCATAAGCGGAAGGATGGGTGTATACGCAAATCTTCCGACGCCCATTGCGATAAATAAGGCGAACAAGCCAGCGATCACCTGGAACCAAACCTCTATCTCAGCAGTGCTCAAATTTTTTCCTTTTTCAAATGACATACTATACCTCCTTTCATCACTATGAGTTTAATCCTCTAGTGATATCGTGTAAAATGATTATATGAGATAAGTGAGATCATTAATAATGATTATGGAGGTGCAGCTGGTGGATTTAAAGGATATAAGTATATTTGCCAAAGTAGCGAAAACAGGGAGTGTAACAAAAACCGCTAAGGCTCTTGGGTATGTCCAATCCAATATCACCACGCGAATTCAACATTTAGAAAATGAATTCAATACATCTTTGTTCGATAGACAATCTCGTGGTATGGTATTAACGACCAATGGAGAAATTTTGCTCCAATATGTTGAACAGATTCTAAATTTGTGGGATGAAGCTGAACACATTTTACGTGATACTGAAACGCCGAATGGGACACTTAAAATTGGAGCGATGGAAACCACAGCGGCTACGCGACTGCCGTCTGTCTTGATGACTTACCACCAACACTATCCAAACGTTGATATTTCATTGGTTAGTGGGCCTACAAAATATTTAATAGATTCAGTATTAAATCATGAACTTGAAGCCGCTTTTGTCGCTGGCCCAATTGAACATCCTTTGCTTGAAAAATCGTCTGTGATTAAAGAAGAACTGGTTATTGTCTCACAAACAGAGAGCGTAAATATGGCTCCTTCAGATTCACTCACCATATTGGGCTTTCGTGAGGGCTGTTCTTATAGAAAGCGATTTGAGCAGTACCTTGATCATTTGGGTATACAATCTCGAAAAATGATTGAATTGGGGACATTAGAGGGAATATTAGGCTGTGTTACTGCAGGACTGGGGATTTCTCTCCTTCCCAAAAAAGTAGTAGAACGAGGAAAATATCCCGTATATGTCCGGAAAATACCAGACGAGTATAGTCTTGTTCCAACGGTTCTTATTCGCAGAAAAGATGCATTCTTATCCCCGGCTTTAAGTAGGTTTATAGAAGCGATAGATAAGGCGGTTGAGTCATAAAGACTTAATCTTTTGCAAGACATCTGCAGTGGATGAGAAGACGGCTATTTTTAAAGAAGGCATCCAAGAGCGTGCTGGCTCAGATTTCTATGGGGTGAGGGCGTTAGAGGATGGATAATAGGATAATAACAGATAGTCAATTCATTGCTATAATATGATCCAAATGATGATGACGTAAGTTACTTTCAATTTGAGTTACAATAATAATGAGCAAGTAGGAAAGGGGTACGTCTGATGAAAATTGTACTTATTCGTCATGGCCAAAGTCTTTGGAATTTAGAGAATCGCTTCACCGGATGGACGGATGTTGACTTGTCAGAAGCGGGGCTTAAGGAGGCGCGGCAGGCTGGCATTATTCTAAGGGAAAATGGTTATCGCTTTGATGTCGCTTTTACATCTTACCTCAAAAGGGCGATTCGAACACTGTGGATTGCCTTGCATGAACTGGATATGATGTGGATTCCGGTACATAAAACTTGGATGCTGAATGAAAGACATTATGGTGCCTTGCAAGGCTTAAATAAAGCCGAGACAGCGGAAAAATTTGGAGAAGAACAGGTGCATTTGTGGAGAAGATCGACCAATGTAAAACCCCCTGCACTAGATAAGAACGATCCGAGATATGAAGCAGACAATCCAAAGTATAAAGATGTTGACATTCCTTTGACGGAAAATCTTTTAGATACGGAACAGAGAGTTGTCAAGTATTGGACCGATCATATTGTACCGCAAATCGAAGCGGGTCAAAAGATTATCATTTCTGCCCATGGCAATAGTATACGTGCTCTGATCAAATATTTGGATGATATCCCTGCAGATGGTATTGCCAATTTAAACATTCCTACCGGCGTGCCGCTTGTATATGAACTGGATAGCAGTGTCAGACCCATTCGGCACTACTATTTGGGAAAAGAGGGGCCATTGCCAGACGGCACTATTCCTAAGACACTTTAGTGTTTGGACAGAAAGTGAATATAAAAGGTGAGAAGTGCCGTCTGAATGAGGTTTAATTTATACTATCAAAATGTATAACTTCACTGACGTCCATAAAGGAAGATAGTATAAGTGTAGCTTTGGCTTTTACCATCTAAGGCTTGGCGATACCTAAGTGTGTGATTGGCAAAAATCACATTAGGAGTACCAGCGAAGCGGTGCGAGTCAAGTTTTTTAAAAAGGTCAGATAGTATAAAATTTCTGATCACGAGGACGGTGCACGTTTTCGCTCCAGGCCGCCGCTTTCCGCAGGGGAGTGGTAAGCCTCGTTAAGGTCTTACCGATCTCCCACGTCCCGCAGGACTCTAGTATCCGCATCATGAGTCAGCGGCGCCCGAGGAACACACGATCTTACAGTGTTCCGCATCTCGCGCCTTGCGCTCCATTCCATTTGACCAGGCAATGAAGCCTCTTTCATATTGGGTGATGCTCTATAGCTAGACAAGGAGCGGGCACGCTTTCGCCCGGTTTTTCTTAACTCTTGGGCGATCTCTATTTTTGTAAGGCAGTCCATGTTGCCCCCAATAAATGAGAAGTGCGAAGGAATCACCAAGAGTCACCCCATTTTTTGATAGATTCTACGTGTATTCTAACTAAATAAAAGCATTTGCGCGCATATGAAAGGCATTTTTAAATGTATGCGCTTAAATTGATTGGTGAGTTATTTGTCAAATGGATGAATTGGGCTTATACTATCTTGGTTGTGTTCGGATTCGCTTTCTATTGACGGAAGGCAATACGAAATAAATGGGGTGTGAAATGAACTTACAGACAATTAAAGACAACTGGTTTTCTAACATCAAAAATGATGTTTTAGCCGGCTTGACGGTTTCCTTTGCTCTCATTCCAGAAGCCATTGCCTTTTCACTGGCAGCGGGGGTAGACCCAATGGTTGGGCTTTATGCGTCATTTATTATTCCTGTTATCCTGTCATTCTTTGGTGGGCGTCCAGGGATGATTTCGGCAGCAACAGCTTCAGTCGCCATGCTTGTTGGTGTATTAGTTAGTAAAAACGGTGTCGAATACTTATTTGCTGCATCAGTACTTGCGGGGGTGTTTCAGATTCTTTTTGGTCTGTTTAAATTTGGAAGGTTTATCACTTTCGTTCCCCAATCCGTTGTGCTGGGCTTCGTCAATGCATTAGCGATTATGATCTTTATGGCACAGCTCGTTCATTTTCATGGGGCAACATGGCCAATGTATGCCATGGTTGCGGGAACACTTGCTATTATTTATATCCTTCCGCGATTCACGAAAGCTGTTCCCGCTGCACTTATTGCAATTATAATCATGACAATGATTGAATATGCAACCGGTGTTGATGTTAAGACAGTAGGCGATCTTGGTCATATGTCGAGCAATCTGCCAATTTTCCATCTTCCAGCTGTTCCTCTCAACCTGCACACGCTGATGACTATTTTACCCTATTCCTTATCGATGGCAGTTGTTGGCTCTCTAGAAACATTGATGACGGCAACCGTTGTCGATGAATATACAGAGACAAAAAGTAATAAGAATAAAGAGGTAAGAGGTCTTGGATTAGCTAATTTAGTGACGGGATTTTTTGGTGGAATGGCAGGCTGTGCCATGATTGGACAGTCCATTATCAATGTACAATCAGGTGGCCGTAAAAGATTATCTACTTTTATTGCCGGAGTCTTCTTAATGATTCTTATCGTTTTGCTCAGCCCCATTGTAAAAAACGTCCCAATGGGTGCCTTAGTTGGTGTGATGTTCATGGTTTCCATCAACACATTTGATTGGAAGTCATTGATCAACATTCGCAAAATGCCGATTGCCGAAGCAATAACCATGATTTTGACCGTCATTATTGTTGTAGCAACAGATAATCTGGCGATTGGTGTATGCATTGGAGTTATTATTAGTACCCTTATTTTTGGTTGGCGTATCGCAAGCATTAAGGCGACGGTAGGACAAAATGAGGCAGGCATTAAAACCTATACCATTTCAGGACAAATGTTCTTTGGCACAATGCGTCACTTTATTGATACGTTTGATATTAACAATGATCCGAACACAATTATTATTGATTTTCAATATTCCCACATTTGGGATCATTCCGCTGTGACTGGCATTGCCAAAGTAGTCGATAAATATAAGGCACGCAATAAAGAGGTTAATATTGTTGGACTTAATCCAGAGAGTCAAACGATCATTAAGAAGATTGGCTTAGGTCGTCCATCAGGACATTAAACAAAAAAGAGGTTTCAAAAATTAGACTTTTGAGACCTCTTTTTTTGCTGTAAGAATGTATCACTTCCCGCTGACCTATATAGGGATGATAGTATGTAACTCTTGCCAATCGCCAAGGGTGTAGTGTCTCGGCATGACCGTAACAAAAGAGAAGTGCATTGAACAAGAGTCCCTCTCAAATTAACAAAAGACAAGCCCCTTTTAACAAAAAGCGTGCCTTAAAAAAGGCCCTTGCTACGTACGATCCCTCTCATTTAACTTTTAGCTCAAAAAGGTCCAAACACTTTTTGCTGGGAAATGTCCCAACTGTAAGGGGGCAGGGAGGGCTAGAAAAGTGAATGCATTCCATAGGGAGAAGATAGCGAAAAGTCCTTCTAGCATAATGTAGAAGGATTTTTCATTTTGCTACTATAAATGGGAGACCCAGTCTCTAATAGGTCTGCTTAATCATTGAGCGAGATGCTGTAGAATTCCGAGTCCTTGTAAGCTATTGTGATAACTCATCAGAGCCTCCGTACTTCAAATCCTTTTGTGCCCTAGCTTCAAAATCGGCAATCCAGTCTCTTTCACCATTACTTTTAGATGATGTTTCGTTCATATCAAATGAATTTGAAATGGAAGCAGGAGCAAACTGTTTCAAATGGTTCGTTGTTTTTTCATTGTCAAAGGTCAAAACAGCAACATTCTTCAAAGAAATTTCCCCTGCATCATATAAGGCATGTGCAATGGCCTTTACATCATCCAATGTCGCCTTGCGCACATCATATTTATTTGCAAGTTCCTTCCAAATAGCTGCGGGATCACGTTCAGCTGTATTAAGGTCTTGTGTATGTCTTGTCGCTTCATGAATAGAAGCTAAGTCGTTGGCTCCTGTAGAGGGACGAGTTACTTTAACATGTGAGGACAGGTATTGGGTATCCTGCGAAGAGGGGGCACCGACCTGCATTTTTTATGACCTCCTTAACAATTTGTTTAGCGTTGAAGCTTTGTTAAATATCGACAATGATATGGGGGGGTAATTTAAATGATTATAATTAATATGAGAATATAGCTTGGTACGAGGGTAGGCTTAAGCTAGACGACGACAATTCGAATAATAATGTTTTCAAAGCAATGTCATTTCATTAGAACATGCGTTTTAAAAAATAGAGAACTTTATTTCATAGCTCAATAGGTGCAGCGTTGATAAGAATAAAAGACGATTTTCCCTCTAATAAAACGTGTGGGAAATCGTCTTTTTTATGTGATTTGTTTTCAAAACGAATGGATGTTCGATTTGTGCTACCTTTTAAGTAAAGGGGCTATTCCCTAACATCTATAATATTATTATAATTGAAAGATTAATATAAGTCTATATTTTTTATAAAAAAAGATTTATTGTAAGTAAGACGTTAAAATAAAAGATGGCATTGGGAATACAGAAGCGGGTGCTGCCTAGCTTGAATGAAAGAGAGGGAGTGAATAATATGATGAAAATGGAAAAAGGACCCCTTGCTAGTCGCCAGTTTCGCTGGTTCTATATGGGGCATACGGTGTCCTTATTTGGTAGTTCAATGACACCTGTGGCACTAGCGTTTGCGGTTCTTCAAGTTCATCAGGGTCAGCATCTGTTAGGCAATATTCTTGCTGCACAAATATTGCCTAGCATTTTGATGCTACTTATTGGTGGTAGTATTGCAGATCGTTACCATCGTGATCGGCTGATTCTTCTTAGTAACTTTGTTTCAGGCAGCGCCCAAACGGGTATTGCGATTGTTGTCATTATCGGGGCAAATCCGTATTGGCTGTTCCCGTTAGCTATTTTAAATGGTGTTTTAGAAGCCTTCACATCCCCAGCTATGCGCGGGATTATTCCAGAAATTGTTGATAGTCAGGATATTAAACAGGCCAATGCTTTCCTCGGTACCTCGAGAAGTGCTGCAAAGATTGTTGGTCCGATTCTATCGGGGATTTTTGCCGCGATACTGGGAGGAGGCTGGGGGATTGCGATAGATGCAGCCAGCTTTTTTATCGCTTGTGCTTGCATGATTCCAGTTCACATACCTTCCCGTTCTATAGTGACGAAAGATCAGTCGCTGCTCCAACAGATGCGAGAGGGCTGGGGATATTTCAAGTGCCACCGCTGGTTATGGTCTATAACATGTGCTTTTGCACTAATGAATCCAGTCCAAATGGGTGCCTGGCAAGTCCTTGGTCCAATTATTGCAAAGTATTCGTTCGGTTCTGCTGGATGGGGATTAACACTGAGTATGCGGGCGGTAGGACTTTTGATCGCCAGCTTAGTGATGTTTAGAATCCAATTGCGGCGTCCATTGCTTGGAACTATGCTTGCCACTTCCTTAGCTGGGATCCCTATGATTATTCTCGGTCAAGGCTTTCCCTTAACCATCCTTATTTTCTTTACTATAGTTGCAGGGATTGGCTCGAGCATCTCGGGAATGACATGGGATACGTCTTTACAGCAAGCCATTCCAGAAAAGATGCTTTCTCGGGTATGTGCCTTCGATGACTTTGGCTCTTTTGTCACCATCTCAATGGGTGAGATATTAGCTGTACCCTTAGCTCAGAAGTTTAGCTATCCATCTGTGGCAACAGTGGGAGGGGGTGTTTTTATCATTGCGGCACTTCTTCCTTTATTGGTAGGGAGAGTGCGAAGGATGACGCCAGAGGATTTACCTATTCATAAACTCGAAGGCATACAGTTACTTCAAAATAAGAGGAATCAATGTTAAGACAATCTATTATAGGGAAGATGTATTATTGATCTTTTTTCCATAAAACACCATTGAATAAAGAACAGACATTCGTATATAATAGGAACAAAGGTTCTTTCTAGAGGTGGTGTGGAAGTGGCTATTAAAAAGCATGTTGGTGATATCATTGAAATGATTTACCTTGATCAGCATGGGGATATGAGTCAAAGAACGATAAAAGTGATCAGTCAGCGTGGTGCCTTGCTTGTCGCCTATTGCTATACCAAGCAATCTATCCGAACCTTTTCCACTGACAATATTTTAAGCTGGAAGCTCATTAAGCGAGCAACGGTGGCCTCCTGATTACTGCAGGGGGAGAGGCTGATAATATTATGAGATGAGTCAGCAAGGATAGCTTTTAAGCCATTATATGATAGCAATAAAAAACTCCAGCCATCAGGTTGGGGGTAATTATATATCATTTATTTCATAAAATTTTACGATGTCATTCTATTAGGTATTAAGATTAGGTTTTAAAAGCCGATAATAATGAAGGGAAAAAGATTGCGTTCATGCAAAAGATGTGGTGTTTATCCCAAGCTCATAATAAATAGAATAAAGGTAAACTTGTCGAAAGGTAAGGACACAAAATCACGGACCTAAGTCTTTATAGATAGGGTGGCCGGATTGCCGGGGGTTTGTAGGATGAAAAATATTCTTCAGGATTTAAGCCAAAAAGGTGCGTTAGTCAATATACGCTATATCGCACCTAGAAAAGGTCCCATAACGATATGGGGGAGAATATTAGAAGTAAAAGAAGACGTCATTTTAGTTTATAACGTGGATCAAAGTAGTGTTGTGAATATAAGTATCCATCAAATCGATGAAATAAATTAAGATGATTCTTAACTGGCTTTTTATCAGTCAATAGCTCAGAAGATCCCCAGTAGGATGGGGATCTCAATATAAATTATAGACATTGTAAATCAAACGGCGAGTTCAAACCATGCAGGTATTTCATGAGTGGTAAGAGAATGAGTGTGCTTTTTACGCTTAGCGTTCGTTTTAAAAAAAGCCGGAATCACGCCGGTGAATTGACACATTAAATGAAAGGGCTTTAATCGGTGCGAGTCAGCTGCTGATAATGAAGATTTTAGCACATGATCAGAAAGAGACACATCAAAAATGAGACCCATAGCTTAACGCTTTGGGTCTTTTTGGAAAGAAAAGAAAGTATAAAATTTCTGATCATGGGGACGGTGCGGATTTCCGCTCCAGGCCGCTCGCTTTCCGCGGGGGAGTGGTAAGCCCCCGCGCGCCTTCGCGCTGCTAAGGTCTTACCGATCTCCCACTTCCCGCAGAACTCTAGTCTCCGCATCATGCGTCAGCGGCGCCCGAGGAACACACGATTTTAGAGTGTTCCGAATCTCGTGCCTTGCGCTCCATTCCACTTGACCAGGCAACGAAGCCTCTTTCATATTGGATAATGCTCTATATCAAGCAAGGACCGGGCATGCTTTTCGCCCGGTTTTTCTTATAACGATCAGAATTTACACCTCGCTGACACGCATAAGCGCATGAAGGAAGAGAGTATAAGTTCAGGCTTTGCCTTTCGCCAGCTAAGGCTTTAGTATGTGATTTGAAAAAATCACATCAGGAGGACAGAGCGGTGCATGCCAAGTTTTCTAAGACATGTAAAATATGCCGCTGATACTGTTAAAAGTTTTAGAGCGTCTTAGGTTGGGGTTTTCGCTTTAAAAGTGTCATGCATAGGCAGCTGAAGACGATTGTACTGATTGTCAATGTTCCCAACATGATGCTTGAACCATAATCATCAAAAATTTTCCCTAAGAAGACGGGCCCTAGACCGCTCCCTAGGAACAGAGAAAACGCAAAAATAGATACAGCGGTAGCACGACCGTTTGGCAATAGATCAGTGGCGAAGGTTTGTAAGGTTGAATGACAGTAACTATATCCAAAGCCAAGAATGATAAAGCCTATCGTTAATCCAATTACACTTTGCCATCCCCAGATGAGGGCGAATCCGAGGGTCATCAAGCCTGAACCGAACACTGGCATTCTTCTTGTTCCAATGATTCTTAAGACTGTGATAATGGTTTTGCTTCCGACAAATGCACCGACGCTGTACGTGGCGGTCAAGAGTCCGATGACAAAGTAAGACAGGTGTAGAGTCGCCACTCCATAGACTCCTAGAAATGTGAACCCCCCATAAAAGACTAATCCTTCGCAAAGCACTAACCCATAGATTTGCCAAGAACGTTTGTTTTTAAAAAGACTAATATATCGCTGGAATAGCGGCGTCGCTTCCTTTGCTTTTGGTATCGATTCACGCCGACGTTCACGAAGAATAGCGAAGAGGGTAGGGATACATGCTAACCCGAGTAAAAGAAAGAGAATGCGATACGAAAAAAACTGAGCGACTAATCCACCGATAACAATGCCCATGGCTTGCCCGGTTGTGGAGAATGACATAATATGAGCAATGGCTCGTGGTCTTTCTGCCAATTCAAACCAATCACCAATTTGAGCGAGCGTTGTCGGAAGAATGCCGGCAGCAAATAAACCTGTAAGAATACGTAGGACTAACAGCCAAGAGAATACATGAACAATACCGCAAAGGACTGTTCCAAGTGCAAATAAGCATAGAGCCACGAGGATGGTATTGATCTTGCCGATTTTCTCAGCGATCGGTCCATAGACGAGCTGAAATACTCCATAAGGAATGGAATAAGCTGTTACAAGAAGAGCTGCTGACGAAGCGGTTGTGTGCAGACTTGCTGCCATTGCAGGTAACATGGGGGCGATGGCACGATTATCGGCATTCACCAAAAAGCCACCCAGACCAAGTGCCCATAACATATATTTATTGCTCGAACTTTTGCTTTCCATAGAAAACTCCTTCTCATATAATATAAATCTATGTAATCATTTTCGCTTCCCTTATTCAACTCACTTGCACTTCTCATCAGAATCAATATCCCTCCCTTTAAAGTTTCCTTATTTGGGTGACAGAGTTTTTGGGCTGGTGTTCGAATGTTTTGAGCCCTCCATCATATGTATTAATAAAAGAATTTAGGAGCTGAACAGCATGCCTGTTGTAAAAGCGACATCTTCTGATATTGATTTACTGGCAAGATTATTGAGAGCTGAAGCGGAAGGGGAGGGGCAGCAGGGGCAATTACTCGTTGGCAATGTGGGGATCAATCGAATAAGAGCGAATTGTTCCGACTTTACTGGAATTCGTACGATCTCGCAAATGATTTATCAGCCCCACGCGTTTGAAGCAGTTTTATATAGCTATTTTTATCAAAGAGCAAGACCCGTTGAAAAGCGTCTAGCCCGAAGATGTATTAATGGCGAAAGGAATTGGCCTGCCAAATTCAGTCTTTGGTATTTTAAACCTCCTGGAGATTGTCCAGCAACATGGTATGATCAGCCATTGGTTGGGCGCTTTAAAAGTCATTGTTTTTATGAACCTACAGCTGGAACATGTGAAAATGTTTATAATACGTTTTAAATGGGGAGCATAAAAACAAAAGAGGCTGGGACAAAACTCAGTAAATTAAGAGTGGTAACTACCAAAAATTGGTGGATACCACTCTTTTGAATTAAAAAGTATAAAATTCTGTTTGTCATCGGAACTGGCAAGGTTGATTTCCGCTACAGAATGCTCGCTTTCCTCATGCCCACACGATGTGGGTAGGGTCGGCGTTGTCACAGGACGTGACGTTTTTAGCCGATCGTCCTGAGTGGCCTCAGCTCATTTGGAATGGATGAATGGTGTTCCAAGTATTTATGAATAAAAACCCCTGTTCCCGCGTCTACGCGTATGGCTTCGAAGTCAGCTTTCTCGGAACAACTCGACGCAGCCTCTTTTGTTGTGAGGGGTGAGTTATAGGGCCTTCTCTGTAGAGAGATCACGGTGAGTCATGATCGAGATGGCTTCATCATTCAATTTTTTTAGCTCTATTTCTTTAATTTGGTGCCCTTCAATGCGGGTCACTTCAAAAGCATAATCACCATAGGGAATGACCGTCCCTTTTTGGGCATCCACCTCGTTGGACAATACCCAGCCGCCAATCGTGTCAATATCAGTGTCATCAATATCTAACCCAAACATTGCATTGATATCAGAGATAAGCACTTTGCCATCTATGCGTAATGCTTTGCCATTTATTTTTCGGACGTCCGGTAATTCTTCGATATCAAATTCGTCTTGGATTTCACCAACAATTTCTTCTAAAATATCTTCTATTGTCACAAGACCCGCTGTCCCACCATATTCATCAACGACAATAGCCATATGCGTTTTGTTTGTCTGCATTTTCTTCAATAATTCATTGACAGGCATATTTTCTATAGCGATGGCTACAGGACGAATATATTGATTAATGGGGCGCGTTTTTTCTTGTAAATAGTCTGTGAAAATATCTTTAATGTTGACATACCCTAAAATGTGATCTTTATCTGTGTCAGCCACCGGATATCTTGTATATTTTTCTTCCTTTAAGATCGCAATATTTTCTTCTAGGGTGTTCTCAGAAAACAAGCATATGATCTCCGTACGCGGAATCATGATTTCCTTGGCCACACGGTCATCAAAATCAAAGACATTATTGACATACTCCATCTCTGTGCTATTAATTTCACCATTTTTGTAGCTCTCAGAGACAATCAATCTTAATTCTTCTTCCGAATGAGCCGTTTCGTTTTCCGCTGCTGGAGATAACCCCAATAGTTTGGCAAAAAGCATGGAGCTTTGATTCAAAATCCAGATAAAGGGATACATAATGGTGTTGAATACAATCAATGGTCGAGCAATGGCTAAACTAATGGCTTCCGCCTTTTGAATGGCAAACGATTTTGGAGCGAGTTCACCTAACACTACATGGAAAAAGGTGATCAACACAAAAGCAACGATAATCGACAGGCTGGTGCCAAGCTCTTTTGGTAAATGTAACGCTGTGATCACCGGATGTAACAGATGTCCGATAGCTGGCTCACCGATCCAGCCAATGATTAAAGACACGATTGTAATACCCAATTGTGTGGTAGACAAATAACCATCTAAATGAGTTAAAATCTTTTGTACTGCCTTTGCATTTTTGTTTCCGTCGCTAGCAAGCTGGTCAATCTTTGTTTTTCTAACTTTAACAATGGCAAACTCCGCGGCAACAAAGTAAGCACTAATGATGATCAAAATTAGTATAAATAATAGGTTGATTATACTCAAAATCATCCTTACCAGAGGTAAGGATGTCCACCTCCTCTTAAGTCATTTCTTTTAAAAATAGCGTCCATGATTGTAACAAGGCTTTACCCTCTGTATTAATTTTCTTATTGAGATAGCGCAAGTGACGTGTATCTAAGCAGTCAATTAAAGCCTGTAATTGCACAAAGTCTTCATCTAACAGCTTCATGTGTTCGCTTAAATTTTCAAGGGATTTATAAACCGTATCATTGTTCAAGGTCTTTTTTAAAGCGAGTTTTTCCTTTATTTCGTCTAAGGTGAAGTGCTGCGCTTTATATTTCATGATCATGTGAATGTCGTTAATTGCATCCTCAGTATAGTACCGATGATTGGATGCTGAGCGTTCAGCTTCTAATAGGCCAAGCTGAGTATAGTAATCTACCGTTCGTTTGGAAACATGAGCTAACTTGGAAATATCGCCTATTTTATACAACTTCCCAATGGGCTTCTCTCCCTTCTTTATGTATTATACTATATTTGGATTAAAAACAGAACGTTGTACGTTGCATTTTGGGATATATCCCAGAGATGTCAACATACTATAGCTTGGATATCAAAACACCCGCCAGTTGTTATGGCGAGTGTTGAATGTTCAAGGGGCTCTCTCGGAATAAAAGGACATAAAGTCTAGAAAATAAAAAATTTTAAAAGCAGCATGATTACCGTCACAAGAACAGTGAAGAGGAGGGAGCTAAATAATTCCCTTCTTACTCTCTTATTAAGAGGATGCTCCTTTGGGTCTAACGCCTTCTTTTGACGTGTCATTCTATGACCTCCTTGTATCTGTTAAATTAGATGGTTTTATACATCGGAGGTCTAGAAATGAGAAAAATCGCCTTGCATCGAATCGGATGTAACATGCGTTGTAAAAGGAGGAGATGAATCAAAAGGGCAAGCGACTTAAACAAGTCATTCGTATTGAGAAAGCGTTCATGTGTTATAAAAACAGGATTCGTCAGTATAAGTAAAAGCAGAACGCTTTGCGGCTGTTCATGCGTATAGCCATACACTTCGGAGCTTTCGTGGTAGGCACTATAGTGTTGCGCGTTATAATGTGTTGTAGGAAAGGTCTCTTTATTGGCATAAAAAAGAAGAAAGAGAGAAAAGAACAGATAAAGCCATGTTCTTAAAGGCGCCTGTATTGACATGTCAATCTCCTTTTAGTGAAAGAGTGGTAATTATAAGTATCGTAACATATTTGCTATCTAAACACCTTCCTAAATATTAGAAAACTTGACTTGCTCCGCTTCGCTGGGACTCCTGATATGATTTTTACAAATCACACACTTAGGCTGTCGCCAGCTCAGATGCAGAGAGTCAAAGCCTAAACTTATACTCTCTTCTTTCATGAGCGTCAGCGAGGTTATATGTTCTGATAGTATAAGAAAAACTGGGCTTAAAGCGTGCCCGTCCTTGTCCTTAGTATAGAGAGCATCATTATATATAGAAGAGGCTTCATTGCCTGGTCAAGTGGCTGGGAGCGCAAGGCCCGAGACGTCTTCGGGAACGGGGCGAGTGTTATTTCACAAGTAAATCTCGAGTTGTTCCAAGAAAGCTGACTTCGAAGCCATACGCGTAGACGCAGGAACAGGGGATTTTTAATCATAAATACTTTGGAACACAGATAAAACCATTCCAAAATGAGCGGAGGTCACTAAGGACGTTCGGGTAAAAAGGTCACGTTATTTAAGGCACTTCGACTCAAACCGTCACATCCATTAGGGACTTCAATACCCCCAAAAAAGTAAAAAGCACTTTTCGGGATCTCGATGGTGTGTCGAACGCCGCCCCAACCCACATCGTGTGGGTAAGAGGAAAGCGAACGGTCTGGAGCGGAAACGTGTACTATTCACTCCATTGGCACAAAGAAAGAAGATCGGCTTAACGTGCTCGATCTTCTTTAATGTCATGCTCAGGAAGACTTATTTTTTTAAGTGAAAGGGTACGGTCGTGATGACAACATTCTTTCTGTACAGTAAAAACGTTCGAATAAGCAGGCTGGATTGATTGTGAAGGATATTCTCCCAGCTATGCTTAGGAATAAATTGTGGGATGACCACGGTAACTTGATAATTGGCTTCGCTCGCTTTGCGTTCCACCGTATCGATAAATTTAGTGAGAGGGTGGATAATGCTTCGATAATAAGAGCGTAAGGTGACCAGTCTGACATCAGGCTGCCAGGCCTTCCACTTCTCCTCAAATTGATGTTCAGCTTCTTTTTCAAAAGCTACATAAACGGCGATGATTTGATCAGGAGAAAGCGACTTGGCATAGTTTAATGAGTTTTCAACAACATGAGTGATTCCAGCCACGGGTACGATTATGATATTGCCTTCAATGGTAATAGGAGCCTCACAAGTCGTGATGCGCAGTTGCTCTCCCACCGCTTGGTAATGCTTGTTGATGCGATGAAATATCAAGATGATCAAAGGTAAGAAAATCAGAATGGACCAGATTTGCCCAAACTTTGTGATGAAGAAAATCAAAGTAATGCTGAAACAAATCGCTGCGCCGATAGTGTTAATGATAAATTTTGTTATCCAACCATTAGGTTTTTCCCGGAGCCATTTCACCATCATACCCGTTTGTGCTAAGGTAAAGGGGATAAATACTCCTGCAGCATAGAGTGGGATCAGATGCTCTGTTTTAGCTTGAAAGGCTAGAATTAAAATGATGGAGGCAATCCCAAGGATGATAATCCCGTTGGAATATCCCAAACGATCGCCTCTGATCAGAAACATCCTTGGAATAAACTTATCCTTTGCAAGGTTAACCGCAAGTAATGGGAAGGCAGAATAGCCCGTATTTGCTGCTAGAATCAAAATTAATGCTGTTGTTCCTTGAATGAAAAAGTACATGAAATGTCGGCCGAAGGTTTCTTCAGCAATTTGCGAAACAGCCGTTACTTCTTCATTTGGAGCCACACCATACAAAAAAGCCAATAAGACAATCCCAGAAAATAGAAAAGCAAGACAGCCACCCATCAGCATTAATGTTTTTGCCGCATTCTTAGCTGCGGGGGCCTTAAAATTAGGGATGGCATTAGAAATGGCTTCAACCCCTGTTAGAGCTGAGCTTCCTGATGAAAAGGCACGTAACAGGATAAATAAAGTCATCCCTTGTACAGGAGTCCCAATGGCTGCATGGACGTTAGGCGCAGTGTCTCCTGTAGCCAGATGATAGAAGCCGACAACGATTAGGATAAATAAAGCTAGAATAAATAAATAGACAGGGTAGGCGAGTATCGAAGCTGATTCGGTTACCCCTCTTAAGTTGAGTAGTGTGATCAGAATGACAAAGACAATCGCGGTGTCTACGTTATAAGGATGCAAGGCGGGAAATGCCGAAGTAATAGCATCCGTTCCTGCTGATACACTCACTGACACGGTTAAAATGTAATCAACCAGCAGGGAGCCACCAGCCACTAGCCCTGCATTCATTCCGAGATTATTTTTTGAAACGACATACGCTCCACCGCCCTGAGGATAAGCAAAAATGATTTGTCGATAGGACAATATCAGTGCGGTCAAGAGAATTAATACCCCGATACCTATGGGAAGTGAGTACCAGAAGGCTGCTGCGCCAACTGAAAATAATACGATCAATATTTGCTCAGGCCCATAGGCGACAGAAGACAAGGCATCTGAAGACAGGATCGCTAGGGCTTTAGTTTTGCTTAGTTTTTGTTCACCTAATTCATTTGACTTTAATGGTCGACCAATAAGAAGTCTTTTAATTGATGAAAGCATCATGTTTAGCCACCTTAGATGTTAATCACATATATTATTTCCCAATTTTTCATGATTCCTCTAATTTTGTTGAAACACAAAAAAGCCTACAAGTCCAAGAGGTAATAGACCTGTAGGCACATTTAATGTTGTGTCACAAGTTCCACCTTCCTTCTCATATAACGCTTACGAGGTTAGCTGTCGGATTCGGGCCATGAGTAGCCCTACCTATAAAAGGATTCACCCCGCGGATTAGCAAGCAATCCGTTCAAGAATGGTTCCCCCGTACCTTAGGTTTCAGCGATTTTAGAAATTTGAAACTGAAATTATATTACTCCTGTTTGTTGTAAAAGTAAATATGTTTTTTAGCAAGAATTAAAACATAGATTGAGGGAAAAAATAAGAAAGTGGGAAGGCGTATTTTTGGGGAGGCATGCACATGAACAATGATAAAAATCCATTATTATCTGATGAATTTTTGGATGAACTAGCCGAGCAAATTAATGAAGAATGCGGGAACCCACATCCCGAACAGTAAAAGTATTTTTGAACATAAGCCAAGCCCTTAACGCCATCGGTTAAGGGGATTTTTATATAACATCGCGAGGGCTCCTGATAAGGTTGGGCTTTAGCTTTCGCCACTTGAGGCTTGGCGGTAGCTTTAGTGTGTGAGTGTGAAAGTATCAAAATCAGGCTGTACTTAGCGAAGCGTCGAAGTATAAGCCAAGTTTTCTAATGAAGCGGGTGGTGTCAACCTTTTTATTTAATAGCATGATAGGAGAAAATCGGTAAGAGAGGGGAAAAGCCATGTTCGATGGCTCTCATCTAACTGAAGAAGCTCAGCGTGTTGCGCATGTGTATTTTAATCATAAAAAGGTGGTTCAATACCTGCATTGGAGAAAGGATAATAGTCCATTACATAAAGAAAGGAGACGCTTAAAGAAAAAAATATTATTTGGACTTGTGACTGTGCGGTCAAGAGGCATGCGGTGAATGTCAGGCGATGGATGTTTTCATCCAGTGAGGTCACGTTTAGATCAGCTTGCAATCCTCCATATACTACATATAACATAGACGAAAGAGGCTGGGACAAAACCCAGTAAATTAAGAGTGGTACCTACCAAAATGATATGCTCCCCTTACGGTAGACAGATTAAAAAACAAAAATCTGTTTTACCGTAAGGGGAGTTTTTCTGTGTCTA
>NZ_BMIR01000035.1 GCF_014642655.1 Pullulanibacillus camelliae
TAGGTCCGAGGTGGAAGTGTGGTGACACATGGAGCTGACGGATACTAATCGGTCGAGGACTTAACCTATGATACATTTATGGCTTTCGTTTCTAGTTTTGAGAGAGCATTTAAAAACTTATTATACATAAGCTATTGATGTTCTTTGAATTAACCTATAAAATAGATATAATTATCATTCGATCTAGCAATAGGTAGTTTTTAATCTGTCCGGTGGCGATAGCGAAGAGGTCACACCCGTTCCCATCCCGAACACGGCCGTTAAGCTCTTCTGCGCCGATGGTAATTGGGGGCTTCCCCCCTGTGAGAGTAGGACGCCTGCCGGGCTTTTATTAATAAATTGTTTCTGAGTTATGATATATTCCACAGTAGCTCAGTGGTAGAGCAATCGGCTGTTAACCGATCGGTCGTAGGTTCGAGTCCTACCTGTGGAGCCATGGAGAGCTGTCCGAGAGGTCGAAGGAGCACGATTGGAAATCGTGTGTGCGGTCAACGCCGTACCGAGGGTTCGAATCCCTCGCTCTCCGCCATATAAGTCATGGCCCCTTGGTCAAGCGGTTAAGACATCGCCCTTTCACGGCGGTAACACGGGTTCGAATCCCGTAGGGGTCACCATTTCACTCTCTAAAAAGATCATTGAAAGACTTGATTTATTAGAGAATATAGGATATAATATTTATTGTCGGTATGGAGGATTAGCTCAGCTGGGAGAGCACCTGCCTTACAAGCAGGGGGTCGCAGGTTCGAGCCCTGCATCCTCCACCACTTTTACAATCACAAATGTAGCGGGGTGGAGCAACGAGGATGAACTTCATTGAAGAGACATCGAGTTGCAAAATCTAGCGTAACCTTGATGAAATCCATCGGATTTTTGCAGGGACGTGGCCGCAATAACATCGTCGCGGGGTGGAGCAGGGGTAGCTCGTCGGGCTCATAACCCGAAGGTCGCAGGTTCAAATCCTGCCCCCGCAACCAATAATATTTTGCTTGCTTAATTTATAATATTGAAATAATTGCTTTTAATGATAGAACTTATATACGAATCTTAGCACTGTAATTAAAGAGGACCCGTGGTGTAGCGGTTAACATGCCTGCCTGTCACGCAGGAGATCGCCGGTTCGATTCCGGTCGGGTCCGCCATCTTGGCTCGATAGCTCAGTCGGTAGAGCAGAGGACTGAAAATCCTCGTGTCGGCGGTTCGATTCCGTCTCGAGCCACCATTGGTGTGTGCCGGTCTAGCTCAATTGGTAGAGCAACTGACTTGTAATCAGTAGGTTGGGGGTTCAAGTCCTCTGGCCGGCACCATTTTTATTAGGTTTTATTTTTGGAGGGATAGCGAAGTGGCTAAACGCGGCGGACTGTAAATCCGCTCCCTACGGGTTCGGAGGTTCGAATCCTCCTCCCTCCACCACTTTGTTTATAGGGGTATAGTTTAACGGTAGAACAGAGGTCTCCAAAACCTCCAGTGTGGGTTCGATTCCTACTACCCCTGCCATTGCAAGAATATGGCGGCTGTGGCGAAGTGGTTAACGCACCGGATTGTGGTTCCGGCATTCGTGGGTTCGAAACCCATCAGCCGCCCCATATTTATTGGCCCATAGCCAAGCGGTAAGGCATCGGGTTTTGGTCCCGAGATGCCCAGGTTCGAATCCTGGTGGGCCAGCCATTATGATGCGGAAGTAGTTCAGTGATAGAACACCACCTTGCCAAGGTGGGGGTCGCGGGTTTGAATCCCGTCTTCCGCTCCATTTTTTTAATTTTACTATTATGTTATTAAATTATTTTGGCGGCATAGCCAAGTGGTAAGGCACGGGTCTGCAAAACCCTTATCCCCCGGTTCGAATCCGGGTGCCGCCTCCACAAGTTTTATATATGCCGAAGTGGTGGAATGGCAGACACGTCAGACTCAAAATCTGATGCCTTCACGGGCGTGTGGGTTCAAGTCCCACCTTCGGTATCATTAAAAAGACCTTTAGCATTTTTGTTGAAGGTCTTTTTTGTGTTTCCCCAAGATGACTGAAAACGGGCTCAATACTAAATGTGGTAGTACTCCTTATAAGGGCGCGACTTTTCAGCGATAAAAAAATAAGCAAAAAAAATACACCCATATTCTCTTATCTGGTAACCATTAATTTGCGAAAAAAAGGAGATAGGAGAGAATATGGATGTTCAAACATTTTGTCACACAATTTCTAGGAATTAAAGAAGAATATCTTGAAGGCGACCATGTTGAGGGGACGGAACAGGGCTTCTTAATTGAACTGAGTACACGGGCAAGAAGGTTGACTTACCAGGGTGTAAGGCCAAAACAAAAAAGATACGCAATTATCGTGTTCAACGCATTAAGGGGCGGTTCATTGAGGAGAAACCCGTGCTCTTGTCCCTTCGAAAACGGCGCTATAAATGTACACATTGTGGGAAAACTTTTTATGACACCTTTTCAGTTTGTGTAACGTTATCAACGGCAGAACCCTTTCTTTGAACCAACATGCCTTAAGCTATGTGGCGGAGCACTTTTTCACAGAAGCGGGACGCCTAACCGGTATACCGACATCAAGCCTGAGCCGTTTATTTAATAAGCGAAGGATCTCGGTCCGCTGACAGCTCCCACGGGTTATCGTGATTGATGAATATAAGGAGGATACCAACAAAGGGAAATATCAGGTGATTATTGCCAAAGGTGAGAGGGGGGCTCTTAAAATATAAGGGTGGAGAAATTATTGAGGAATATCCATGCCTAATCATGTGGACATGTTGGGCAGTAGTCCACCCAAGTTATCAGTATCAAGATTTATGGGATATTTGAAAGGTAAAAGTGCTCTTATAGTGTTTGATCAACGTGCAAATTTAAAATATAAGTTTGAAAATAGACAGTTTTTTGTGCAGGGTACTATGGGAGTACGATCGGTCTCAATGAATGAAGCTGTTAATAGGAAATATATATACAAAAAGGCATGTATAGCCTTGGATAAATTTAGTGTGAAAGAATACGAAGCCCCTTTTAAGGGGGGAAGTAATACAAGAACTTTTTAAAGGGCATACAAGAGTGGCAAAGGCAATATGGCTTAAATGCTGAATAAAGCCAGCGCATTTAGTTGCAAGTCTGTAATTTAGGGTTATAGCCTTTCTGCAAACCATCTTTTGTATGGGTGGGGTGGTGATGATTTCAATTAGAAGCTTTGGGAGTTAATCCTGTTACTAAAGCAGAGATAGAATCCTTAAGAAATTCTTCGTTTGAAATTGGAATATTTGAAAATCCTAATAATGTTTCTGAAACAAAATGACCATAATTGAATCGCATAAATAAGGCTACAAATGAATCTACGTTGCCTTTAATTAATTTACCCTGACTTTGCATTTTCCTAAAGTAATCTAATAAAAACTGTTGAATTTCTTCAACGTTTTTGTGAAGAGTCAGGTGAAGGTCAGGCATTGTGTTTCGCTCAAGAACAGAAATCATATAAATTTGTTTATTCTTTATCATATAATTTTGATAGATAATCGAGTATAGTAACAAATCATGTTCTAAATCGTATGTTAGCTCTTTTTCCAATTGTTCTTTTAAGGAAGAGGCATATTGAAATTTAGTAATAATGGCATCTAAAATATTTTGTTTGTTCCCGAATTGACGGTATACTGTCATTTCACTGACAGAAGCATGTGCTGCTATTTCTTTAATAGTTACAGCTTTATATCCCTTTGAAGCCATTAATAAAATAGCTGAATCTAAAATTTTTTCGTCTGTTTCCATATAATCACCCGTTTCACAATCGTTATAAATCAAAAAACATAAAAGGCACTGTTAAAATGCTATCTAAAATGCTGTCTTTTCTTTAGAAGTATTTGCTGTATCTTTCTAATTCTATTAATAAAAAAGCCAACAAGGAATGCTGATATAATCGTTCCTTCTCTAATGCCTTGTATATCCCCAAATGCCCAAAACGAAATAAGAGCAGCAATTATTACTTGTAATGAATCAAATGCTATTTTCACTCTCCCAAAGTTCAATTTATATTTCATTGAAATAACTTTTATTATCCCGTCTGCGGGGTTAAAAATCGTATTTGCTACTAATTGAAGGATAACTCCTAATGCGATCATTATGCACCCTATAATTAATAAAATTAGCTTTTCAATATAAAGGGAAGGGTGATAATAAGTAAAAATCAACATGCCCAAGTCGATAAAGTAACCTAGCACAGGGCCAATTAATAGTTGTAAGTATTGAAATTTGGGAAAATCTTTCCCTAAAATAATTACTTGAACTAACACAAATAAAAGAGTTAGGAAGGTAGTAAATTGTCCTATCGTTAAAGGAAAAATAAAACTTAATACATACGATATACTGGTGATCGGAGTAGTACCCAGTTCAGCTTGTGTAACCATTGCAATGCCTATGCCCATGACTAGCAATCCTATAATTAAAATTATATATTGTTTCATTACTTTTTGCACATTCCTCATTCCTCTCCTAATTATGTTAGTTAGTACTAACTAACATAATGGTAATGTGACATAAACCATATGTCAAATTTTATTATTGCGTATAGAAAATGCTTGAAGTTCAAAATTACTTGAATCTGAGTACAGTTGTAAACTCAAAAGGATGGTTCCGTGAAAATGCAGGTTTGCTTGTAATAGAATCTTATTGAAAATAGAAGGGTTATTATAGAAGGATCGTAGAATTACGTGATTTCAACTGGATCTGTGTAACTGCTAAACTAAATTGAACAGCTTTCGATTGATAGAATTGAACACTTTCTGTTCCCATTTTACCTCTCTTCAGTTAACCTATTAGGTATGAAAGTAACTGACATGGTGGAGGTTTAGGAAAGTACTGTAAGAATTACTTAATATCCCTGTATTTAACGATAATATAAAATGAAAAACAAGGAACTTACCGACTCAAAATCGTGTTCCGTGAGGAGTGTCGGTTCGACCCCGACCACCGGTATCTATTAACAAAAATTACCAGCAATTAACCAGATAAGCTCTTTAATACAAGGGATCTCACAAACCGTGAGTTCTCTTTTTTTGGTTAGTATTTGGTTTACAATCTTCAAAATATATTTTCGTTTGATAAAAAGGGCTTAAACATGGTATAAGTGTAAAAGGAGTGGGGACACTTTTGCTTTTTATTTATGTACTATCGAAAGCATAAATCCTCGCTGATGCTTCTTTAAGAAGGGAGCATAATTAAAACTTTGACTTTCGCAGCCTGAGACGTGTGGTTGCAACCTTGGTGTGGGGTTCTTAGTCATAATAGATTGCTAAGCGAAGCTGTACTACCTTGGTGTGTGTTGCTTAATCATACCAGGAGTGCCAAGTGATCGGAGCCTCGGGTGGCAAGCGAATAAAGTTATAAGGTGAGTGTTTTTTGAGGAAAAAGGGCCTGAAACCTGAAGGCTCATAATGAAAGGATTTAAGTTTGAAAATGATAGATAACTTTTGGCGTGCTTTACCACGACCATTTTTTGTACTTGCACCGATGGAAGATGTGACGGATGTTGTGTTTCGTCATGTCGTGAGTCAAGCGGGGAGACCGGATGTGTTTTTTACAGAGTTTACGAACACGGAGAGTTATTGTCATCCGGAGGGCAAACAAAGTGTGCGTGGGCGTTTGACTTTTACAGAAGATGAACAACCGATGGTGGCACATATATGGGGAGATAATCCTGAAAAATTTCGGCAAATGAGCATTGGTGTAGCGCAGGAGGGCTTTAGTGGCGTGGATATCAATATGGGCTGTCCTGTACCTAATGTCGCAACGAAAGGGAGGGGCAGCGGCCTTATCCGTCGGCCAGAGGTTGCTGCAGAGATAATACAGGCGGCAAAAGCAGGGGGATTGCCTGTTAGTGTGAAGACAAGACTCGGTTACACAAATGTAGATGAATGGCGGGACTGGCTAACGCATTTATTGCAACAGGACATCGTTAATCTTTCCATTCATCTGCGTACACGAAAGGAAATGAGTAAAGTAGATGCGCATTGGGATCTGATTCCGGAGATTAAGAAGCTTCGTGATCAAGTGGCACCTGATACGCTGTTGACGATCAACGGGGATATTCCTGATCGGCAAACGGGTTTGAGACTTGCTCAGGAATATGGTGTTGACGGGATTATGATCGGGCGTGGTGTTTTTACAAATCCATTTGCCTTTGAAAAGGAGCCGAAAGAGCATAGCAGTGAGGAATTGCTTGACCTCTTAAGACTGCAGCTTGATCTCTTTGATAAATATTCGGCAGAATTTGAGCCTCGATCATTCAAACCTCTTCGACGCTTTTTTAAGATATACGTCAAAGGGTTTCGCGGAGCGAGTGAATTAAGAAACCAATTGATGAGCACGGAATCAACAGATGAAGTCCGGGCATTGCTCGATCACTTTGAATGAATCCGATAGGCTCATTATTCCGTAGAATGAGCTCTCCAATGAGTATTAAAACTGACCCTGATTTCGTGAAAAAGTCTTTTGACGATTTCAGGTTTTTTTATACTATCATAATTTATAATTTCGCTGACGCACTCAAAGAAAGAGCGATAAGTGTAACTTTGACTTTCGCCACCTGAGGCTTGCGGGCACCCTAAGTGTGTGATTTGCAAAAATCACAATAGGAGTACCAGCGAAGTGGTGCAAGCCAAGCTTTCTAAAAAGAAAAGAACGTATAAAATTTCTGATCATGAGGACGGTGCGGATTTCCGCTCCAGGCCGCTCGCTTTCCGCGGGGAGTGGTAAGCCTCCTCACGCTGTGCGCTTCTAAGGTCTTAACGATCTCCACTTCCCGCAGGATTATAGTCTCCGCATCATGAGTCAGCAGCGCCCGAGGAACACACGATTTTAGAGTGTTCCGAATCTCGCGCCTTCCGCTCCCATCCACGTGATCAGGCACTGAAGCCTTTTTCATATTGGATGATGCCCTATACTAAGGACAGGGGCCGGGCATGCTTTTCGCTCTATTTTTCTTAATGAGTGAATGAGTAACAGCGAAAGGACGAGTTAGCTTTTCCTAATCTGTGTACTATCAATCACACTGATGGACTTAAATTAGGGCTATTCTTCAAGAGGAAGAAAAGAAAAAAGTAGTATAAAACCTAGACTATTCATAGAAGTTCCCAAAACACAGTAAAAATGCAGCATCATACGCTTATCACCACATGTATAAAGGAACCAGACGGTGTGGAGGACTTTGTTAAGCCACTCATTGCCCATTATAACTTTAAATTCCCGGCAACCATGTTTTTCTTGCGTGGGGACAATGGCTTTGCTGTCCCCGCTTTGCACGATTTATGTGAAGCTGAATCGGTATTTGGGGGACAAAAGAATATGCAGATTCAAACGATACGGACAAAGATCATTAAAGTCGCTAGTAAATTAGTGAAATCCGGGCAATCTTTTTACTTCAAATGTTCTTCCAGTTTCGTGTATCAAGCGTTTTTTTGGGACATACTGCAGCGCATTCAAGCATTAAAACTCGAGTGATTGGAGCGGAAGGCGGGAGACTCCTACGGGAACAGCACGTGTCCGAAGACCCCGCAGGAAGTGTCTTTCTTCCGAGGAGGCTGAGGCCGTGCCCGTGGAAAGCGAGTGCCAGGAGCGGAAATCACCTGCCAATACCATGCCTAAACTTCAACATTTATTTTCGCGCCAAGGGAAAAGTATGCCCAAAAACAGATAACTTTTTAGTGCACGATCATTTTATTGCTTCATCGCAGTGACTTTGTCAATATTATTCCTAATATAGTTTGGTCTTGAACTGAAATCTCGTTTTTCTTTGAAGTATGAGTAAATCAGGTAAAAAACGACTCGAATCCTGGATCGAGTCGTTTTAGTTATTTATTGAAATGGAATGGCTTTTCTCTCAATCTTTAGCTGGCTTTATTCAAGCCTTTTTTCTTTGCTTTTCCTTTTGTCCCTAATTTATAAAACCAAAATCCTAAAACAAAGAAAAGGATAGGTCCAATAATCAGTGGGGCATATTGAGTAATGGTCGTGCCTGTTGCAGGGACCAAGGTTAAGAGGATGGTTCCTACAACAGAAAACAGTCCAATCCCTGCAATAAAGTAGGCTATTTTATTGTTTTTTATTTGAAAGGGTCTGACCGTCTGCGGATCTCTTTTGCGCAATTTAATATAAGCACAGATCAAATAGACATAAGGAATAAAGAAGGCAAGCGTTGCCATCAGAATAAGCATATTCAAGGCATCAGATATGGTAGGGACAAAACTAGAAAGCAATAAGATAATGGAAACCCCAACAGCTTGCCAAAGAATCAGGTTAGCAGGCATATTGGCTTTGTTGGTTTTCGCAAGTGTTCTAGGAAGCAGGCTTTTTCCGCTTTGATGAAAGATGATCGTTGGATTTAAAATTAAAAAGGACAAGGCACCTAGAATTGAAATCACAAAACAGATACCAAGAATCTGAGTTAAATTAAAGGGTAAATGGAATTGTTGTGTTATTTGGTCAGCAAATAGATAGAGTGCTGTTGCCGTTTGATTAGGGCTAATTTTGATAACAAATTGGAACGCGATAGTTCCTAGAATATATACTCCGCCAATAATCGCGGAGGAGATCCAAATAGCTTTCGGGAATGTTTTTTGGGGCTTATTAACATCCTCAGCAATGGTCCCGAGCATTTCCATGCCAGAAAAAGCGAACATTAAGGTCGACAAAAACATCACGGTATCTAGTGAAAGATGAGTAGGCATTATGGTGCTTGCTGTAAATTCAGTTGCTGAGTGATGTCCTGTAAAAATACTCGCAAAACCGAAGCCAAATATTAAAATGACAGGAACAATTAAGCCAAGCGGGGTCCCGATGGCAGCTAGCTTGCCGCTCATTTGTGTGCCTCGCAGCGTTAACAAAGTCATCACCCAAAAGATCACAAGTGCAATGAGTGTTGTTAACCACGTATTATTAATGACTTGTTGTTGGTTAATGGCATAAGCAATATTCACAGTTATTCCTAGTAAAAGGGATGGATAATAAGTGAAATTAGCCACCCAATAGAACCAACCACAGAGAAAGCTGGCTTTTTCTCCAAATGCCCGGCTCACCCATGCAGTGACTCCACCTTGATCGGGATAAGTCGTTGATAATTCAGCAACGATTAAGCTCATTGGGATAAAGTATAATAAGGCAGCGATAATCCAAAAAAGAATAGCGGAAGGTCCCACTGTAGCTGCAAAAGGAATATTTTTTAATCCTAATATCGTATTTATACTAATGATTGTTAAGGCGAGAATACCAAGCTTCTTTTTTTCTGAAAGTTTCATGATGCTGTCTCTCTTCTATGATAGATTGGTTTAGATTAAGAGAAAGTTACCATGATAGGCAAGAAGGGTCAATCCATTTTATTAAAATACTATTATTAAATGTATTAAGCGTTTTGTGTTAATTTAACAAGTTTTGTTTATTTTATAAGTTCAGGTTTTGACTTTCACCATCTAACGCTGAAAGTACTAGAGAGAAACAAGCAGACTGAGTTTTCTTTAGAAGCATAGAAAATTGCAATCGTTCGATGATCAAACTGTCCTTATTACAAGAAGGGCAGTTTTTTAATGCAAGATAAGACTAGCGATTAAAAATAATCATTTGATTTTTCTATTTAAATGATTTGACCGAAAAGCATAAACACTCTATAATTTTAAATGATATTGATTATCATTATCATTAATATAAAGGAGGATAGACCTACACGTATTTCAGTTCAGTCCGAAATAGTGAAGGCGTATGCACTGGATGAATAATTAAAGGGGCCACGCAATCTGATGTGTGTCTTAGTCTTAGCTACGGGACGATTTGACTTGAGGACTTGAACTGATTTATTTGGATTTTATTCAATGGATAAGCTCAGGCTGTGTCTTTGAATCGTTTAAAGGGGGAGTGTAACTTTTGTTGAAATTATCATTTTATAGTCGGCTCATGATAGTGTTTGTTATTATATGTTCTCTTGTTGGATGTGGGAAATTGGCTGTGAAACAGGATGATGGAGATAAGTCGAAGTCAGCGGGAAGTGGCATTGTACAGAAAGGCGATGTGCCCGTATCCGGTCATCCTAAAAAAATTGCCATCACGGATTTTCGTTTTGCGGATTCATTGCTGGCGTTAGGGATTAAGCCATATGCCATGGCGAGTTATCTTGGCTCAACCAAGTTGGAGTGGCTGGATGATAAAGCATTAAATGGCGTGGTTAACCTTGGAGAACAAGGCAATCCTGAAGCTGTAGTAGATGCGAATCCTGATCTCATTATTGCCTGGGAAAATCAAATCGACCAATACGATAATTACTCTAAAATTGCGCCAACACTTGTCATCGGTGAAAGCCCGGATTGGAAAGCGGACTTCCGCCAATTTGCCAAGATCTTAGGAAAGGAAAAAGAAGCGAAGCAATTCTTAGCACAATACGATGATAAAGCGAAAACAGCCCGACAACGTTTGGCTCCCAAAATCGGCTCCGATACAACGGCGGTTTCTATGCGCATTGTGGGCAAGGAATTTCGAATTTATGGTGATGATCAGAAATTAGGACGCATCTTATATCACGATTTGAAGTTCAAAGCACCTGACAAAGTGAAAGCCATACAGAGGCGTGAAGCGATTTCTATGGAGGCCTTGCCGCAGTTTGATGCGGATTACTTATTTGTAGAAGTAGGGGCACCGAACATCGGTGGCGATAAGGAAGCCGAACAGAAATTTGATGAATTAGAGCAAAGCCCCATCTGGAAAAATCTAAAGGCTGTTAAAAATAAACATGTTATTTTAGTACCGTACTGGACTGATCTTGATTTTCCACAGGTGAATGTACAAAGCATGAATATGGTTGTCAAAAAAGTGACGAGCATGTAATGCCTGGCAAAGGTGACTTGCCTTATAAATAGCAGGGAGGCGGGTGAGAAAAAACTAAAAGAGACTGAACGATAAGGTTTTAAAAGGAGCCAACAAAAACAAAAGTGTAGTCAAAATACGGAGATGCCTACGAGAACGGAGACGGCGTTACTTCACGAATAAACTTCGAGTTGTTCCGAGAAAGTTGATGACAAAGCAAGTCTAGCATACGCAGAAACAGGGGCTTCTTAGTTTAAGTCTCTTACATTTTCAATGCACACTTCGGTTAAGCGCGTCACATCCTGTGCGTCGAACGTCGAAGCTAGCGCATCCTGCGCTTCTGTAGCGGTGCCCGCGGAAAGCAAAGTATTTTGACGGAGTGCTTCACGACTCACTCAAAGAACCGAACGCATGCCTTCAAAATTGTGAATGCGTTCGGATTCTTTATGAGCTACATGCTTCTGTCCTAGTCCGTCTTATTTTATGTCTGATTATATATAAAATGGCTGTATCCCTTTGCATAGTTATTGGCAATTTTTTATGGTCTGTATTTTAAAAGGTTAATCCTTTCTCTCCATTTAGAGAGTATACTTATTATTAAGAAAATAAGTGCTGAATTTTAAGGTGAGAAGAAGCATATGGAGAATGCTCTGGAGAAGCAATATGAGTTCATTCGTTCAACAAGTGAAGTGCTCTTTGCATTTATGGAGGAAATTCCCCTTGAAAAGCTGCATACTGCTGTACCGGGATTTGGTCATAGCAGTATGATCAAGACCCATATTCATGCTGCTGATTGCTATAAATATTGGCTAGGTTCCTTTGCTCTTAATCAAAAGGGTAACGATCTCTCATTTGCAACGGATGAGGAAATCGGGCGTTCGGATGTCAAGCAGGTTCGCTCACGCTTTCAGATTGTAGATGTTGTGGTGGCGCGTTTTTTAGAGGCCTTTGATTCGAGGTGGTTTGATGAGATCACTAATAATGTGAAGTGGCAGAAGGAATCTTGGCGTACGACGCCACTTTGTTATTAACCCATACTGAAACACATGAGTTTCATCATAAGGGACAAATGGTGACTATGGCTCGGCAATTGGGATATAGCCCTCCTGATACAGACCTTGTTTAAAAGACAATGACGTCAGGTCAGGACGCGAACGAAATATCCTTAGTCGAAAGGCGCAATATTCACTCTACGTGGCTTTACTCATACCGATGTACGATAAAAGCAATCGACTTAATGATTAATCCGTTAGTTGATCTTTTCATTTGGCAATTCTTGATGGAAGAGATGAAACAATAAAGTTTTAGCGATTATTAGAAAGCGACCATGTGTGTTGTCTAAGGTTTTAGGTCGGTTAAGCATGCGTTGCCTCAGCTCTAGAGCATGTAATGAAATGCTTTGAATGATGAGCATTCATGAAAAAAGGAAGCAGCGTTATATACTGCTTCCTTTTCTTGATTCTCGCCACATTAAATATAAGAAATAAGGCGCGCCAATCGCTGCAGTAATTAATCCGGCAGGGATTTCTATTGGTGGAATCAAGGCCCTCCCCAAGTAATCAGAAACCAAGACGAGGAGAGCTCCTAAAAGCGCTGCTGTTGGAAGAATGAACTGGTGGCGTGAGCCCATGATCTTCTTCGCCATATGAGGAGCGACTAACCCAACAAACCCTATGAGTCCAACAGCAGAAACAGCGGCGCTGGCTAAGAGCACGCTACAGGTGAGAAGTAAAAAGCGTGTTACCTCGACTCGGAGGCCTAAAGCTGTAGCAACCGAATCCCCTAATCTCATGATATTTAAACGAATGGCTAGAAGCCAAGCGATGGGGAGGATCACGAGTATGATTGGGGTGATCTGCCAAACCTGCTCCCATGTTCTTCCCCATAAACTACCGCTCAACCACATTAAAGCGATGCTGACATTATCTCCAGATTTGGCTACCAATAGTTGAATCCCGGCACTGCAAAAAGCCCCAATAGCAACCCCAACAATGGCAAGGCGGATAGGTGCAACGCCTTTTTCATAAGCAAACAGATAGATTGCAAGAGCCACAAGTCCTCCGCCAGCAAAAGCACTTAATGAGATGATGAAGGGTCCCATTGATGAAAAAAACATCGAAGTGATAAGGGCTGCCAAGCCAGACCCGCCAGAAATGCCAAGCGTACTTGGAGAAGCGAGTGGATTCCGTAAGACAGATTGGGCAATCACGCCTGAGGTTGCTAAAGCTGCTCCGACCAAGAGGGCCAAGGCAATGCGCGGAAAGCGGTAATCCATCACAATAACATATGTATCTACATTGCCGCCCCGAAAAAATGATCGAATGATCTCCAAAGGGGAATAGTGGACGGTTCCTAGCCCCAAATTAAGAATCGCAAAAAAAGCAGTAATAAGACATAATAGTGCGATTATGAGTAATGCATGCATCGTCCGCGTCTGACGGTCCCTTTCAATAGTAAGTAGTACTTTTGTCTCATCCCTCATAGAGATCACCTTTCTTTGTACGTGCGAGATAGATAAAGTAGGGCGTGCCAATCAGAGCGGTGACGACACCCACAGGCGTCTCATAAGGAAATGAAATAAAGCGTGAGCACACATCGGCTAGTGTCAGTAGGGCTGAACCAAAGACTGCGCTGATGGGAATGACCCAGCGATAATCTCTCCCCACTAAGTAGCGCACCATATGAGGAACAATCAGACCGACAAAACCGATCGGACCAGCGACAGATACGGCAACACCAGATAAAATAACCACTAATACAATGACGAATCTGCGCAAGAGGGCAACACGCAGCCCTAACCCTTGAGCAACCTCGTCACCAAGGCTGATAAGCGATATGAAGCGCCCGAGACTAACAGAGATGAGCATCGCCAAGAGGCTGAAGGGCAGTAAGATCCAGACATGCTTCCAGGCCATTCCAGTGACTGAACCAGCCAGCCAAAATAAGACAGATTCTGTCTTATCTTCATTAAATAATAAAAGCCCCTGAGTAATTGAGGAAAGAAAGGCCTGAATCACAATACCTGTGAAGGCCATTTTCACCTCAATATTCCCCCCTTTAAATGAGGCGCTCATTCCATAGACAATGCTGACAGCAAGCAATCCTCCTAAAAAGGCGATAAAAACAAGCAGGAGGCTATTGTTAATGCTTAAAACGACAATGGCAAAAACGATCGCAACAGAGGCGCCGGCATTGACCCCGAAGATACTGGGTGAGGCCAAGGGGTTACGCGTAATGGCTTGCATGAGCGCACCGGCAATCCCTAGATTTGCTCCGATGATGACGGTCACGACAGCCCGAGGAATTCTCGCTGTGGCAACTAAGACTTGTTCCTTTGAACCACTATATTGGAAAAGTGTCTTAAAAAGCGTCGAAATGGAGATATGGAAGGCACCAATCTTAACGGAAAGGAAGAAGGTGACAAGTAAGACAAGTAGGCTTATAAGAAAAACACCCAGCGCTTTCCGAAGCTGTTGACGGTTATTTTGCTCAGTAGGAAATGGTTCTGATAGGTTCTGCACGTTACCCCTCTTCCTTATGCCATGTTGTGAGAAATACTTTATTTAAGAATGTTTTGCTCTGTTTCATCAAGGACTTGATTGGCACCTGAGAGGCTTCGTCTAAATGACCAGGTTGTATGACTCACACCATATACACGGTGATTTTTGACAGCCTTGAGATCCTTCCATAGAGGATTTTTTTCCCATACTGGAATAAGCTTTGGCTTTGTAATAACTAGAATATCGGGATTTATTTGTAGTAATTGTTCCATCGTCAGCTTTTTAATCGTTTCTGTTGAACTGCCTTTCAGAGCGTATTTGAAACCAATCGCTTGCATGAGTCCGGGTTGAAAATAGGTAGACGCGCGAGCATTGATGTCTTTGTCTGTCACTTGTGCAATTAAAATGCTCGTGTTCTTCGGAACCTTCTTTTTAAGTGCTGCCACTTTTTCTTTGTGCTTGGCAACGAATGCCTGCGCCTTTTTTTCTTTATTTAAAGCTTTACCAATGACAAGCTGATCCTTGATCGCATCCTGATAAGTCCCATCATTACTTGGCAGGATAATCGTTGGAGCAATATCGCTGAGTTGTTTATAGATATTGGTATCTCGACTAGAGTCACCGATGATTAAGTCGGGATGAAGCGTTCTGATGACTTCCAGGTTAGGTTCAGCACGTGAGCCTACCGACTTATAATCTTTCATCTTGTCTCTCACTTCTTGAGCAATATTATCTGGTTTGCCATCATCAGCAACACCGACAGGACTTACTCCTAAAGACACCACAGCATCTGTTAAGCCAAATTCAAGCGTGACAACGCGCTTAGGGGTTCCCTTGATTTTTGTTTTTCCCATTAGATGGGTGATCGTGCGCGTATTTTGCCCACTAGAAGAGGCAGTGTCTGATGATGAGGCACTATGTCCAGAAGAAGAGGCGGCATTACAGCCGAATAGAATACTAGTGGAAAGTGCTAGTACTAGCATTAAAAATAGTAAGTGCTTCGTTTGTCTCTTCATGTATGTAGTCTCCTCTTAATTGATAATGATTATCATTATTGATAAGTCTAAAAAATAATGGCGCCTTTGTCAATGAGAATGATTTGAGAAAAACAGCTTAGAAGGATGTAGGCGTGAAAAATAAGGGTAGAGCAGGTGTTTTACAGTCAAAAGTTGCGAAACTAGCCTCAGGTTAGCCCACTAGGTAGAACCCGTCTCTTGTTAAACCCTGCTCTTGGTTTGAGGTGATCATTTAATAGCATTCAGAGTCTCTTGTGGAAGAGCGATTGAAGCAGTTGAAGAAAGGGTGAACCTTATTATGGGGGATACTCGAGCAGCGGTGGTGAAAAAAACTACTGCTAAAAATTGTTGTGCTGAAGGAGGAGCGGATATAGTGCCCAAGAGAGGAAACGAAGGATATCGGAGGCGATTCATGAGAGAAATTTAAGACATGCTGTGTGCGATCATACGATAGCTCTGTTGAATACTTCTAAATTAATAATCGTATGTGTAAAATAGTTCTCGGTGGTATTTCTACAAAATCCTAGCCAAAAAAGAAGAGGCACTCTATCATAAATGTATGCCTACCAGAGCAAATACATCGTAG
>NZ_BMIR01000036.1 GCF_014642655.1 Pullulanibacillus camelliae
TCTACGATGTATTTGCTCTGGTAGGCATACATTTATGATAGAGTGCCTCTTCTTTTTTGGCTAGGATTTTGTAGAAATACCACCGAGAACTATTTTACACATACTGCATATTCTTAAAAAAACTTAACATAATTCTGTGGCAATGCTCCGCGGTCAGACCCTTTGCCAGATAATCACAAGCTATTAGGCACATTTAAAAGAGGCTGAAGCAGAAGTCTTCAGCTCATAGAGAATCCGAACGCATTCACAATTTTGAAGGTATGCGTTCGGACTTTTAAGTGAGTGATGAAGCGCCCCGTCAAACTACTCGCTTGCCGCGGGCACCGCCTCAGCTCATTTGGGAATGGTTTTGTCTGTGTTCCAAAGTATTGATGAATAAAAATCCCCTGTTCCTGCGTCTACGCGTATGGCTTCGAAGTCGACTTTCTCGGAACAACTCGACGTTTATTCGAGAAGTAACGCTGGCCTCGTTCCCGCAGGCGTCTCCGTATTTTGACTACGCTTCCCGTTTCCTTCGTTCCTTTAAATCTTAGCGTTCGGTATGAGGGGGATCTCTTTTCATGTTGTCCCACCCTCACGTCTTAAAACTTTTTTATGGTTTCTTGTCTTGCCTTAATGAACAGCTGTCCCCTTCACATTGACCAACAGGTATGATCTTTCGTCTATTGGCAATGGCCTGATAGATTCGTTCCCCCACCCCTATTTTAATTGCACACCAAACGAGAGGTGAAAAAGCACGGTAGCGAGGAATGCGTTTTATCATCTGATGGACTGTATCTATCCCTGAGTAAGACTGCTTATCTTCATATCTGATCGCATAAATTTTCTTGTCTACCTGCTTGTCCCACAAGTGATAGCGATTCATAGTCAATGGATCACGAAAAGTCATAAAATTGATTTTCCCATTATAATCATGCTGCTTAATCACCTGCATCGCACGAGTACAAAGAGGACACCAACTATCATAGAAAACAAGAAGCTCTGGAGCACGCATCTTTCAGGATCCTTTCTCCTAAAAACATTTCTGACTGCTCATCCGATCCTATCGCTTCTTATAGTATAAATAACTTTTGGTTCTCCCTCAACAAAAGACATTCATAAAAGGCAAGTGAAACTAAAATGGGTTTACCTCAATGGCTAGAGCTATAATCCCTGATACAATGGCCACTCCTACAATATTCATAAAAAAGTCACCTTTAGTCATTTTACGTTCATCTGTATGTTGGTTCATTCTCATCACCCCATCCTCATAAATTTGTTATTTATAGTTTTCCACCTTAACCCTTTTTTAAACCTCTAAAGGTATATGTCCCCCATAAATAGGTCTTTTTGCTTATAAAGCTACTGAAGCCTATTCATTTATTAAAACGTTATGCTATGCAGATGAAAAAAAGACCATCAAAATAGGATTATTTGAATGGTTTCTTATAAGCGCCCAAACAAAAAAATTGATCCGACATATGATGCTAATGTTACAGCGCGCTAAAGAAAATCAGTCATTCACTCCAAACAGCGTTCGATGTGGAGCTTTTACAGCTTTAGACAAATTGTAGTCCGTTTAGGAGCTCGCCTAATTTTCTTCATTTGTGATAAGCGCCTATAACACCTTGGCTTATTCTTGCGTAAACTATAGTGAAAGCTTTGAAGGAGGGATAACGAATGGGATATTCAGCTGGCGGCGGCTATGGCGCAGGCTTTGCCCTAATCGTTGTTTTGTTCATTTTATTAATTATTGTTGGTGCAGCCTACGTCTATTAATCTCTCAGGCTATAAAGCAATGAATAAAATGTAAAACTTATCTTTCAAAACAAGGAGGTAACCCAATATGTCCTATGCAGCTGGTGGCGGCTACGGAGCAGGCTTTGCTCTGATCGTTGTATTGTTCATTCTGTTAATCATTGTTGGTGCAGCCTACGTTTATTAATCACTCTTTTCACATGAAAGAGCATCCAGCAATCTAACAGTTAGCATCTTTCAGATTAAGGAGGTCATTCAACATGTCCTACGCATCTGGTGGCGGCTACGGAGCAGGTTTTGCTTTAATCGTTGTTTTGTTCATTCTTCTCATCATCGTCGGCGTTTCCTACGTTTACTAAGAACAAATAACGAGTGGATTCAATAAAAAGAAAAGGTATCTCCAAAATTCTTTGGGGATACCTTTTCTTTGCACACCTTCTCGGGAAGCCTCATTAAAAAGCAAACGTTACACTGAGGCTATTGCTTCTAATTGACGTGTTATGATGCTGAAATGCACGCACTCGCTCCACTTGTAGAACCATTTAAGTGCAATGATATAAAACGCGACGTGTCCTTACTCGCTTTCACTTGATATTCCTGATGTACTTTTCCAAAACCTACCCTCAGTTGGCAAAAGCCAAAGCCCGAACTTATAAGAGCTTCCGCTAAGTTATAAATTCCAACGTTATAAAAAAGACGAAGCTGACCGCCATTTTCACATGACCGTTGACTTCGTCTTCTTTATTTCTTTGCCATCTCCCTATCTCCCTCTGTGTTATCTTCTTAACGAATGGACCCTTTATGAAATTGTGCATTAAGCTGGCCCTTTATCATGGTATTTCTTAAGCTTTCTTCTGAATTTTTCTCTTTTCTTTTCAACAGTTCCTTCCTGATTTCAGCGGTTTGAATCCCATCCTCCATTTTATTGGCGATTTCCATCAAGCTCTCGACATCGGAAAAACTATATTTGCGGTTTCCTTTATCGGTGCGCTGAGGAAAGATGAGTTTGCGCTCTTCATAATAACGTATTTGCCGCTCACTTAATCCCGTTAATTCACACACTGTGCCAATAGGCATCACTTTTTTATGAAGATAAGAATGATCTTGAGAAGCCACCCGTTCTCCCCCTTACTGAAAAAGAATAGTCAACGTTTTAAATGTCAATTACAATCACTTCAGTCTAGACCAAGGGTCATGACCATTGTACATATAACTATACAGGATGAATGAGTATTTTTGTCCGTTTATGTAAGTTTTTCTTACATCATAAAAATTCACCTGCTCAAATTCTATGTTAGGTTTTATAACAACATTGTAGAAGTCGTGGCGAATCCTCCATAAAATATAAACAACATTAACATTTCACTTGGACTGATGGATAGGAGAGGGGTGAACTTCTTGAGCCAGGATACTGCCTTGTCACTAGCCCAAAAGATCATTCAATTAGATATGCTACGTGATGAATTATACGAACAACTCATACTTATTAGTGGAAATCAAGCTGCTGACATATTAAGAGTCGCCCAAAATGCTTGAAATGACCTTAAGCTATCTGAAGGGAGGAAAAATGAAGTGTCCAAACATTTACGCGCCAGCGTAGAAAAGCAAAAGCAATATTATATAAATTTATTGATTGATACCGGCGTATTTAAACTCAAGGATCAACAGCTTCATGAATACACTTTAACAGAGCTTGAGACAGAATATAAGCGGATTGCTCATATGCAAAAATTAGAAAAAGCAACATCCTCTTAACTTGTGGATGAACGGGTTCTAGTGACTCACTCCGCTTTTGCCCCATATCAATAAAGAAGCAGACTGCGTTCTCCTCACAGTCTGCTTCTTTATGTACTTATTCTTCTTTTTCATGGCGCGGATGGAAATCATGATGATGCTGGTGGTGCCCAAAGCCATAGCCTGACTCTCCGAGATGTTTCATGTGTTCATCCAAATGTGACAGAATTTCTTTCCCCTTTGCCTTGGGAATCACACCATATTCTACATATTTCTGAATCAACGCCTTTTTCTGTTGTAAAATATTTTTTTGAAGCTTGGTGATTTCATTTTTTTGTTGTTGTGTTAATTGAATTCGTCCTTGAGGCGATTGCGATTGTGTTGCGGAATGCTCCTCTTGCGCATGAGCTGTAACGCCAACAAAGGCGAGTGCAAAGCACAGCGCTATAAAACTGTTAGTTATTTTTTTCAACATATGTTAACCCTCCTTTCTTTTTAGCATTTAACAAATCTTTCAAATTATGCATGTTTCACTCATCTTCAGCACAATTAAAAGCTAAGCGGCTTGAGCTTGGCCTCAATCGCCTCACGATTGGGTTCTAAAAAGGGAGGTAAAGCCAGCGCTTCTCCTAAATGAGCCTTATCCTCATCTGTTGCAAAGCCCGGTCCGTCCGTTGCTAATTCAAATAAAATACCATTGGGTTCTCTAAAATAAAGCGAGTGGAAATAAAAGCGGTCCACATAGCCTGAATTGTTGAACTGATACTGGTTGATTCGCTTTATCCATTCTTGAAGCTCCTCATCGCTCGCCACTCGAAAGGCTACATGATGAACACCACCTCTGCCTAAACGCTGGCGCGGTAAATCCTTTCGTTCCTCAAGATGCACTTCCGCTCCTGTCCCCCCTTGTCCCATTTCATAAACCAGAATATCCGGTTGCCCCTCAACATCAGAGGCATAGCTCCCTTTCTTTGTTAACCCTAGAACGTCGGTTAACACTCGTTCTGTTGCCTTCACTTCTGGAACCGTTAATGTGACAGGACCCAGACCAACAATAGCATGCTCTTTTGAAACAGAACTTTTATCCCAAGGTTTCCCTCCTGGAACCCCTTTTAAATTGGTCTCATCCGATACAAGAATTAGCCGCTGTCCTTCTGGATCCTTGAATCTTAAACTTTTCCTACCATAGGCTCTCGTGATCTCACCATGTGCAACATTCAACATTTTAAAACGCTGTTGCCAAAAGTCTAATGCCTGATCGCTTTGTACCCTTAGCGCGAGCTCAGAAATACTGTTATTGCCATCATGATTTCGTGCTGCCATCGGAATCTCAAAGAATGTGAATTCAGTCCCTGGACTGCCTATTTCATCACCGTAAAAAAGGTGATAAACAGAAGTATCATCTTGATTGACCGTTTTTTTAATTAAACGCATGCCGAGAACCTCGGTATAAAAATGAAAATTTTCTACCGCATTGGCGGTTATTGAAGATACGTGATGAAGCCCCTTTAATTGCATCGCTCTATCCCCTTTGCATTTGCTATCTGGCGAGAGGAATACCTCTTCACAGAAATTATTTTTAATCCTAATACACTTAATTAAAATATCTCGAATTAAGGATAATTGATAAAAAATCATTTGTCAATCTTAATCTCTGCATAGACATCGCTTTGTCTTTGCTTTATCCCTCTAATCATATAAAAAGTCACATGAAAACACGCCTTGCTTCTTCATGTGACTTTACTTAATTCTAATGAATTGATTAATTGACAAAGTGTTATCTCCTGCTGTTTACTTAAACTTTGATATTCTAGCCCATAAGCAATCAAATCTTTTTTTGAATGAGCCTCTTTTCTTATAATTCTACCTGGGAGCTCAAAAAACTCATGATTATGCGAGAATTGAACCTTCACCAACACCTTATGTTGCACAGGTAAATCCAGTTGGCAAAAAAATTTTAGACCACCTAAGCTAATGTCGCTGAGTTGTGCGAGGACAGATTTATTTTTTAGAATTTGCAGCTTCGGTTGTCCAAAGTCTAAAAAAGTGACTTTACACTCTTTACTACCAAATTTTTCACGTCGGAATCTTCGGCGATCCTCCATTTGACCAGGAGGCAAGGTCTTCAACCGTTCTCGCTCTTTGACCAAATTTGCGATGTTATCAGGTCGTCTTAAACCAAAGCCTTGCCCATAATGTAAGCCGATGGATCGAACTAGAGACAGCTCCGATTGCGTCTCTAATCCCTCAACAATTAACTTGCATTGATGCTCTTCACAGAAGTTCAAAAGCAATTTGAGCAGCCCTTGTTTCTTTTCAGACGATAATAGTCCTTTAACAAAATAGCGATCAAGCTTAATATAATTTGGATCAAGCTCAACAATTTTTTGAAAGTCGTGATATCCCTTTCCAAAATCGTCGATCGCTAATGAAGCCCCAAGCTCTTTTAACAATTTGATCACTTTCATTAATTGACTATAATTAGGGATGGCTTCACTTTCAAGGATTTCAAAAACAAGGTGTTGACTAGAAAACAATTCTTCATTAATAATATGTTTGATGAAAGATGGAAATTGTGGATGTAATAATGTTGACGGAAAAACATTAATAAACAAATTTCCGTCTTTCTCTGTGAAGCCCGCTGATTGATAGGTTAGCACAGCCTTATGTATGGAGCGTGAATCCAATTCATAGAGCTGTTTCTTTCTTTTCGCCCAATCAAAAAATTCCTCAGGATTTGTATACTTTTCTGTTCTAAATAAGACCTCATACCCCTCAATGCCGTGATCTGAGAGGTTATAAATCGGTTGATAGTGATGAAAAAATCGTTCTTCCTTAATAAAATTTTTTAAGGAAACCACGTTCTCCCTCCTTTACGATAGGGCATTAAAGAAAAACTTGGCCTTCGCGCTTCTAGAGAGCGTCAGCGAAAGGTTATACGTTCTGATAGTATAAAAAAAATGACCACACCGAATAGTGAGAGGTCATTTCGATACTCGCTTTCTTCGGTGACTCGGCGACCATAGGAAAATCCCTTAGGCCCGTAGTTTTGCGTCCTTATTTTTCAATAAGTTTGCCCGTTCGAAAAGTCTATTTTTTAAATTGTTAATCATATTTTACTACAAAATTTGACAAAAGTCTACAAATTATACTGCGATCTTAGTACAATACTATTTATAGATAAATTTCCAGTTTTATTAGAGCTGACCTTTTTTTCTCAGTTAAGGGTTTATTAATTGAGAAATTATTTATATACTAAATACACATGCACTTTTTATGAATATTATCTTCTTATCTATATGAAAAATACTTCCTCATTCATTGGACGCAATGATCTCTTAAATCCCTTTCATACTATCTGCTGAGTTTTAGACTATATTTTAAGGAAAGAGGATTGTCTATGATTTCAAAGACTGATTTAATGAAGGATATACTTTATCGAATTCGTCGACCACTGACTGACAAAGAATTTGAGTTTATCAAATGGATGTCAGAACTAAGTGAGGCCGATAAGCATAAAAATAAAGCTGAAATTTTTGACTTCAGTCAATATAAAAAAGAAGTAAATGAATGAGGTTGATGTTTTTACACACTCATGTGTTTTTTGCCTCCATTACCCCGAAACTGTCTTGAATAGACTATAGAAATGTATGAAATGCTTCATTTTATTTCATACTGTAGATAGAAACGGAGGTAATATGATGCAGCAAATAGGTATATTGTTAATAAAATGGTTAACTTGTATTCTTGCCTTTACCATTGCCTTAGACCTTTTCTTTAATGCCACTCTGATAGACATTCTATCTTTTAGTCTAGCCGTTACCCTTATTTCTTATTTTATCGGTGACCGCCTCATCTTACCGTTACTGGGCAATAGAATAGCCAGTATCTCTGATTTTATACTCACCTATGTTAGTGTTTGGGTATTCGGGTCGATCCTGTTAAACAATTATATGCAAGTGGCATGGGGAAGCTTGATTTCTGCAGTGCTGATCAGTTTTGCTGAAATTTTTATCCACCGCTTTATCCTTAACCATACGCCGAATAGAGAAGCTATACATAAACGATCAGTCAATGGGTTAGATTATAGTACAGAATTCAGTGAAGATCAGGATCCCGATAAAAAGAATAATGGATAGAATGTCGAAGCTAGAAATAACGGGAGCCACACATTGGTTTCCGTTTTTTCATGTCCCATGTTTTTTTAAGTGCGACTATCAGTATCCATTGCTTTGAGGCGTTTGATGAATAAAAATTGTCCGATTAATATCAAGAAGAGTAGTGGATAAATGGGAACAGAATAGATTAATTTCCATCCGTTATAGTAAAAGAGATGGGTTTGCACCGCCACCCATTCGTAAACAACCGAGAAGGCCGACCAGCCCAAAATATACCCCACCCTCTTATGTATAGATTTTCCTATTGGGTAGTAATTAAGGAAGAGAATATCAATCAAAGGATAGATCCCTAAGATAACAATTAAATCTTCATAGTCAGCGCTAAATGTTTTGAAATAGCCATATAAGTGATAGCGAAACTCCAGTAAATAGTCGACAATAAAATCCAACACGACAGCGAAAACCGCAGAAGTAAACATTTCAAGCTGTGAGATCCTTTTTTTTGATAGGATGACTAATACAAAAGCACTGATTAGTGTTGCTACTGCTAATATCATCGGAAATCCACTCACCCCTAGTACAGGACTATACATCCCTTAGTTTGCCATAATATATCCTTATTATTCTGGATAGGACATAGAGGTCAGCATTTCTTTTCACCAAAAAAGCACATCATGAATAGCGTATAGGCATAGGAGGAATGCCTATGCACCTTATAACTATCTTGCTCATCGGTATCATTGCCAATATTGATAATCTGGCTATCGGTTGTTCCTACGGACTTAAAAAAACTAAAATCTCCTTTACCTCTAACCTTATCATTGCCTTACTTTCCATGCTCTTTTCATTTCTTGCTCTTTTGGCAGGGCACTGGATAACGCATTCGATGACTTCTGATTTCGCCAATGCTCTAGGAGGATGCTTGCTCCTAATCATTGGTGGCTTCACGATAACCAGTACTTTTTTTGAGAGATCCAGCTCGTTTATTGAAAGCCAGTTGCCTTTTCTCAAGATCCTTTATCATCCGAAAAAAGCAGACCTTGATGAGAACCATCAGATCAGCTCAAAGGAAGCTTTACTATTGGGCTTCTCCCTTGCCTTAAATAGTATAACCACCAGTTTCAGTGTCGCTCTAACAGATTCTTCCTTTTTAATCTATACCCTCTCAATCGGTATTTTTTCATTCGCTTTTATCGCCTTTGGCGTCAAGGTGGGAGGCCTTTTACAAAATAAAATGGCGGGATTGGAATTATTAGCTCCCTTGCTTTCTGGGCTCTTGCTAATCCTCATCGGCTGCTTTGAAATGATCAGTTAGAGCTTACGTTTTCCATAAAATCAAGGAAAACCGGGCAAAGGCCTGGTCCTTGTCTAGGCATAGCGCATTATATATGGAAGGTGCTTCATGCATGGTCAAGTGGATTGGAGCGCAAGGCGCGAGAGATTCGGAACGCTTTAAAATCGTGTGTTCCTCGGACACCGCTGACTCACGATAAAATACTAGAGTTCTGCGTGAAGCGAGAGATCGGTAAGCCCCCGCGGAAAGCGAGTGGCCTGGAGCGGAATCGCGCATCGTCCTCATGATCAGAAATTTTATGCTTTTGTATAAAACAAACGTATTTCATCTAGTAGAACCTATATCGTCTTGTCAATACTGAACGAGGAAATACACGCTTGTCAAAAGTTTCATAGTAGATGGTGGCGACGCAAATGCGAAGCCACGGTGGTTTCTGACCTTTATAAAAAAAAGATAAGTCACAAGGACTTATCTTAAAGGGGGGAAGTAAACATCTTAAGTTAACGAACATCTATAATGTAACATGTCATACAAAAAAACCAGCAAATTATAAAAAATTCACATATTCTTGTCCAAACCATGACAAGCACCAAGAATTACAAGCTACTGATCACATGTCCCCCCTTTAAAACAAAGACCAGTGCGGTAGCTTTCTGATCAGTGGCGCCACCTATATCCTTTGCAATCAATAGATCATGGGGCTATGTCATTAGAAAGATTTTCTCAACTGTTTAGATTTTTTTACAAAACAAAAAAGAGCCCCTTCTAAGTAAGCTCTCAGAACAACAAAATCCGTGTGATACACTTCTATCCCATCCTTGAATAAGTATAAAATGTGCCCCACAAAAGCAGATAAGAGTATGAGTACAACTCAGCTTCTGACTCGTCACATGAGGGTGATAGTAAGCAAGTTTCTTTATATGTAATCCATTCGTGACTTGATCTGATCCTTCAAACGGCGACGATCAATTTCACTTTTTAACAAGCTGATAAAATCCGTATCAAGATTCATTTGTATTGCCTTATAATAGCTTTCTATTAACACTTCATCACTTAAGCTTTGCAACTGAAGCCCCCCAAAAAACCCTTTATAACTGGTTCTTTCTAAATTCAGCATAGATAATTATAACACAATTAAAGTCATTATATTATAAAATTATAAAGAAATTTTGAAAATGGCAAGAATGATCAAGGCCTTTATCCATCGCCTAGTCAACATTTTTATCCTTGCATACAATGGCCTATAAACACATGAAAAATATAAAGGTGGTTTCATATGAAGCCCATTCAAACACAGGCTGCCATCAGTGTCCCACCTACAGGATGTCCCCTTATCTTTCCTGGTATTTCCGATGATGTTAAGCCGCTCAACGTCCTTAAAGCGCAAACCTATACTTATTTCACCTTAGCAGATGAAAATAAACGGCTTTATACCGACGATGATGAGCTAAAAGCCTATGGAAAGCTAGGAATTCTTGATCCACAATGCGTCTCCTACTATAACTTGTATATTAATGGCATCCTCCAACCCGAATCCATATACCAAGTGAAAAAAGGCTGCTTATGGCTTCGCTCCAAGGATTTACCTCTAAAAGGCACGGTGATCAGCCTTCAATTTATTCTCATTTATTTCTAGGTAGCCAAATCCCCTTTTATATCGCTTAACTACTTTTGTAAATCAGGGAGTTCATCCATATCTTCATACCGTCTTACACATACAATACTATAAGGTCGGAATAGGAATGAGGTGAATAACGATGCCCCTGCAACTGATGAAATTATTTATTTCAGCTACTACAGAGACTACTGTGACTCCAGAAAACACCCGTTTCTTTTACGTCACATCAGCGCAAACAGACGCTGGGAGCACCCTCACCGTTGATGCTGCCAGCTTTTTCGCTGATGATGGCAGTGCAGTAACCGAATTACCCGAATTGGCAGCGGATAATAGCTATTTTAATGTCTACGTCAACGGTGTCTTACAAATGAATGGCCTTTCCACTTATACACCTGGAGCCACCGGTGTTGGCTCATTAGCGTTTGATGTCCCAGCAGACGGCGAGCCTATTCTTAGTGGTTCCCCGGTCGTCCTTGAAGTCGTCAACTACGCACCTGAATCCACCATTACCATTGACACATAACACTGAAATAGTATCCACACATCTTGCAAAAACAAAAGCACCTACATGCAACTCCTACATGTCAGGTGCTTTTCTCATCTATTCCTTTGATGAAGCCACTTGAAGATAATGATCAATTTCGTTTTTAACGATCTCTGCGCCCTCGCGGCTGAGAATGAGTTTTCCGTTAGAGAGAGATAAATTATCATCCGATACTTCACCAGTGATTTGACAGGTCATTGCAGGTTTATATTTTTTTAGAATAATTTTATCGCTGTCCATGTAGATTTCTAGTGGATCCTTGATTTCGATGCCAAGTGTACGTCTAAGTTCAATTGGAATCACAACGCGTCCAAGCTCATCAACCTTACGTACCACTCCAGTTGATTTCATATATGGTTTCACCTCCTATTTGCTTAGTTATTATAGGACATTCGATAAACATTTCAATTTTCCTGCCATAACCCATAAAATCCAGTAAAATTTTGACGATTTCGAATAGTGCCGGACAGCATATCTCCTATGACTTTATTTGTCCTCTTTTTTGAGTATCGATAAAAAGCGGAAAGTCTCAAGCGCTAAAAACATACCGCAAATCCACACTGCACTGAACACATAGCCCGCTATTAAATCACTCGGCAGCACGTGACCATACGTGCCACTAATAAAATAAGCAGCCAGAATAATGACAAAGAATAAGGTGGTCATCACACTGAACTGATAGTTGCGATGATGACGAATTAGCATAAATAAAAAGTAGCCTAAGGTGCACAACAAATACATTGAAGGCGCGTTAGGAAAGTCTGAACTGATGTGTGCACCTTGAAACAGAAATTGAAAAAGCCAATGAATCCCTTTGGAAAAGACAAAGACTCCGATTAATGTGATAAAAAAGAACAGGAGTTCCAAACCAATATGCTTCCTATTCACCACTATCCCAATAACAGTCAACAAAGCAATAATCCCTAGCACAAGCCAAGAAGAGAGATGATATATCCCGTTCATGATCCCTTGCCAGTGCGGGTTAAAGAGTGAGAAAACAATCGTGCCAACAATAGTATTAAAGTGAACAAATTCGTTGCTAATAAAATCCTGTACCATACCGACCATTAAGGTGAAAAATGTTACAAATAATGCAAGGATGGTTAAGATGAGTAATTTGATTTTTAAAAAGCTCTTAAACCGTTTAAATGTGGCATCGAAAATCAACCATAAAGCTTCCTTAAGATAGCGGCGATTTGCCTTTAATACAAAATAGCAAAGCACAACCATCCCAATTAAAATGCTGGCTAGTACCAACCATTTCTTAATCTCACCCTCATATTCCTCCCATTTTGGTCCCAAGGTATACCCTAGGAAAATGAAGGTGCTGACCCATGAAAATAAACCAATATATGAAAAGACCATGAACTGCCGAACAGGTAATTTAATGACGCCTGAAATAATACTGGCGATATGACGCACGCCAGGAATAAAAAACGAAAAGATTAACAGGATCTTCCCATATTTTTTATACCACTTTTCCATCGTTTCCATTTTTTCTGGACCCATATGAATATAGTGCCCATACTTTTTAAAGAATGGAGCGCCAAGCTTGTACCCAATCCAGTAGGAAACCGTCGCACCAACAGCTGCTCCACAGCCGGCAAAAAAAGTGGCAAGAATAATATTCATCTTACCTTGGAAAGAAAGCACACCAACATAGCTCATTAACGCTTCATTTGGAATCGGAAGAATAATAAGCTCTAACATTAAAGAAAAGAATATTACGATGTAGCCATATTGATCTAATAGATGCATTAACGCCGTCATACCCATACTCCCAACCCAAATTTTGATTACTTAGTATACGCCTTTTTCCTGCTTCCTGTCTATTTTTACTATAACACGTCCTCTAAGCTTGCGTGACAACAAAATGATCACCCTCAAGAGTAAAAGACCTTCGTTTTCAAATTCAGACTTGCTTCCCCTATTTACTTTATTTTCCTCTCACTATTATCCAATTCTTCCTTGCCCAACCGCCTATTTTAAGTTACCATTGCAGTGGTAACTTAAAACGGAGGGATAACATGAACAAACGCGTTTATCTACTCACAATGGTTTCATTCGTCGTTGGCATGGTCGAATTAATCATTGGTGGCATATTAGATCTCATTTCAAAGGATCTAGAAGTGAGCCTCGGCAAAACAGGCTTACTTATCACTGTTTTTTCACTCACCTTTGCCATCTCTTCGCCTGTGTTAATGACCTTGACTGCGCGTATAGAACGGAAACGCTTGACTTTAGTCGTCTTATTGATATTCTTTCTTGGAAACGTGATCGCTATTATAAGTCCCTCTTACGCTATTTTATTTTTTGCAAGAATTGTTTCAGCTTCAAGCGGCTCACTGCTTGTCGTGCTTTGCGTCACCATTGCCTCTAATATCGTCAGTGAAGCCTATCGCGCCCGGGCAATTGGCATTGTCTTTATGGGCATTAGTGCCTCACTTGTTCTTGGTGTTCCGATAGGCCTCTTGTTAGGCCAAGCTTTCGGCTGGCGTTCACCTTTTGTGATGATTGCGATATTGACGCTATTATCCATAGCGGGGGTCTATTTCCTTATGGATACCATTATGCCACAGCCCTCAATACCTTTCTTGCAACAAATGCGTACGCTAAAAAATAAAAAAGTGTTCTTCGCGCAATTGACAAGCTTCCTATTCCTCGCTGGACACTTAACTTTATACGCCTATCTCACTCCCTTTTTGGAAACCGAGCTCGGGCTTGGTGGAACTTGGGTGAGCATTGTTTACTTGATTTTTGGTATTGCAGCAGTGATCGGTGGTGGATTCGGAGGAACATTGGCAGATCGCATAGGAACAGTGCCAACACTGCTTTTGGTCATCGTCTTTTTTGCGCTCTCTATCTTTATTCTTCCTTACACAACCATGTCGTTGCCACTCTTTTTAATTGTCATGATGATTTGGAGTATGCTCAGTTGGGCAATTACTCCAGCCATGCAGAGCTATCTCATTGCTGCAGCTCCTGAAGCAGCGGACATTCAGCAAAGTCTGAATAACTCAGCTTTACATTTTGGCATTGCTTTCGGGTCAATGATTGGTGGACTCGTACTTGAACATCTGACGGTGAAAGACAATGCGACGTGCGGAGGCATTTTCGTCCTTTTCGCTCTCGGCACAGCGCTATTTTCAATCACACGTAAGCCAAAACACTCGCCCTCCGCCGGCTTTGACTCCTCTCAACAAAACATGACACACACGAATTAAAAGTGCCTCGAGCAAGTCTAGGGCACTTTTTCTTTTTGCCCACGATAAGCCGGCTCCTTTAATAACGCAGTTTCATTAATAAAGATCTGATCTCCCTGTCATTCATCAACGTTTCACCATGCTTTTCAGTGATCCTTGCTAAAGCGACATCATGATAGAAAAATTCTGTAAACACTTTAACAAAAGGCTTAGACAGCGTTGTTATTGCCTGCCAGGAGTGCTCTTCCTCCATACCAGCAAAAAGCACTTCTCTCTCATCAACAATGATCAAGCGAAATTGTTCTAATGATTGGTGTTCTTCTGCTGGTATAAGCGTATGAATAGTGGATAAATGCGTCTCAACCTCACCTACAACCAAAGCCTCTAACTGAATGCCCTGCTCTACCTTATCTTCTAATAGAGGGAGCACCTCGTAAAAATCATCCTTCCATAACGATAATCGGATGGATTGGTTCGCCTCCTTCACCAGCTGTCTGAACTGTGCTTTAATCGATGACTCAACCTTAAAGCTCCATACCCGTTCATCGTAAAAGGTCTTTTTAACCGCGTTATTTTTTAGCGTCTTGACATTATCCTCAAACTCAGTTGTTAATTTTTCAATGACCAGTTCCATAGGCAGGGCGGCATAGAGCTTTTTCTTTTCTGAAACCGAGCCCAGAACCATGCCTTTATCTATCAGTCGATCAATCACCTCATAGACCTTTGACCTAGGCACCCCCGAATATTTGACAATCGCTGTCGCGTCGAGTGCTGCCTCGCTTGTCACAAGGACTTCAAAGACTTTACTCTCGTATTGCGAAAACCCAAATTGTTGTAGCATAGTTCCTCCTGTACGTTATGTCTACGCCCTAACCTTAGCCGGGCAGAATCCCATTTTAGAACATTATATCGTCTCTCTGCACTTTGCCACTATCCTCGTTACATCTGTGGCTTCAGCGACCTCGTCTCTATATTTAAGAGGCTACCGCTCCCCCATCTCTTATTCTTAATTTAATAATAAAATAAAAGTGTTGAGATTGGAACTCTCTCTAAAAAATGGTTTGTGTCAAACTTTTCTCGGTACCCTATTCATCCCAGTATTTCTGGCACTCTAAATTTGTACGCTTTTCCAGCTACCGCGCGAATGTCTTCGCTTGGTTCC
>NZ_BMIR01000037.1 GCF_014642655.1 Pullulanibacillus camelliae
ATCGTTTCAACTCCTTGTTGGGTTTTGTTTGGTCACTTACCTATTCGGAGTTGCCGATGGCTTTTCCTCTTTTCTATTTTTGCGAACTTAATTATACGTGATCTTTTCTCATTTCTCATCAGGGGTATTATATAGTATGAGAAAAATGTTAGTGGGTAGAAAATAATTTCCCCTATGGTTGAGTTGGAGGTCGATAGACCGTCGATCAAACCATAGGGCAACCAAGCGAAAGAGCGGTAGTTTAAGCAAATTAAAGAAAAAGGGATTTTCTTTTTGTATAGTAGTGTTTGCCGGCAAAACCAACTAAGAAGAAAGTCCCTATGAAAGAAAATACCATAAAACTGCCTACATTTGTTTTTTGATAAATTAAATTTGGGCCACTTTCAAGCAGTTTGATCACATAAAAAATGAGCCACTTGATTTCCAATTCTATTAATCTCCTATGATAGATAGTGACCAAACTAACATATGTAACCGTCAAGTGTATTTTGCCATACACATCAAGTAAGAATTAACAATTTCATTAATTAAGATTAAATAGTTTGATCTCCGATTAATACCTTTCTGTATTTCATACGTTCATTAGTTTGGCCCTTTATTGGACGTTAATAATCTGTTTTTTTTTTTTTGAAAATAAAGGGATTGAAATTCCTTGTTGCTCATCGTATAATATGAATGTATTTTATTTTTAAACCCTAAGTAGGAAGTTTATTTAGCAAAAGGATCCGAATTAACAGGGAAAGTGCAAAATAGAATTGAACTATAATTCTACTATTCTATGTGCATCGTTAAAAGGTTATCAAGGTCTTCGAGATGAAAAATTAATTTCACTTTTTTCTGAACTAAAGTGGATAATTTGAGGTGTTATTATGCTTAGAGAAATAGTGATTGACCTTTACCTTTTGATTTTTAAATGCATATTTAATTTTTTTAAGTTATTCAAATTGCAGGATAAGGTGACTTTTGTTGTATCTTTTCCACAGAATAGTCTTCCAATCTATAAAGAATTAAATAAACAACATCTTTCGACAGATGTTTTCTTTTTATCCAAAGCATCATGTGCAGAGGTTTTACAAAGTGAAATTGAAAAACCGGTAGTTCTCTTTGAAACAATGAATCTTGTGGATATGATGCGGTCTATATATCATCTTGCTACTTCCAAATATGTGTTTATAGATAATTATTTTGGCTTTTTGGCTGCGATACAATTCAAACCAGAGGTGGAATGTATCCAGTTATGGCATGCAGCTGGTGCAATTAAGACCTTTGCATTTAAAGACAAATCTATTCAGCAGCGTTCTTCACGTGCTCAAAAACGTTTTGAACGTGTCTACAATAAATTTGATAAAGTGGTTGTAGGCTCTGAAGCTATGGCAAATATTTTTATGGAGGCATTCCATCTTCCTGCTGAAAAGATGGTGCGTACGGGCATACCAAGAACGGATTTCTTTTATGATGTGTCGATGAAGCAAACCGTTATTAAAGCTTTTTATCAAGACTATCCTGAATTAAGAAATAAGAAAATCATCTTGTATGCGCCAACATACCGTGATCAGGAGTTAGAACACTTTTGCCTACGGTTAGATATTGAAAATATGTACGAAGAATTAAGTAAGGACTATGCCCTCATTTTAAAACTACACCCAGCCGTAAAAGTATCTGATGCGATTGACGCGCGTTTTAAGGGATTTGCCTATGATTTTTCAAGCTACCTTGATGTCAATGAATTATTGATGATAACAGATATCTTGATTTCCGATTATTCATCAATCCCTTATGAATTTGCATTGTTTAATAAGCCGATGATCTTTTTTCCTTATGATTTAGAAGAATACACAAGAACACGAGGCCTTTGGGGTTCATATGAGGATTTGGTACCGGGACCTGTTGTTTTTGATACAGAGAGCATTGTTAAATTAATCAAACAAGATGCATTTGATTATAATAAAATTCAAGAATTCAGTAGGAAATGGAATATGTATTCAAGAGGAAATGCAAGCAGGAATCTTGTGACTGCCTTGTTTAGAGAAGAAGAGGCAAAGGGTGTACAAGAAGCTCAAAATTGATTTTAGGATAGTGTGCAGATTGGCAATTGACGTTAGACCGCTCTAACTTTAAAATAGGTTGGAGCGGTTATTTGTGACAAAGCGATTAAAAAGAAAATTACAAATTTATACTTTATCCCTACATGTGTATATTCGTGACTATGAACACATGATATAATTGTAAAGAATCTTTGCCGATTATTTGATTTGGATGTGAAAAAATGACGAGTTCAGTCGTTGTTAAGAATGTAACAAAATGTTATAAAATGTATAATAAAAATTCTGATAAAATTTTAGATATCTTTTTAGGCAATAAAGGTGAGGAATTTTATGCCCTTCGTGGAGTCACCTTTACTGCAGAGAAAGGTGATGTTATCGGGATTATAGGGGTTAATGGTTCAGGAAAGTCTACACTTTCCAACATTATTTCTGGTGTCATTCCCCCTACAGAGGGGACTGTTAAGTCTAAGGGAAGTACATCATTAATTGCGATTGCCTCAGGTCTAAAAAGTGAGTTAACTGGAAGAGAAAATATAGAACTGAAGTGTTTAATGCTTGGTTTTAGTAAAAAAGAAATTCGTAAGTTGGAGCCTGAAATTATTGAATTTGCTGAGATTGGTAAATTTATCGACCAACCTGTTAAATCTTATTCAAGTGGGATGAAATCACGCCTCGGCTTCGCCATATCAGTAACCGTTAATCCAGATATTTTGGTGATTGATGAAGCGTTGTCTGTTGGTGACCAAGCCTTTGCAGATAAATGTTTGGATAAAATGAATAGCTTTAAAGAACAAGGCAAAACCATCTTTTTTATCAGCCATTCGATTGGACAAGTCAAAAAGTTTTGTGACAAAGCATTATGGTTAGAAAATGGCATGGTCAGAGACTATGGATTAATAGATGACATTGTTCCTAAGTATCAAAAATTCTTAAAAGAGTACAAACAGATGACTCCTGAACAAAAAAAGGCCTTTCAACAGGACAGGCTAAATAAGAACGACAATGTCCAGCAGCAAGAACTAAGCCCTTCAAAGGTTCTTGAAGTTAAGCAAGTTGAAAGCAATGATATACCTTCAAGGTCCCAAGAGAGGAAGCATAAAAAAAAGCGGAAGGGAAATAAAAAAAGACGTTTGTTTACAGTCATTTTTTGTCTTTTAGTCATTTGTATTATTGGAATAGTCGGCTACAATAGCTTAAGTGCTGAGTCATTGAATAGTGTTAAGTCAGTATTTAAACATGAAGGAAATAGTAAGGCAAAAAATAAGGCTGTGACTGACGTTGAAGATAATGGTAACAATGGGAAAATCAGTACCAATCGACCAGTTAAAGAAGCTAAGACAGAACAAAATGTTGAAATGGCAGTGGTGAGCAAGAGTCAAGTCAATCTTCGCGATAAGGCGAGTCTGAATAGCAGTATCGTTGGAAGTGCTACATTTGGAGATGCCTTCATCATAAAAGAGAAACAAAGTGACCCCAATGAGGATGGAGTGAACTGGTTCAAAGTTATATTACCTGATAATTCTAATGCCTGGGTCAGTTCATCAGTAGTACAAGATGTTAATAGCACAGATCATGAAATGAAGGCTGAACCAACGTTGTTGAGCAACTTATTGGAGCAAAGACATCTACCCTCTGATTTAGGAGCTATATCTGATCTATTTTCATCAACGTTTACCAAGATTAAGAAGGACTATTCTAATCAAATAGTGAGTCAAAATAATACGGGTCAACTTGAAACGCTTAATCTTTCTTCTGCTTCTTTGGTGGGTCAAACTCAAGCGGATACTTTAGAGCAAGTGAATATCATGGCTATTAATCAAAATTATGCTTCTAATTCATTTACAAATAGCTTAGGAGCCCCTGTTTTATCCGATGAGTTAGATGGTATCTACGTTTATTTTGAAAAGCAATTGGAAATTAAGGTTTATGTGAGTACGAATGGTAAAATGAATAAAATCACGTTTTTTAAAGTAAAAAAATAGTATTTTTAAAATCAAAATGCTAGCAAGATCAAAGAGAGGAACACTTTATGGGTTCATTAGTGACGGTTTTAAAAGAACAGATAAAAAGCTTTTATTTGGTAAGACGCCTTTCCTTTTATGAAATGAAAAGTGAAAATAATAACAATTATTTAGGAATTCTTTGGGAATTAATAAGTCCTCTCATTCAAATTGCTGTGTATGCGTTTGTTTTTGGCTTTGGGATTATTGGTTCAGGACATGGTAGGAAGCCAGTCGATCATATTGACTATTTCAGCTGGCTTATCGCAGGATTTTGTGTATGGTATTTTATCAACCAAGCGATTATACAGGGGTCTAGATCTGTATTTTCCCGTATTCGTATGGTGTCAAAAATGAGCTTTCCAACGAGTGTTATACCAACATATGTGATTTTTGCAAAGTTTTATCAGCATCTGATGCTTTTGGTTATTGTTGTTATCATGCTTCAGTTTTCAGGCCATCTATTGTCCATACAATTTTTGCAAATTCCCTATTATATGTTCGCGAGCATATTGTTTTTAGTGGCGCTTTCGTTAATAACTTCAACGCTTTCAACGATTATTCGTGATGTACATATGTTGCTGCAGGCGGTAATGAGAATGCTGCTGTATCTCTCACCAATCTTATGGTTGCCCGATCCTAAGAACACCACAATTACTTTCATTATGAAACTGAATCCAATTTATTATCTTGTTGAAGGGTATCGTTCTGCATTGCTTGGTGATCCATCTTGGTACATGCTTGAACATTTAAGGTATACGATCTACTTTTGGGTGGTTGTCATCATTTTATTTATTATTGGATCAAAGGTGCATATTAAATTTAGGGATCGATTTATTGATTTTCTTTAAAAGGTAGAATGGAAAAGCGAGCTAAAGCTCGCTTTTTTCAGCTTTTAGCTTTTTCCATATGAATTAATTGAATGGCGGAAATTCATATAGTCTTTTTGTCTTAGTGAAATACTGCTATTTCAAAAATCTAACATTCCAATATATAATATAAGGATATAAATAACTGTTTATCCTTATTATTTTGCGTAACATAAAGATAAGGTTCAATAAAAGTTTTTTTGAGAATGTCTATTTCAAAAAGTGTAAGATTGAGTTGTTATAGGAGGACTTTTGTGATTGAATAATCTAATCAAAAACTTTTCTTTATTTTCTTGGAAAGTAACTGAAAAGGCATTTAATATTATTGTGACGATAAATGATACAAATAAATTCCAAATTTCAAATTATAATACGATTGAAATGGTGCTCACTAGTAGAAAAAGTGAACATTTAATCACACTACCGTTGAATAAAGTAGAGTCTAATGAAGCTGGGCTTTATGAAAGCAGTTTGTCATTTGAGCAATTATATGAATGTCCTCCTGATACAACCTTAGATATGTATATCCAGTTTACAAATAACGAAGAATGCATAAAAAGACGTCTGAAAAGCACTGATCCATATCTAGAGGTTAAGGGGCATTTAGCTGGTCAACAACTGTTTTTTAAACCTTATACGACAAATAAAGCCAATGTGTCCTTAAAAGTTCAAAAAGCTGAGCCTATTGCAATTCTTGAAGATATGCGCATCGAAAAGGACGGAAGATTTACATTAATGGGGTATAGTTTCCATCCAGCTTTCCCAGATCATGAAGCGAATCATTTTATTATAAGAGATAAAGAGGGGGAGATCGATAGAACACTTAGGATAGAAAATATAGAGAGAACGGACTTAAAGCCCCTTTCAAGTGAATTTAACATGAAACAGAGTGGATTTAAGGTTTCTTTTGAAATAAAAGAGATGCATGATATCAGTAATGTGTCATCATTAAAGCTTATTGTGAAATATGATTTACCTCATGAGGAGCTTGAGGAAAAACAGCTTGTATTACGCCCCTTTACACCAAAAAGTAAATGGAAAAAGATAAAAAGAATCATTGAGAAAAAGAAGTATATACTCTCGGTCCATAAAAAGCACCAGACGGTTTCTATAAAAATATCCGATTATAATTTAAAGAATGAAGTCAAGGGTGCAATTAGAAGACGTTGGAATAAACTAAAAAGAGGAAGAGAGGCACGTCTTGCCTATAGAAAGCTGTTTACCGTTGCAGGTAATTTGCCAGCGGATAAGAAGCTGTTAATATTCGAGAGCTTTTCCGGTAAACAATTCAGTTGTAATCCCCGAGCGATTTATGAATATATCATCAAAGAGTATCCAGACTATAAGACGATTTGGAGCGTTGATCGTCGTTATTTAACACTGTTTAGAGAAAAGAATATCCCTCATGTAAGAAGATTTTCTTTAAAATGGTTGTTTTATATGGCCCGTGCCAAATATTGGATTACGAATAGCAGACTTCCTTTGTGGATACCGAAGCCAAAGCATACGACTTATGTTCAGACATGGCACGGCACACCATTGAAACGCTTAGCTTCAGATATGGATGAGGTGCATATGCCTGGAACTACAACAGAGAAATATAAAGCTAATTTTCATAAAGAATCGAGTAAATGGGATTACTTGATCTCTCCTAATAGATATTCAACGGAAATCTTTCAGAGGGCTTTTAATTTTCATAAAGAAATGATCGAATCGGGTTATCCTAGAAATGATTATTTATATAATTATAAGAATGATCAGCAAGCCATAAAAAATAGAATGAGGTTAGCGCTGGATAAAAAAGTCATTCTGTATGCACCCACTTGGCGGGATGACCAATTTTATGGCCGTGGACGTTATAAATTTGATTTAGATCTTGACCTTGACATGATGAAGGAGACATTGGGGGATGATTATATTATTGTTCTTCGAATGCATTATCTTGTCGCAGAGAATCTAGATCTGGAACCATATAAAGGATTTGCTTATGATTTTTCTAGCTATGAAGACATAAGGGATCTTTACTTAGTTGCTGATCTATTAATCACCGATTATTCATCCGTCTTTTTTGATTATGCCAACTTAAGAAGACCGATGATTTTCTATTGTTATGATATTGATACTTATCGTGATAAATTAAGGGGCTTTTACTTCGATTTTGAAAGAAAGGCACCCGGACCACTCGTAAAGACAACGGAAGAGGTCATTGCTTCAATTGAGGAGTTTGAGAAAAATCATTTTGAGCTTTCCGATTCCTTTAATGCGTTTTTCGATAAATTCTGTTACTTGGAAGATGGACAGGCTTCAAGAAGAGTGGTACAAAGAATATTTGCTAATAAAAAATAACTCATTAAGTATTGTAAAAACAAGGGCATCTTCGAAGGTGTCCTTTTTTCTCGAGCTTTACATCAAATACTTCGTGCTGAAAAGTGATTTGCCCTTACAAATAAGGAAAAAGGTCACTTTAAAAAGGCAGAGAAGCCTATGTGATTTAAAACGTTAGAAAAGTTACTATCTCCTATTCATTTCACCCCACCCCAAAGCTTTTTGATATAAGACAGCACTCTTCAAATAAAATTTAACCTTCACTTTACATATTTTTTACTGAATTTTCATTTTAACATGTTATTTTGCATTCATAGTCTAATGATAAAAAGAGATAGAAGTCATTTTTCCCTAATTCATGGCTTTACTTCTTTATCAATTTCTTAATTATCTTAATCATTAGACGGCTGATTTTAAAGTAAATAAGCAGAGAGGGCTCAGATGTTACTCTCGAAAATCACGTGTTTAGGAGAGATCATATAATGGATAAACCATTAGATAGGGTAACAGAAGCCTATTTTGAAGCGTCAGAGCATGGGGCACGGACGAGAGAGCGCATGCATTGGATATGTCAGCATGTGCAGGGGAGCAGGATACTTGATATTGGCTGTTCACAAGGGATAATCCCTATATTATTGGCAAGAGAAGCAAAACATGTTGTCGGGATTGATAGTGAAGAAGAAGCGATTGCTTTCGCCAATCGGACTCTTGAAGCAGAAGAGCTGTCAACAAGACAACGTGTTAAGTTTAAAGTGGAAAGTATCTTAGACTTTGCTTCCGAAGAATCCCAGTTTGATACGGTTATTCTAGGCCATTTATTAGATCAGTTCCTTGATCCACGAAGCCTATTAAAGAAAGTTGACCAATTATTAAATGACGGTGGCAGAGTCATTATTACTGTGCCTTTTGGGATCGATACCCAAGTTGAGCATAAGAAGGACTATTACTTATTAGAGCTTATAAAGAGCCTGCCAGAAAAGTATGGTATCAAGGACCTCAGAGTCCAATATAAGTGGATCGGCGTCATCATCACTAGAGACGGGCAGGTTAACAGTGAGATGGGCATTCGCGAGGATTGGCTTAAGAAACTTGAAGAGGGTTTCTATAGAATAGAGCATGAATGTTTCATGATGATTGAAGCGCAAAGGGATAGAATCGAGCAGGTTGAACAAAGAATCAAAGGGCTTGAAGAGAGTGCCGGCGGAAATGAGATGATGCAGTTAGAAGAGATGAAACAGAGGCTTGTGCAATATAAAGCGGAGAAAATTAAAGCAGAGACCGAATGGATGACCACACTGAATAATGAAGAACAAGCCCTTAATGAACTTGAAAAACTAGGGAAAAAGTATAATCAACTGAAAAAAAGATATGAAGCCCTTAGCCAATCAAGATTAGGGAGAGTTACTTTAAGGTATTGGAAGTGGAAAAGGCGATCGTCGGGGAGGAAATAACGTGAATATCAGAGAGATCAAACAAAGCAAGGCTAGAGTAAAGCAGCTAAGAAGGGATATAGAAAGAGAGAGAACAGCTGACGAAAGAACGTTGCAGACTCTCCAACTAACGCCTTTAAAAGAGCTAGTACATGTACTCAACTATAGTACCCCTCAATTACATCCCATGAATATAACAGGGAGGGCTGTGGGGACACACCTATTAATCAAACCTCAAGAGATTTCCGATATTAAAATGGCCTGTATTTTTGATGAATTTTCTATGTCATGCTTTCAAGAAGAAGTCCATCTTATCTCCTTTAAACCTGAGGATTGGGAAGCCGTGCTCACAGATAATGTTCCTCATTTATTGATGGTAGAATCTGCATGGCGTGGCAATGATGGGGCATGGGAATATAAAATTGGAAAATATCGAGATGCTGATAATCAACAATTGCTGGAAGTCATTGAGTGGTGCAGAAGAAGGCGCATCCCTACCGTTTTCTGGAATAAAGAAGACCCGATTCACTTTGAGAAATTTATCGATACAGCTAAACATTTTGATTACATTTTCACAACGGATTCTAGAATGATTGACCATTATCAAAGGGAAGTGGGACATCAGAATATCTTTGCACTGCCATTCGCCGCTCAACCGAAGCGCCATAATCCAATTAAGATTACCGATGAGCGCCAACAAAAAATCTCCTTTGCGGGTTCCTTTTATGCCAACCGACATACAGATAGACAAAATGATATGGAAAGACTGCTCGATTTGGCTGCTCAATTCGGGCTGGATATTTATGACAGGAACTTTGCGATAAATAAAGATAATGAGCAATCTGACTTTAGTTTTCCAGAGCGATTCAAAGAAAATATTAAGGGATGCTTAGCCTACGATGAAATTGACAAAGCCTATAAAGGCTATAAGGCTATGTTAAATGTTAACAGTGTAAAACACTCTCCAACCATGTTTTCGAGAAGGGTTTTCGAGGGATTAGCCAGTGGGACGCCTATTATAAGCAGTTACTCTGTTGGGATTAAGGCACTGTTCAATCATGTAGTCCTCATGTCAGAAAATATGAGTGACCTCGAGAAGTCTGTATCAAGACTCATGAATGAAGAATGCTTTTATAGACAAAAGGCACTAGAAGGCATAAGAGAAATTTACTTAAACCATACCTATAAGCACCGAATAAAATGCCTATTGGATAAAGTGGGGATTGAGGTTTCCTCTACACTTCCTAGTGTTTCTGTATTGGCCATCGTGAATACAGCGGATGAATTTGCAACACTATTAAAGCAATTTAAGCGACAAACATGGCAAAGAAAGCAGCTAATTGTGCTGTTAACACCATTTGAAGGGTATATCGACATTTTAAATGCTTGGAATACAGACTCAATAAAAAGCTTTATCTTAAGCTATATGAACAATTATGAGCGGATTGATGAAGTGATTGATACGGATTATGTTGCTCTTTTTTCTCCAGATGATTTTTATGGAGATCATTATTTAATGGATTTAATGGTGGCGACGCAATATAGTCAGGCTGACATCATAGGGAAGGGAAACTTCTATACAGTTGAGCAGGATACCCAATCGCTGTCAGCTATAAATAATGGAAAAGAGTATGAATATGTGGAGGCTTTGTCTAGTCGCTCTGCGCTTGCCCATAAAAGTATTTTTAAAGGGATGAACATGGGACAAATCCTTGAGCTCATCTGTGCGACTACTGATTTCAATTCGTTTTTTAAAAAGGGCTATCGGCTTTTCAGTATAGACAAATTTAATTATATTCAGAATGGAAGTCTAGTAGCATCAGATGTTCAAGATAAAGTAGAGTTATAAGTATTGGAGAGATGGAAAATGTCACGTAAGCTAAGACTACTGCTTTATGGGGATGTCGATTTAAATATAATGGATGGATCAGCTGTATGGTTAACCTCTATGGCCAATGTATTGCATCTTGATCCTAATATCACAACGGATGTGCTATTGAAAGCGAGAATTAAAACAGAACACTTAATCACTGAGATTCAGGGGTTAGATAACGTTCGTGTTATCGATCCTTTCTCTCGATTTGCCTCATCAAAGTTTGTGAACAAAAATCGTCTGCAAAGAGATGAAGCAATAAGCCTTATTGAGGAGCTGAATGCACAGGAACCCTATGATTGTATTATTTTACGCGGATTGTCTTTCGTCATAGATTATCTTAAGCAGGCGACACTTCTTCATAAAACGATCCCGTATATCACAGATTTTACCCATGATCCTAAGCAAATCTCTGAGACTGAAAGAGAGGAGCTGCGACAAATCTATCAAAGCTTCCCAAACGTTTTTGTCCAAACCGAACAGATGGGGGAATTACTTAAGCAACTTATAGACTGCGAGGGTAAGAAATTCAGCTTGCTTTATCCGATGATTCCCAAGCCTCAAAAAGAACCGAATTTTAAAAATACCCATGATCGATTGGTCTATTCTGGGAAGTTCGCGGCAGATTGGTATACAGAAGAGATACTAAACGCCTTTGCGCGATTAGCACAAACAGATTCAGGACTGACTCTAAGTGTCGTTGGTGATAAGTTTCAAGGTGATTTAGTTCAAAAGAAAGATGAAATCCTTCGTGTCATGAAGGAAGCCGATGCTATTCACTGGTACGGTGCTGTCGCTCGCCACAAATCCTTAGAGATTATTCGAGACGCCGACCTGGGCATTTGCTGGCGAAGTGAGCGCATTGATCATGATGAGAGTGTGGAGCTATCCACAAAACTGTTGGAATATGGTCAATTAGGCAAACCTGTCCTTTTACGGCGAACAAAAATGTATGAGGAGCTCTTGGGTAGTGACTATTTCTTATTTGTTGATAATGAAGCGGAATGGATTGAAAAAACGCTTCGTATACTCAATGATTCCAAATTGTACCGTCAAACAGCTAGAAGAGTCTATGAAAGGACAAAAAAATTTACATTTAATGAAGCCTATGAACGCTTGCGCCCGCTATTATGGCATTTTTGCGATAAGAAGATCAATCTCGTTTTTGCAGGCCATGATTTAAAATTTATCCAAGCAGCGATCACACATTTTGAACAGCATCCCAATGTTAATGTGCGAATCGATCAGTGGAGTGGGCATGACGAGCATGATAGCGAGCATTCAACAGAATGCCTAGAATGGGCCGACGTCATCTTTTGTGAGTGGGGCTTGGGAAATGCGGTGTGGTATTCACAAAACAAGAAAAAGGGGCAAAAGCTGTTCGTCCGTATGCATTTGCAAGAACGGGAAACGTCATTTCCTAGTCAGTTTCATTTAGAGAATATCGATCAAATTATTGTTATTTCGCCTTATATTTTTGAAGAGTTTCATAGAGTGTGCCAGATCCCGCGAGAGAAGATGATCATGATCTACAATATGATTGATACGAATAAATTTAATAAAACGAAAATAGATAACACACAGGTTGCCTATCATTTAGGAATTTGTGGTATTTTGCCTAAACGAAAAAGGTTAGATCGTGCGCTGGATATCTTAGAACAACTTTGGAAAAAGGACCATCGCTATAAATTATTTGTTAAAGGGAAACTGCCTGAGGAATTAAAGTGGCTGATGAAAAGAGAAGACGAGAAGCAATACTATGACGCCATTTTCGCTCGAATAAAACAGGCACCTTGGGGAAAAAATGTTATCTTCGATGAACACGGTAATGATATGGATGAATGGTTTAGAAAAATAGGCTATATATTATCAACAAGCGATTTCGAAAGTTTTCACTTAGCCCCCATGGAAGGACTGGCATCCGCAAGCCTTCCAGCCGTATGGCATTGGACAGGCGCTGAAACCATTTATCCTAAAGAATTTTTGTTCGAAAATGATACTGACATTGTCGATTATATATTAAAAACACAACACAAACTCCCTTATCATCAAGGACAGCATTACGTCCAAAAGACCTTTGATAAGAAGAGAATTATTGAGCAGATTGAAGAGTTGGTATTGAGTTGAGTGCTTTTACAAGACATGGTTAATAATTGTGGTGTTAATTTGAGGGATTACGTGGAGGATTGGACAAATGAGAATATTCCTATCATTTAAGTAGGATAAAAAGAGATTCTCTGGGGGTATTTTTTAGTTGCATCCATTTGAATGATATTTATTTAAAGAAAAAAACATAGGAAGATAATTTAAGTTTATGGGTTATTCTTCCTATGTTTTTGTACAAAGCGATTTGTTATTATTTAAATAAAACTTTGTCCGTTTCATGTTGCTGGATCAAGCGTTTCATCATGGCCAAAACATCATGGCTGATTTCTGGATTATCCAAGGCAAAGGCAAAAATGGTTTCTAGGAAGCCTAGCTTTTCGCCGGTATCAAAGCGTTCTCCCTCTAAATTATAGGCATAAACAGCTTGAATAGTATTGAGTTTTTCAATATCGTCAGTCAGTTGAATTTCTCCACCTGCTCCGATTTCTTTTTTCTCTAGATATTCAAAGATCTCGGGAGTTAATACATAGCGACCAATAATGGCTAAATTAGAAGGTGCGGTACCTTGAGCAGGCTTTTCTACAAAGCGTTTAACCGATGCTAAACGTTGGGAAAGCATTTCTTTGGGAGCAATGATGCCATAACGATGGGTTTGGTCCTGCGGCACCTCTTGCACGGCAATGACTGAAGACAAAGTGTTTTCGTATTGTTTTATTAACTGTTGAAGCCCGGGCTCCTCACCACGGAAAATATCATCACCTAGGAGAACGGCAAAGGGTTCATCCCCAATAAATTTTCGCGCACACCAAACCGCATGTCCTAAGCCCTTAGGTTCCTTCTGGCGGATATAATGGATTTCAGCTAAATGTGTGGCTTTCTGAACTTCCTCTAGTAGTGAATCCTTTCCCTTTATTTCTAGGTTATGTTCAAGCTCGGGAGAACTATCGAAATGATCCTCGATGGCGCGTTTACTGCGCCCTGTTACGATAATAATATCCTCAATGCCAGAGGCGACGGCTTCCTCAACAATATATTGTATCGCTGGTTTATCAACGATGGGGAGCATTTCCTTCGGCATTGCTTTGGTGGCTGGTAAAAAGCGTGTCCCCAAGCCGGCAGCAGGAATAATTGCTTTTTTTACAGATTTCAAAAATGGTTCACCTCAATTAATAATGTTAGTTGACCATGGAAATAAATTTACATTTAATTATATCGTAATTCATTGAGCTTGAATAGTCATTTTCAAACAAGAAGTTCAAAGTATGTGTAAAATAGTTCTCGGTGGTATTTCTACAAAATCCTAGCCAAAAAAGAAGAGGCACTCTATCATAAATGTATGCCTACCAGAGCAAATACATCGTA
>NZ_BMIR01000038.1 GCF_014642655.1 Pullulanibacillus camelliae
GCCGTTAAGCTCTTCTGCGCCGATGGTAATTGGGGGCTTCCCCCTGTGAGAGTAGGACGCTGCCGGGCACTAAAAAACACAGTCAGAAATGGCTGTGTTTTTTTTGATGATGTTGTTTTCCGTTCCAGACTACAGCAGTTTAAATGATAATTAAAATAACGAGGTTGTGTGTCTGAATAGGGGTTAAAGCGTAACAAGTGAAGAGGACAAGCAACATATGCCGTTTTTAAGATAACAAATGGTAAGGAAAGGTTAACAAAACAAAAAAACATCCAACTTAACAAATAGAGAACAAATCACAGGGANCCTACCCTCAAAATAAGAGGTATGACCATTTTAACAAAAGCCCCCCTCAAAATAACAAAAAACTTGTCCTGAATCTCTCTTTATTTTGTTTAAAGCGCTAGCTATGCAATGAATAAATTGCTCTTACATGTGACTTGGATGTATAAAGATAACGAAGAGATCTGTAGTTCAGAGAAGTGGGAAGTTAATAGGAAGGGCTGTAAAGGATGGGCGTCCGACTGTAATTAGGGGCTTCATCTTGTGAGTAGGGGAAACTGCCATCCAAATGGAAAACACAGTCAGAAATGGCTGTGTTTTTTTATAACGTTAGAATGTTTGACTTTTATCACCTGCTTAACGATAAGTCAAGTCGTCCTTAGTGGCAACTAAAAATCCCCTGTTCCTGCGCCTAGGCATGCTTCGGAGTAGGCTTCTTTGGTATAACTCAGCATCTACTCGTGAAGTCACGCTCACTCTTGTTGAAGCCACTGAAAAAAAGTTTCCTTTACTTATTTTTATTATGCACAAGGGAGGTTTGGGTACTCTTGCAATGGAAGGTACTCGCTTTCCACAGGGTGAGTGGAAAGCCTCCTCGCTCTGCCTGACCTCACCGATCTCCTACTTTCCGCAGGACTCTCCTATTACATCATGAGTCAGCAGAGATTCGGGAATATACGATTTTAGAGTGTTCTAAATCTCTCGCTCCTTACTCTCCAATTCACTTGACGTTGTAATGAAGTATCTTCCATACAGGATCTTACAAGGAATGGGCCTGTTTTTCCACTGATTTTTCTTATATTTTAAGAAACCACTATGGCTTCGCATGCGCGTCGCCACCATCTACCATGAAACTTTTGATAAGCGTGTATTTCCTCGTTTAGTATTGACAAGACGATATAGATTCTACTAGATGACATACGTTTGTTTTCATACAAAAGTATCATATTTGCAGTGGCTGATGGTGCTTTCCACTCTAGATCGCTGTAGTTTAAATGATAATTAAAAGTAATGAGGTCGTATTTCCGAATAGGAGCTAAAACGTAACAAATGACGGGTAACAAAGTAACATATGCTGTTTTTAAGATAATAAATGGTTGGTAGGGACATGTTAACAAAAGAGCAGGCTATTTTTACAAAAAACATTCAATTTAACAAATAGAGAACAAACTAGGGGGAGCAGTTTCTCAATCACAATTTGAACGTAACAAAAAAGGAGGACGAATTGAACAAAACCCGCCTCAAATTTTTTCATGAACAAAGCAGTAAAGGAATCAAGGGCACGGGACTCGAAGGCATGAAGTGGAGGCTGTGGAGATTTTCTCGTGTACACTGTTTAATCATTCATGGCCATACTCATTAGGTGTTTCTTGCAAGCAGGCTCTAGATTCTTTAAGCGTTAGCATAAACATATTTCACTCCAGAAATGGAAATTCTATAAGAAGTTAATCGTGCATAAAATAATGCAAAAAGCAGCGGGTTGATTGAGTCATTCATCCAGAGGTTGGGCTAGTCATTAGTCATTTTATTAAAAAGTCACCTGAAATTTTTCGTTTGTGGTTTAAGTTATCTTAAGATGGGGGAACATTCAATAATATAAATGATCTAACGAGGAAAATTGGGTAGCCAAAAGGGTGTTTCTTCTGATGAAATGGATGAAGGCTTAAGGGGTTTGATAAGTCTTACATTATAGACGAAAAAACTGTGAACAATGTCGTAAAAAAAGAATAATAATATAAGTGATAATACTTGGCATCAGCTTGTTATTTGTTTTATAATAATTGTCAAAGATAGTCAAAGTCAAAAACGGAGGGGGCGTGAGCATGAGAAATATCTCTGACATCATAGAAGAGCACATAAAAAAAATCATCGGAAATTATGGCGAAATCGAAATTAAGAGAAGTGAGCTTGCAGATAAATTTCAGTGCGTCCCATCTCAAATAAATTATGTTTTAAAAACACGTTTTTCAATAGAACGGGGCTATGTTGTTGAAAGTAAGCGGGGCGGAGGCGGATATATTCGGATCGTTAAAGTCACGCCGATTAACGAGATGGAACTTATTGATCAGATGGTTGAATTTATCGATGATCGGATTACGCAATCCAGGTCTCAAGCGATTATCATTCGACTTTTTGAAGAAGGGCTCATTACGAAACGGGAAGCCAAGTTAATGATGAGTGCTATTGATCGTTCTGTTCTTGATTTATCTATACCGCTTAGGGATGAGGTAAGAGCTAATATCTTAAGGGCGATGTTGCATGCTCTAAGATATAAAAAATAAGAAGAGAGTATTCCAAGGAAAGGAGCCTTGCTTTATGGAATGCCAAGAATGCCACATCAGACCAGCGACTTTGCACTTTACTAAAATCATTAATGGACACAAAACAGAAGTTCATTTATGTGAAGAATGTGCACGAGAAAAAGGAGAGATTATGGCGGGATCCAATGCGTTTTCCATACACAACTTATTATCAGGGCTACTTAATTTTGAACAGCCTATGGAAGCGAATGGTGGGAGCCATGAACATGATCCCTTACAATGTCCGAAGTGTGGCCTAACGTATAATGAATTCACGAGAATTGGAAAATTTGGTTGTGATGAGTGCTACAAAACCTTTGATGAAAAATTAAATCCCATTTTACGAAAAGTGCATAGTGGCAATACTGCACATATTGGAAAAATTCCTCGTCGGATGGGAAAAGATATTAGTGCTCGTAGGAAGATATTAGATCTTAAAGATCGCTTGCAGGAACTTGTTGAGAAAGAAGAGTTTGAGGAAGCAGCAAAAACGAGGGATCTCATTCGTGAATTAGAACGAGGGGGTGACCAATAATGTCTTTACAACATTTTATTAATCATGCTGTTAGTCCATGGATGCAGGCAGATGGGCCTGACGCAGATATTGTTTTAAGCAGTCGCATTCGCTTGGCACGTAATCTCAGTGAGTTTGCGTTTCCAGTCATAGCCTCAAAAGAACAAGCTCAAAAAGCCTTATATTTTATAAAAGAAAAGCTGGAGGATGAAAGCTATCACTCGCTCGGCACGTTCGAATGGTTGCAAATGAATGAACTGCAATCGATTGAAAAGCGCGTATTAGTCGAAAAGCATCTGATCAGTCCGAATTTGGATAAAGAATCAGGAGATAGCGCAGTTCTGATTAATGAAAGTGAATCGGTAAGCATCATGGTTAACGAAGAAGATCATCTAAGAATTCAATGCTTATTCCCTGGCTTTCAATTAAATGAAGCTCTCACTTTGGCTAATGGTATTGATGATTGGATTGAGAGTAAATTTGACTATGCTTTTGATGAAAAACGAGGATATTTAACAAGCTGTCCAACCAATGTTGGCACGGGGCTTCGGGCCTCTGTGATGGTCCACCTCCCTGCGCTAATGATAACCCAAAGAATGAATCGCATTGCACCAGCGATCAACCAATTCGGTTTAGTTGTCCGCGGTATTTATGGTGAGGGTAGCGAGGCACTCGGCAATGTTTTTCAAATTTCCAATCAGATTACGTTAGGTAAATCTGAAGAAGACATTGTTGAAGATCTAAGAGGGGTTGTCATGCAGCTGATTCAACAAGAAAAAGTTGCAAGGCGCGATCTTTTGAAGATGTCAAAGATTCAACTAGAAGATAGAATATATCGGTCTTATGGTGTCCTTGCACACAGCCGCATCATCCATTCGAAAGAGGCTGCGAAATGTTTATCTGATGTCCGTCTAGGTATCGACTTAGGTATTATTTCAGGGCTTCCAAGAACAATACTTAATGAATTAATGGTTTTAACTCAGCCAGGCTTTTTGCAACATTACTTTAAAGAATCTTTAACACCGGATGAGAGGGACGTACGCCGTGCGACTTTAATTCGGGAAAGAATACAATTAGAGCAGAACCAAGATGAACCAAGAGACTAAGGAGGTCGATGAGTATGATGTTTGGAAGATTTACTGAACGTGCACAAAAGGTATTAGCACTCGCTCAAGAAGAAGCAATGCGTTTAGGACATAACAATGTGGGAACAGAACACATTTTATTAGGGCTTGTTCGTGAGGGAGAAGGCATTGCTGCAAAAGCATTAAAAGCACTTAATCTCAATCCTGAAAAGATCCAAAAAGAGGTTGAAAGCTTAATTGGAAAAGGAAGCGATACGCAACAGCCTCCTCATTATACCCCAAGAGCCAAAAGGGTTATTGAGCTTTCTATGGATGAAGCCCGTAAAATTGGACATTCATATGTAGGAACAGAGCATATTTTATTAGGTCTTATCCGCGAAGGTGAAGGTGTAGCGGCTCGAGTCCTCAATAATTTAGGCGTCAGTTTGAATAAGGCAAGACAACAGGTTTTACAATTACTTGGTAGCCATGAATCCTCTACTTCACAGTCTGGACGTGGCGGTTCAGGCGCTAACACCCCAACTCTCGATAGCTTAGCGCGTGACCTTACTGCCCAAGCTAAGGAAGGTGGATTGGATCCGGTCATTGGCCGCAGCAAGGAAATTGAACGTGTCATCGAGGTTTTAAGTCGGAGAACGAAAAATAATCCTGTTCTTATTGGTGAACCAGGTGTTGGTAAAACAGCCATTGCGGAGGGATTAGCACAGCAAGTGGTCAATAATGAAGTTCCTGAGATTCTCCGTGATAAGCGTGTGATGACTTTGGATATGGGAACGGTGGTCGCTGGTACAAAGTATCGTGGTGAATTTGAAGATCGGTTAAAAAAAGTAATGGATGAAATTCGCCAAGCAGGCAATATTATTCTATTCATTGACGAACTGCACACTTTGATTGGCGCGGGTGGAGCAGAAGGGGCCATTGATGCTTCTAATATCCTTAAGCCATCACTTGCTCGTGGTGAGCTCCAATGCATTGGAGCCACAACATTGGATGAGTATCGGAAGTATATTGAGAAGGATGCAGCACTTGAGCGTCGATTCCAGCCTATTAAGGTTAATGAACCAACGGCTGATGAGTCCACTCAAATCCTAAAAGGTCTGCGCGATCGCTATGAAGCACATCACCGTGTGAAAATTACGGATGAAGCGATTGAAGCCGCTGTTCAATTGTCCGATCGTTATATTTCTGATCGCTTTTTACCTGATAAGGCCATTGATCTTATTGATGAAGCGGCTTCGAAGGTCCGCCTTAGATCTTATACTGCTCCACCAAATTTAAAAGAGCTTGAGCAAAAGCTAGAAGAGGTTAAAAAGGAAAAGGATGCAGCGGTTCAAAGTCAGGAGTTCGAAAAAGCTGCTTCATTGCGCGATTCAGAGCAAAAATTGAAGGAACAGCTTGACCAAACACAACAAGAATGGAAGCAGAAGCAAGGTCAAGAAAATACAGAGGTGACCCCTGAGGACATCGCCATTGTCGTAGGGAACTGGACAGGTATTCCTGTTTCCAAATTAGAAGAGGAAGAAAGCTCACGCTTACTGCGAATGGAGGACATTCTGCACAATCGTGTGATTGGGCAAGATGAGGCGGTAAAGGCGGTTTCCCAGGCGGTTCGCCGAGCACGTGCAGGACTAAAGGATCCAAAGCGTCCGATTGGATCGTTTATCTTCTTAGGGCCAACAGGTGTTGGTAAAACCGAGCTTGCTCGTGCTGTAGCAGAAACCTTATTCGGTGATGAGGATGCGATTATTCGCATTGATATGTCAGAGTACATGGAAAAGCATACGACGTCTCGACTTGTTGGTTCACCTCCCGGATATGTCGGTCATGATGAAGGGGGGCAACTGACAGAAAAGGTGCGTCAGAAGCCTTATTCGGTTATTTTGTTAGATGAAATTGAGAAAGCACATCCAGACGTATTTAATATCCTTTTACAAGTGTTGGATGATGGCCGTTTGACGGATTCAAAAGGACGTACGGTTGACTTCAGAAACACAGCGATTATTATGACATCTAATGTCGGTGCTGAAACCTTGAAGAAAAACAAACATGTTGGTTTTACCGTTGATGAAAGCTCAGGCTATAATGATATGAAATCAAAGGTGCTTGAAGAATTGAAGCGGACCTTCCGCCCAGAATTCTTGAACCGTATTGATGAAATCATTGTATTCCATGAATTAGCTAAGGAGCATTTGTCACAGATCGTTAAGCTGCTTGTTAATGAATTAAAAGCACGTATTGAGCAGCATGGTATTGCTGTTGATATCACTGAAGCGGCTATTAGCCAGATTGCCGACGAAGGATATGATCCCGAATATGGTGCGCGACCATTAAAACGGGCAATTCAACGGCGCATTGAAGATAAGCTTTCAGAAGAATTATTGAAAGGTAATGTTCAAAAAGGCGATCATGTCACCATTGATTATAAAGATAATCAATTTGTTGTATTAGATAACGAGAATGCACAGGTAGAATCATAAAAAAGACTTTCACCTGCTTAATGTATGCACTGATAGTGTGAGCGGAAGTTGAGAGGTCCATTTATATTAAAAGGATAAAAAGGCCAGGATTTCCTGGCCTTTCCTGCACTTATCGTTTTATTTTAAAGGTTTTAAGGAGTAGATGTCATGGCGAAGACAAAGACCGTTTTTTTCTGCCAAGAATGCGGCTATGAAAGCCCCAAGTGGATGGGAAAATGCCCAGGGTGTCAACAGTGGAATACCATGGTTGAGGAAAAGGTACATAAAACCGATCACCATAAAGGAAGCGTGCCAGTCAGTCGGACGAAGAATAAGCCGCTGCAAATCAATCAGATTGAGCGGTCAAGTGAGCGGAGAATCCAAACAAGGATGGCCGAGTTTAACCGTGTTCTAGGTGGTGGAGTTGTGCCAGGTTCCCTTATTTTAGTAGGTGGAGACCCTGGGATAGGTAAATCTACAATTTTGCTGCAAACCTCTGATCAGTTAGCTGCTGCTGGCGCTACCGTTCTCTATGTATCGGGTGAGGAATCTGTAAAACAGACAAAGATGAGAGCAGAACGACTAGGAATTCAATCGGACAATTTATATGTTCTTGCTGAAACGGATATACATGAAGTAGAGAGTCGTCTTGAGGACTTGAATCCTGATTTCCTCATCATTGATTCCATCCAAACAATTTTTAATCGTGAGATTGCTTCTGCACCAGGGAGTGTCTCACAGGTGAGGGAATGTACAGGTCTTTTGATGCGCATTGCCAAGACCAAGGGTATTGCAACATTTGTTATTGGTCATGTGACGAAGGATGGTGCCATTGCAGGGCCGCGTATGTTAGAGCACATGGTTGATGCAGTGCTTTATTTTGAAGGGGAACGCCATCATACCTATCGCATTCTGCGTGCTGTGAAAAACCGCTTTGGGTCAACAAATGAAATAGGAGTTTTTGAAATGAAAGAGATGGGATTAACAGAAGTGGTTAATCCTTCAGAAATCTTTCTTCAGGAACGAACAGAAGGTGCCGCCGGCTCAGCGGTGGTAGCCTCTTTAGAAGGAACGCGTACCGTGCTTGTTGAAATCCAGGCACTAGTGACACCAACAAGTTTTGGGAATCCGAGAAGGATGGCAACGGGTATTGATCATAATCGGATTTCATTGTTAATGGCTGTCTTAGAAAAGCGTGTGGGTCTACTCCTGCAAAATCATGATGCTTATGTCAATGTTGCAGGAGGTGTTCGCTTAGATGAACCGGCTATCGATCTTGCCGTTGCTCTAAGTATTGCATCCAGTTTTAGGGATCAACCCACGCCACCTACAGATGTTGTGATTGGAGAGGTGGGTTTAACGGGAGAGGTCCGTCGAGTGTCAAGGATTGAACAGCGTGTTATTGAGGCGCAAAAGATGGGCTTTACAAGAGCCGTTATTCCGCAGCAGAATATCAGCGGGTGGACGTTCCCAAAAGGGATTGAGGTTGTTGGCGTTGCCACGGTTAAAGAAGCGATGGAAACAGTGTTAGGAGGCACATCGCGTGAACCAACAAAAACGAGACATTATCAATCACATTCTTAATTATATTGCCCCAGGAACACGCTTACGCGAAGGTATAGATAATGTGTTGCGAGCCGGGACAGGTGGCCTGATTGTCATTGGGTTTGATGAAAAGGTTAAGGGACTTGTCGAGGGGGGCTTTTCTATCCATTGTCCTTTCACGCCGGCTAATCTATATGAACTAGCTAAAATGGACGGGGCGATTATACTTAGTGAAGATGTCAAACAAATTTTATATGCCAATACACAGCTGGTCCCTGAGTCTGGAATCCCATCATCTGAAACAGGCATACGTCATCGCACCGCTGAAAGGGTAGCCAAACAGACGGGGAAATTGATCATTTCTGTTTCACAACGGCGCAGTGTTGTCACTTTATATAAGGGGAATATCCGTTATTCTCTTAGAGATATTGGTGTGATTTTAACCAAGGCGAATCAAGCGATGCAAACTTTAGAAAAATATCGGTTATCCATGGATAAGGGACTGGTTAATCTCGGAGCGCTAGAGTTTGAAGAATTAGTGACATTTCAGGAAATCTGCCAAATCATTCATCGCATTTCAATGGTATTGAAGATTAGAGATGAAATCGCTCACTATGTTTACGAGCTCGGTACGGAAGGGCGTTTGATCGATATGCAGTTAAAGGAATTGGTCGCCAATGTTGAGGAAGAGGCATTGCTTCTTGTAAAGGATTACGCCCGTTCCATTGAAATTGATCCGAAACCTATTTTAGATGAATTACGTAATCTTAATAGTAACGATTTGTTAAACGAAAGTGTCGTCGCACGCATCTTCGGTTATCAGCCCAATGACAATTTAACGGAAAACATCATCTTTCCTAGAGGTTACAGGGTTTTAAGTCGTATTCCTAGATTGCCTCATTCTATTATGGATAATTTGATCAGCCATTTCAGCTCATTAGATCAAATTATGAAGGCCACTATAAAAGAGCTGGATGAGGTAGAAGGAATAGGGACGAAGCGTGCTCAAAATGTGAAAGAGGGCTTGGAGCGCATCCAGCGGCAGCTTTTTGTCGAAAGAGTCGTTTAATTGTTGACATTTGTTGGCGATTTATCGTATTCTTAATAGTTAATATTTACTATGGACAATTCGTTGTGATCGTTTAAAATTGAATAAAAAGTACCTTTTATGTCATTGTTTGAACCCGATAATTTTTCAGTTGAAGACGAAATTTAAAGAAGACCCTTTGCTTTGGGCTTAGAATATCTGAATGCATTTCAAGCCTATCAAGCTTATATTCTTTTTCTATAAAAATTTTGTGAAATTGGCGTTAATAAGTTTCAAATTTGGGAATCTGTCTATAATGATTAAAAGGAGGTGACAGAAAATGATGAAACGAATGATTCAATTATTTTTCATCATTATTGGTGGAACTTTAGGTTATGTTTATATACACAAATTACTTGAACTTTTAAATGTTGGAGAAAACTTGGATTGGCTCACCAGTCCTTATGTGGGTGCAGTGGTAGGAGCGGTTATTTTCTTCTTACTCACTCAATTGTTTGTAGACTCATTGGTTAATGCAATTAAGGTTTTTGAGGAGAAGGTCATTAAGGCACCTGTAACAGATGTTTTATTTGGAACGTTTGGGTTGGTTTTCGGACTTATAGTAGCGTTTCTTGTACAGGGGGCATTGAATAACTTTAATCTTGTTGCAATTAACACTGTAATCCCTATTTTTATCTATCTCTTTTTGGGATACTTCGGCTTTCAAATTGGTTTTAAAAAGAGAGATGAACTCATTAATCTATTTCCGATTTCGTCACGGAGTAAGGATAAGAAAAAGGATAACGATGATGAAGGGACCTTTAAGAAGCTTAAAATTCTAGATACAAGTGTCATTATTGATGGGCGGATTGCTGACATTTGTCAAACTGGTTTTTTGGAAGGGATCCTAGTCATTCCGAGATTCGTATTAGAAGAATTACAACACATTGCTGATTCATCCGACGTTTTGAAAAGAAACCGGGGACGGCGTGGTTTAGATATATTAAATAAAATTCAAAAAGAGCTTTCGATTAAAGTAGAGATTTACGAAGGGAATTTTGAAGATATCGCAGAAGTGGACAGTAAGCTTGTCCAACTAGCAAAGCTCGTCTCGGGTGTTGTTGTGACTAACGACTTTAATTTAAACAAAGTCTGTGAGCTTCAAGGTGTGGATGTCTTAAATATTAATGACCTTGCCAATGCAGTGAAGCCGATTGTCCTTCCGGGTGAGGAGCTTAAAGTTCAAGTGATTAAGGATGGTAAAGAGCATAACCAAGGGATTGGCTACTTAGATGATGGGACGATGATTGTTGTCGAAGATGGACGCACACAAATCGGCAAAACAATTGATGTCATTGTGACGAGTGTTCTACAAACCTCGGCAGGCCGAATGATTTTTGCTAAACCGAAACTTTTAGAGCAAGCTTTGTAGCTTTTTGTTAAAATAAATAGAGAAAATGATAAAGATGGGAGTCCTTTTCGAAGTGGCTGTCATCTTTTTATTCGACTAAAGAAACTAACATAGACCTTTAAAAAGATTGAGGGAAGAGATGTGGCTGAATATAGTGTTGTGATCCCTGCGGCTGGCAGTGGGACAAGGATGGGTGCAGAAGGTAACAAGCTCTTTTTACAGTTAAACGGCGAACCATTAATTACACATACTTTAAAATTATTTCAAGAGGACCCGTGGTGCTCGAGTGTGGTTTTGGCAGCTAAGCCAGAGGAGTTTGAGCAGTTTTATACTATTATTGAGGAAAAAAAATTAAATAAGGTACAGACGCTTATAGCTGGGGGGGCTGATCGCCAAGAAAGTGTGCATAATGGGTTAAAGGTCATAAAAGAAGAAACAGTCATCTTAATCCATGACGGTGCACGTCCGCTTGTGACTGAAGCGCTTATTCATCATGTAGTGGAACAAGCGGAACAAGCGGGTGCGGCGTTACTGGCAGTCCCATTGAAGGATACGATTAAAAGGGCATATAATAATAAAGTTGTAGAAACGGTGGATCGTGAGCAGCTTTGGGCGGCTCAAACGCCTCAAGGCTTCCGATTATCATTGATTCGCGAAGCCCATGATAAAGCGGATCGCTTAAATTATAAGGCTACGGATGATGCATCTTTGGTAGAATGGCTTGGTCAACCCGTGCGTATTGTCAAAAGCGATTACAGAAATATCAAAGTCACTACGCCAGAAGATTTGATCATTGCAGAACACTTTATGATAGGGAGAGAAAGCTAACGTGCGAATTGGACAAGGATTTGATGTACATGAATTTCAAGAAGGACGCCCATTAATTGTAGGTGGTGTGACGATCCCTCATACAAAAGGATTGGTAGGGCATTCTGACGCAGATGTTTTACTTCATGCGATCAGTGATGCGTTGTTAGGTGCGATTGGTGAAGGGGATATCGGACATCATTTTCCTGATACAGACCCAGCTTTTAAAGATGCTGATTCAAAGGAATTACTTAAGGCTGTTTGGGATTTGGTCCGTAAAAAGGGTTACCAGCTTGGTAATGTGGATGCGGTCATTATGGCACAACGCCCCAAAATGGCCCCATATATAGCGGATATGAGGCAAGTTGTTGCAACGCTATTGGAAGCGGAAATTCATCAGATTAATATTAAAGCAACAACCACAGAGAAATTAGGTTTTGTTGGTCGTGAAGAAGGTATTGCTGCCCAAGCTGTGTGTTTGATTGTCTAAGAGATACGCACGTGATAAAATGTATAAGATATTAGGAAGGTCGGTGGAATACATTGGATAAGAAAGTAAGAGTACGTTATGCGCCAAGTCCAACGGGACATTTACATATTGGGAACGCGCGAACGGCTCTATTTAACTATTTGTTTGCTCGTCATTTTAACGGAGACTTTATCATTCGTGTAGAAGATACGGATATCAAGAGAAACGTTGAAGGCGGCGAACAAAGCCAGCTTAAGTATTTGAAATGGCTCGGGCTTGATTGGGACGAAAGCGTTGATGTTGGTGGAGATTACGGTCCTTATAAACAAACTGAGCGTTTAGATATATATGAGAAATACTGGAAAGAATTACTGGATAGAAACCTTGCTTATAAATGTTACTGCACAGAGGAAGAGCTTGAAAAAAGCCGTGAAGAACAGTTAGCAAGAGGAGAGGCCCCTAAGTATTCCGGACGGTGTCGGCACCTTACGGAAGCTGAACAAAAGCAATTTGAAGCAGAAGGTCGGAAACCGAGCTTACGCTTCAGAGTCCCACAAGGAAAGGCCTATACCTTTAATGATATCGTGAAAGGTAATGTTTCTTTTGATTCGGATGGTATTGGTGACTTTGTCATCGTGAAAAAAAATGGCATACCCACGTATAATTTCGCAGTCGCTATTGATGATCATTTGATGGAGATTAGTCACGTTTTGCGTGGTGAAGAGCATATATCTAATACACCAAAGCAGATGATGATTTATGAAAGCTTTGGTTGGGAAGTCCCTGTATTTGCTCACATGACGTTGATTGTTGGTGAAAACCGTAAGAAGCTAAGCAAGCGTGATGAATCGGTCGTCCAATTTATGTCACAATATGATGAATTAGGCTACCTTCCTGAGGCGCTGTTTAACTTTATCACGCTATTAGGATGGTCTCCTAAAGGCGAGGAAGAATTATTTGATCGTGAGACCTTTATAAAGATATTTGATCCAGAGCGCTTGAGCACCTCGCCTGCTCTTTTTGATACGAAGAAATTGGCATGGGTGAACAATCAATATATTAAAAAAGCAAGCCTGGAGAGAGTTGTGGAGTTGGCGTTGCCCCATCTTATTAAGGCAGGAAAGCTTCCAAAGAATATGGATGCCAAGCAACGCGCTTGGGCAGAGGACTTAATTGCCCTTTATAAAGAGCAGCTCCAATATGGTGCGGAAATTGTTGAGTTGACAGAGTTGTTTTTTGTTAAGCAAATTAATTATAATGAAGAAGCGACCGACATTCTTAGTGGAGAACATGTTCCCGAGGTACTAGCCACCTTCCGCCAGTTATTATCGGAAGTAGAGGATTGGGAAGAGGCGACGATTAAGGCTAAGATTAAAGAAACCCAGAAAGCAACAGGACAGAAGGGGAAAAATCTCTTCATGCCTATCCGTGTAGCCACAACTGGCGTGACCCACGGACCAGAGTTGCCAAAATCCATTGCCCTTTTAGGGAAAGAAACGATTCTTGAGCGATTAGACAACGTTTTAAAATAAAACAATCAATCATATAGCATCACGTTGATGGGGAGAAGTAAAAGCGGGATTTTCTTTACAGAGAGAATTACAGGGCTGAGAGTAATTCAGGAATACCGTTTTGAAATGCACCTCTGAGTCTCTTATTGAAATCGCAGTAGGTAAGAGCGGTTTATCAGCCGTTATTTGATTAAAGCTGAGGATTGTTTTTAATCCTAAGCAGAGTGGAACCGCGTGAGCCAGCGTCTCTGTGTCTATGACATAGGAGACGCTTTTATTTTACTATCAGAATTTATAACTTCGCTGACGCTCATAAAGGAAGAGAGTATAAGTGTAACTTTGATTTCGCTATTAAAGGCTTTCTGGCAGTTAGTGTCAAGTAAAGTTCGCAAAAACCATCAGTACTCCGTCAAGGCTTATGCCGCTTGAAGTCGTTGTTCTTGTACCTGGCGGATGATCTTCGGGTGTATG
>NZ_BMIR01000039.1 GCF_014642655.1 Pullulanibacillus camelliae
TCTACGATGTATTTGCTCTGGTAGGCATACATTTATGATAGAGTGCCTCTTCTTTTTTGGCTAGGATTTTGTAGAAATACCACCGAGAACTATTTTACACATACGGGTGCAAAAGTCTATTCTGAGGCAAAAAAAGAAAGGCAACCGCTAAACGGTTACCCCTCTCATTCAGCTTCCCTCACCATGATTTTGCCGAGAGTGATTGCGATTTTTAATTTTTTTAGAGCCACTAAGAGGTTTAGGTTGACCACCTTGACGTTGCTTCTTTTTTTCTGCCATGATCAAGCTCCTTTCAAGTACCAGCTACCTTCACATTATTTACAACAACAGCTATTTCTATTTATGAAAGCCATTGATTTTCTTGAAGCAAGCCTTCCTTATCAATTCGCCTATCTGTCACTAAGCTAAACAAAATATAAGCTACCAAGGAAACAGCAACAGGCAAAACGACGGGATGTAAACCAAATGGCTCAGAAATAATGCCATGATCCATTAAAAGCTGTATGATCAAATATAAACCGACCCCCGTAAGAATCGAAGCCAAGGCACCATACTTATTTCCCTTTCTCCAGTACAAACCAAATAGAATTGGCCAAATAAAAGCGGACTCCAAACCACCAAATGCAAATAAATTCAGCCAAATCAACAAATCAGGCGGATGAATTGCCATAAGAAAAACAATAATACCGATGATAGTCGTAATGGTGAAACTTAGGCGCCTGATGCTTGTTTCTTTCATATTGGGACGAATATAATTCAAGGTAATATCTTTGATAAGCGATGAACTCACCAGGAGTAAAAGCGCATCAACGGTTGAGATAATGGCAGCCATTGGCGCAGCTAAGACAATGCCGGCAAGCCAGGGCGGTAAAACCTTCATTGCTACTAACGGCATGATTTTATCTCCCACTGTTACCCCAGGAATGAGTGTTCGCGCAAAAGCCCCTGTCAAATGCATGCCAAGCATAATAACACCAACCACGATTGTTCCTATAATAATGGCGCGGTGCAAGGAACGTGAATCCTTATATGACATCGCCCGCACAGTGATTTGTGGTAAACCGACAACCCCTATGCCCACAAGCAACCAAAAAGACGTTACATAGGCTGATGACAGCTGATGATGTGGACCATAGGGTGTAATCAGGCTAGGATCAATCGCCTTCATTTGCTCAATAATATGGGGCACACCGCCACCTGCAATGATCGTGCCGATGAGTAAAATCATTGTTCCGACAAACATGATTGTTCCTTGTACCATGTCGGTCATCGCTAATGCGCGAAAGCCACCAATAATAACAAAAATTAGAGCAGCTAACGTGAATATAAACAGCGAGCTAATGTAAGGCATCCCAGTTATCGATTGAATGAGCCTTCCTCCACCCACCCATTGTGCGGCCATGGAAGAAAATAAGAAAATGACGATACTCACAGCTGAGAATATAGCAACCCATTTACTCTGATACCTTGTTTTTAAAAAGTCAATCATCGTTACCGCCTTCATTTTTCGAGCAACGATAGCAAATTTTTTACCAAGAATCATTAAGGTAAAATAACCTGTAACCACCTGAATTGACGCCAACAGCACCCAACCGAGTCCCATCTCATAGGCTGTTCCCGGTCCGCTTAAAAAACTGCTAGCACTGCCATAAGTGGCCACCATCGACATCGCCAAAATGAATCCACCAAGCTGACGGCTTCCTAAGAAATATTCTTGCAAGAAATCAGAAGGCCCCTTAACATACCTGCCCATATACATTCCGATAAGAAGAATAACGACAAGAAATAAAAATAAAGTAACAACAACCCATACATTCATTCCTCATCCCTCTCTTCCTCAATCTCTAGGGGGATCTCTTTAAAAGTACATTTTACGAAAACAATGACTAAGCCTGTTACAACAATAAAGCCCAAGATACAGCTATAAAAAAACCAAGCCGGAAAACCCAATATGTAATGATAGTGGGAAATTGGTTGTGAGCCAAAACCATAGGCAAAACCATACCACCAAATAAAATTAAACGCTGCTATCCCTACACCAATCCAAGCTTCTCGATGAGCAACGATAAATCGCGAATCACGTTTATTTCTTTTCTGGTTCACCATCCATCCACCTTTACAAATCAAAGTATTCCCATTATAACATGCGCCTACATTGCATTCATCTTTACTGGAACAGACTCACCCCAAGCGTTTTATAGATAAAATGTGTTACTTCTTTAACTCTTTCTCATACGTTTCCCTACATGAGCTACTTCACATTAGTACCCAAAATTTTATACATGCTTCATCAAGAAAAACCAAGCTTAAAAACACGCATGGTCCTTGTCTGGGTATAGAGCATCATCAGATATGGAAGGGGCTTCATTGCATGGTCAGATGGATGGGAGCGAAGGCGCGAGACGCCTGCGGGAACGGGGCCAGCGTTATTTTCTCGAATAAACGTCGAGTTGTTCCGAGAAAGCTGACTTCGAAGCCATACGCGTAGACGCAGGATCAGGGGATTTTTATTCATCAATACTTTGGAACACAGATAAAACCATTCCAAAATGAGCGGAGGCCACTAAGGACGATCGGCTAAAAGCGTCGCGTCATTGAGGCACTTCGGCTAAGTGCGTCACATAAATGTGACAATACCGAAGCTAGCACATCACTACCACCCCAAAAAGTAAAAAGCACTTTTCGGGGACCCCGATGGTGCGCCGAACGCCGACCCTACCCACATCGTGTGGGCATGAGGAAAGCGAGCTGCCTTGAGCGGAAGCTCGCACCGTCCTCATGACCAGAAATTTTATACTTTCTGATCTTTTAAAAAAAGGGTAGAAATAAGATCATTTCTACCCCAGACATTCCGTTGATTATTTTTCATCCTCTTTTATAAAAATCGCCTTGACCGTTTCAATGGTACCTATTCCATACAAGGCGTATTCTATACCGCGTAAGGTTGTCTCAAAGGTGATTTCCCAGCCCTCTAACCAAGAGAACAGCAGCCCTAGTCCAATTGAAAGGATGGGTAAATACCTTTTGGGAAGTTTTAATGCTTTGCGAATCGCATACAAGACAAAGGCGAGGGCTACGTAGACTCCAAAATGGATTGTCAATAAGTCTCCCATTATCAAGCCCACCTCTTTAGCATATCAGGACCTCCCCGTTCACTCTTTAGTTAAGGGATGTCCTTATTGCATTGTATGTTCCCAGCATAGCAATTGATTGGGTAGCAAAGCCATCCTCCCTCTCGCCTATTTTATATAAAATAGTTATCTAGTCAATTCCATTCCTCAAGCTCTCCACATACACTGTAGTGAATGAAAAAACAAAGGAGTGATTTGATGGGCTATGCAGCTGGTTGCGGCGGCGGCGGTGGCGCTGGTTACGGCGCTAATGGTTTCGCCTTGATCGTTGTACTCTTCATTCTCTTGATCATCGTAGGTACAGCTTACGTTTGGTAAGATTACCCTGCAATCAAGCAGCTTCTCATATATTGAGGGGCTGTTTTTTTAACTTATCGCTTGTACATTAATACCTAAATGCAAGCATTGCCACGCACGATCTCGTTGCTAACATACAAGAAGTTCTATGATAAAAGTAAATAGCAACAAGACCAAGAACTCCTCTTGGCCTTGTTGCTATTAAAAGAGCATGGGGCCTTGAGGTCCGCCCCAATGTGGCGGCATTTGATAACCTGGATGACCTGGATATCCTGGCCAGCCTTGACCATAATTCCAACCGCCTTGGTGCCCGTGATCCCAGCCGTCTTGACCATAACTCCAACCGCCTTGGTGCCCTTGGTCCCAGCCGTCTTGACCATAGCCCCAACCGCCTTGGTATCCATGATCCCAGCCGTCTTGACCATGGCCCCAACCGCCTTGGTGTCCATGATCCCAGCCGTCTTGATCATAGCCCCAACCGCCTTGGTGTCCATGATCCCAGCCGTCTTGACCATGGCCCCAGCTGCCTTGGTGTCCGTGGTCCCAACCACCATGGCTCGAACCCCAACCGTCTTGTGAGCCAAACCCAGGCTGCTGAGATGAGGGCATGCCCGCTCCATCTCCCATGAATGGATATTGTGAAGGTGTTTGTCTCTGATCTTCTGTATACAAGCTTAATTACCTCCTCCTACTGATTAACAAGCTCAATGACAGTCTATTCTTCTTACAAAAAGTTGTAGCTTTTCCAAGAAGGACTCTACTGCCCAATTTTGCAGCAAATGCCTATTAGTCGTTGAGGATGAAAAGCTTTGATTAATTAGAGGCCGATCTTAAGAAACTTGGGAAGCGAACAAGAGCAACAGCAAACCCGATGACAGCAAAGAGGAGTAAGACCGCAGCCGAACCCATGATCCCGCCGATATGTGCATGATGCACGATAATATTTTGTAAACCCTTTTGAGCCCAGAATTGCGGAAACACATGTCCAAGCTTTTGTACAAAGTCTGGCATTAAATAACCTGGCACCCATAATCCTCCCAGCATCGCACCCGCTAAAGCAATCACTTGAGTGACAACCATGCCAACAGTTTCCCCACTAACAATGAATGACAGCGCTAGACCAATTCCTGTCCCACAGAGGCTGATACAAATAATGAGTAAAGCAAGCGCTGAGAGATCGCCAAGATTCAAGTCGTACATAAGATGTCCAAATAAGAACAGCACCACACATTGGGCAATGACTGTGATTACAAAGGGAATCCACATGCCTATTAAATAGTGCATTGGCCTTATACTCGTACTGCGAATTCTAGAAATCAATCCTGATTCCTTCTCCTTGAAAAAGCGTCGGACCATTGAAATCATAATATAAAAGACAAACATAACTGTCATGCCAGGAACCACTTGTGATATATAGTTATAATTATCTGAGGCCGTCTTAACATCCTTAATCTGAATCGGCGAGGCCAGGGTTTGTTTAACTTGTTGCTTCGTTTGCCCCATTTCAGCTAAGGTTCGACTAAGTTTTTGTTCCCGATATTGACTCGTTATGTTCTCCAACACAGATTCAATGGGTGCCACAGAGCTTTCAGAAGCTGGATCCTTATACAGCTTAATCGCCGCTTGCTCACCGCCAGTCAAACGGGTTTCAAATCCTTTAGGAACAACGATGATTGATGCTTCCTGTCCCTTTTTAATTTTACTAATCTCATCCTTTAACTGACTGGTTGGAGAGGCCTTCACCTTCATTCCAGGTATGGCATCAATTTGTTTTAGAAAAGCTTTTGAAGCTGAAGAATGATCGAGATCAATGACATTAAAAGTCAAAGACGTATCATCTGAATTATTGAAAATGGACCCAAACATAATAATAAAAATTAACGGCATCGCTAGTAAAAAAAAGAAATTTGCTTTTTCTTTAACCATAATTTTCAATTCTTTTATCATGACTGCCTTCATTGTTCACCCATCCTTTTATCCCTTAATCTCGCAAAGCCGTTCCAGTCACTGTCAAGAAAACATTTTCTAATGAAGGACGGACGATTTCTAATTGCTTTACATCCCAATCCCTTTGTGATGCCATCAAGAGCAATGACTTCATAACCTCTGACACGTGTTCCGTCTCCAATATCCACCCGGCTCCTTCCTTGATGACCTGATCCACCTGTGTCAGCTCTGGAGGGTTAACCTTGCCACCAATCTCTAAATAGATAGCCTTTCGTCCATACCGTTCCAATAATTCCCCAAGTCCTCCTTGGGCTTTCACCAAACCATTATCTATAATCGCAATTTCATCACAAAGGGCTTCGACCTCTTCCATATAATGGGTAGAATATATAATGGTCGTTCCTGCCTGATTCAATGAGCGAATCATATCGAATATATGATTCCGAGACTGTGGATCGATTCCTACTGTCGGTTCGTCTAATATCAATAACTTAGGACGATGCAAGAGCGCTGCAGCAATATTAATCCGCCGCTTCATCCCACCTGAGAATGTTTTGACTGGATCTTTGCTACGATCAGATAAGCCCGTTTGTTCAAGAACCTCATGAATTCTTATTTTTAAAGTCTGACCTGCTAGACCATATAATTGTCCAAAAAAGTAGAGATTATCGTAGGCACTAAGCTGTTCATATAGCGTAATCTCCTGCGGAACATAACCAATATATTTTGATACGACCGACTGATCCTTGGAAACATCTTTTCCAAATAATTTAGCCGAACCCTCATTTGCTTTAATGACGCCCGTTAATATCTTCATCGTTGTCGATTTTCCAGCCCCATTTGGTCCTAATAGCCCAAAAGAACTGCCAGCCTGAACGGTAAAACTCACCCCATTCAGCGCCTGCTGCTTACCATACACTTTCGTCAGACCTTCAACTTCCAAAAATGGCTCGACAGGCCGTTGCCCCTGCTCAATATCTAATGCATTCATATATATCCTCCTAGAGTGAGAGTTTTCGATCAATTAAATAGGCGGTCAAGCGGATAACAAAGTAGATTAGCACCCACCCCAAAATTATAAAGCCAATAAAGATCGTGGAAAATGGGAAAAAGGTTACCGATTGATCCCCTGAGAATTGAATATAAATATTGTTGCCTTTGCTTTCGAAGAAGCCACCGCTCCAATAAACCATACTGCCTAAACCCATAAAACAAAACCAGAGAATGGGAGTGATAACCCTCAGATTCGTATACTGGGAAATTGCCAAAAATTGCCCTAAGCCTATCAGTATGGGGCAAGCTAATGCGATTAAGAGCATCCAATTACAGCCTAAAATCATAAACTGGCCAATCATTGGCCAATTGAAAGAACTCGTGATGGCAGCAATGTAAACAACATAAATGAAACCAACAACAAGAATTGCCGCTAAAATCATAAGGCACTGAATCAAATTGGCCACATACTTTGCACCAATGAGAGCAAGCCGGCTGTATGGAAGCGAAAGCCACCAGCCAAGCGTATCGTTACTCCATTCCCGCTTCGCATGTCCAAACCCGATAAAAAAGACCATGTAAGGTAAACCAAACGTAAAGTACCACGTATTTGAGAGGCGAAAATCTGTTGTTTTTATAAGGAGCGTCGTTCCAATGAAAAACAGCAGGAGCATGACCAATGCATAACCGATTTTCCAGCCCCTTTTAAATTGCCTTTTCTTCTCTTTACTGCGATCTCCCGTTAGATTCATTTCATGTCGCACCAGCTTCCAAAAAAGAGAGGCCTCCATTATAATTCCAACCCCCTTTTATAAAGTGAACGAAACACTTGGTGCATTGAGCCATATTCTGCTCTTAGGGCTTCTGTGCGCCCTGTCCATATCGCCTTGCCTTTATCCATTAACACAGTGAAATCAAACAGCCCTTCAATTTCATGGATTTCATGCGTACTGATCAAAATCGTTTGCTCGCGTTCATGCAAATAGTCGATTATCCCTTCAATAATCTGCTCTCTTGAGAGGACATCAATGCCTGAGAACGGTTCATCTAGGATGACGACAGGAACATCCCGAGCCATACACAAAATCAGCATCAAACGTGCTTCTTGTCCCTTTGACATCCCTCGTGCCTTTAGGTCCAGATCGAGCTCCATAAAATCAGCTAACTTTTCAGCCTGTTCTCTTATAAAGTGGGGTAAAAAGCTCTCAGCCCAATCGAAGGCTCGCCTAACAGTATGATTAGGATACCAGCGGGCTCTATCAGGCAAGTAAGCAATATCCGCATTATTCCGCCAGTTAGGCTTTTGGTTTAAAATTTCTAAAACGCCACTATCAGGCTGCACTAAGCCAACTAGTGATCGAAAGAAAGTCGATTTCCCGCATCCATTAGGGCCTAGAACACCCACAATACTCTGCTCAGGGATATCTAATGTTAAGCCATTAAGTGCTTTTTTATCATCATATGTTTTTATTACATCACGACATTGGATAACCGTAGACATGCTCTTTCTCCTCTCTTCACCTCTTATTTTTCATATACGCTTCAATGTCCGCCCATGTATACCCTAGATTCTCCATGTGTTGGATGAAAGCATCAATATATTCTTGAGCCAGTTGATGGCGAAACTGCCTCACCTTTTCCTGAGATGTCGTCACAAAAGTGCCCTGGCCGCGCCGTTTTTCTGTCAAACCATCACGTTCCAGCTCTTGATAAGCCCTCATTACTGTATTGGGATTTATTTTTAGGACTTGCGCTAATTCCCTAACGGATGGAATTTTCTCACCCAAGTCAATCTCTCCTTTTGCAATTGAGCTTCTAAATTGATCTAATATTTGTTCATATAACGGTTGGCTAAAATCAATTTGAAAATTCAAGCCGCCAACCTGTCGTTCATCCATATCTACCCCTCCAATTGAGGCTTTAGACACTCATTAACCTAAGTGTATTATATCACTTAATACACTTAGGTCAATAGGCATTATTCCAATTTCACACACTAAAGAAAGCCTTGTTTTTCAAATCATTCGCTAAGGGTAGCAAGTCTCAGATGGAGAAAATCCAAGCCTGAACTTATAAAGTATTCGCAAACTTATAAATGCTGACATTATAATAAGAAAAACCGGGCAAAAAGCCTGCCCTGTCCTTGTCTAGCTATAGGAGCATCATCCAATATGAAAGAGGCTTCATCGCAGGGTCATGTGGATGGCAGCGCAAGGCGCGAGATTCGGAACACTCTAAAAGCGTGTGTTCCTCGGGCGCCGCTGACTCATGATGCGGAGACTAGAGTCCTGCGGGAAGTGGGAGATCGGTAAGACTTAGCAGTGCAAAGGTGCGAGGAGGCTTAACACTCTCCCGCGGAAAGCGAGCGGCCTGGAGTGGAAATCCGCAACGTCCTCATAACCAGAAATTTTATACTTTAAAAAAAGATGATTATCCGTAAAAGGACAATCATCTTTTAAAATAAGCTTCACTTCGTAACAAACGTATCCTCTATTGGATAGGGCTCTGCTTTAACTTGTTCATCAATAACCTTGTAGACATCTACTAAGGATTGCACCACTCCCACATTATTCTTAAATGAAATATGACTCGGTTTAAAATGAACAGGCGAATCAATACCAGCAGCGGCCGCCAGCCGGAACAAGCCCTTTCTAAGCGTTGTAACATAATTGACAACACGCCACTTTTTCTCTTCAATGACAAGAGCACGTTGTAAGTGAGGATCAGTAGTAGCAACACCTGTCGGGCACATATTCGATTGACATCTCAGCGCTTGAATACAACCGACTGTGATCATAAAACCACGTGCAATATTGATAAGATCAGCCCCCATTGCCAGAGCAATGGCGATCCGATCAGGAGTGATCATTTTTCCGGAAGCGATAATCTTAACGCGGTCTCTGATGCCAAATCGGCGTAACGTGGCATCCAATATCGGCAGCGCCGAGCGAATCGGAAGGCCAACACTATCGATAAGCTCTTGATAAGAGGCCCCTGTTCCCCCTTCTCCACCGTCAACGGTAATAAAATCCGGTGATTTGCCTGTTTCTTTTATGGCTGCAGCCAAATCAAAGATAGCGTTGTTACTCCCAATAACAAGCTTAACCCCCACTGGTTTCCCTGTATGTTCCCTTATTTTTTCTATCCAGTCCAACATGGTATAGGGGTCATCAAACTCTTTGAAGCGATTGGGGCTGTCAACCGATTTCCACGGCTCAACCTTACGAATCTCAGCTATTTCTGGTGTGACTTTTTCCCCATCCACATGTCCACCACGCGCTTTAGCTCCTTGTGCCAATTTAAGTTCAAAGGCTTTGATTTGCGGGATTTCACTTTTTCTTTTCAGTTCATCCCAATCAAAGTTCCCATCATGATCACGAACACCAAACAATCCAGGGCCAATTTGCATGATGATATCGACGCCACCTTTTAAATGATAAGGTGAGAGTCCACCTTCTCCAGTATTCATCCATGTCCCTTTGGCCATCCCCAGACCTTCAGATAAAGCCGTGATCGCATGCTTTCCAAGCGCTCCATAGCTCATTGCTGACATGCCAATTAGGCCACGCACTTCAAAAGGAGCTCGGGCAGAATGCTTACCAATGACAATCGCATCCTCTCTATGTAAAAGGTAAGCTAAGGATTCATCATCTACAAACTTTTCTTTTCGAAAACCAAAGAGTGAATCCTTAAGAAGTAAATATTTTCGTGTCCTAACCTTCGTTTCTTCATCCATCTTCATCTCATTCATCTGTTTCGGAAAGAGATTATTCCGTACAAAATAGCCTTCTTTATCAAAGTCTCGTTTGGAACCAAAGCCAATGACATCGCGTTTATATTTTGCCGTTTTCACAATATGCTCATAATCATCTCGGTTAAAGGGCTGTCCTTCCTTATCATTATTAAACCAGTATTGACGCATTTCTGGACCTATCGCTTCAAGAAAGTAACGCACCTTACCGATGACTGGATAATTGCGTAAAATCGGATGCATTTTCTGTGTGCGATCATGGAAAAACATCGTTAAAAGCATAATGACTAAAGTGACAACAACTAACACCATGACCACAAAACCAATGATCGTAAAGATATGTGCGAGTGGCAAAGACATCCTCTCCTTTTTCTTTCATAGGCTATCTTTAGTTTTACCGAAAGTTATCGATCTATTCTCATTTAGCCTTTGCCCTTCAGCCGAGTCGCATCCCAAAAACGGCCATTTTTTAAAGCAGCGCATAGAAAAAGCGTTCTTTTTTTATCCTACAAAAGAACGCTCGTTCATTTATTTATGATTTCGCTTGTCATCCTTTAAATCAGTCTCTACTTTTTCTAAAGCATACTTAATGGTGGCGACTGTCCCTACCCCATATAAGGCGTATTTAATACCTGTTAATAATACGGTGGAATTAAAAGCTCCCGATTCGAACCATGAATAACCTACTCCTAAAACGATAGCGACAATGGGAATATAGCGATTTTTAATATGAGTGGCTTGTCTGATGGCATAAAGAACGAACCCTAAGGCAACATAAGCACCAAAATGAAGGGAAAGAAGCTGATCCATCGGCATTCTCCTTCCATAAATTAGCTGTAAGAAACGGTCGTCTACTACTTATTTATGGTTAAGTTTAAATGAATATGTCGGCGGTTGTCATGAGGCAAAGGAAATATGGGCGACATATCGATAAGCAGAAACTCTCAGAGGAATGCGGATTAATCATTAGACTAGCAAAAAACAGGAGCCGATACATTCAAGCTCCTGTTCATTCTTACAAATACATATAGGCAAAAAATACAATAGCGATGACAAACCGATAAATAGCAAAGGGAATGAGCTTAATCCTTTGCAAAAGCTTAAGGAAGAAAACAATAGCAAACATGGCGACAATAAATGCTGTGATAAAGCCTATAAGAAAAAGGGGAAGATCACTAGCATTTAACGTATCCAAGCTTTTATATAAATCCAATCCCGTTGCACCAATCATCATAGGAACAGCAAGGATAAAGGAAAACTCAGCAGATGCTTTATAGCCTGCTCCAACAAGCAAGCCTCCTGAAATCGTTGATCCCGAACGAGAAAAACCAGGCCATAATGATAGACATTGGAAGAGACCAATTTGAAAAGCCTGCTTATAAGAAAGCTGATCAATCGATTCCCGTTTATCCGTTTTCCCCCTTCGATCAGCAAAGATGAGCAGAATGCCACCAGCAACAAGCCCTACCAAAACAGTTGCGGGAGAGAATAAGTAAGTTTTAATAACATCATGAAGGAATAGCCCAAGAATAACTGCTGGGATGGCCGCGATAATGATATGTAATAAATTCAGTGGGTGAGACTCTCGCTTTACTTTATAGAGCCCAAACAAACTAAGAAATCTTTTAAAATACAATACGACCACCGCTAAAATTGAACCAAGCTGGATAAAAATTTCAAAGGTCTTTGCCTTATTTCCAGTAAATCCAATGAGGTCACCAACAAGAATGAGGTGCCCCGTAGAAGAAACGGGAGCGAATTCAGTGAGTCCTTCCACAATTCCCTCAATTATTGCATTTAGTGTGTGCATTGAATAACCTCTCTTCGTAGTCTAACATCTTGTACAAATGAAGCTTATCATAGAAACGTTTTAAAGTCTCCCCACCCTGCATATTCGTTTGTGTCAAACTTTTCTCGGTACCCTATTCATCCCAGTATTTCTGGCACTCTAAATTTGTACGCTTTTCCAGCTACCGCGCGAATGTCTTCGCTTGGTTC
>NZ_BMIR01000040.1 GCF_014642655.1 Pullulanibacillus camelliae
TATGGTTAAAAGTTAAATCTTGGCGTCATTTAAAAGGTTTCCCTTTTTGCGCTTGGCTTTTGTTCAGTTTTAAAAGAACGATCGCGCTGTCTTTCAATGACAGCTTATAAAGTATATCAAATCAATAATTTGTTGTCAATAAATTTCCCAACAAACCAAATTAAAGATCTATAGCGACAACTTATTACTTATAACACAGATAACTGTTCATCGTCAATTCCCTTTTTATCATAAAGAAAGTAATGTGTTAAAAAACTATAAAAAGGAATGAATAATAAATTGTCCATCGCCATAACTGCGACTTATTCATGATATCATTTACTTTCCCTATCGTCAATAATTTAAACATGCTAATTAATACCAATTTTTATGAGCATTTTTAGGAAAGAAAGCTAGGAAAAACTATACAATAGAGATGAGGTGATTCCCAATGATACGTTTAAGTATATTAGACCAATCTCCAATCCCAAATGGTAAATCAGCAATTGAAGCTTTAAAAGATACGACACGACTAGCCATAGAAGCCGAAAGACTAGGCTACACTCGTTTTTGGGTATCTGAACATCATTTCAGTCCAAGTCTAGCGGGCTCAAGTCCGGAAGTTCTCATTAGTCATTTGGCTTCAAAGACCCAAAGTATTCGCGTGGGCTCAGGAGGGGTAATGCTCCCCCATTACAGTGCTTATAAGGTAGCTGAAAACTTTAAGGTGTTAGAGGCCTTAAATCCCAATAGAATTGATTTGGGATTAGGACGAGCACCCGGTGGTATGCCCTTAGCGACTCAAGCCCTACAGGAAGGATATTTTACCACAGGAGATCCTTATCCCCAACAAATCGATGACTTAAAAACCTATTTGTATAATTTGACGGGTGATGCATTCAGATTTCCTGGATTACTCGCGACACCTATAATAGAAACAGTGCCAAAAATGTGGCTACTCGGCTCTTCTGGTGGAAGTGCTCGCATTGCAGCCCAACAAGGAACAGGTTATGCCTTTGCTCACTTTATTAATGGGAATGGCGGAGAAGATATAATGCGTTGGTATCAAGAACGTTTCCAGCCTTCAGTCATTAATGATAACCCTCAATCAATGGTCGCCATATTTGCCTTTGTTGCTGATAGTGAAGAAAAAGCTGAGGATCTCGCGCGTACCCTCGACATCTCCCTTCTACTATTAGAAAATGGAAAAGCGACAGACCGGTACCCTTCTACAGATGAAGCCAAGCGTTATCCCTTAACGGATTATGATTATCATAGAATCGCTGAAAATCGAAAGCGAATGATTGTTGGGACGCCCGAACAAGTAAAAACCAAAATCTTAGAAATGAGTCACGATTATCGTACAGAGGAATTTATGATCGTTACGATTACGCATAATTTTGAAGATAAGCTCCACTCCTATCGCTTATTGGCTGAAGCCTTCAATTTAAATGGAGATCAGTAAACATAGATTGAAGATCCTTATCAGTGTCTTTCATTGGTTTATGCTTTAATTTACGTTACAATTATTGAGAGGTGAAAGTCAATGCCACTAACAAAAAAAGAATTAGAAGATCGGTTAATCGACTTAAAAAGTGATTATATTCGGATTCAAGGAGATTTAGAAAAAATGGAAGCTACCGTTGGCAATTCTGCTTCAGCTGAAAAGCTATTGGTTCAAATAGAAGAAGAAATGCAAAGTGTAAGAAAACAACTTGCCACCTTAAAATAAAGACAGACGCTTCCGATATCATTAACTTCATCAAAACAAAACGCTCAGTTCCCTATGAACTGAGCGTTTTGTATATGACTAGACTTGAGTCAAATAGTAACAACTATACCCGATGATCATCATAAGAATAGCCGCACAATAAATCAGAGTCGTTTTTTTGAATAGCTCCATCAAACAATAGCCTCCTTTAAATATAGCAAGTGCATTTTTCTTGAGCTGAAAGCGATTCTTATCACCAATTAAAAACTCTTCCTACTGAAGGGCGCTCAAAGGTTGCGATCCTATTTAATAACGTTGTTTTGCCACTTCCTGACTGTCCATACAGCCAACACACTCATCCTTATCACTTTCAAAACAAACTCCTTCAAGGGGACGATGGACACCCTTCCTTCGCAAACTTTAGTAAAATCTTTTACCATGAGTATCTAAACACAAACCTACCTGCTTTTTTCTAAGAATGGAGCACAATAAGGGCGCTTAGCTAACTCTCTCATCACATGATTAACGTCATGTGCTTCATTTTGGTTCAAACCCTGTTAAAAAAACTGAGTTTATTAGCAAGTCTCTGGTGTTGAAAGTCAAAGTTCTACTTTATTATCGTTAGCAAAGGTTTAACTTTCTGATAGTACAAAAAAGGTCAGCGAAAATCGCTGACCTTTTTAACTCCTCATTTATTCTTAGGGTAGATTAGGGCGCACCTACTGTATCGGCATTTGTTGAATAATTGGGATCTGGCTGCAGATTCAAAGACTTGCGAAGCTTATTGCTTACATCCTGTAAGCTTTGCCCGTCCGGAATAAAATAATCTAAGCCATTTACATTTTCATTCTGACCATCAATATTAATGGTTTTTATAGAGGATTTTTTCATCGATGAATATTGTTTCTCAAGCGCATAGATCTCATTGGCTTTGAGATTGGTTTCCACATGTTTTCCGAGAATATCAGTGATTTCGCCTACTTTAAAGATCGTCCCTGCTGAGATGGCTTGATTAATCACTGCTTTCAGGAATTGGCGCTGCCGTTCGTCACGAGAGTAGGTGACATTGACTGCTCGCTTACGCATCCGTACGAAAGCAAGGGCTTCCTCCCCATTAAGATGGGCAGGACCTGCTTGGAAAGTAATGTGTTTATTATGATTATAAATATCCTTTTCCCAAAAGCCTTGTTTAATATTAATATCCACGCCACCAAGGGTATCAACGATGTCACGAAAGCCATCAAAGTCGACCGCAACGAATTTATCGATTGGAACATCAAGCATTTTCTCTACTGTCTCCACTTGTAGCTTGTCCGCACCATAATCGGTAATTGAACCATAAGTATAAGCTGCATTAATTTTATGCATACCTGTATATTGGCCAGCATGATCAATCTGTACCCTTGAATCCCTCGGAATGGTCACCATTGTCATTTTCTTCGTATCAGGGTTAACCGTGACCAGAATCTGCGAATCGGCGCGCCCATCTTTTCCGTTTGTTGAATAATTTTCAATACCCATGATTAAAATTGAAATCGGGTCTTTGCCAATCGTCACCGCTTGATCTCTTAGGGCCGATTTATCACCTGATCTCCCTAAATCAACCTGGGAATCATTTAAGGCATCATTTGCTTTGTAATAAACATAAACACCGTAGGCGATAACGATTAACACAATAATTAAAAGGGCAATAAGCAAACGCCTCGGCCATTTACGTTTTTTGTTTCCATGTCTCCTGCTCACTCTTGAATCAGCCAAAACTAAGACCTCACTTTACACATTGACACATTTATTTTTAAATTAGACTCAACGCTTTTTAAGACGACAATAAGCGTCAAAAGGTTTCAAAATACCCTAAACTATTCCCTTTATAAAAGATGAGAAGCTGAAGGCTCTGTTGTTCTTACCTAACAGCAGCTTGCCATTGTTTTTAAAATTCATCTCCCAATATTTCCCCAAAATCCGCCAATTCATAGTGGTGTCACTCACTAGTTATAAATGTATCAAAAAAGTCGAAAGAAGAACATCTTTTTTTGTACGTTCCTGTCGAACTATTTTTTAACTATAGTGTTGATAATTTATATCCTATTTATTCTTTTATATCCGAATCATTTATACAGCACTCAAGTTCTGTACTTAACGTTAACGGTGTTTTTAGGGCTGAAACAGAAGGTTTGCGCACATTGAGATGGCCGAACCCATAAAATTTGTGAATGCCGTTGGCTTTTTAAGTGAAGCATGAAGCGCACTTCGCTTTTACGGGGATAGCCTCCGACGTACAATCAGCCCCCGAAAAGTGTTCTTTACTTTTTGGGGGCCTTGAGGTGCTAGCTTCGGTGTTATCACATGGATGTAAGGCACTTAGATTTGATTTAGGGCTTCCCAAGTATTTATGACTCAAGATCTCCTGTTCCTGCGTCTACTAGACAAGCTTCGTAGGAAGCTTCCTCAAGTCAATGCGAGGTTTGTTCGTGAAGTAATGACCGCCCCGTTGCCGTAGGAGTCTCGTATTTTGCGCTTCGGTTTCCCTGACTCCTTTTACAATCTTATCATCCAGTATTAGGGGTATCTCAACGCTTTAGTTTTGCCCCCCTCTCTATTTCATAGGCTCACTTTCTCTAACAAAACCCGCTTGTATCGCTTTACCCGATACTAAAAAAAGCCAGGTTGCCCTGGCTTTTAATTTTCTGCAATCTGTTTATTAATAAAACGAATGATATCACCACGACTAATGACGCCTACCACCCGTCCGGCCCCATTAGTCACCGGAATTTTTTTGAAATGGTGACGAGATAAAATATTAAGTACTTTTTCAAACGCATCTTCAGGATGAACATCATAGATGCGTCTCTGTGTCATAATACTCTCAACCGTTTTATCAAGCACTTTGGAGATTGCAGTTTTTGTTTCTTGTTTTTCAATGAGGAAAACCATGGTATAAAAATCAATCACTGTCTCCTCTTTTGGTGAAAGCGCACGAAGAACGTCTCCATCACTCACCATACCAACCAAAACATCTGAATCATCTACAACGGGAACGCCACCAATTTTATGCTTTACCAGCTTTTTTAATAGGTCTCGTACTGTATCGCTTTTCTTCACCTTTATCACATCATAAATCATGAAATCTCTTACTTCCACTCGTCTTCCCCCCTTAATTTCCTGCTTACCGAATAGTAGCTCTACCGCTATTTTAACAAAAAAGAGCTAACACAATGTATATAAGTTTATATATTTCACGACAAATTTCATGCAATGAGGATCCAATAGGCTGAAACTATAGACCTTAAAAGACAAAATCGTTATAGTGTTAATTGGAAACGCAAGGAAGGATGAACAAAATGTTAGAACACGAATTACAAAAATACCCTATTCCTGAACCTATACAAACAAAGCTTAGGCATCTGCATGATACTGAGCTATTTAATCACCAGAGCATTGGGCAAGTCGGCTATACAGCTCCAGATCCTACGCTTGTGAGTGATGCAATCATCGCACTCTCCCTTGGAAAGAATGTTTTACTTAAAGGGCCGACAGGAGCAGGAAAAACGAAGCTTGCCGAGCTGCTCTCTTACTTATTCAATAGACCCATGCAGTCGATTAATTGCTCGGTTGATTTGGATGCCGAAGCTTTATTAGGCTATAAAACCTTGACCTATGATGCACAAAATCGCGCGCAAATTCAATTCGTACCGGGTCCTGTGGAAATCGCAATGACAGGAGGGCATTTTTTATATATTGATGAAATCAATATGGCAAAGGCAGAAACACTCCCTATCTTAAATGGCGTGCTAGACTACCGTAAACAAGTCTTAAATCCGTTTACCAATCAAACGATTCGGGCCAAAGAACAGTTTGGAGTTATCGCCGCGATTAATGAGGGATATATTGGAACCACACCTTTAAATGAGGCACTGAAAAACCGCTTTATCGTGATTGAAGTCCCCTATCTTCAAGGACAAGCACTCTACGACCTATTAAAAAATCAGTCACAGCTTATGGATGAAGACCTCCTTCAAGGTTTTGTAACGCTCAGCCACGACCTCCTATCTAAAGTAGAAGAAGGGCAAATTGCCGAAGAAGCAGGATCAATCCGTTCGTTGCTCGACGCCTGTGATCTAGCTGCTTCCATTCCACCCTTACGTGCCATCCAAAGAGCGATAATTGATAAGCTCGATGATGAGAGAGAGAAACAAGCAGTGCATGATATCGCTGAAACGATTTTTGCATAACCTCGCAAAATCACTTCAGCCATTTATGGTACTGACCACAAAAAAGGTGAGATACAATGAAATTCTTTAATAACCTTGAGCCACGTACGGACCCATTTATTAAATTGGCGCTTACCGATCTCGCAAAAACCCTATCTGCTTCACCAAGGCTTGAAGTGGATTATGCCTATCATTCTACTTTCAAACCGACGCAAGAACTGGTCACCATTAGTCATTATTGGGACCGCCTGCTTGATCCGCGTCGTATTGAAGGAATGAAAAGCGATATCTATCTCCGCGCTTTTGGCCAAACACGTGTGCGTGAGTTCTCAGAAATTAAACAGTTTTTGAGCACAATTGCGTCCATGAAACATAAACGTTTTCGCGAACAGCTCTTTTATTTATTAGAGGATTTTCGTCTACAGCGCTTTTGTCTTTCACAGCGTCGTGGGATGATTAGGGCTTTCACTGTGCGCCAGGCCTTGTTACAAAATCATTACCGTGAAAGAGCCCACTACCATCTTCATCGTGAAGAGGGGTTGGATGCACTATTCTGTGCAATTTACCTGCAAATGATTGCGCGCCCCATTGCGCTGCCCCCACAGCTTGCCGAGCTAAAGCCTGAAATCCGTCGACTCGTTCGTGATTGCAGCGATGGGATTGACTTAAAAGAAACGCTTCAAAGCGTTCATATCTTCAGTGCCTCACTTCCAGAAAGTCTCCCTGATATGAAAACCATGTATTTAAAATCATGGGACTTTACAGGTACGAAAGAAGAAAAAATAAAGCTTCGCGAGGGACATGAACCTTTAAGTAAGAGGGAGCAGGAAACAAAAGAACACAAAAATACCTATGATGAAGCCATGCCTTCTTGGCATCAAGAACAAGAGGATGAAGGGAATAATTTTCTACAATTTGACCTAGATGAAGGAGCAAAAGCAGATTTAATGGGTGAAGGTGAACGTCAAGCTGAATCAGGTGATCAAGCCTTCGGAAGTGTTCAAGGTCAATCTCAGGATGCAGATGGCAATCAATATGACGATCATCCCCCATTAAAAGAAGAGGCTAAGCCAAAGGGATCGGGACAAGCACAGCATGGCTACTCAGATGTAAATAAAACTGCGGAAGCTCAAACGGTTCAACCACATAAGCCCTCAGCTAAGGATGAAAGCCACTATCGGCAAATTGTTCATGATATTCAAACCGTCCAAAAAGGGTTGCAGCGTTCCATTCAAAAAGCCATTGAACATAAGCAAAATGCAGCACGGACTGATTTATACTATGGTCGACTTGGGAAACAACTTTTAAAGGTTGTCACAGAAGATAATCCAAGACTCTTTATGAAAAAGCATGCGGAAAGCAAAGAGCTCGATGTAGTTTTTTCACTCCTTGTCGATAGCTCGGCTTCAATGTATGATAAAATCGAGGAAACACACAAAGGACTCATCCTTTTCCATGAGACATTAAAAGCCTTGCATATTCATCATGCTATTACTGGATTTTGGGAGGACGCACTAAAAGCCAATCAAGACAGCCAGCCCAATCTATTTAAACCGGTCATCACTTTTGATAGCTGTTTTCAAAAGTCAGTAGGAGCAAGGATTCTGCAGCTTGAGCCTGAAGAAGATAATCGTGATGGCTTTTCAATTCGTTATGCAGCAAAACAATTATTACAGCGATCCGAAAAACGAAAAATTCTCTTGATCATCACTGATGGTGAACCCTCAGCCTTTAACTATGAAGATCAAGGGATTGTAGATACACATCAAGCAGTGATTGAAACCCGAAAAAAGGGCCTTGAAGTCATCGGCATTTATCTAGGAAGCAATACTTCTCCAACACGTGAAAAAGAAACAATGAAGCGCATTTATGGCCGATCAAGCCTAGTCATTCCAACCATTGAGGACATTCCAAATGCGATGATTCCTCTCCTTAAAAGACTGATTTTAAATCATATAGAATAAGCGCTGCTCGACACTGTTTTACAAGCACTTAAGAAGCTGAGCGCAATTTTTGTTATATCAAGAAAGATGATCACGAAAAATAATGATTCTCATGAAACAAAACAAGGTCTGGAACTGTGCCTTTCAGACCTTTTCTCCTCTTAACCGCGAAAACTCCCTTCATCCTTCACAAACATCCAAACCTATTTTCTAGTCACTGCATAAATTAAAATAAGGCTAAATGGAAAGGATGTGTGATATGCAAGAGAGAAGTGAAAAAATGCTTCAAGGCATTGATGTCAGCCATTGGCAAGGTGATATTGATTGGCAAAAAGTCAAACAAGCGGGAAAAAGCTTTGTATTTATAAAAGCAACCGAAGGCCCCTCCTTCGTCGATCCCATGTTAAAAAAACATCATAATGGTGCAAAGTCCGCTGGTATGAAGGTTGGCTTTTATCATTTTGCACGTTTTACAAGTGAAAAAGAAGCCGTGCAAGAAGCACAGCATTTTCTCGAGACCACCAAAGGGCTGTCCCGCGATCTCCCTTATGCACTCGATATTGAAACCAATAATGCCTCGTTAAGCAAATCGACACTTTCAAAAGCGGCACTTGCCTTTCTCAACCACATCAAACAAATTCATGGAAAAAATGCAATTTTATTATACACGTATACCTCATTTGCCAAAACGCATTTAGACGCCTCATTAAAATCGATTCCATTATGGATTGCTCATTATGGTGTTAAAAAACCAGGGAATAATGGCATCTGGAATACCTGGCAGTATTTCCAATATTCAAGCAACGGCACTGTTCCAGGCATTAAGGGAGAGGTCTGCCTTGACACGACTGCATCCTTACAATCCTCCCCATCTAAAGGACAAAAACCTGCAAGCTCTAAACCCACCTACTATAAGATAAAAAAAGGGGATACATTTTGGGCGCTTGAAAATCAATTTCATTTGGCTCACGGCACTTTACAAAAATGGAACCCTAAGCTCAATCCCAAAGCACTTCCCATCGGGAAAACAATCATTATCGGTTATAAGCCATCCGCAACAGATAACGCAATTGTCCCTTATCCCGGTCATCTTATCGGGCCTGGTTCAAAGGATCAAAAAAATATAAAGCGGATTCAGCGTGCTGTTAAAGTCCCTGCTGATGGCATTTATGGTCCTGTGACACGCCGTGCTGTGATGAATTATCAAAAGCGACACCACTTAAGCATTGATGGTATCGTAGGACCAGAAACTTGGAACACCTTATTTTAAATCCTGCCACTTAAATCCAATTGAACTTTTTAAATAAAAAAGATGAGGATGTCCGCAAAGGATTTGGGACATCCTCATCTCCATTAAGCTAAATATCTAAAATAGACATAAAAAGTGGAAATAACAATTGAAAGGATCATAAGTGGAAAAGCAACTTTAAAAAATTTCATGAACGATAGATCATGCCCTTCTTTTTCAGCCATTCCGGCGACAATTACATTGGCGCTCGCTCCAATTAGGGTGCCATTTCCTCCAAGGCATGCGCCAAGTGCTAAGCTCCACCACAATGGATGTAGATTGCTTATTCCCATTTCCCCCATGTCTTGAATTAACGGGATCATTGTCGCTACAAACGGGATATTGTCAACAAAGGCAGAAGCAATTGCGCTCATCCAAAGAATCAATAAAGAGGTTTTTGTCAAATCCCCACCTGTCACGTCCATTGCGGCGGAAGCAAAGGTTTCAATCACCTTCGTATCGACCAATCCCCCTACTAGGACAAATAATCCCATAAAGAAAAAGATTGTTGGCCATTCTACATGCGTCAAAGCTTGCTCTAAATGCTTGCTGCCTGCAAGTAACAGCAAGAGAAACGCTCCAGAAAGGGCAATCGTTGCCGATTCAATCCCAAGAGACTGATGAACAAAAAATCCAACAATAGTTAGCCCTAATACAGTTAAACATTTGACTAAAAGTGCAGAATCTTGAATTTGAGCGCGCTCATCCATCCCCATGATTTTTAATTTTGCCGCTTCGGTTGTGCGCAATTGCTTGCGATAAAAAAAGGCAAGAATTACCAAGGTGACTGCACCAATGAAAAGAGAGATGAGCATTAATTCATTGATAAAATCAATAAATGAAATATCCTCAACCCTGCTCCCGATCATAATATTTGGAGGGTCTCCTATCATTGTTGCGGTCCCGCCTATATTCGCCAGCATAATTTCTGACATTAAATAGGGTATTGGGGATACGCCTAACTGGCGAGTGATACTGAAAGTCACTGGAACAATAAGAAGTACAGTGGTGACATTATCCAGGAATGCCGAGCCAATGGCTGTGATCATCGAGAGGATAATTAAAATTTTTAAGGGATTCCCCTTAACTCTTTTTGCGGAAAAAATAGCAATATACTTAAAAAGCCCTGTTTCTGCTGTAATCGATACAATGATCATCATACCCGTGAGCAGGCCCAATGTATTCCAATCAATATGATGAATAGCAGATTCCTGATCCACAAAATGAAAGGCGATCATGAGCAATCCGCCGATCATAGCAACAATGGTGCGATGTATCTTCTCCGATACGATGAAAACATAGGCCACTATAAATAACCCCAAAGCAAGTAAAGCTTGATCTGTCATGACTCCACCCCTTCAAAAATTTTAGAAAAAAAGACAAAAAGAGCCTGTCAGTGACAGGCTCCTCCGGTACAGAAAAGGTATTTACATTTTAAGAGGACTAAGATATTAGTCTCTATCATCATAACATGAAATTCTTCCTGATCCCAGATTATTTTTGAACATTTTTTGAACCTATTTAGGATTTATACACTGGCCATAATTGTTTGTGAGGAAAAAGCTGGCGCACACTAAATCGGCTGTCTTAATCCCCTCTTTAACTCTGGCATTTTAAAATTTCCTTTTGATCCATCCAAATTCAGCTTAAAATGCTTTACTTGGCACTCCTGTCGTGATTATAAAACAACACACATTAAGAATGCCTGCAAAGCATCAGGGTGCAAAGTTTGTGTCAAACTTTTCTCGGTACCCTATTCATCCCAGTATTTCTGGCACTCTAAATTTGTACGCTTTTCCAGCTACCGCGCGAATGTCTTCGCTTGGTTCC
>NZ_BMIR01000041.1 GCF_014642655.1 Pullulanibacillus camelliae
TGGAAACTTCGGGGGTTATTTGTTCCTTTGGGCTTGGGATTTGTTAAAAGGCTCCTGTCTTTTGTTAATTTAGAACCCGTATTTGCTAACTTACCCCTGACTTTTATTGCGCTCACTCCTGGATTCGGAAGTTTAAGCCTCGGATTCGTTCCCTTTTTGGAAACTTCGGGGGTTATTTGTTCCTTTGGGCTTGGGATTTGTTAAAAGGCTCCTGTCTTTTGTTAATTTAGAACCCGTATTTGCTAACTTACCCCTGACTTTTGTTGCGCTCACTCCTGGATTCGGAGGCTTAAACTCTGGATAAATTATAGAAATTTGCACAGCTAGCATGCCTTTCGCCTCTCACTTAGCGAGCAAAAGCATTTTTTGTCCACTGTCGAGTCTGGTAAGTGAGTCGTAAAACCATCTCAATGTTAATAGAAAAGGCTATCCACTTATCTTTGCGGTGGATAGCCTTTGATGTTTGTTTAGGAATATGAATAATATGTTTAAATGATGACATACTGTCTGCTTGTCCTTTTCTGAAACTGGGACAGTTTAGGCGGGTTAACTGACGTAGACCCAGCCGTTTTTAATGGCTTCAACGACGGCTTGAGTACGGTCGTCAACATTCATTTTTTGTAGGATGTTACTGACGTGGTTTTTTACCGTTTTTTCACTAATAAAGAGAATCTCGCCAATGGCTCTGTTGCTTTTGCCATCTGTCATTAATTGTAGGACTTCGCATTCTCTTCGCGTTAGGATATGAAGGGGCTTGCGGTATTCAACATCTCTGAAGCCTGAAGAGATCATTTTTTCACCTGTAGTGGCTAGGCGACGATACTCGTTAATAAGATTGTGGGTTACCTTCGGATGAATATAGGCACCGCCATCTGCGACAACCTTAATCGCTTCAACTAATGAGTCGGCATCCATTTCTTTTAATAAATACCCTGATGCCCCCGACTTTAATGAGTGAGTAACATAATTTTCATCATCGTGAATTGATAGAATAATAACTTTAACATTCTTATATTGAGAAATGAGACGTCTTGTAGCCTCTACACCATTTAGGCCAGGCATATTGATATCCATTAGGATGACTTCTGGATTTTTTTCAATAACTATTTTTTCAACCTCAGTGCCATCGCTGCCTTCAGCAATAATTTCGAAATCATTTTCCATCTCCAAAATTCGACGAACGCCTTCCCTGAATAAGCGGTGGTCATCAATGATGGCAATAGAAGTCTTTTTTCGACGCTTTATATTCAATCTCCTTCTTCCTCCCTTATAATGGGGATTTGAATACTGAGTGAAGTGCCACTCCCTTTGGAAGAGCGTATGCTGAGATTGCCTTCCAGAACCTCCACTCTTTCCTGCATTCCAATCAACCCAAATGTATTCTCTTTTTGCACTTTTGGATCAAAGCCTATCCCATCATCCTTAACCAACAATGAGATGCGGTTTTCTCTAAATTCAATAAGTACATTGACTCTGCTCGGTTTTCCGTGCTTACACGCATTTTGTACTGCCTCTTGGACGAGTCTGAAGAGAGCCGCTTCCATCTTTCCTGGCAGACGCTCCTCGTTGCCTAACGTTTTGAAAATAATATCGACATCTGGATATTGTTCTTTTATGCGCAATAAATATTTTTCTAATGTCGGCACAAGACCTAAATCATCAAGAGACATCGGTCTTAAATCATAAATAATTCTCCGAACTTCATATAGAGCATCCCGTATCGTATTTCTTAACTTGGCGATCTCCTTAGACGATTCTTCTGGTCCCTTTTCTCGATTCACTCGTTCCAGAATTTGCGAACCGATGAGAACATGAGCAAGCAATTGCGCCGGTCCATCATGAATTTCTCTTGAAAGCCTTCTCCGTTCTTCCTCTTGCGCCTCGATGATCTTGAGACCGAAAGCCTGTTTCTGCTTGGCGTCTTCCACAAGCTCACTGACTTTCTTAAGATCTCCATTTAAATAATCAAGAACAACCGAGGTTTGTCCAGCCAGCTGCTCTGCTCTTATTGTCGTATTTTTTAACGATCCAATTCTGCGTTCAATGTCATCCCGGCGATGCCGTAATTGTTTTTCTTTTTCCTGAACGATGGATAATTCAATCTGAATGCGATTCGCCTTCTCATATGCCGAACGAATTTCGCTTTCTCCATACTTTTGAAAATGTTTACTCACCTCAGCAAGGCGTGTCCGGGCTTGCTTCGCTTGTTTCTCTAATTGGTCGTAATAAGAAATCGTTTGGAACGTTTCTCTTTTGACTTTTGAAAGTTCTTCGACTAAGTTAGTGTATTCTGCACGCGATTGCTCACCAATCTCAAAGATTTGATCCTTACTTTTGTTAACAGTCTCAACCATTGAATCTAATATGGTGTCCAATCGTTTAGCGTCTAACTTGTAATTCATGTTTTCGGATGACATTAGAACTCCCCCACTATCACATTACCGCATCCATGATAAATTAACTAGAACCTTCTTACCCATTTTGTAACTAGGTCTAACAGTCTATATTATAACGAAAGTACCACTCATTCATAGCATGCTACTGCGAATAATGTCTCATCCCTATATAGCATTCGCTTTTTGCTCTGATTTCATGACCAAAGACCCATAAGAGTTGCTTGAAATAAAGGAGCGCTTTATCATAAAGAGAGCCTTGTCAATGAGGAGGATCTTCATATGTCCCAACCCTATTATACAGTAAAGCGTCAGGCTGAGAATGAAATCGTGATACAAAAATCCAAATTCATTGCCCATGTGACACATATCGAAAACGAGTCTGAAGCACAACAGATGATTTCGGAGCTTAATAAAGTCCATTGGAAAGCTAATCATAATTGTTATGCCTATGTTGTGGGCGAGAACAATAACGTACAAAAAGCCAGCGATGCTGGTGAGCCAAGTGGAACCGCTGGTGTGCCTATCCTTGAAGTCCTCAAGAAAAAGGATCTCCGCGATACATTAGTTGTTGTCACTCGCTATTTTGGTGGCATTAAATTAGGCGCAGGAGGTTTGATTCGCGCCTATTCCCAAGCAACGACTGCAGGCATTGCCGCGTCTGGTGTTGTTGAACGTGTGCCGGTCACCCTTTATAAAATAACCATTGATTATCCTTTATTAGGAGCGATAGAGAACGCTCTCCAGCATTCATCCTATATCTTGCGTGAAACAACCTATACAGAAAATGTAGCATTAGAAATTGCTGTACGCGAGCAAGACGCAAGTGAATTTACAGATTGGATGAAAAATCTTACGAACGGCCAGGCTATTATTTTAAAAATGGACGATACCTTTATTGAAGTAGATATCACCTCATCAGAAAAACTTATCTAAAAAAGCGTCCGAGTCCTGTCCTTTAACATTAGAGAGGCTATGACATGACCATCACTACTCGTTCTCAAGGGTCGATTTTTTGTTATTTTATGGCTCGCTTTTGTTAAAAGGAGCGGAGCTTTTGTTACATTGTAACCGGCATGTGTTCACTCGCTTCTGCCTTTTGACACACTCGCTCCTGGATTCGGAAGCTTGACCCTCGGATTTGTTATCATTCAAATCGCACAAATAAATTTGCCATTTTTTTATAAGGCTTTAACCAGTCCACCATCCACCAAAAAGGCCTGGCCTGTTGTATAGCTGTTGGCCTCTGAGCATAAAAATACAAGCATTTTTGCAAATTCTTCTGGCTCGCCATAGCGTTCCATTGGGATTTGCTTTTCTGAGCTTTGCCTAACCTTTTCTATAGAGAGGCCCTTTTGGTCAGCGAGCACTTGATCAAGATGAGCCACTCTGTCCGTAGCTATACGACCAGGACCCACTGTATTGATTAAGATGTTATCTGGAGCAAGCTCTTGTGAAAGGCTTTTGGCTAAACCAACGATCGCCGTTCGGAATGTATTGGACAAGATTAATCCATCAATAGGTTGTTTAAAGGAAGATGAGGCGATATTAACGATATGTCCGCCTCCAGATTTTCTCATATAAGGCAAGACCTCACGAATCGTTCGAATAAAACTCAGCAGGTTGAGTTCAAAAGCGCCTTTCCATGATTCGTCATCAAAGTCCTCAAAAGTGCCTGCTGGTGGGCCCCCGGCATTATTAATTAGTACATCAACCGTGCCAAATTGGGATACTCCGTAGGATACCATCCTTTTGATTGCCTCAGCATCTGTCATATCACATACAGTATACTGCACCTGCAGATTACCGGTGGTTTCTTGTATTTCAGCAGTAGCTTTTTTTAATTCTGCCTCATTGCGACTGGCGATTAAAACGTGAGCGCCTTCTTCTGCAAATTGCTTTGCTGCTGCCTTACCTAGCCCTTTACTTGCAGCAGTGACAATCACTGTTTTTCCTTGCAATCCTAAATCCACAGCCACGTCATCCTTTCTTTAAAATTTTGTGTGATTTTTAACACAAAATAATGAAAACGATTTTCTTTCGTTAGACTAATTATAGTACAACTTCATCTTTGGGGACAGAAAGATGTGAGAAGTTGAATTTGGTATAGAAAAACTCGCCAAAGCATATTTAGAAAACAGACGCTAGTCATGAGATTTTTTTGGTACTATGTACAATTTTTTAAATAAGTATTATTATGGATAGAGACGTAAGAACGCAGCTTAAAGTGAGTCTCTTCTTACATAGTATGTCAAATTATGACAAGCATCAATTTATGGTGCACTCATGACGCTGAAAGCATTTATTTCACCGTAGCCTCTTAGCCTACAGACACACTATGGTGCAGGGACGTGATTATTGGCAAGGATCAAGGCGGCATCAAAGCCCTCCTCTGATCAGACGTCAAGTTATACTTTCCAAAAGTATAAAAAAGTGTTCCAAAACCAACCTTATTTAATAAGGCACAGAATTTAAGAAGGTGAATTTATGAGTCATTTTCTAAACGAATACACCTTTGCGTTTATCATCGCGCTTGCGGTGACATTAATTACAACGCCAATCGTTAGAAAGCTCGCATTTAAATTTAATATAGTTGACAAGCCTAATGAAAGAAAAGTGCACCAAAAAATCATGCCCTACCTAGGGGGAGTATCTATAGCATTAGGCTTTTTTGCAGGCTATTTATACTTAATCCCGCAAATTGATTCCCTCCACGCCTCGTCTTTGACGGCGTTTCTTGTTGGAGGTATCATCATTCTCGCTACTGGGGTCATTGATGATAAATACAATTTACCACCTAAGTATAAGCTCTTAGGGCAAACCTTAGCTGCGGTGCTTGTCGTCGTATCAGGATTTACAATCAGCTTTGTACAGTTGCCGATCATCGGCCGGATTGAATTTGGTTGGTTGTCCATTCCAATTACAATTATTTGGATCGTCGGTATTACAAATGCCATCAATTTTCTCGATGGATTAGACGGCTTAGCAAGCGGTGTTTCTTCCATCGCGCTTTGCAGCATGTTAATCATGAGTATTTTAAATAACCAAGTCCTAGCTATCGGATTCTCTGTTATTCTTCTCGGTGGAACCGTTGGTTTTCTCTTCTTCAACATCCATCCCGCAAAGATCTTTATGGGGGATTCGGGCTCCATGTTCATTGGATATACGATGGCAATCATCTCTATTTTGGGGCTCTTCAAGAGCTTGACGATTTTCTCTCTTATTGTACCGATCGTTATCCTGGCCGTACCGATTTTCGATACATCCTTCGCCATTATTCGGAGGGTCGCCAAGGGACAAAAGATATCAACACCAGATAAATTACATTTGCACCACCAACTCCTTAAAATGGGATTTAGCCATCGAACAACTGTTTTTATTATTTACATCATTAGCTTATTTTTCGGAGCAGCAGCGGTTGTTTTCTCACGTTCAGTACTCTGGGGCTCACTTATTATCCTTGCGCTTTCACTGGTGCTCCTGCGCTTTACTATTGAAGTTGTCGACACCTTGAACGAAAATCGCAAAAAGCCATTGCTCAATGTCATAAAGAAAATCGTTTATCAAACATCAAAAGAAAAAGGGTAAACAAAAAGTCACACGGGCTTCATAGAAGCGCCATGTGACTTTTTTTAATGATAAGAAACCACCATGGCTCCGCATTCGCACGTCCATGGTGGCTTCTTATAGCTATCAGTAGAGTGAATAGTACCCGTTCCCAATTTAGGCTGCTCGCTGTCCACAGGCACAACCCACCTTTGTACAAATCGGGATTACCGAAAAGTGTTCTCAATGCTTACTTTTTTTGGGGGAGTGAGGAGCTAGCTTCAGCCGCCAAGGCGCAGGAGGGGCTAGTTTTAGTGTTTTATGATACGCCATCGGGATCTCCGAGAAAAGTGCTTGGGCTAGCTTCGGCTTTATCACATGGATGTGGCGCACTTAGCCAATGCCATCTTCTTGATGCATATGTTGGTTTTAGCCGATCGTCTTTAGTGGCCTCAACTCATTTTGAACCAAGTTCCCTAAATCCTGCATCTAGTCGTATCGCTTCGTCAGCAGCTTTCTCAGAACAACTCGGAGGTTTACTCGTCCCCAAAAAACACCCCTAATTTTCTTAGGAGTGTTTTTTTCTATCATTGAGTATTTGTCGTTGACATTGTTGTATCGGCGTTTGAAGTGGAATCATCATAAGGTCCAAGCTCCAATTGTTTTCTGAGCGCATTGGTTATTTGTTGAACGTAATTCGGATCTGGCGCATAGTAATAAATATTATTGATATATTCGTCGCTCCCATGGCCTTGTGTGGTATCTAGAGTAAAGGACTTACTTGTTGATTTAATATTAGAGTACTGCTTTTCTAAAGCATAGATTTCACTTGGCATTAAATTTGTTTCTATATTTTTGCCAACAATGTCCGATAGCTCATCCACTTTAAAGAGGGTGTTTGCACTTTTCACTTGGCTCAATGCTGCTTCAATCACCTGACGTTGTCTGTCATTACGTCCAAAGTCTCCACGGGGATCGCGCTTTCTCATTCTTACATAGGCAAGAGCTTGCTCGCCATCCAAGTGCATAGGACCTTTAGTAAAATTAATGTGCTTATTGTGATCATAAATGTTCTTTTCCCAAAAATCGAAAGGAACATCGACATCAACACCACCGATTTCGTCTACCCCTTCAACAAACCCTTTGAAACCAACCTTCACATAATAATCGATGGGAATGTGCAAGAAGTTCTCTACCGTCGTATGTGTAAAATAGTTCTCGGTGGTATTTCTACAAAATCCTAGCCAAAAAAGAAGAGGCACTCTATCATAAATGTATGCCTACCAGAGCAAATACATCGTAG
>NZ_BMIR01000042.1 GCF_014642655.1 Pullulanibacillus camelliae
ATATTTAAACTCGACGGTGTATCCTCTCTTAGACACAGAAAAACTCCCCTTACGGTAAAACAGATTTTTGTTTTTTAATCTGTCTACCGTAAGGGGAGCATATCAATGCTGTCAGCCCCCTTATTTTTGTACTCCTTCTCAATAGACCCGCTTTGCTCCAACATAATACTTCTTCCAATATGAATTATCCATTGATGCAATCGCAATTCCACTTGAACTTGTTGCGGATACAAATTGATTATTACCAATATAAAAACCTACATGGGAAATGGTTCCTGGTGTATTGACAGCAAAAAATACTAAATCACCAGGCTGTAGCTGTGCAGAGCTTACCGCTGTGCCTGTTGTATATAAACCTGCCGATGTATTACGGGACATCGACACACCGTGCTGATTAAACATATAGTAAACAAAACCCGAGCAGTCAAAGCCTTTGGGAGTTGTCCCGCCCCACAGATATGGGACGCCTAGATAATTTTTAGTATCCTTAACCAAATCGTGTTTGACTAACGCATGAGCAATGACTGTTTTCGTTGCTTGATCTGCCGTGCCTGTCACTGGGAGTCCGTAATCTTTTTGTACATTTTTTAGTGCTTCTGTTGTTGGATTATCATAGCTTCCTGTCATCGTTGTAACGGTATAGTAACCAAGGGTTTGTAAATCCTTTTGAACCGCTTGTAAATCCGCTGATGCTGTTGAAGCTGTCGTGGGTGTTGTAGCCGTTGGGAGCGTTAAAACCTGTCCAACGCGAATCACATCACTTGTTAAATGATTGGCTTGCTTAATTTGATCAACTGTGACGTTATACTTTTTAGCAATAACGGACAATGAATCTCCTGAGACAACCGTATACGTTGAAGAGGTGGAGGGCGCAGTATTCTGAATTGTAGAAGCTGGCGTACTCTGAGGAATAATGAGAGATTGTCCAACGAACAAACGATCATTTGTGATGTGATTCGCACTGCGAAGCGCATCCAAGCTGATATTAAATTTTGTAGCAATGGCCCACAAGCTATCTCCAGAAACAACTGTATAGGTTGTTTGCTGTGGTGTTGCCGTTGGTGAACTGGTTTGGGGGACAGTCGTTGTGCTTGTTGACGCATTAACAAGAGCAGGAATGATCAATGTCTGACCTAGTTGCGTCTGATCTGTTGTCATCCCATTTGCCGCTTTAATCGCATCCACAGTTATACCATATTCTTTTGCCAATACCGTTAAATAATCTCCTGTTTGTACGACATGAAAAGCTTTCGGAATAATCAGCTGTTGATTGATTTGTAACACATCTGTTGTCATATGATTGGCTTTTTTAATATTATCAATAGACGTGTTGAATTTTTGTGAGAGCTGCCAAAGCGTATCTCCTGGTTCAACCGCATAATAAATAGAACTGGATGTTTTTTTCTCAGTTGCATCCTTCATCACTATTTCAGCGGCCTTCGCCTTAGAAGTGTGCTCCATCATTAACGGAGCGGATATCATTGCCATGCCGCCAATTACCACTTTTAACATGGTCACCCTAACCGAGGCATAGCGTGTGTTTATTATCTCTTTCGCCATCGTCATCAGCTTGGCTTTATCATTCAAAATGCGATCATATTCACTGGCAAACTCCTCTAACGGGGCCTCGACATACATAATGAGTTCATATTCTTCATTCTTTCCGGCAATTTCTCTGATTTCATAGTTTGTATAATCCACTCTTGTGTAATCTCCTTTGAATATAATGTGCCTAAACATAATATTCACCGAGATTGCCTATTTAATGAGTGAAAGTTCAACGAAGAATGAAAGAGAATTACTCACACTTAATCACGGCCCTGGTTTAATTCAATCGTACTTGAAATATCAATGGATTGAAGCGCTTGAGTCGCTAAGTGGTCGGCTTCCTGATTGAGTTTTCTTGATATGAGCTGATAATCCGGAGTTAGCCCTAATCCCGCTAACTTCGCTTCAATACGGTCTGCCCATTGATTTAATGCTTTTTCAAAGCATGGCCATTCCCCTAACAATTGATTGATCACAACCTGAGAATCTCCCTTAATTTTCACCTGCAAATGATGGACTCCTAATTGTTCTAATGCCCTAAGCGCAAGATCAAGGGCTGCATATTCTGCTTCATTATTTGTCAAAAGGTTGGTTGCCTTTGCATTTTTTCGTAGCCGAAAAGCTCTTCCATTTTGTTCATAGTAGATCACACAGGCTAATCCGGAAGTTTTTGTTTCCTCATTAAAGCCCCCATCAAAATAAAGTGTAATGTTATGGGGTTCTCCTTGTATGTCTTCTATAAATCGCTTCAAGGTTTTGACATTCCACATTCTCTCTTGCTGATCAATCAATTCGAGCTGCTTAATCCTCCCTGTGCGTTCTAGATCTTCGGCTATGAGCAGCGCTTTTTCTGCTGAAAGTTCATCAGAATTCAATCCCACTTCTAACCCTTGGCGAGTCTTATAAATCAACAGCATTCTTACGTCCATGATTGCTCTCCTTTAGTCGTCTTAAGATGAAGTGCAAATAGAAAGGATTCTTTCCTTTTCCATTAACTTCCCCTATGAAATGATTAGTAAACAAGCTGTAAATGAAATACTAAGGCTCTGAAACATGAATGTTACATCGTCATGATAAAGTTAAAGTAACTTCAAAGGAAAAGGAGCCACTCAATTGAAAAAACTCATTTTATCAATAAGTTCAGCACTTTGTTTAAGTATTGGTATTTCAAGCGCTGCCTTCGCAAGCACAGATACATACACTGTCAAAAGTGGCGATACACTATGGGACATTGCTCAAAGTCACAATTTGTCGGTCAATCAGCTTAAAACATACAATCATTTAGAGTCTGATATCATTTTCCCAAATCAACAGCTCGGCCTCGCACAAGCTGAGGCTGCGACGAACGCAACCACAAAAGCATTTAAGGTGTCAGCTACGGCTTATACCGGTAGTTGCGAAGGTTGCAGCGGACTGACGGCTACGGGAATTAATCTTAAAAACAGCCCAAATTTGAAGGTCATTTCTGTTGATCCAAAGGTGATTCCATTGGGATCTAAGGTGTCTGTAGAAGGCTATGGAACAGCCATCGCTGGGGATACTGGTGGTGCCATAAAAGGCAAGAAAATTGATGTCTTCATGCCCTCACAAAAGAAAGCTCAGGAATGGGGACGTAAAACTGTTACCGTCAAAGTGCTTAAATAATCATGTCAACAACCTGCCAAGTGCTTAACTGCACTTGGCTTTCATTATCATACACACAGAAGCCATCAGGCGGTTTGATCAATGTGACATGGCTATTAACGGATCGTTTGTGTCATCCATTGTCCATCAATCATTTAATCCTTTGCCGTTAAGGATTTTCTGGACATATTTATCTACCCTTGCTTCTCGGGTTTTAGATTGTTTCGCGCCCGAAAAATAGAGAATGTATGCTTTCTGTCGTCCTGGTGTTAAGGCTTCAAATGCCGTTTTCAAAGCGGGCATTTCGTCGAATTTATTTTGTAGTTCTTCTGGAAGACTGAATTCTTTTTTATAGGGAACTTTCAGGCCGGCTTTTTCAACTTCAATAGCTTCATTAATATAGGCCTTCAAAATGGGGGCCATTTGAATTATTTCTTGAACAGTCGTGAACCGAATCTGACGCCCTGCCTGAACATTCGCTGTTTGTTGTACAAGAATCCCATGAGTATCCTTTAGCAAGGCGCCTTTATGAAATAAAAGTGCACAGTAGTCTTTAAATCCATGTATTAATACAATATTTTTTTCCTCAAATGTATAGCAAGGATGCTTCCACTTAAATGTTTCGGTCAACCCACAGTCAAGAACCAGCATTCTCAACTTCGTATATTCTTCCTTCCACTTATGCGCTTGTTTAAAAAATTCATCAACCTTAGCATTCATTCTACTGGTCATAAAGGGACACCTCTCTACATATTGCATGTGCTGACAGACGAAGCGAATCTTCGCATTTTTCTTTCGGCTATGTTTTTAAGCCTTATGAAACCATTTCAAAAGGATTGATGGGAGCAACTACAAAAAGAACTCAAAGCATTCATCTCCCTCTTCATATCGGTCATACTCATACTAACACGGAAATCCTGAAAAATCCGCTCATCTCTAAAATGCATGCACACAGCAAAATAAATGAATCCTGGCATTAAAGCGCATTAAGGAAACTTGACTTATGCTTCACCGCTTTACTAAGCACAGCCTGATGTTCGTGCTTTCGCACTCACACATTAAGGGGGGCGCCAAGCCTTAGATGGCGAAAGTCAAAGCCTAACTTATACTATTTTCCTTTAAGAGCGTCACGAAGTGATACATTCTGTATAGTATAAAAAAACGCTTATCTCTATGTCTATCATGGAGATAAGCGCTAACCAAATTTTATTATTGTTGCTTTAACCAAGAAGTCGCCAACAATAGTGCCCCCTTCGCTGCATGTGTATCTGCAAGCGCATTAAGCATGACAAAATCATGAATGATACCTTGGAAACGAACAGCAGTAACGGGAACGCCAGCTTCCCGAAGTTTATTAGCATAGGCTTCACCTTCATCACGGAGGACGTCCGCTTCAGCAGTAATCACCAACGCTTCTGGCAGACCCGTAAGCTGTTCTTTCGTTGCACGAAGTGGTGATGCTGTAATCTCTGCTCTTTCAGATGGATTTGTCGTATACTGATCCCAGAACCATTGCATACCATCACGACGTAAGAAATAACCCGTCGAAAACTCATGATAGGATTCTGTATCGAAAGCAGCATCGGTTACCGGATAGAAAAGCAACTGTTTATGGATTGCTGGACCTTTTCTTTCTTTGGCAAGCAGTGTCAGTGCCGCAGTCATGTTTCCTCCAACGCTATCCCCGCCAACATATAGATGGTCTATGTCAAAATCATATTTCTCTGCATTGGTGCTGATCCAATCAAGAACCGTGTAAATTTCTTCAATTGCTGTCGGATATTTCGCTTCTGGTGATAAGCTATATTCAGGGAAAACGACTGCTGCTTGTGCACCTACTGCGAGCTCTCGCACTAAACGATCATGTGTATGTGCATTTCCAAATACCCAGCCTGCACCATGAATATAAAGGATAACAGGCAATTTTCCTGTTGCTTGTTCTGGTTTGAGCACCTTTACTAAAACAGTGTCTGTTGGTCCACCATCTACAGTCACCTCTTCCACAGCAACCGGTGGTTTCGCAATGTCGCCGGATTGAACTTCATCGACTGTCTTACGTCCTTCCGCTGGCTCAAGATCAAAAAGATATGGCGGGTTGGCTGTCGCCTCTACAAATTCTTGTGCTGCTGGTTCTAATATAACGTTCTTTTTCATTATTAACATCTCCTAAAATTTTTATATTTGATCATTAATATTAACCTTTTTCAAACCATTTCATTCTAAGCCGTTATCTCTTAAAAGCTAAAAGATCCTCCTTCCTCATTTCTGTTTTATCAAATTAGGTTTTGCAAAATCTTATGTACACATCATATAACACCTTATTTATATTGTCAACAATTAAATTTTGCAAAATATATTTGTTGGATTTTAAATTGAGCTTGACTGAATAGCTGCATTCGCGTTATAATTTCTTGAAATTCAATTGGTAGCAATATAGTGGAAGGAGATATTATTTTGGTACAAAAAGATCAATTCGTCTCATTAGAGGAGCATTTATGTTTTTCCATATATGCGTGTTCCCGAGCAATTTTGCGTTTATACCGTCCTTATCTAGATGATCTCAACCTCACCTATCCGCAATATCTTGTATTAGTTGTTCTATGGGAGCATGAGGAAAGCACGGTCAAGCATCTAGGGGAATTACTCGATTTGGATTCAGGTACACTTACGCCCATGTTAAAACGCATGGAATCAGCAGGGCTTCTCAAACGGACACGTGCGAAAGAAGATGAACGTGTTGTCGTAATCCGCATCACAGACAAAGGAAAGGCATTGCAGCAAGAAGCATTATGTATACCCGACTCCCTTATTCAATCAGCTGGCATGACGGATGAAGAAATGTCTACCCTTAACTCAGCTATAAAAAAACTCATGAAGCAAGTCAATGCCAGATGACTTCGGGTTACCTCCGAAGTCTTTTTTTAAAAGAAAAGAAAGCTGAAAATCTAAGCATAACCGAGTAAATTAAAGAAAAACCTTACTTTAATAGGAAGTATAAAATTTCTGATCATGGGGACGGTGCGCGATTCCGCTTCAGGCCGCTCGCGTTCCGCGGGGGAGTGGTAAGCCCCCTCGCGCCTTGCGCTCCATTCCACTTGACCAGGCAATGAAGCCTCTTCCATATTGGATGATGCTCTATACTAAGGACAAGGACCGGGCATGCTTTTTGCCCGGTTTTTCTTATATAAGAACTTTAGTTTGTGATGGTTTTGCCATCATATCAGGAAGCCAAAAGGAGAGCGCATCAGTATCAGTAAAATTTTATTGATAAATATTTTCTAAAACATGCAACAGTCAACTTATTAACTTATATAATGTACTGACTTGAAGCTCGCGAACAGATCAGCATTGCTTTTCAACTCGACTGGCTTCACTCATTCATCGGTAAATACTTTCTATGTTACGAAACTATTATATTCTTTAACATGTTCATCATACTCTCTTAATATTTTTCGGGTAAAAAAGAAGTATAAGATGTCTAATATTTAAAGGAGGAAGCAATGTTATTAAAAAAGCTTTCAGCAGATAAACATATTACCATTGCCTACCGCACCAACCACGACACCGTACGTACTGTTAAAGGCCATGTCCGCAATATTAATCTTATTGAACAAAAATTATCAATAAAAGATGAAGAAAAGACTTATACCATTGATCTATCTTGCATTAAACACATAGATTAATGGTTTTTTATTCCTCTTAGTTTCGTTGAACTTTGATTTGTGCTGCCGCAATCTTGAAGCTTCAGACTATATATCATCGTTATAATATCTCCTCTTTCTCACCATATAAGGTATGTGTAAAATAGTTCTCGGTGGTATTTCTACAAAATCCTAGCCAAAAAAGAAGAGGCACTCTATCATAAATGTATGCCTACCAGAGCAAATACATCGTA
>NZ_BMIR01000043.1 GCF_014642655.1 Pullulanibacillus camelliae
TCTACGATGTATTTGCTCTGGTAGGCATACATTTATGATAGAGTGCCTCTTCTTTTTTGGCTAGGATTTTGTAGAAATACCACCGAGAACTATTTTACACATACAGATTCCCCCTCCTCATTTGCTTCTTGATTTATGGTTTGATCATTAATAACTATAATGCATTAATGTTATGCAAAATAACAATTAGAAGTTATATAATTAGGGGAGTATTATAAATATGGGATTAAAACAAAAGAGGTCATGCCATGGAATGGGATCAAATTAATTATTTTAAAGCAGTAGCAGAAAGTCAGCATATGACCCAAGCAGCCAAGCGTTTGGCTATTTCTCAGCCGGCCCTGAGTCGGTCCATTGCTAAGCTTGAAGAGGAATTAGGTGTTCAACTGTTTGATCGCAAAGGTAGAAATGTGTATTTGAACAGATATGGAAAAATGTTTCTAAATCGCGTGAATCAGTCCATCAAACAAATTGAACTAGGGAAACAAGAAATATGGGATGACATCCATCCTGATTATGGGACTATTTCATTATCCTTCTTACCTTCACTCGGGATAAGTTTTGTTCCAGAAATTTTAAGCGCGTATCAAAAGCAACATGCAAACGTTAAGTTTCAGTTGAATCAAGCCTCAAACGGGCAAATTGTAGATCAATTAAAATCAAGACAGGTTGATCTTGCACTGATTACATTGCTTCAGGAGGACATGGCAATCCATTGGCACTCCCTCTTAACCGAGGAACTCTTTTTAATTGTTTCAAAGGACCACCGGCTCTCCACGCATGAGGAAATTGATCTCAAACTGATTGAAAATGAACCGTTTATTTCTTTTAAAGATGTCAATGAGCTGCAAACCATCATTAATCATTTATGTAGAAAGGCTGGGTTTTCTCCACATGTTGTGTTTGAAGGACAGGACATTGGTACGGTTTCGGGGTTAGTTGGAGCAAAATTAGGTGTGTCTTTAGTCCCTGATACCCCCTTTCTGGATAAAAGTAAAATTAAACTGATACGTGTAAAGCACCCAGTCTGTCAACGAAACATTGGCATGGCTTGGTTAAAAGAGAGTTATATGTCACCTGTAGTGAAGGCATTCATAACGTACATTCATCATTTATTTCATACCGATTAAAGGAGTATTCAGCAACAATGAGTTATATTCAACGCGGCACACTCGCCTTTAAACTTGCTTCATTCGCCTTATTCGCAGGTGGATTCAGTACCTTTGCTATACTATGGGCAACCCAGCCATTACTTCCTGATATCGCAAAGACTTACCATATCTCACCGGCAGCATCCAGCCTAAGTCTATCATCAACCACAATTGCCTTATCCATAAGTCTTTTAGTTGCTGGTTCGCTTTCTGAAGTCTTTGGCCGCAAACGGATTATGACATTGTCTTTAATCCTCTCTTCAGTTTTTTCAATATTAACGGCTTTTTCACCTAGCTATCATCTTCTAATTTTAGGGCGAATTCTTCAAGGCATCTCTTTAGCCGGACTTCCGGCTGTCGCCATGGCTTATTTGGGTGAAGAAATAGATTCCCGCAGCTTAGGGATGGCCATGGGCCTTTACATTAGTGGAAATTCCATCGGAGGGATGACGGGGCGGATCATCAGTGGCATTTTAACTGATTATTTCAATTGGCATATTGCCTTAATAGGCATTGGGGTACTGAGCCTCCTTTCTAGTTTTATTTTTTGGTTGATTTTACCTCAATCTACCCATTTTAGACCACAAAGGTTTAATGTCAAACAACTCAGTCGTTCTTTATTAAGCCAATTTAAGAAGCCTGGTCTTATTTACTTATTTCTCATTGGTTTTTTATTAATGGGAAGCTTTGTTTCCTTATATAACTACATTGGCTTCCAATTGATTAAGCCGCCCTATTCACTAAGCCAGACCTTAGTCGGTTTTATCTTCATCGTTTATATCGTGGGAACATTTAGTTCAACCTGGATGGGAATGCTGGCTGACCAATACGGGAAACGACGAATATTACAGCTGTCATTATTCATCCTATTAATCGGCGTTTGCATCACTTTAGGTGCAAATCTTTGGCTTAAAATATTAGGAATAGCCATCTTCACCTACGGTTTCTTCGCCGGTCATTCGATTGCGAGTGGTTGGGTTGGAAAAGCCGCTAGTCGTGATAAGGCTCAAGCCTCATCCTTATATTTATTTTCATATTATGCCGGCTCCAGTATTGGCGGGACCGTAAGCGGCCTATTTTACAGTCATTTCGGCTGGATTGGTGTCGTCGCCATGATTGTCATATTAGCGCTTGTTTCCATCTGTGTCTCGATACGCTTAGGCAGCATTGTCAAACATCAATCAAGCGTGTCCAATGGTACAGGGATTTCATAACCATTTCAGAGCAGCAAAAAGCTCCGCCAAAATGAATAGATCGGCAAATATTTTTTACAAAAAGAAGAGGATAGCTGAACAGGGACGAAACACCTGTATTCAGCTATCCTTTTTGCTATAACAGCTGCCCTGTTACAAACAGCTTCCTAATGGCGCGGTGCTCATAAGATGACGGCGACACCGCTCAGACAGATTAGAGCGCCCAGCCAATCATAAAGATCGGGGGTTCATCCCCCATCCCCATAACACGGACAGTAAAATAAACACCCCACCATAAGTCGCATACACGCGACCAAACGATGGAAAAGTTTGAAAGGTTGCGATCACACCGTATAAAGCCAATGCCAGGCCACCGAAGATTCCCCAATAAAAAGGATAGCCCTCCCTTAGCCATAGCTAAATCAAATAACCTCCACGCTAAGCCAGCAAATATAAACAAGAACAGCGCATATAAAATAAAGACCACATCCCGACACCATAACAAGTTAATTAAATTATAGCTTAATCTATTAAGGGAATCATTCTTCGTATTCCAATTCAATGACCTCCACTTGTGAATGTTATTTACTGAGGGAGACTATTTTAATCACTTTAATGTTTTATATTTTGATCCGATGTTCCACTTTCTCCCTGCCATTTCATTTTTTTATTCGATTCACTATTGATCGGCAGGGTAAAATTCCCGTTTCCTTCCTAACCAAACACATCAAGAAATTGAATTTTAAGTGGATAATTTTTCGGGAGACCATTATAGCGACAATTAAAAATGATGTCGCCCAAGCACAGTACCCATCCAACTTTCAATAGACGTCTTACTGCTTTAAATTGCGGTTTCATTTCAGGTCTCCCCTTCCACGGTCGTTTAACTCATATTAACACTATGCTTCTGCTTATTGTTGAATAAATAGACCGTCCTTAAAAAATTTCACTATTAATTTTTCCCATATAAAAAGGCCATCTTCTTCTGGAAGATTGCCTTGTGTCTTTGATGATATTTTGATTCCTACATCCTGTACAAGCTATACCCTCAATTTTACTACTTTCTCTTTTCCTTAACCGATAAGACGGTCACCCCTGTACCATATTCTAACCGAATCGTTTTGCGAACGTCCGCAGGTGTTCTTGCAGTAACCGGTCGCACTTGCTTTTGTCCGTCGACTTCCATTTCTGCAACGAAGCATTTTGCACCACATCTCATATGGATCCCTCTCTTTTGAGATGATTAACCAATGGTAATCACACCTTGATTCTATGTGATATTTCCAAGGGGTGTTTCATCTGTCAGACTGCAACCTCTCATATAAAAGCAAATCAAAGCACTTTCCAGACAGCTATGCCTCAGTTAGCTCTTCTCAATTTTCGCTTATAAAATGTGTTCAATTGATAAGCTTAGTTTATAGTTCGCATACTTTAGCACATCTTGTTCCAAAAATTGATTGAGTTCTTGGTTGGAACCATCCCCAAACTCACTTTGTGCAAAGACCTGATCTTGTTTGGGAGAAACTCTAGACAGGCTTATTTTTCTTCTGCTTTTAATTTATCGATGTATTGTTTCGCTTCAAGCAATGAGAAGCCTAGTAACTCACGAGTCCGCTTGACTGCTTTGACCTCTTTTCCCTCATTAAGTAATCCGCGTAATTCACTATATTTACCGCTTCGTTAGCCATCGTATCTTGTTGTGTCATCCGGTCCAATGTATACTTCATACTTTTAACGCGGCCTTCAAGTCTAAAAATAATTACAAGTAAATAAAGACAAATGATTAGAATCAGTAAATCTATCATATTAAAAGCCATTAAAACTACCTCCTTTTAATATGATACGATCGTCTTACACTACTGAATTTTAAGGCCCTTCGTTCGGCGGATTCAAAATGTGGTCAGCAAACTCACTTGCCATTGGCACACCGGATTGGCGGATGTGTTCAGCTGCAGCATGAACATCATAGTCTGTCTGGCGCAAGTCAACATGAGGACCAAGTAAAGCCCAACAGGCACCTTTTGCAGCACTTTGCAGTCCGACACTACCAGCATTAATAATACGCTTATCACATACCATTCTATCAAACTGGACGTGTGTATGCCCGCAAACAAGTATCGCTTGTTTGACAGACTGAATCATTGGTTCAATTTCTTGCTCGGAGGTAGCTTTGCGAATCGCTTCTTCATCACTTCGCGGTGAGCCATGGACAAATAAAACCTCCCCCATTCCATCTATCGTCAGACTCACTTGCTTTTCTAAATGATTTAAAAAGGCAATTTGCGACGGTGTCAATTGATCTGAGCACCATTGATTAATCGTTGCCACCCACTCATCCAGTCCTTGTTCCACGCCATAGCGCTCTCCGACCTCTCTATCAGCATTTCCCTTTATAAAATGCACGTTCCCTTTAAGAGCCATCACCCGTTCCATCACTTGTAAAGGCTGTGGTCCCCAAGCCAAATCACCGCCGATAACAATGGTATCAACATCACAGCTTTGAATGTCTTGCAATACAGCATTTAACGCAGCGACATTGCCATGAATGTCATAAATCGCAGCAACCCGTTTGACCATTTTTACCCCCCTCGCCTTTATACGCAATCAACTTCCAGGTTTTACTTTTTTCTCATCCAATGCCACATCAACCATGAAGAGGAACAGAGCCGCAAGAAGCTCCGCTGGCCAAGGAATCGTTATTTGATTCAGCCATTCATCGACTTCATGTAGCGCTAACCAAGTAAAAGAGCAATCGATCGCCATTCTTATGATGAATAAAGAATATTTTCCTCTTACATAATGAGCAAATAATCCAATAAAAGCAAGCGCACAGACATCTAAAAGGGAGCCAATAAGAAGGAAAAAAATCACAAAGCCTATCAGAACATAAGAAGACGTATAGTCCACTCCAACTAAACGAAAAAAGCCCGCAAAGCCGAAGAAAAACAACCCTAGAACCCAAGTGATCACTAGAATGCCAAGGAGTATCAAGGCCACGATGACGACGCCTTTTTCAAATCTATTCAAATGGAGAAATGATGTCTGATCATTCTTTCTTTTCATAATGGAACAACCTTTATACTCATCTGTCACTATACTATAATAGATACAGATCATTCACAACAAAGATGTTAAATTTGTTTGTGTCAAACTTTTCTCGGTACCCTATTCATCCCAGTATTTCTGGCACTCTAAATTTGTACGCTTTTCCAGCTACCGCGCGAATGTCTTCGCTTGGTTC
>NZ_BMIR01000044.1 GCF_014642655.1 Pullulanibacillus camelliae
CCCCAAAAAACCCAAGTTCAAAAAACCAAAAAAAGCACCTTTTTCAAGTGCTTTTTATCTTTCAAGACCATTTTCTCTTTCACGACGCTTTTCAATCCTGTTTAAACGCTCAAATTCGCCTTCGGGGGCTCTTTCCTTAACTTTGCCTACCAAATCATTAAAAAGGCTCTTAAACGTCTTAAAATCGCTTGTACGGGCTTTTAAAAATTCTTTGGTGCTTTTATATATCAAACCAATTTCGCGCCTTAAATCGCTTATACGGCTTTTTAAAGTGCTATTCTCCCGAAGCAACTGCATATTTTCCTGTCTTAATTTTTTATTTGCACTGGCTTCCGTTTCCCACTCCTTGTAAACGGCTCGCAGCTGTTGACCCAATTTTTTATTTTCCTTTGCCAAATCGGTGCTCAATATTTTTTCCATGTTGCCCTTTAGCCGTTTGTTTTCTTTGGCAGCATGAACCAAATTTTTAAAGTCTTGTTCGGGAACAATCACATTTCCAGTCGGTGTCTTTTTCAACTCTTTTTTGGGAATCCCGAAAAGATTCTTTTCCTCGCTCTTAACCTCGATTTGCTGAAATTCCCTTTTGGCCCGAACTTTAATTTCATCTGGAACTTTTTCATTGAGGGCGAGCAATTCATTTTTCTTCTCCTGGAGGCGTCTGCCTTTTGAATTCCCTCGTTTCCAAATGCTCACGAGTAGAACCTTTTTCCCCTCGCTCCAAATCAAAGCCAAGCTTTTGCATATGCTCGGGAAACTTATCTTGCAACCAAAGCAATTCTTGGCGATTGAATGCCAACATGCATATGGGGTGTTTTCTCGTCCATATGTACAGTGGTGCTGGTTATAATCAATTTTTTCATCATGGACCAAATCATAATTTTCATGGGAACGCTCTTTATCAATATCCAAATTCGTCCTGCTTTCTCTTTCACGCTGATTATGAAACTGAATTCCCTTCAAATCATGCGCCTTCATTTTCTGCATTCGGACGACCGCATAACTCATAAAATCAGCTCCATTTCGGGGGCAGTTTTTCGGCAACACTTCCATGTAAAGTATAACACACTATACTTTACATTCGTAAAGTGTGTGCTCTGCGAGGCTATTCGGCTACCGCCGAGTCATGCAATTGCATGACAAAAAAACAAACCTTGGGCTCTGCCCAAACCCGCTGGGGAACTCTTCCCCAGACCCCCTTCAAAAACTCCCCCAACCCCCTCAAAATTGAGGGGGCTCCCTCGCCGGTAGGCAGGAATCGAATGGGTTCGATTCAATGCCAAGAGGGTTCGGGTGCAGTGAGGTTGTCAATTCAAATTTGCTCCTTATGCTCCCTTCGGTCCGCTACCGCAAATTTAAATTGACAACCGCCACATGTTGCCCTTTTCCCTCTACCAAGCTAAAAACCTTGCATTGAAAACGCTGATTCAATTAATCTATTGGAGTTTGTGAATTTACAGAAAGGAGTATAAAAGCAATTCAATCGAAATGGACAATTTATCAGATAAACACTTAGTTGAAGCTTACATAAAAGCAAAAGAATTAAAACTTGACCCTCGCTTTATCGAACTACTAGAAACCGAATTAAAAAGGCGTTCTATTTGCATACATCCAGATATACAGAAAAACAAAAAAGAGATACAGAAATAATCTTCTGTATCTCTTGTATCTCAATCTTTTTCTCTCTCAATTTCGGCATTATCTTTCTTCAAATTTTCTTCGTACTCTGCTTTTGATTTACGAAGATAATCCCTATCTATCTTGTATTCTATCGGCTCATCTGAAGGCAGACTTTTTATCATTCGGAAATGATTGCTCATCTTTTGTTATCCCTTCTTGTCGTTTTATGTCGATTAGATTTTGAAACTGATTTTAAATCTCAATCTAAATGATGAATAAATAATGATTTCAATTGCTCAAGTGTTTCTTTTTCGCTATCATCATTCGCTTTAAAATCAGCAAGTGATTTCTTGATAATGTTTATTTCTTCAACTGTTAATTCATGTTTGATCCCATTCTCAAAAAATATCGTATTATTCCATTTTGTCATTTTAATTCCCCTGTTTCTCTATCAATATCGCCTCTACCATATTTCCGTTCTTGATAAACAGCATCAAAATACAACCTAATCAATCCAGTATGCGACCGTAAAACAGAGTTTATTATCTTCATACTAGGCAAATTATGCTCTGAACCATGAACTCTTACAAATCTTCTTAATTCACGAATATTAGCTAGTCCATGTTCATCAATCAAATCACAGATATCGTTCAACATGTCATCTTTATCTTCAACATCAAGCGTTATGTACCGATCAATATCAAAATTGTTTAGTAGTTTAATATCTTTTTTGTCATACACATGCTTATTTTTAGCGATAGCGTCTTTTGATTCATGCGTTAAATATAAATATATATTTTCCATGCTTTGAACGACAATTTGAACCATAGCAACACTTCGAGACCCTAAACAGCGCTTTATTTTCAAACGAACACTTTCAGCAGTTACTGGATTTTTCGCCACATAAATTACATGATAATGAGCTTTTTTATATTTTTGTCCTTCAACATTGCTTAAATCTTTGTCATGAAGTGGGCTAATCGCAATAGGAACACCTAGCGACTCTAATCTCATTTCCCAATCTTCCGGAATACTTTCAGGATACAATAAGAACGTGAAGTATCTTGCTTTATCTTTAGCCATAATGTTAAAATCACCTTAACAGAAATAAGGAAAATCCAAAAAGCGAACTCTTGCAGGGGGACGCTTTTTTTCTGTTCATTTCTGCCCTTTCTTGTATTCTTCTAAAGCAATTGTAATTACTGCTGATTTAGACAAACCTTTATCTTTAGCCATTTTTTCTAAATCAATCAAAACAGATTCCGCCAACGTAATCGTTAACCTTTTTTTATTCGTGCTCATTTTGACAACTCCATTTAATTATTTAATATTAATATAACTAAAGTGTGCATTAAATGCAACGATTAGCATACAAAAAATAAAATGTTGGTGTTTTTGTTGGCACTTTGTTGATTTTTTGTTGACTCTTGTATCCATTGGGGCTCTAAGCGTCAAGCCACTTTTTCACCCAATGCCCCCC
>NZ_BMIR01000045.1 GCF_014642655.1 Pullulanibacillus camelliae
GTATGTGTAAAATAGTTCTCGGTGGTATTTCTACAAAATCCTAGCCAAAAAAGAAGAGGCACTCTATCATAAATGTATGCCTACCAGAGCAAATACATCGTAGAAAGAGGCCTCTTCATGAATACTATTATATCAAAATTATACAGATTAATACACCAAACAGATAATTTAATTGATTTCGAGGAAAGTGTTCGTACCTTGATGTATGAGTTGTTTGCGTCCTTGTTGGGGGACGTATTCACCAATATGAACACTGTCATTGTGAAGAAAAAACAAGCGGAAGGCTGGAGGGTTGAAAGAAATGACGAAAGGGAAATTCAATTCACTTTTGGTGGAGTGAGATTTACACATACGCTTATGCATGATTTAGAAGGTCATTCCCACTATCCTTTTGATGAATGGATTGGATTTAAAAAGTACAAGCGTAGAAGTCCTTTTGTAGAAGTAAAGGTTGCCGAAATGGCCGCTGAAAGTACCTACAGAGAAGTGGCTCATGTACTGAAGGAGTGGACAGCTGTAGATATTAGTCACGCAACGGTTGGAACGATTGTGAGAGAGGTTGGGAGAGCACAAGCTATAGCGGATAAGGACATGGTCATTGATTTAGAGGATTCCGCTGAATTGCCAGAAGGTGAAAAAGTTGAGTTTCTTTATGCAGAAGCTGATGGGGTATTCGTTAGGGGAACGGAAAAGAAAAAGAGTCACGAGGTAAGCCATGCGATTATTTACGAAGGCTGGGATAAGAGTGGGAAACGCGTATCTTTGCGTAATCAGAAAGTGCTTATGACAACCAAACCAACCTCGGAATTTTGGAAAGAAGTTCAGGCACTTACTGCCAATCATTATTCTTTGGAAAAGACACGAGTTGTAACGAATAGTGATGGTGGAGCCGGTTACACAGCTGAGAAGTTTCAAGAAGCCTTTTCCCAGTCAGAATATCCTGTTCTAAACCAACTAGACCCTTACCATGTATTCCAAGGGCTTAATCGAGCACTTGGTGCCAAACAGAGTGACTATAAAACGGAATTACGAAAAGCGTTAGAGAATCATGACTTAGAGCATTTTAACTTATGGCTGGATACTTACGAAAGCACGCTTGAAGACTCCAAAAAAACCGAAAAAGTTAAGGTGTTTCGTACGTATATCTTGAACAATTGGGATCGTATTTTGAATTGGAAAAAGCGTATAGATAATCCTCCAGAAGACGCAAGAAATCTAGGTGCGATGGAATCGAATCAGCGACGTGTTACTTACCGTATGAAGAAACGAGGCATGCATTGGAGTCCAGAGGGCGCAGAGGCGATGGTAAAGGTAAAACAAGGCATACTAAACGGCACCTTACGAGAAGTTTATCTTGCGGATCTTAAACGAAGTGCAAGAAAGCAACGAGAAGTGAAGAAGGTTGTCCGCATGTCTTCTTATTTGCATCAACCTACACGCCCGTCGATGGGTGCTAAGCAAGGCGTAATCGGTGTGTATGCACCTCATTCATCCGCCATAGGAAAGCTAGCTAAAAGTTTTAGATAACCATCCTGGCATTTTAAGTTAGGTTCTTGGTCTTTAGAACGTAACTTAAAATGACGGGGAACCAAGCGAAGACATTCGCGCGGTAGCTGGAAAAGCGTACAAATTTAGAGTGCCAGAAATACTGGGATGAATAGGGTACCGAGAAAAGTTTGACACAAAC
>NZ_BMIR01000046.1 GCF_014642655.1 Pullulanibacillus camelliae
CCTGAATCCGTGACAAAACATCTTTACAATGGTCGCAAACCGTTGATACGATAAGGGAAAACGACGTTGACGATTCTTCATCAAGTAGGTGATGTGATGAAAGATTTCCCGATTCGGTTTGTATTGACAGATGAAGCGATTACCCCAAGTGCTGGGCTTGCTCTCGTTGGCTACTTACTCCATCGAACGAAACTGGATAAACGGGTAAACGCACTTCGGCTTCCAACGGTTCGTCGAGAAGTGCACATTTCCCATAGCGATGTCATTCGCTCGATGATTGGCTTGCTTGCCACAGGAAAAACGGATTTCGATCATATCGAAGCGTATCGTCAGGACGATATCTTTTCGGCATCGATGGGGATTCAGCACGTGCCTTCCTCTCCAACCTTGCGACAACGACTCGATCAGCTCGCTTGTCTTCCGATGACCGAAACGATTCTTTGGGAGGAGTCCATACGTCTGTTGATTCAACGACATGCCACTTTGTCCCCTTGTTGGACCAAAGGAAAGACGACATGGCTTCCCCTTGATATAGATGGTTCCCCATTTGACAACTCCGATACGAAAAAAGAAGGAGTCAGTCGAACGTATAAAGGATTTGACGGTTTTACACCGTTGTTTGCGTATGCAGGGAAGGAAGGGTATCTCGTTCATGCCGAGTTGCGTCCAGGGAAACAACATGTGCAAGACAACATGCCCTCGTTTTTAGTCACCGCTATCCGTCGAGCTCGTCAACTGACTTCATCTCGTCTGCTTGTTCGCATGGATGCAGGAAACGATGCAGAAGCGAATGTGCACGTATGCCTAAAGGAAGACGTGGACTTTGTCATCAAGCGAAACTTACGCCGAGAATCGAAAGCGCTTTGGTTCCAGATCGCTTCGCAAAAGGGCAAACGTGTCGATGATGGACAAAGCGAAGGAGTACAAACCTATGAGCTATGCCTTCCACAGAAGGCAGCGATCGATGGAAACACGTATACGTACGTTCAAGTCACCCAAGTGACGGAACGGACGATGGAACGCAATGGACAGCTGATGCTCGTTCCTGATTATGAAGTGGAAAGCTATTGGGTGCGGCTCAAAGGATACGAGCATGTTCGAATGAGCGATGTGCTCGCGTTGTATCATGACCATGCGACATGCGAACAGTTTCATAGCGAACTGAAGAGCGACTTAGATTTAGAGCGGCTTCCATCTGGGAAGATGAAAACGAATGCGCTCGTGTTGGTCATGGGAGCCTTCGTTTACAATCTTCTTCGTCTGATTGGACAAGATCTATTAAGCGATCCGAGACATCCGTTGCACCACAAAGTGAAACGCCGCCGCATCAAGACGATTATTCAGACGGTGATCACGATGGCAGGGCGACTCGTCCGTCGATCACGACAGATCTGGATGAAACTGACGCGAAGGAGTGGCTATAGCGAGCCCCTACTGAACGTCTATCAGAAATGGAGAGAGGCAAGATAACGAACGAATGTTCGGGCACTGATGTCCAACGTCACTCCCTGTGCTTTTTTGTCTATTTTTTTGGTTCGTATACCTAAAAAAGAGATTTGTTCCATTTTCGGAAATAGAGATGACATAGGTCATAAGCATAAAAAGGGTTTTATGGATTATCAATCCATCAAAATTACAACAAAATCAAAGTCGATTTCAATTCATCACGGATTCAGG
>NZ_BMIR01000047.1 GCF_014642655.1 Pullulanibacillus camelliae
TGAAGTGCCCCCTGTCAAGTAGACAGTGAAAATAATAAAACGAGTTTTAAGCGGCTTTAGTTCTATATTCCATAGGGCTAAGGCCGTTTAATCGTTTTTGATATCTTTCGTGGTTATAGAAAAAGATGTAGTCATTTATGGCTTGAGAAAGTTCTTCAAACGTTTCATATTTATGTAAATAGTACTTCTCAGATTTTAAAGTTCCCCAAAAAGATTCCATAGGCCCATTATCAATACATCTGCCTACCCGTGACATACTTTGAGTCATTTCTACTTTATCTATTCTTTTCTTAAATCCAAGTGAGGTGTACTGGAAGCCACGATCACTATGGATAAGTGGATGTTCATCATGTAAAAGATTTGTCGCTTGGTCGAGTGTATCAAACACAAGTTTATTGTTATTTGAATGCCCAAGAACATAACTAACAATGGACCCGTCATAAAGATCTCGAATCGCACTTAAATAAGCTTTCTTTGATAAACCATATTTAAATTCCGTGACATCAGTAACCCACTTCTCATTGGGGTTATCAGCTGTAAATTCCCGATTCAACACGTTTTCAGCGACGTGTTGAGGAGTAGAACGCTTGTATTGTTTTCTCTTCACTCTAATAACAGAGCGTAAACCAGCCACTTTCATTAAACGATAGATCCTCTTGTGATTGAGTGGCTCCTTAAACTTTCGATTCATATGGAGTGTCATCTGACGATAACCGAAGATGCCATCCACTTTTTCATGGAGGTTTCTCATCGCTTCGATAATGGCTTCATTTAGAAGGTCATGTGCAGTAGGGGTTCGCTTTAACCATTTATAATAAGCCGCTCTTGAGATACCAGCGATGTCACAAAGTAAGATGATACTTAGCTTCTCTTCTAAATGAAGTTCCTGGATAGCGACATACTTATCTTCAAATCGGATACGGCTTACTTTCGCCTCCTTTCGATCTCCTCTAACTTTTTTAAGAACAGGTTCTCAGCACGTAATCGTTCATTTTCCATTTCTAACTTCTTTATCTCTAATCTAGTTTTGTCTTCTGGAGTTAATTCCGCTTCTTCTTTCTTCCTACCACGCTTATCCTTAAGGGCATCCTCTCCACGCTCTTCATACTTCTTAACCCATGAATAAACTTGTTGATAGGAGACTTCATATATTTCAGCGGTTTTCTGATAATCCTTTTTGTTCCTTAAGCAATATTTTATGATGTCTAAACGTTCTTCCCAAGTGGTTTTTCTTCCTTTAGTCATAGAGCTCGTCCTTCCTTTAGACGTATCCTTTAATTCCCTATGACTATTATACTTGTTAATCCACTTTTGGAGGACAGAATCACTTGAGATTTGATACATTTTGACAATCTCATATTTAGAATGTTTTCCGGATAAATAATCCCTTACAGCAGCTTCTTTAAGAACCTTAGAATACTGTTTCCAGGTTTTAGATGCCTTTAATCCGTCAACTCCATAATTTTCGTATAAATCCAACCACTTCATTAATGAACGTTTACCGATTTTAAACTTCAGACAAAAGTCTTTAATACTACAATCCCTATTCTTATAAGCATTTATTACGTTATATTTAAACTCGACGGTGTATCCTCTCTTAGACACAGAAAAACTCCCCTTACGGTAAAACAGATTTTTGTTTTTTAATCTGTCTACCGTAAGGGGAGCATATCA
>NZ_BMIR01000048.1 GCF_014642655.1 Pullulanibacillus camelliae
AGAAGGTAACAGCCCTGTAGTCGAAACGAAACGCAAACCCGAGTGGATCCTGAGTACGGCGGGACACGTGAAACCCCGTCGGAAGCTGGGAGGACCATCTCCCAAGGCTAAATACTCCCTAGTGACCGATAGTGAACCAGTACCGTGAGGGAAAGGTGAAAAGCACCCCGGAAGGGGAGTGAAAGAGATCCTGAAACCGTGCGCTTACAAGTAGTCGGAGCCCCCTTCGGGGGGTGACGGCGTACCTTTTGTAGAATGGACCGGCGAGTGGCGATTCTAAGCAAGGTTAAGCTGAAGAGGCGGAGCCGAAGCGAAAGCGAGTCTGAATAGGGCGATAGAGTTTAGGGTTGCCGACCCGAAACCGTGTGATCTACCCATGTCCAGGGTGAAGTTCAGGTAACACTGAATGGAGGCCCGAACCCACGTCTGTTGAAAAAGGCGGGGATGAGGTGTGGGTAGGGGTGAAATGCCAATCGAACACGGAGATAGCTGGTTCTCCCCGAAATAGCTTTAGGGCTAGCCTCGTGGGAAGAGTCTTGGAGGTAGAGCACTGATTGAGTGAGGGGTCCCCACAGGATTACCGAGTTCAGTCAAACTCCGAATGCCAACGACTTATCCACGGGAGTCAGACGGCGAGTGATAAGATCCGTCGTCGAAAGGGAAACAGCCCAGACCACCAGCTAAGGTCCCAAAGTATACGTTAAGTGGCAAAGGATGTGGCGTTGCTTAGACAACCAGGATGTTGGCTTAGAAGCAGCCACCATTCAAAGAGTGCGTAATAGCTCACTGGTCGAGTGGCGCTGCGCCGAAAATGTAACGGGGCTAAACGTATCACCGAAGCTGTGGATGACTTCATAGTCATGGTAGGGGAGCGTTCTAAGGGCAGAGAAGGTAGACCGGAAGGTCTGTTGGAGCGCTTAGAAGTGAGAATGCCGGTATGAGTAACGAAAAGAGGGGTGAGAATCCCCTCCGTCGAAAGCCTAAGGGTTCCTGAGGAAGGTTCGTCCGCTCAGGGTTAGTCGGGACCTAAGCCGAGGCCGGAAGGCGTAGGCGATGGACAACAGGTGGATATTCCTGTACCAC
>NZ_BMIR01000050.1 GCF_014642655.1 Pullulanibacillus camelliae
TAGCGAAGAGGTCACACCCGTTCCCATCCCGAACACGGCCGTTAAGCTCTTCTGCGCCGATGGTAATTGGGGGCTTCCCCCTGTGAGAGTAGGACGCTGCCGGGCGGGATAAATTCCTTCTTGACAAATCTAGTAAATGTGTTTATAATAAGTGAGTATCGGCTTAAATAACGCCGGCCTAGCTCAATTGGTAGAGCAACTGAATCGTAATCAGTAGGTTGGGGGTTCAAGTCCTCTGGCCGGCACCATGCGAGTATACTTAATCGTTCATTAATTGTATATGTTTTAATCACTTTTTTATGAACAAAAAAACGAGCCATTAGCTCAGTCGGTAGAGCATCTGACTTTTAATCAGAGGGTCGAAGGTTCGAATCCTTCATGGCTCACCATGTTGTGCGGGTGTGGCGGAATTGGCAGACGCGCTAGACTTAGGATCTAGTGTCTTACGACGTGGGGGTTCAAGTCCCTTCACCCGCATTAGATGCGGAAGTAGTTCAGTGGTAGAACACCACCTTGCCAAGGTGGGGGTCGCGGGTTCGAATCCCGTCTTCCGCTCCAATAATAAAAATGCCACGCCGGGGTGGCGGAATTGGCAGACGCACAGGACTTAAAATCCTGCGGTAGGTGACTACCGTGCCGGTTCGAGTCCGGCCCTCGGCACCATGCGCCCTTAGCTCAACTGGATAGAGTGTCTGACTACGGATCAGAAGGTTGGGGGTTCAAATCCTCCAGGGCGCGCCAGTAAATATAATAGTAGATATCGGGAAGTGGCTCAGCTTGGTAGAGCACCTGGTTTGGGACCAGGGGGTCGCAGGTTCGAATCCTGTCTTCCCGACCATTACGGGGCCTTAGCTCAGCTGGGAGAGCACCTGCTTTGCAAGCAGGGGGTCAGCGGTTCGATCCCGCTAGGCTCCACCATTTTTATTTCGATCGTTCTTTTAAAACTGAACAAAAGCCAAGCGCAAAAAGGGAAACCTTTTAAATGACGCCAAGATTTAACTTTTGACCATAAGGTTGATGAGTGATCATCAAC
>NZ_BMIR01000051.1 GCF_014642655.1 Pullulanibacillus camelliae
TCCGAAACTGCCTTGATCCAGGTCATTCAAGAAGCCTATATCAATGGGGTTTCTACAAGGAAAATCAAGAAACTGGCAAAAAGTCTTGGCATAGAATCCATATCCAGAGGACAAGTTTCTCAGATTACCAGAGAACTGAACGAGCAAGTCGAGACGTTCAGGAATCGGTCGTTAGAAAAGACCTATCCTGTACTCTGGGTGGATGCGCTTTATGAAAAGATTCGCTATGATCACCGAGTCTTGAATATGGCCGTCCAAGTCGTGATTGGTATTGATGAGTCCGGCAAACGTGATATTTTAGCTATAGAACCGATGCAGGAAGAATCGGAAGCCACCTACAAGAGCTTGTTTGACAACCTGAAAGCAAGAGGACTTGAGGACGTTTGGCTTGTGATCTCTGATGCTCACCAAGGTTTATGTAAGGCCATTAAAGAGTCTTTTATTGGCTGCTCATGGCAACGATGTAAAGTCCATTTTATGCGTAATATACTCGCTCACATTCCTAGTAAAAATAAGGAAGCATTTGCGGCACGACTTAAACAGATTTGGTTGCAGCCAGACTATGCAACAGCCAAGTTTTATGCCGAATCCTTGATGGATGAATACGAAGATTCCTATCCAGAAGCCATTGGCACCCTTGAAGCAGGATTAGAAGATTCGTTACAGTTTTTCCACTTTGAACAGATGGATCACCGAAAGATTTC
>NZ_BMIR01000052.1 GCF_014642655.1 Pullulanibacillus camelliae
ATGTTCTTTGAAAACTGGATAACGAAAGTAAGCATAAATGAGAGCGAGTCATAACCGTCAATGATGTGTTGTGGCCGTTTGAAGGTTTGTTCAACAAACCGAAAAAGGGATGTTAGCACCAAGAGATTCGCGGAAGCCAGCGAACCGCCACCGGAGTGTACGTGTGTACATGAGGATGGAGGTGAGCGAAGCTGACAAAGAAGCTCGATGTGTGAGAACAAACCGATAGGTTAAGTGTGTAAGGGCGCACGGTGGATGCCTTGGCACTAGGAGCCGATGAAGGACGGGACGAACACCGATATGCTTCGGGGAGCCGTAAGTAAGCTGTGATCCGGAGATTTCCGAATGGGGGAACCCCCTACCCTGAACGGGTAGGATTCTTATCTGAATCCATAGGATAAGAAAGGCAGACCCGGGGAACTGAAACATCTAAGTACCCGGAGGAAGAGAAAGCAAATGCGATTTCCTGAGTAGCGGCGAGCGAAACGGAAACAGCCCAAACCAAGAGGC